>NZ_PPCX01000015.1 GCF_002959775.1 Veillonella rogosae JCM 15642 | reverse complement strand
CAAAGACACAGAGCCTTGCGCACACAAAATGGTTATGCAAATACCACATAGTATTTACACCTAAGTATAGACGTAAAGTTATATATAATCAATACAGAAATAGTTTACGTGAAATACTGAGACGTTTATGTGAATATAAGGGCGTCAAGATTATAGAGGGGGAGCTTATGGCAGATCATGTGCATATGCTAGTGTTAATTCCACCTAAAATATCAGTTTCATCTTTTATGGGATATCTAAAGGGTAAAAGTGCGCTAATGATGTTCGATAAATACGCAAACTTAAAGTATAAATTTGGAAATAGACACTTTTGGTCCGAGGGATATTATGTAAGTACAGTAGGATTAAATGAAGCTACCGTAAAAAAATATATACGTGAGCAAGAGTTACATGACCAAATGAAAGATAAACTTAGTGTAAAAGAATATGAGGACCCTTTTAAGGGTAGCAAGTAATACATATCCCCTTTAAGGGGAGCGTTACGAGTCAATGGCTATGCGGCTTGAACGTAGTGAAAGCCAGCGCCTTTAGACGCTGGCCTAGTACTACGGGCTTATAGCCCGTGAGCAAACCACCCGTTTTACGGGTGGTTCTGATTTATTGATGTTAAGCAATTCCAATCCAGTGCCAGTATGTTAGGGCAAATACGAGCATCATAACATAGCCAATAATAGTCAATGGAATGCCTGTAGTCATAAATGTTTTTACGTCGAATGTGTCTGTACCGTAAGCCACCATACCTTGTGGTGAGTTTACTGGTAATACAAGACCGAAGCAGATCGCATATTGCATAAGCATGGTTACGCCGATTGGGTTAAGACCTTCTGCGTTATGTCCTACTACGATGGATATAACGATAGGAATCATAGCAGAGGAGAGGGCTGTAGCAGATGCAAATCCTAGGTGAATGACAATGAGGAAGGCCGCCATTACAGCAATTAAGATAAATACACTAGCACTTTCAAGTGAGAATGCATTTACGAATACTTGAGCAAGCCAAGTGGCTGCCTTTGTTTTCAGTAATACAGAGCCAAGGCCGATACCAGCACCAAACATAACGATGGAACCCCAGTCGATGTTTGGCTGTGCAAATTTCCAGTCCATAATACCAATTTTAGGGAAGAAGAACAATGCGATAGCCACGATTGTTGTAGTTGTTGTGTCGATAGAATGGAGCTTACCACCGGTAGCCCACAATGCAAGTAGTCCAATCGAGATACATAATAGTTTCTTTTCATCAGTGCTCATAGGACCGATTTCTTGGCGCATTTTAGTGAGTTGTACATCACCACCTACAAGTTCTTTGAACTCCGGCTTAATTAATGCTTGAGTTAAGAAGTAGGCAATGATAACCATAACAATAGAGAATGGAGCCGCTGCGGTAAGCCAATCTATCCAGCTAATAGATGTATTCATCTGAGTTTGTATAAAGCCTACAGCCACAAGATTTTGTGCGGCCGCCGTTTGAATCATAATATTCCAGAACGTATCGGCCTGTACGGCGCCTACCATGAGTAGAGCTGCTACACGGCTTTTACGTTCAATACCCAAATTTTCAACAATACCGATGATAATCGGTGCTAAGCAAGCAATACGAGCCGTTGCACTTGGTACGAAGAAGGCGAGGATAAGTCCTGTAATAATAACACCTAAATAAATACGGCTTACCTTAGTACCAACGCTAGACAATACTAACATGGCAATACGACGATCGAGACCTGTTTTGCGCATAGCTACAGAGATAAACATGGCAGCGCCTACAAGAATCATAGCCGGTGAAGAGTAACCAGAAATGATAAGCTTTAATGCATTAGCGGTACCCATAGCCTTGGCAGGTGCTTCGGGATTCGGTGAAAACCCTAACAGTAGCGCCGTAAGTGCTGTAATCATAGTAGCACTCACTGGATAGGAAACGGCTGAGGTCATCCATAAGATGATGGCAAAAGCGAGCACACCGATCATACGATGACCACCGGTAGATAATGTTTCCGGTGTAGGCAATAATAAAATACCACCTAGAACAATGAAGGATAAAATAAGTCCAATATTTTGAGCAGTTGTACGCGCCTTTTGTGGAGGGGCAGTAGTTGTTACACTCATAATAAAACTCCTTTCAATTTGTGTAATACCTATTACTGTATAATAATAAATAAGGTGAACTATATAAGCTAAACTATCCTATAAAGTATACTATTCTATAAAGTACACTATCCTATAATATACGCTATTCTATAAAGTACACTATATAAGATAGATTATTCTATAACTATTATTGTATCGTATTTTCTATAGAATTAGCTGTATAATTTATAAGAATATTGTATACATAAAGAGCGAGAGGTGTCAGTAAGTATACCTATATACAGAACTTATAATGTCTGTTATACTATAAGAGTTGTAATAGTAAATTCATTGTTAAAAGCTCAATATTTTTTATTGACTTTCACCATTCGATTTGTTATTATAATTAAGTAATTTATGAAGCAGAGGCCATCCGCCACTCACCTAATACCAAGAAGTATGAGGTTAATATAGAGAACTCTATTCGGATGGTGTTTGCCGTCCGTTTTTTTTATTCTCTTGGAGGTGAACGCTATTAGCAAGGATACACCACGCATTAATGAAGAGATTCGTGCTCGTGAACTTCGTGTCGTAGGTCCTGAAAACGAACAAATCGGCATTATGTCTGGCCGTGAGGCGTTGGCATTGGCTGAAGAAAAGCATCTTGATCTTGTGGAAATTGCACCTAACGCTAAACCACCAGTAGCTCGCATTATGAACTATGGTAAATATCGTTATGAACAACAAAAACGCGAGAAAGAAGCGAAGAAGAAACAAAAAATCGTAACTTTAAAAGAAGTTAAGTTACGTCCACATATTGAAGACCATGACTTTTACGTAAAAATGAAAAACGCATCCAAATTCTTGGGTGAAGGTAACAAAGTAAAAGTAACTATCATGTTCCGCGGTCGTGAACTTTCACATCCAGAACTAGGCATGGCAGTGTTGACACGTTTCGCTGAAGAACTCAAAGAAACAGCGTCTATTGAAAAAGCAGCTAAATTAGAAGGTCGTAACATGACCATGATTTTAGTAAGTAAATAATGTTTTGGGAGGATTATAATTATGCCAAAAATTAAAACTCGTCGTGCAGCGGCTAAACGTTTCGCAGTAACTGGTACTGGTGAATTCAAGCGTGCAAAAGCTTTCAAAAGCCACATTCTTGAGAAAAAATCTCCAGCTCGTAAACGTAATTTGCGTAAAGCTACATTGGTTGCAAAAGCTGACCACAAACGCGTAGCTAAATGCTTACCATACGCTTAATCGTTAACTATTAGATCGATACATCGTAATTTAGGAGGAATATACAATGGCAAGAGTGAAAAAAGGCGTTACAGCTCATGCACGTCATAAAAAGATTTTAAAATTAGCTAAAGGTTACCGCGGCACACGTTCCCGTTTGTTCAAAAAAGCTAATGAAACAGTAATGAAAGCGTTGTACTACGCTCGTCGTGACCGTCGTGCGAAAAAACGCGAATTCCGTCAATTGTGGATCGCTCGTATCAACGCAGCGGCTCGCATCAATGGCACAACTTACAGCCGTTTCATCGCTGGTCTAGCTAAAGCAGGCGTTGAAGTTAACCGTAAAATGTTGGCTGACTTGGCAGTTAACGATGCAGCAGCATTCGCTAAACTTGTTGAAGTAGCTAAAAACGCTTAATAGCATAACAATACAGACTAAGGACTCTCTTTGGAGGGTCCTTTTTTGTATGGTGAAAGTATGAAATACACGATTCGCTTTGGTAGCGCCAAGATGCTCTATGAAATGCCCTATGTAAATAAAGAAGGCACTTTTACGTTAGAGCGAGCAGGTACTTATGGCCTATGGCTTAGTGGAAAAATGTTTACAAAGGCGCCTATTGGCGAATTTGGTTTTAACTTAGTTGATGAAAAAACGGGAAGTACAATTCCTTTATTTCTATCTATTATGCGCGCCCGAGTTAATGGCATTACTCACTCTAGAATGGAATTATATACCTTTGATGCGGGTCCAGGTACCTATAAATTATCTATCACAAAAGATCCCTTTGTATTAGATGTAGTTATGAAAAAAGTAGGGGATAAGGTGATTAAAGATGCTATTGATTATAATCAATTTACTATACAAATCTATACACATATTTCCTTTGTTTTAAGGTTTATATCAATTTGGATGATTGCACTTGGACTTATTATTGCTGTATTAGGCGGAGTTCTTCCTAACATTTAGTGTGAAATAGTAGATAGTTTTGGCTATTTTATATAATGAATAAATTATGAGAAAAGTGAAATAGTAAAAGAGGAGTTTTATCGTAGCTTGTAGAACTAACACAGTAATAAACCTATTTAAAGGTGTTAGTTAAAAGGAGACAGTATTATGGGAATCTTTAAAAAGCTATGTATGACCTCTATGTTAGGTGTTATGTTAACTGTACCAACGTATGCAACTGTTGTTACAGGTAGTCAATCAGACGCAAATTTAGATTTAAAGTATCCTTTAGTTTATACAGACCATGCTTATGCTCAAAGAGTCATTAATACCGATATTGCCAATTATGTACTCAAAGCAAAGGATATGTATTACAACCAACATATTTATCAAGTTTCTCAAAACTATAAGGTTACCTATGAGGATAGTCAAGTTGTTTCAATCCTACTAACGACCTATTATTACTACGCCGGAGCTGCTCATGGTATGTATAATACAAGAGGTCTTGTATATAATAAAGTAACAGGTCAACGCATCCCATTATATAACTATGTAAAAATAGCGAATGCAGCACAATTAGATAATGGCTTACGAGCCCATGTATTAAGCTATTATACAGGTAATCACACAAAGAGCTATATTCCAAGTGGATGGAGTGTAAAATATGTAACCGATAACTATTGCTTACGCGGTAAGGGGAACATTGATCTAGTTTACCAACCATATGAATTAGGACCATATGCAGCCGGTAATACCTATATTGGTTTTACACCAAAGGCCATTGAATACTTTAACAGAATGAACTCCTGATAAATGCATGTTGCCATATTGAGCCTAACTGTATTTTGATGAATTAAATAGTGTTCTTGTAATATACGACAAAAGCCTATAGTACATGTTTAGTACTATAGGCTTTTAGTATACTTACTAAATTATCTTCTATATCCGCCGCATCCTCTAAAATTTGAGTTTGGACCACAATAATTTTGGTTGTTATTGTTGGATGTTGCATAGTTAGTATTGTTCGTATTGTTATCGGAGTTGTATTGTGTGTTAGTGTTGCAATTGTACTGAGAGTTATTGCATACATAATCGTAAGCAAATCCAGTAGATACAACAGCGGTTACGGCTAAAGCAGTCATGATGAGTATACGTTTTGTAAATTTCATAGTAATTACCTCCTTGTTCCTATATTTATATTATACTACTATGAGTCAAATGAAATATGATATTCTATATATATAATATTGGGGAGACATTATGTGAAAGGATGAGAGTTTATGATGAAACGTGCGTTAATGGCTGCACTATGTTTTAGTTTTGTGACATTAGGTAGCCAAGCAATTGATATTAATATACCAGGTGCAGATCCGACGGTATCTAAGGATTCGTATCAGAACTATCGTAAGACTGATGCAGATGCACGGCAGATGGAACGGAATGTTGAAACGGATATAAAAACATATATGCCAAAACAAGTAGTAGGTAATGGTGAATTAGATTTAAATGATGTCATTTATTCTAATCGTGAGTTGAACCATGCATTGGATTTTTCTTCATCTGTATTTATTTTGAAAGAGGATGGGGCCAATATAAAATTCACTATGCCCTACTCGAGTCGATATGGCAATACTGAAAAAATTGAAGATGGTACATCTATTTTCAGAAATGCAATGATTATGAGCCCTAATGGCGTAATTGGTTATGAGTTGCGTCATCAACCAGCAGGAAATAATTGGGAAGATAGTAAGATTCCTTATAGCAAGCTGACTATTGATGATATGAAAGCTATTGCAGAGAAAACAGCCGGCGTATTTCGTGGTGATGATCATTCATTATATGCTGGTAAATTTACGTATCCTACGGTTGAAAAAGCAACATGGGATGTAACGTATGCTAAGGATGTACCAATGGTAGGAAGCCTTAATTTTACGATGAAAAATACACCGACAATTTCGTATCATGTGGGTTATAATTTTATGCCTAGAAAACAGTTTAGTGTGTTAAAAGCACAAGGTGTTGATAAGGCTCAAGATATGATAATGTCACCGTTGGTAAATTATGTATTACCATCCATTGAACCAGCGAAGGATATTCTTTCAAAAAGTAAAGCTTTAAAAATTAATGATTTTACATTCTTAACGCTAAAAACAAGTAAAATGATTCGGGAGGATAAAAATAATTCGTATATGTATGTATACGATAGCGATCAGTATAGAGAAGGTATCATGGTGATGCCTGTTGAGGATGAAGATATACAACATCCAGAGAAGATTTTCCCGAAAGCCGTACGCAGTATTATCTTAAATGACAAGTACTCGAAACGACAACCGATCCAATTTGCTACCGTTTGGAATGATGCCATGCCATCCGTATATATGCAAATTAAGCGTCCTAAAACAACAATATATATGTTAATATCACATGATAAACAATACGTATACAATCACTTTATTATGACCTATAATACTAGCTCTTTGGTCGAAAAAGATTTGCGAGATATTGTGCAATATATAGATACTAATAACAATAAGGACTACTATAACACATTCCAAAGTGGGCTTGGGGCTAAGATGCCAAACGATATGGCGACGGTTGATATTAAGAATACGAAATAATAGACAATGTAAGGAAAGCTAAAAATACCCTGTGAAGTAACTCGCACAATAGGTTAGCTTTTCATGTAACTATAGGCTCTCTGTTGCAAGGTATATGCCTTACGATAGAGGGCTTTTTGTGTGTGGTAAAGGTTATAACAAACTATATATTTTTAGAAAATATCTTTATTTCTTATGGTAAAAGTCGTATACTATAGATAATAATATAGAACATATATTTGTATTTAAAGAGAGGAGGAAGATGTATGAGTGATGATATAAAGATGTTTGAAGGTAGTCAAATTCGTTCGGTTTGGGATAACGAAAGAGAGGAGTGGTATTTTAGTGTAGTCGATGTTATAGGTTCTCTGACTGAAAGCAATAATCCACGTGATTATTGGTATCGAGTGAAAAAACGTATGTCAGAAGAAGAACGAAGTGAGTTGTCGACATTTTGTCGACAACTGAAACTTAAGTCGACAGATGGTAAGTCATATAAGACTGATGTAGCTGATATGCAAGGTATTTTTCGTATCATACAATCTGTTCCATCGCCTAAGGCAGAACCTTTTAAAATGTGGTTAGCAGAGGTTGGTAAAGAACGTATTGATGAAATCATTGATCCGGAACTCACGATTGATAGAGCTTTAGAATCATATGCTCGTAAGGGATATAGCCGAGAATGGATTAACCAACGATTACAGGCTATTCAAGTGCGTAAAGAACTTACAGATACATGGCAAGATCATGGTGTTAAGGGTAGCAATGAATATGCTATCTTAACCAATGAAATTTCAAAAGCTTGGTCCGGAATGACTACTCGAGAGTATAAGGATTTTAAAGGCCTTAAAAAGGAAAACCTGAGAGATAATATGTCTACTACGGAGCTTATTTTAAATATGTTGGCAGAAACAGCAACTAAAGATATTGCAGAAGCTAAAAATCCACAAGGATTAGAGGAAAATAAACAGGTTGCTCAAGATGGCGGTTCTATCGCTGGTGATGCGCGTAAATCTATTGAATCTAGAACAGGTAAACCTGTTATTACATCTAAAAATGCTATTGATTTAGGACGATTAATTACTGACGTGGTGAAACCTGATAGATGAACGACTTGAACGAATGAAATGAAAACGTAATTGTAGGGTATCTAAAGGTAATTTGAAAATATCTATTCAAAATGTTTTATATGCTTTAGAGCAATATGGATTTCCGAAATTGAAGAATCCGAAAAGTAGTATTACATTTAATATATATTGATAGAGTAGATTGTAAAAAATCAATGCCACATCATATCGAGGTGTTTTTGTCTCATATGATGTGGTATTTTATTTATATAATACATATGATGTTGTATGTGATGATTATTATTACTTATTTAGTGCATTATAATTCTATAAAGTAGGGTGTACTTTAAAATTTAGATGAATAATTATATAATGATTACAAATGTATTATTAATTTGAAATGAGGCTTATATGCAATTATTAACAGTGGATATTAGTGAAGAAGGGATTGCTAATGATTCTGGAACGCTGTTGACAATTTTACTAAAAGATCGAACAACAAATAAAAATATTGTATGGGCTTCTCCTTCTTATGAAGGTATGGGGAAGCCTTTTTGTGCTGACCAGCCTATTAAAAAAAATCTAATTATAGGTTCTTATGATTCCATTATTCAACCACGTGTTGAAAAGAATAAACGAAATCAAGAATTACGTACTCGTAAACGTGGTGAAGTATTTACCCCACCTTGGCTTGTTGATAAGCAGGTATCTATTGTAATGAATGAAATCGGGGATATTTCTTTTGAAAGCTTTATTGCTTTACGTTGGTTAGAGCTTGCCTGCGGTGAGTCACCATATATTGTAACTCGTTATGATTCTGTTTCTGGTGATATTATTCCTGTTGATAAGCGTGCTGGTTTTTTAGACCGGAAATTGCAAAGAATAGCGGAAGAAGGAACTACGGAGAAAGAGTTTATTAAATGGTCTAAAATAGCTTATGAATCAAGTTATGGCTATGAGTTGCAAGGTGATTCATTACTATTAGCTCGTGAAAACCTATTATTATCATTCTGTGAACATTATGATTATAAATTTGGTAAATTACCAACTATGAAGGTAATTAAACAAATAGCAACTATTATCTCTTATAATATATTCCAAATGAATGGTTTAACTAAACAAACTCCATATTCGGATAACTTAACGGAAAGTGTTCAGCTTAATTTATTTGATGAAGTAAACAATCAAGAGGAGAAGGGGGATAAGTTTACATTAGTCAAGGATTGGCAAAATAAAGTGTTAGTATCTATGGATGCAATTTCCAAGGGAGATGAAATTATGAAATTTGATGTTGTAATTGGGAATCCGCCGTATCAAGAAGAGGCACAAGGTACAAGTACAAAAGATATGCCCATTTATCATAAATTTATTGATTCTGCAATTGAAGTGGGGGAGAAAGCTTGTTTAATTACTCCTGCAAGATTTTTATTTAATGCAGGAGGGACACCTAAAAAATGGAATAGAGAGATTCTTAAAAATCCACATGTTAAAGTTCCTTATTATGAACAAAATAGTGATAAGGTATTTCCTAATACAGATATAAAAGGTGGAATAGCCATAACCATATTTGATAAACATAAAGATTATGGTGCAATAGAAACATTTACATCGTTTGAAGAGTTAAATTCTATTATGAAGAAGGTTAATGTAGCGTCAGAACTATCATTAGCTGAAATTGTAACGAATCGTGGCGCATATAGGTATTCAGATTTAATTTATAATGATTATCCTGATGCTATGAAACGAGTTTCAGATAGACGTTTGGCCTCCAATGCGTTTATAAAATTACGAGAGCTATTTTATAATCATATACCTAATGATGGTAATGAATATATTAAGATATTAGGTAGATTTGATAATGAACGAGTATATAAATGGTTCCGTAAAGACTATATAAATAATCCTATTAATTTAGAGAAGTATAAGATAATTATACCTAAGGCGAATGGTAGTGGTGCCATAGGTGAAGTTTTATCTACGCCCCTAATTGGGGAACCTTTAATCGGGGAACCTCTGATTGGGTATACAGAAACATTTATTGCTATTGGGGCTTTTATAACAGAATTTGAAGCTAAAGCTTGTTTAAAGTATATTAAAGGTAAATTTTCACGTGCGATGTTAGGAATTTTAAAAATTACACAAGATAATACTAAAGAGACATGGCGTAAAGTTCCAATTCAAGATTTTACACCTAGTTCAGATATTGATTGGTCTGAGTCCATTGAAGATATAGATCAACAGTTGTACAAGAAATATAATCTTTCACAAGATGAAATAGATTTTATTGAATCCAAAGTGAGGGCTATGGACTAATGGGGACAGAGATAAAAACAGGGAAGGTTATTGAACCTAAAATCTATGCATATACTACACCGCAAGTTACCACTAATGATGGATGGATTAAGATTGGGTACACGGAACGGGATGTGGAGACTCGAATTCGTGAGCAAACTCATACGGCAGCAATTGAAACAGAACTTTTATGGAATTATTTAGCTGAATATGTAGAAGGACCAGATAAAGGTCTAAATTTTAAAGATCATGATTTTCATAGCTTCTTAAAGTTCCATGATATCGAACGTAGACCGAAAACGGAGTGGTTTTATTTTAATGGTACGCCGGAGAAATCAGAAGGTTTATTTAACAAGTTTATTCATCATGATGTATCAGGTTATCAATCAGGAAAAAGTAATGAATACACATTACGTCAGGAGCAAGACGAAGCTGTTACAAAAACATTGGCTTATTTCAATAGTCATGAAAACAGTGAATTCCTATGGAACGCAAAACCTCGGTTTGGTAAAACATTATCAGCCTATGATTTACTTAAACGATTAGGTGTAACAAATGTTTTAGTGCTTACTAATCGTCCAGCTGTTGCTAATTCATGGTATGACGATTTTGATCAATTTATTGCGGGAACTACAGAATATAAATTTGTTAGCAGTACCGATTCTTTAAAAGACAGACCATCTATGAGCCGAGAACAATTTATTGAATATCTTAGTGAACATGATGAGGCAAAACAAATTGCTTTTATTAGCTTACAAGATTTAAAAGGGTCTAAATATTTTGGTGGCGAATACGATAAGTTAAAATGGGTGGCCGATTTACATTGGGATTTAGTTATCATAGATGAAGCTCACGAAGCGGTGGATACACGTAAATCCGATTTTGCATTTAGCAATATACATAGACGTTGGACCCTTTATTTGTCGGGTACACCATTTAAATCAATCGCCAAAGGTCAATTTAGTGATGAACAGATTTATAATTGGTCATATGCAGATGAACAACAAGCCAAGAAAAATTGGGATAGCACGTGTGAAAGTGAGAATCCATACGAAGTATTACCTCAATTAAATATGTTTACCTATCAAATGTCTAAGATGGTTTTAGATGTCATTAATGATGGTGTAACTGTTGATGGTGAAAACTATGACTATGCATTTGATTTGAATGAGTTCTTTGCTACTAATGAGAGTGGTGAATTTGTTCATAAAGAAGCAGTTGTTGCGTGGCTTGATACTTTAACACATAATGAAAAATATCCATTCTCTACAAAAGATTTACGCAATGAATTAAAGCATACATTTTGGATTTTAGATCGTGTAAGTTCAGCTAAAGCTCTTAAGAAATTATTAGAAAATCATCCTACATTTGAAAATTATGGGATTGTATTGGCTGTAGGCTCAGGAAATGCTTATGAATCAGGAGATGAAGGAACAGAAAACCTTAGATCTTTAGCTGCGGTTCGGAAGGCTATTGCTGAGAATGAAAAAACGATTACACTTTCTGTTGGTCAATTGACTACAGGTGTAACTGTTCCTGAGTGGACTGGTGTTATTATGCTATGTAATATGAAGTCACCAGCCCAGTATATGCAGGCTGCTTTTAGGGCACAAAATCCATATTCATGGACAGAAAAAGGTAAACACTATAGAAAAGAACGGGCTTATGTATTTGATTTTGCACCAGAACGTACACTGATTATTTATGATAAGTTTGCTAATGATTTATCTATGGCGACTGCTAATGGCCATGGTACGACTGATGAAAGAAAAGAGAATATCGGTGAATTATTAAACTTCTTCCCTGTTATAGCTGAGGACTCATCAGGTCGAATGGTAGAGATTGATGCGGCTCAGGTAATGACAATTCCGAAACAAATTAAAGCTCAAGAAGTTGTTAAACGTGGTTTTATGTCAAATCTTTTATTCGATAATATTGCTGGTATTTTTAGAGCAACTCAAACTGTTTTAGACATTCTAAGTGAGTTGCCTGAAGCATCTCAAGGTAAAGTTGTTATGGGAAATGATGACATAGATATTGTTGATGTTGATTTAGACGATGATGATAATCCAATTGTTCCAGACGAAATCGTTATTAATAAACAAGAGGCTTTATTTGGAGATAAATTAAGAAGTTCAATTATAAATATTGAAAATACGATACGTAATGAAGATTTAAAACCGACATTGGAGGATATGCTAGCTCGTGTGACTGCACCTGTTATTACACCAATTGTTCAGGAAATGCAAGAAACGTATGGTCTTAAAAATCGAGCAGCACAACGAATTGAAAAAGATATTAAAGATGCAATTAAGACGGTAGCTGAAGAAAATGATAAGGCACAAAATGTAGCCATAGCCCATAAAGAAGCTGAATATAAAGAAAAAATTGAAGCTGCTAAATCAGAAGAGGAAAAGCTAGCTATTGAAACCGAACGAGAAGAAGTAATTAGTGCCGTAAAAGTAGAATATAAAGATAAGTTTACAAAAGATATTAGTACAACATTACAGGAATTGCCAAAACAGCTTATTAAACAGCAGGAAGTAGAAGCTCTACAAAACCGAATGAATAGTGATGAAGAAAAAATTCGTGGTCATCTACGGGGCTTTGCTAGAACAATCCCGAGTTTCCTTATGGCCTATGGTGATGAGCAGCTTACACTAGATAATTTTGATACCTATGTAGATGAAGATGTCTTCCATGAAGTTACTGGAATCACTTTAGATCAATTTAGATATCTACGTGATGGTGGAGATGGTTTTAATGGCCATTTATTTGATGCGCCGACATTTAATGAAGCGATACTTGAATTTTTACGTAAAAAAACAGAACTTGCTAATTACTTTGAAGATAATAAAGAAGATATCTTTGACTACATTCCACCACAACAAACAAATCAAATTTTTACACCTAAAAAAGTAGTAAAACGGATGGTTGATGAATTAGAAAAAGAAAATCCTAATATTTTTGATGATCCAACTAAAACCTATATTGATTTATATATGAAGTCTGGATTGTATATCGCGGAATTAGTTAAACGATTATATAACAATGAATCTATGAGAAAACAATTCCCAGATGATGCGGCAAGGCTGAAGCATATTCTTGAAAACCAAGTTTATGGATTTGCACCATCTGCTATTATCTATCGTATTGCTACAAACTTTATCTTTGGACCAATTGGGGATAATGTAAGTACAAAGAATTTTGTGCAAGAAGATACAACACCTTATGCTAAAGTGGGGAAGATGCAGGCGTTGATTGATAGTTACTTTGATAAGTGATGTAATAAAAAAATATATTGATTAAGTAAGTATAAAATTTACTCTATCAGTCTAGTTTTTATATAATATGAATTTATTAATTCCTAAATTGAAATATGTAAAGTATCTTTTGTATAAGGAAAAGAAGAATATCTAAAGTATTTTTATAAAAAGAGAGCTTAGTTTTCTATAAATATTAATATGTTAATTAAATAAATTATATTAAAGTCATTATTATATCGTTTGTGTTGTTAGTAAATAAAAGGAGAATATTATGTCTTGGGATGATGAAAATTATGAAATTGATACTTCGGAAGCGGATAGAATATTAGATTGGGAGGAAGAGGAACGTGAGAAAAAGCAAGTTTATTATGGAGGGGTAGCGGTTTTAGAGAAAATTTTTTCTATTAACGATATCAAGATTCAGTCATTAGATAAGAATCTTAATAAATTGTTTTCAGCTCACCATCTTAATAGTAATAAGATTATAGAATCTATAATTGAAAGGTATCGAACAAAAATTTCAGTTATATTAACAGATTTTCTTGATACAAAAATTCAGGTTTTCCCTGATAAAGAACACTTATTATATCCTAAAACTTTATTTAGTATATGTATGGATGAATACCAAAGTAAAGGGTATGATGGATCTAAAGTTTTATTTCAGAATCTAATAGAATTTTCTCGTTTATATATGGTGCATTTTAAACGACAATATAGTGTTATCCAAAGTATGATTAGTGAAATCATATTAGATTCTAATTCTCCATTTTATAAATCTGATTCATATCGCTCTCCTACTCTACAAAAAATTTTTAAGTTAAATATTTGCTATTGTATATATAAAATTCTTATAGCTGTTTCTACTATTACATCCCCATTGAGTGAGAACACTCTAAAATATTGTCATACAGACGAATATTACTATATGGATATTCCAGTTAACCTTGATTTCAGGAATGTACCTTTTAATAATAATAAACGAATTCGATTAAGTTTTATTGGCAAAAATCGACGATTTCGTATTTCCCAAACAGAATATAAAACTGAGAAAAAAATTAGATATAAAAATGTCGTAGAATATGAAGCAAGCACCATTACGGAGGCATTTAAAATCTATTTTACTGATCAGCATCTTGATTTGGAGAAACAGATTGTTCTTCCAATGATAGAATTAATTGAAAATGATAATAAAAATATATTTAGCATGATGAGAAATTTACAAGGTAAAGTGAAAACTGATTATAATCAAGACTTCATATTAAATCCTTTATTTTTGCCATTAAGTATAAGTTTTACTAGAGCAATTTGGACTAGATTTGTAACTGAATATAGGAATAATTTATATACTAATATAGATAGTAATATCAACATAAATATTACTACATCACTTAGTGGGAGAAGCATACTTTATAATGATGATTTAAGAACTCTACTATGTACGAATAAGTATACTTTGAGTCTTTAATAGTCATATAAAAGTATAGTGTTGTATTTAGTAGGGATTTATTTAGGAGATAATCTTATGATAGGATTTATAATTTTTATCATACTCATATATTTCGGTTATAGATTTATAAGTAATTGTTTTAAAACAGTTCAAAATAATAGTAATGATATATATGAAATAAATAATGAAGGAGAGTCATCATCAAATGATGATTCTACGATTCCAAAGAATCAAGAAGCTATTTCTTTAAAAGATTCCAATTACAATGATTGCTGTCTAGGTATTGGGATAGATTATAGAGAGCGATTCCAAAAGTATTTTGATGAATATCAAGATGACTTAAATGAAAATATAGATATTTCTACATTATCTGTATATAGTTACTATGAGGATTACATAGATATTCAACAGGGAATGGAGGAAGCAATTAAAGCTGAAGAAGATTATCAAAATAAATATAATTTATATAAAGAGTTAAGTAGTGATTTTATAATTGATGAAGCTGATGATATGACATATTAGAATTTTCAATAAGACTTAGTTCGAAGCTTTATAATAGTAGATATAGTTGATATTATAAAAATCTCTTCTGTCAATTTTTACTTATTTAATTTGAATATGTAGATTATATGTAGTTTGTAATCACTTAGATTTAATATCTACTTAATATGGGATAAGTATAAATGTTATTTATTACTGTTAATCAGGAAAAGATTAGCCTTTAATAATTTATTAGGTATGAATTATTTTTCATTATACGCAGAATTGGGAAAGAAGACTTATGTGATTCCTTTCCCTATTTAGATATGATATAATTTATATCATAGTGAGGCATAAATGGTTTCGACGCCAGACTTCGCTTCTAAAGTAAATATTTGAAGAAATGGTCTGACTTCTATGTCGGGCCTTTTTTCATGCCACGATTAGAAAGCTAGCTTTTGCTAGATGTCAATCACTTTGCTGCCATGATAATGGTCGCTACAAGTATGCCAAAGGAAATCATGAGCGATAACACTTTGAATGTACTCATATTGATCACCGCCAATCTCTAGAAGATTAGTAAAGGTTGGAGTAATTTAGTGGGATTAAGCTCAATATAGTGTTAGTAATAATAAAAGTAAAAATATGAAAGGTTCCTAATTGTCATTAATTTGTCTATTAGGACCTTTTCTATTTTCAGTGCTAGATAGTTACATTTTTGTAATTCATGAAATGTTCATAATTTAATTTATCTATGATAAAATATAAGTAATATAGCTAGATTATGAGATTTGGTATACTTCTTTTATTGGAAAAATGTGGGGGATAATATGGGGTATATTGATAATTTAACAACAGAGGAAAGAGTTTCTTATTTAATAAAACCTATTTTAGAGGTACTTAGTCAATCGAGTAGTTCATTAACGACAGCAGAATTACGCTCTCAAATAATTAAGATGGATCCATATATTGCTGAATATGCTGAAGCTGTATATACTTCAGAGAAAACAGGAATCCCTTATAAGGATTTTACTAAAAGATTTAGTCTTGCAATTAAAGAGCTAGAAGTTTTAGGTATTTTAAGTCGTGAGGGTAAAGGTCAAAATAGTAGTATTTTATTAACACCAAAAGGTCAAGAGCTAGATATATCAACATTAAATGTGGAAAAAGAAATTAGGGCTAAAGCGCAAGTTTATTGGAAAGCGAGACGAAAAAAGATGACTAAGAAAAAAACAAAGTCAGCTAATGTAGCAAAAAATGAAAAGAGATTGTTATGGAGAGCAACTGCAAACTTTAAAGAATCTGGTTTCTCTTGGTATCAACTTGAAGTTGGTGATATTGTTACATACAACTATGCAACTGAAAAGAACATAGAAATTGGAAGATTTGGCTTAGGATATAATAAAGATTCTGGAGAGGGATCTAATAAACCTGCGGGTTCCATAGTTTGTGTTTTTCAAATTGTTGATTATTTGATGTTACCTGATTCACAAACTAATAAAGCTGTGTTACGTTGTGTTCATAAATTTGATAACCCAATAAGTCTTTCTGAGATTAATAGTTGGTTTAATGATGGAAGTTCATTAAATCTTCAAGGTGGGCTTGCCTCAATTTCAGATACTCAAGCAGATATTATTATTAATAAATTTGAAAGTATTATACCTAAATTATCACCCTTTATAAAAAGTAGTAAAATATTTTTACCAATAGATCAAAGAGAACACCCACTAGAAAGAGAACACCCACTAGAAAGAGAACACCCACTACAAAGAGAACACCCACTACAGATAATGTTGTATGGTGCACCTGGTACTGGCAAAAGTTATAGGATAAGCTCTTTAATAAGAGAAAGTTATCCTAGCTACAATGAATATGATGATAACCCTTATGTTTTCCGTACTACTATTTATCGTGATTACTCTTACTTTGATTTTGTAGGTAATATTATGCCTGTAACAAAAGATGGGAAAATATCTTATGAATTTGTACCAGGAATTTTTACAACTGCTCTATTTGCTGCGTTAAGAAATCAAGATAGTGGTATAGATGTATATCTTATTTTAGAGGAAATGTCTCGTGGGGATATTGCTAGTATTTTTGGTGATATATTCCAGCTATTGGATCGGGATGATACTGGTAAAAGCATGTATGGTATTAACAATAAGTCTATTTATGAATACCTTATTTTGAATGGTGTTTTAAAGGCTGGATATAAGATTATTATTCCATCGAATTTACATATTATCGGTACAGTTAATACAAGTGATCAAAATGTTAATGTTATTGATACTGCGTTTAAACGAAGATTCGACTTTGAATATGTCGGAGTTGAACCTATTAAGTCAAATAATGGGTATGTCAATAATTTTAGTATTAATTTTACAAGTGACAATCAGTATGAGTGGGTAAAACTATATCAAGCAATCAATCATGTTATCATAAATGATTTAGGATTAGCAGAAGACAAACAGCTCGGTCCTTTCTTCTTAAAGGATAAAGATAATGATAACTTAAATAGAAAGCAAGTTGCCAATAAATTATTACATTATTTATGGCAGGATGTAGAGCGTGTTTCGTATACTAGTGGAAGCCTTTTTGCTGATGGTATAACATCTTTTAGTCAATTATATTATGCATTTGAAAAGCAAGAGAATATTTTAAGTAAATCTGTAATCGAGCAATACGGGAAGTTATGATATGGAAAAGGATGTATTGGACTATCACTTTGAAATTATTAATGATGGTGATAATTTGACAGAGTCTTTTTGTAATGATTGGGATATTTATTCATATTGTGATCGATATAATGAGAGGTTGACCTGCTCGTTTGTAGGGATGGTAGTGAAAGAAGGTAATATTCTACTATCCTTTCCTAAGCACTATAATGTTGGTAAAGTCACTTCACGAGATGAGAAGTTATGGATATTACAATCGATGAAAGACATATTACATATTATAGAGCAAGATAGACAATTGTATGGAGTTGAGCCTGGACAATTAACTGACACGATTCCTGTAGATTCATATCATCATATTCTTAGATATTATTTAGAGCTTGGATTATATCATCGTCAAATAAGGGATACCTCTAAAGGTTATAAAGGGCACATCAATTGGAATCAAACAATTAATTCAATTCGTCCTTTATTAAGTGATGGAAATTTTATATATTCTCAATTTATAGTTAACTGTGAATATGATGAGGCAATTTTTATTACTGAATGTATGGATTATGTGTTATATGACTTTTATAATTCCTTTCAATCTTTATTAGATGATATTCATCCTTATAAGCGTCAATTTTATAATCCTATTTTTGACGAGTACCATTTTTGTATCTCTAAATTACAAACATTAGTTGGTCGTTTTTTCAAGGATCATGAACGATTGTTATTGAATTCCTTGATAACATACTTTCAATGGAAAAGTAATCGTAGTAAGTCCTCTAAGTTTTTAACTCTGTATTTTGAATGGTTCTGGGAGCGTATGGTAAACGCCTATCTATCTAGTCATCTCCAAATTATGGGACATGATTATAAAATTACTAAGGAGCTACAACCTACCAAGCTAAATATAATAAAACCAGATAACATGGATATCGAGCAACGTAAAAAAGGTGAACGTAGTCGATTTTCAATACAGTTTGATCATTACTTAAACATCATAACTAATAGAAGACAACAATTAATCTTATTATTCGATTCTAAGTATTTTTCAAATGATGTGAATGCATTTAATTATAAGCAAGCATTTTATTACTATTACTTGCGTGGTAAATATAAAGATGCCATTATTAGAAATGCTTTAATCATACCTACATCCGGTGAAAGTGAAACTGTAGTACACGTTGATAGACAACACATTGATGGTCTATATATTCGTGAGGAATATATAAATCTTAAGGATGTAATTGACTATTATAATTCGATGCTTAATTGTAGAATGAAATTGAATACATAAAAAATCCATAGTGAACCTTGTGTTATGATTTAGGTGTCTAATCAAAATATAACCGAGGTAATCACTATGGACTACAATAATCATAACACGACATTACGCATAAACAAACACTTAAACTTCGAAGAACGATTTTATTTAGAAAAGAGAATCGTTCTAGGAGATAGTATTGCTGCAATTTCACATTCACTGGGCCGTTCTAGAACAACTATTTATACAGAATTAAAACGTGGTACTGTAATTCAAATTCGACAAGGTAAATCTCAACTTGTATATTTAGCTGATTCTGGACAAGCAACATACGAAAGACAACGTGTTGGCTCCTTTAATACCATGAGAATTGGTGCTATAGAATCTTTTATAAATTGGATTGAAAGCAAGACTCTAGCTGATCATTGGTCATTTGATGCTGCTGTTGGATATGCTAAACATAAGGGTTTATTTATGCGTAATGAAATGGTTTGTACTAAAATTTTATATAACTATCTTCACAAAGGTGTATTAGGTATAAAAGCAATTGATTTACCATTGGTAGTACGGCGTTCCCAACGAAAATCTATTTCTAGAAAACATAAGCGAGAACTTGGTAAATCCATAGAACTTCGCGATCCTAATATTGAAACGCGCGAGGAATTCGGACATTGGGAATTAGACACCGTCCGTGGAACAAAAGATAAGACAGACCATGTTTTAGTCTCTTTACTTGAGCGTAAAAGCAGATTGTATGTGGCTTTACGGTGTCCCTCAGCACGAGCTACTGATGTAAAAGAAACACTGCATGCATGGTTAAATACGTTTAAAGATGTTAATCTAGCTTGCTTATGTAAAACAATAACTGCAGATAACGGTTTAGAGTTTTCAGAGATATCTAATTTAGAAAATGAAACCTTGTCTATTTATTTTGCTCGACCTTATTCTGCTTGGGAACGTGGATCAAGCTTCTAAATTATAGAACGCCCTTGGAAGTCTTTCTTGAAGAAGTAGAATTAGATTAAATCGGTATTTATTACTTACAAACTAAAACAAGGAAAGAAACCATTAGATTTCTTTCCTTGTTTTAATATGATATAATTTATATCAAAGTGAGGCATAAATGGTTTCGACGCCAGACTTCGCTTCTAAAGTAAAAATTTGAAGAAACGGTCTGACTTCTATGTCTGACCTTTTTTCATGCCCCAATTAGAAAGCTAGCTTTTAGCTAGAGGTCAATCATTTTGCTGCCATGATAATGGTTGCTACAAGTATGCCAAAGGAAATCATTAACGATAACACTTTGAATGTACTCATATTCATCACCGCCAATCCTCGAGTTGATTAGCAAAGGCTGGACCCATTTAGAGGCCTCAAGTTTAATATAGTGTTGTCAATAATAAAAGTAAATAGATTAGAGGTTCCTAATAGTCACCTAGGTGAGCAATAGGAACCTTTTTCGTTTTGTAATCGTATTCATAATTGTGTTCTTATTATGTTACAATACAGTTAAAATTACTATTTTGTGGAGAGAGGTATATGTTAAAACGATTATTATTAAGTGCTATTGTATTGAGCGCTATTAGTGTTTCTAGTTATGCTGTTGATGTGAATATTCCCGGTGCAGATCCGAGTATTTCGCGTGATGCATATGTACAGGCGGTATATACGACTGATAAAATTGAGTCTACATATGATGAGAGATTAAAAAAGAAGGCAGATTCATTTTCCGCTTATTCTAAAGAGCGTTTTAATCAAGAGTTTGGTGTTGTTGTAGATGACGATGCAGTAGAAGCCTTAAAGAATGAGATTTATACTATTGAACGCCGTAAGTTTGATGGTAACACAGTAGTGAATTTACATAATAAAAAGGGTGGTCTATCAGTAACATTACCATTTAGTGCAGTACAAAAAGAGGCATTAAGTGATTTTCCGGATGCAACGGCAGGTTATTTATTTCAGTCCCCAATGATTGTTACTGCTATTATTGAAAATAAAATGCCATATTCTCCTGATAAAACAGATATGGTTTTTAAATATGATGGTCTTAGTAAAAGTTACTGGAGAAAAATAACTCTTACTGGTGCTGTAGATATGGACATTACTGCTTTAAATTTTGAGTTGAGTAAGCATCCTAAGCAAGCATATAATGTTATTCTGTATCCTCGTGTAACGGAGAGTGTCACATCAAATGATATTAATACAATAATGGCTAATTATGTATTGCCTTCAATTCATTCTCTTCGAGATTTAGATGACTATAGCAGAGTAGAAAACTATAAGAAATATTCTTTTAGAGTTCCTAAAACAGCCGTTGAAGAAAATAACCCTAATGTTAAAATAGATGGTGTAACTTTCACAGTTGATAAAGATATAAGGCAACAAATTTTGATTGACCCTGCAAATAATTTGGGAAAGGGTATATTTAGTTCATTTGACGAAATTGATCTGTTACATAAACTAGATAATAAGACTGCTGAGTTCTTTGGATTTCCTGGATCCCAAAAGATTACCAAAGGTAGTCATTCCTTTGTTTGGAATGATGGTATGCCAGGTTTATTACTAGATCTTGAATTAGATAATCGACAGGGTATATTGATGTTTACTACTTATGATGACAGTTTTAAGTACCAAAATTCAATCCAATATCCCTTAGATAATAGTACATATACTAAGGCGCAGTTACGAAAATTAATTACAGATGCAACATTATCTGACACTGGTAATATGTATCAAGAGGATATTTGGTTTATCTAATCCTTATTTTTTATAAATAAAATAGGGAAAGAAATCATACGATTTCTTTCCCTGTTTAGATATGATATAATTTATATCATAGTGAGGCATAAATGGTTTCGACGCCAGACTTCGCTTCTAGAATTTAATGTTGAAGAAACGGTCTGACTTCTATGTCGGGCCTTTTTTCATGCCCCAATTAGAAAGCTAGCTTTCAGCTAGAGGTCAATCACTTTGCTGCCATGATAATGGTCGCCACAAGTATGCCAAAGGAAATCATCAGCGATAACACTTTGAATGTACTCATATTGATCACCGCCAATCTCTAGAAGATTAGCAAAGGCTGGACCCATTTAGAGGCCTCAAGTTCAATATAATGTTATGAATAATAAAAGTAAATGGATTAGAGGTTCCTAATAGTCACCTAGGTGACCAATAGGAACCTTTTTCGTTTTGTAATTAGTTCGGGGGCTTTAACAGTATCTTTTATGCAGACCTCGTTTGCCGTATATTTTTAAGATTATAGCAATAATTGTATTTAATACAAATAGAAGAGCAAAGCATACTAAGGCTGTAGTATAGCCATATCCTGCTTCGTGAAAGTATGACACGAGCATAGGACCAACTATACCAGCTAATCCCCAAGCCGTCAGAATGCGGCCATGAATAGTGGAGAGTTGGCGTATTCCATAGAGGTCTGCAAGATATGCTGGCATACAGGCGAATCCGCCGCCATAGCAGGTGATAATGAGAAGAATTAAAACTTGGAATGTTAGAGCATTATTGGTTTCGGCAAGTACGTAGAATGCGATGATTTGTAGAATAAAGAATAGTATGTAAGTTTGTGCTCGGCCAATGTAGTCGGAGATAGTAGACCACGCAATGCGACCTCCACCATTGAAGATACCGATGATACCAACTAGTGATGCAGCTGCTGCAGGTGTCATACCAATAGTTTCTTGTGCCATAGGGGACGCTAAGGATAGAAGACCTATACCACAAGTAATATTAATAAAGAAAATCCACCAAAGGGCACCAAATTGCCAAGTTTTCATAGCATCATTGGCTAGCATACCATGGTTGTGAACGTACATAGTGGATTTATCTTTCGTAGTTCGTGGTGGTTGTTTTGGTTGAGGTGCTTTCAAATAGAGCGAAGAGGCACCCATAATCACTAGATAGATTACTCCGAGGATAATGAAGTTATTTACTAATCCAACTTGAGCTACGAGGAATTGCATAAGCGGGCCCGCAATGAGTGAAGCAAATCCAAAACCCATAATGGCTAATCCGGTGGCAAATCCTGGGCGATTTGGAAAGTATTTTACGAGCGTAGACACTGGTGTTATATAACCAATACCTAGTCCAATACCACCGATGATACCATAGAAGAGATAGAGTAAGGTGAGATTATGTATGCTAAGTGCATAGGCTGTACCTAGTAGGCCTGCCACCCAGAATAACATTGAAAGAAGTCCGCTTTTCTTGGGACCTATTTTTTCTGCAAAAGATCCTAAAAAGCCTGCAGATAATCCAAGCATCAGGATAGCTAAGGAGAAGGTCCATGTTGTTTGAGACATAGTAAATCCCATATCTGCCATAATAGGTCGTGTGAGCACGCTCCATGCGTACACGCTACCGATAGATATATGTAGACCAATGGCTGCTAGAGCAATAAGCCAGCGATTTCTCATAAGAAAACTCCTTTCATATAGGTGAGATGATTAAAACTTTGTACAGTATTATTTGCTACAAGAAAATAAAAAAAGACCGCCTGAACAAAAGCTTGCCCAGACGGTCGGCGATCACACGATGTGTGCTACTGTGCATGTAGTCAATTCTACGTATCCGTCAGCCCAGTAGTGATATATTAATAATATATCACTTGATACTATATCTTGTCGATGATATAAGTCACTCTGTTATAACAACTGTAAGGTTTATAAACTAAATAGGGAAGGAAATTGTCTAATTCCCTTCCCTATTTAGATATGATATAATTTATATCAAAGTGAGGCATAAATGGTTTGGTCGCCAGACTTCGCTTCTAAAGTTTTAAAATTGAAGAAACGGTCTGACTTCTATGTCGGGCCTTTTTTCATACCACGATTAGAAAGCTAACTTTTAGCTAGAGGTCAATCACTTTGCTGCCATGATAATGGTCGCTACAAGTATGCCAAAGGAAATCATCAATGATAATACTTTGAATGTACTCATATTGATCACCGCCAATCTCTAGAAGATTAGCAAAGGCTGGACCCATTTAGAGGCCTCAACTTCAATATAGATGTGTAAATAATAAAAGTAAATAGATGAGAGGTTCCTAATAGTCACCTATGTGACCAATAGGAACCTTTTTTGTTATTATTTTATTACTATATGAGTATGTTACAATATACAAAATATAGTTAGTGCTTATTGAGGAGAAATTATGTTTAGAAAATCTTTGTTATTGGGCTTTTTAATTGCTGTCCTGTGTTTGAGTGGGTGTGGTAATGCCCAAGAGTTACCAGGCTATAATCCGAAAGTTGTGGGCAATGAAATGTATAAGAATGATTTAATGGATAAGATTCTTAACGAAAGAATCTATAAGGCTATAAGTGCTGGTGGTGATCGTGAAGAAGCGGAGATACTCTTTCGTCTTAATGAAATGACTGCTGACCAACGTAGAAATCTAAATTATTCTATATCGAGGGCTCAATATAATGCTGTAACAGAGGTACATATGCATACTGCAGAAGGGGGGCTGTCTTATACGTTGCCATTTACAGCTTTTAGAGGTGGCACGCAAATGGTTCCACTTCCTGGCATAGCTGGAACTGATGGCTCTCTCTATAGATTTAACCATCCTTTTATTTATACAAGTTTATCTATGGAATCTCGTCCCTATGAAGAAAGTGCACAGTATTTGGGCAAGCCTTATAATACATTGACGCAAAATGATGTACGCTCTGCGTTGAAAGAAAAATGGACAAATATGCAGCAAGATCAATATGATGTATCCAGTATTGATGGTAGTACTTTCAAAAGAGACAATATTATAAATGGACGTTGGAGTACTATGAAAACAAAGGAGACACCTAGTTTTGTGGCCAATGACATTTCTTTTGCTTTGCCGAACGAACCTAATACACAATATGTTATTACTTTATTGGTTAGAGAAGATGGTGAACGGGGAATTGGTAAGCGAGGCATTGAGGATATTATAGCCAATTATCTTGTGCCAACCATTTCTCCATTAGCTCGTTTAAATGAGTCTAGTCATTTTGAAAGTTATAATGACTATTCGTATAGGGTTTTGAATAATGCAGTAGAGGAGAGCACCGGTTCGGATAATATAAAGGTGTATAAAACATCAGGTGGTATTACACAGACTATTAGCGTGCACCCATACGAACATAAAGGTCCGATTTGGGCCAATATGGCAGATATTCTAAGGATTACACAAGCACAGTTAAGACTGAAGCCCAATATGCGTCATGGCAGCCATAAGTATATATGGAATGATGGTGCTCCTGGTGTGTTCATAGTGTTTGAGTATGAAGATGGCACTGGTGAATTACATTTTAGTACTCAAGATGCTCATAATCTGTATATTCATACAATTGATTATAATCGTGCTACAAGTGATTATAATATTGGTTTACTTCATACCATTATTTCCGATGCTAAAATTGCAAATTTAGGAAATACTTATAAAGGTGAAGTGGATTATTTATAATAAAATAGAAGAGTCTAATGAGAATATATATACCTAATCGGCGTAGAATGATAACAGGGAAAGAAATCCTTGGATTCCTTTCCCTGTTTAGATATGATATAATTTATATCAAAGTGAGGCATAAATGGTTTCGGCGCCAGACTTCGCTTCTAGTAATTTAAAATTGAAGAAACGGTCTGACTCTCAATGTCGGGCCTTTTTTCATGCCACGATTAGAAAGCTAGCCTTCAGCTAGAGGTCAATCACTTTGCTGCCATGATAATGGTCGCTACAAGTATCCCAAAGGAGATCATTAACGATAACACTTTAAATGTACTCATATTGATCACCGCCAATCTCTAGAAGATTAGCAAAGGCTGGACCCATTTAGAGGCCTCAATTTCAATATAGTGCCGTTAATTATAAAAGTAAATAGATTAGAGGTTCCTAATAGTCACCTAGGTGACCAATAGGAACCTCTTTCGTTTTGTAACTATTATAATGGAATAGATTAATTATGTTACAATACAAATAAGATAATAGTTTTTAGGGAGAGGGAGCCTCATATGAAACGTTGTATCACATTACTAAGCTTAGGTTTGTGTTTAGCCGTACCGATGCTTTCACAAGCTAGCGATATAAAACCTGTTATGCATGTTACGAATGTACATAATGGTCAGTATGATGCGGCATTAGATGCTATTACAGATACAAAGTTTTATGGGCCGTATCAATTCCGAGTATTAAAGGATGCTATCGAAACGCAGGGTGAAACAAAGGACATTGATGGTAGGGTGTTTAGAACCTCTGATGGGGTATTTATGCATGTAAAGGCTAGATTGATTGATAATGGTAGTGTATCCTTAGATAAAAAGGTTAAAAGAATTGTTGAAGATAGAACGATTCCAGAACCTACCGTAAAGATGGTATTGCCTATTAAGCATGATGTAATAGAGGTCAATAATGATGGTGTGCGTAGTTTGCTAGCCGAATTTATGTATGGCTGGCCATTACATAATAGGACGGATATGGTATTAGTTACAGATTATGAAGATACTCGTTACTATTATAATTTGCAGTTTTATAGAGACAAGCTACCTGAAGGTGTTCGCATTGAGCAGTTGCGCCAAATGATTATGGATGCGCAGTTCAGTTATAAATAAGTGATATCTAATTAGCACAATATAGTTATAAATAAAAGAGGTTCCTAATAGTCATAGTAGTGACTTATAGGAACCTCTTTTATAATGCTTTAATTTACATGAATTTGATATAAGGTTATATTACTTATAAGTATATTTTTTGATTTGTGGTGGTTTTATATGTTTTACAATTACGATAGATATAGCAATTGTAAAAGCTATCAAAAAGGATTCTTTTGCGAAGCTAATGGCAATAGTTTCTTGTCCCATTAGCATATAATAAATGGATCGATAAAAGCTGAGCCCTGGTAGTAAAGGGAATAAGCTAGTCATTAGGAAAACTATAGCAGGGCATTTCCGTTTAACAGCCAATATTCTTGATGCTATGGCGATGATAAAACCACTGATGAATATGGAGAGCATAACATTAGACTGTAGTGAAGATAATGTTAAGAACAAGAACCATGAGATGAATCCTAATATTGTACAATCGATAAAATGTTGTTTAGCTACACGGAATAAGATTGCAAATGCTGTCGTACCAATACCAGCCATTATACTACGCATAAACATAGAGGTTAAGGAATTAGTATCTAAATTAGAGGTATAAAGAGGAATCATTTGTGTGTTGAAGAGTAGTGATTGTACTACTGCGACCCCTACAGCCATGGAAATACAGGTAAGTAACGCACCCATCATAAGGGTTATTCCTGTATTATAGTTATTCTGGCTATACTCTCTAATAGCATTGACGAAAGGAACTCCGGGAACAATGTCAATCATGGCTCCTAGTAATATAACTGATAGGTTGGAGCCTAATTCAAAGTGGATAAAGAGATTACCCAATAAGGCTATTAGAATACTACCTAAAATGGTGATTAATACATCTGAGTTAAGTATTCTTTTAATCGTGCACATATAGACGCCTAATATTAAGCCTATAATACCGGCAATTATAGAGTCTGTTATAGAACTACCAATTGCATAGCTAAAGCCCGAAGCTCCTAACGTATAAGCTACTAATCTCCAAAAAAAAGAATAGTCTGGCATGGTATCAATTTGATTAAGTTCACTTTCAATCTCCTCAATAGTAATATTTTTTTGTGTGACACGTCGGGAGAGAGCATTAACAGATTCAATTTTACTGAGGTTAATATCGACTTCAGGAACGTTACAAATACGAGTAATTTCAGTTCCATCAGCTTTCTTAGCAGTTGCAAAAATACCTCTATTGGATACGTAAGCTTCTAAATCTTTAAAATTCATAGCTCGTGCTATGTAGTTCATAGTATCCTCTGTACGACTGATTTCAGCACCACTACTAAGAAGTATTTTTCCAGCTTTTAATATAATTTCTAATTCTACACTGGTCATTATTTCCTCGTTATTCATTTTACTTTATTGTTATTTATATGAGACTTTTTGATAGGTCTACCTTTAGAAGATTCAGTTGATTTTGATTCTTCCTGTTGTTCTTGTAGAATATTGATATTTTGATGTATAACTTCTTCGTCTACTGAGAGATGCTCTTCCACATAGTCTTTTAAGTCTTGAACTGTTTCCGTATTTGAAAGTATCTCTTTTGCTACATCATGAATATCTTCTTTTAGAGCTTTTGTATCTGCTTGACTAATATCACCTAATGTGTGGAATAGTTCACGTTCTTCTTCTGATAGTATTTTGTGAGGACTATGTTTTTTTAGTGATAAATGGATCATCTTTCTTCGGAAGAGTTTTTCCATAATGATATCTTTACGATCGCGGAGCCAGCCATAAATAAGAATAATTAGGAGTAATAGTCCCATATAACCGAGAATTGGGTAGAGGATACTAATCAAATCTTTAAAACCAAAGAAACTACATATATATCCTATGATTACTACAGAAATAATAACAATTCTCATTCTTTTCGTACTGCCGTTGGCAAAACGTCTAGCAATAGAATAAAAAAGAGAGAATGCTGTATTAAAAATAAGTGAAAAGACTGTGATTGCATATATATATGCTAGCCAAGGATGAATTTGATTGGCAATAGCAAGAATCGGCAAATCTGCATCTTTTACTGTATCTAGATTTGCATAAATAGAGATAGCTGCTATAAAAACAACTAATCCGACTAATAGGCCGCCACGAGTGCCACCTTTTTCAGCTATACCAATACGAACAACAGAACCACCTAAAATAAAGGCCATAGAAACAGCTGTCATAGCACATAGAGAATAATAATTAATGACAGAAAACCATACATTGCTTGTGGCTGGTTTGATTGTGTGGGCTATAGTATCTAACGCAGCCCAATCATGACTTTTACCAATAAAAGAGTAACCTGTAATGATGAATATCATTACAATCATGATAGGTGTAAAAACACCTAGAACACTGGTAATTTTATCAAAGTCCATAAATGATACGGTTATGATTAAAAGTGAGCAAATTAATCCGCCAACCCAAAAAGGAAGTCCAAATTGTTGTTCTAAGTTTGATCCTGCACCGGCTATCATAACGAAGCCCATAATAAAGCTACCAGCGATTAGTACAAAATCAAGTATTCTTGTAATAATAGGATGGGAAATCTGTGTAAAAACTTCTTCATGATTGTCTGCACGATAGTAGCTCCCCAAAGAAAGCATGATTTTACCAAATGCGGCATTTAATAGACCTAGTAATAGAACACCAATAAGACCTATTTGGCCAAAACTTATAAAATATTGTAGAAGATCTTGTCCACTCGAGAGTCCTGCACCTACAATAACACCTATGTAGGCAAATGCAATTTTCCATGATTGTTGCATTACATATTTCTCCTTCCAAATACATAACTTAATAATCTAATATTATATCATACTAATGATTCAATTGATGGAAATCTTACTGCCAATCTCTATAAAGTTAGCTAAGAATGGAGCCATTTATAGGCCTCAATTTTAATATAGCGATGTGGAACGTAAAAGTAAATAATTTAGAGGTCCCTAATAGTCACCTAGGTGACCAATAGGAACCTCTTTTATCGTGCAAGTCATTTATATGGTTATTGAACTATTATAGAATGCTTTTACCCATAGGGAATACAGTTTTACCAAATACTTTGTTAACAAGAACGGCACCGGAACCGTAGAAGCCCAATAGGGAGATGAATAATTCAGACCATGCTGCAAGAGCGAAGAAGCCTGTTTTGCCGCCTAGGAAGAGGTCTGTTGCTAGACCTAAGAATAGGAAGCAGATTAAGAACATGATAGCAAATACAACTTTGTTTGTTTTTAAAGATGCAATTGTACCAAAGATAGAGAAGATTAAGAAGCCTACAAAAGCGAATGCCAATTGTGTTACATCAAAACCTTTTTGAATTTCAGGACCGAAGGAGCCCATTTGGATCAACCAAACGCCAGCCATAGCAGACCAGAACAAACCGTAAGCACCGAATACAACAGAGCCGAATGGATTGTTTTTCTTGAAATCAAAATAACTTGCCATTAATTGGGCGATAGAACCTAATAAAACTGCCCAAGGGATAATAACAGATGTTGTAGGACCAGACCAGCCTACGCGGGACGTGGATACTACAAAACATACTACAGCGAGACCAAGTAGACCAAGACCGGTAGGATCAGCTACATTTTCGCTCATTTCAACTTTTCTTACTTCGTTTTCCATTTGTTCCTCATTTCTCCGTGGGGGACAACTAACTACAACTATACAGTAAAATAGTCACATGATTTTATGCTGTCATCTCCTGTTCAATACACTAACTATTGAATTGACGGCGTGTCCATGTGAAAGTACTGCCTCATAAATGTAACATATATCACATTTTTAAGGCAATAGATAGAAGCTAGTAACCATGCGTAAATAGTATAACGTGAAAAATGAAATAAAATAGAGAAAATAAAAGGAAAATCCCGATAAATAGGAAATGATATAAATTAATTCCCATATTATTACGGTTTTACGTTATAAATGCTTTAATTCATATGAATTTGTTATAGGTTGACGTACTATTTGTTTAACTCTTCAATAATAGTAATAATATCTTCTGCTTTACGGGCGATGTGTTTAACACCAAGCTCATGAAGTAAGGATTCCTCTCTAAAGCCCCATGTAACACCAATGCAAAGTAAGCCAGAGTTTTCTGCTGTTGCTACGTCTACTTCAGAATCACCTATATAGATGGATTCTTCAGGAGTAGAGTTTAACTCTTTTAATGCTTGGAGTACCATATCTGGAGCAGGTTTACGTTGTAAGCCCGGTCTTTCACCGATAGCAACAGGTAAGCGATCGCCAAAGTATTCTTTATTTAGGGGCGTAACACCTTCTTGTATTTTATTGGACACAATAGCTATTTTATATCCTTTTTCACGTAATAGGTCTAGCATGTCTAGAATACCATCATAGGGTGCAGTTGTATCTTTTAAATGCTCTCCATAGTAGGCTTTAAACTCATCGATATATGATTCTAAATCGCTATCTGCCACAGTACTTGGTAAGCAATGACGCATTAAATAAGCTACTGCATTGCCGAGTTTTGCTTTCACCTCAGCCATAGAGCGCTCAGGGAAATTATGTTTACGCAGTACATAGTTCACGGAATTATATAAATCTGTAGATGTATCGAGCAATGTGCCGTCACAATCGAAAACGATGGTTGTATATTTCATGGTAACCTCCAATTGGAATCTATATGTATTTAATTATATGATGAACAGCTAGAAAAACAAAGGATAAAGCTTATTATATGATGGATTTGTGATACAATAATAACAGTAACTATTACCATACATAGGAGGCGTAGTATGACTGAAATACAAGCTCTTTTATTGATAAAATCTATTCTTGAATCCGCAGATATTCACGGCATTGAAAATATTCTAGCCGAAGATTGCGAATACATGTCCACTGGTCGGGGCATTATTGGTCGCAATCGCAATGAAACGATTGAATTCTTGTCATCTATGGCTGAGTCCATCAAGGCAGACAATGTGCCTGTTACGTGCAAGGTCATGTATATTACCGATGTGTACGAGGAGGATGCGCTATTCCATGAGGGGCGTCATGGTTTGACTGTTTCTTATGAAAGCGGCGATAATTACGTGTACATGATTTTCGTAGATGTCAACGATGAGGGCCTAGTAGACCGCATCGTTTCTAGTCAGGAAAATTATAGTATTGAGTATGATGATCTTCGCTTTGGCGCTGATGAAAGTGAGTATGCTTTTATTACGCCGCCAACGACTGTGAAAGATTGGCTTGCAGCCTTAAGTATGTGGCTTGAAACGGCGAATGTAGATGTAGATGATTTCTATCAATATATCGATGAAGATACTCGTGTAGTATTCCAAAAGGGCGATGCTGAATCTATAACCCTTGAAAGTGGCCTCGATGTAGAGGATTATTTTGATCAGCTTATGAACCAACACTTTGATGCGGTGCCTCATATCATCCGTGATGAAGAGGATGGACTCATTTTGACATATGGTCCAATGAGCCTCATAGCTACACTTAATGAAGAGGGAGCGCTAGCTCTTATCAGTATCTATATTGATACACGAGATGAAGACGAAGCTTCCGATGATGTAGGCTATATTGAAGAAGACCTTTCTGAGGATTATAACGAAGAGATATAACACAACAAAAGCTCCACGCCTAAGGTGTGGAGCTTTGCTATTATTTTCTTTAGTTTTTTTGAGCCGCTGCAATGAATGCATCAAATAAACGTGTTGCACTTTGATCTTTTGGTGTCATCATTTCAGGGTGGAACTGAGTAGCTACCATCCAAGGGTAGGAGGAATCTTCTAAGCCCTCTACAGTGCCGTCTTTAGCGCGAGCTACAACTTGTAAGCCCTTACCAACTGTTTTTACACTTTGATGGTGGTGAGAGTTTGTAACCCAAGTAGAACGACCAATTGCACTAGCAAGATTGGTTTCGAATTCAATATCAACTGTATGCGTACCTAATTCAGGCGTTTGATTTTGAGCATGTTTTATTGTACAAGTTTCGTCGTAGCTTAAATCTTGATACAAGGAGCCGCCACGGTATACATTTAATACTTGCATGCCGCGACAAATACCAAAGATAGGAATTTGTCTTTCTTCAGCAGCTTTCAACAAAGCAAAATCAAAATGATCACGTTCAGGCCATACTTCGCCCAATTTTTGTAATGGTTCTTCACCATAGTGTAGTGGGTACACATCATGACCGCCAGATAATAGTAGACCATCGAGATGAGCTACTGTATCTTGAATAATTTCAAGATTTGTTGTGAAAGGAATAATAATAGGAATGCCACCAGCTTCTTCAATAGAGCGAGTGTAATCAAGGTTTACATAGGAGCGTGGAAGGTCTACATCAGAACCAGCGCTACCTAGTAAGATACTACCAGAGATACCGATATATGGTTTTTTCATACTATCACCTCATGTACGAACTATATTGTATATTTACTCTTTAAGTATAAATGATTTTTTGAATAATTTATACTATTAATTTATTGAATTATAAAGATTTTATGGTTAATACTATGTACCGTTATTATAGGGTAGTTATTCTGTATGGATATACAATAAGTGAATAGCAAGGTGAGTCTATTATTAGAACGGTTTTCTAAAATCGATGAAAACATGTTATGATAGACTACGAATCAACTGTTCGGGAGGTTTATTATGGTTTTTCTCACATCCTTGCAGAGTATCATACCGATAGTGCTACTCATTTCGTTAGGATATTTCTTAAAAGGGCGGGGCATGTTTAACCCGACCTTCAGTAGTAATTTATCGCGCTTTATCATGTCCGTCATTTTGCCGGCTGGCGTCTTTGTTTCTGTATTACATCACCTACATATGTCTGACCTATGGGATTTACGATATGGCATGTTAGTAGTTATGCTAACCTATGTAATTGCCTATATCGTTGCTTTCATCATGATGAAACTGTTGAAAGTACCTAAAGGGCGGCGCGGTATTTTTATCAATATGGTGGTGAATGATAACTGCTTATTTATAGGTTTACCTGTGCAGATAGCACTCTTTGGACCTGAAGCGTTACCCTATTTCTTACTCTATTATATTGGTAATACCATATCTGTATGGCTCGTAGGGGTATTTTTAATTGAATTAGATCCGCTGCCAACTGTGGAAAATGGCTTAGCTAATGATGAGTGGCATCAAGTTGGGAGTAGCTCCTCAGTTCAGTCCACTACAGCTCAAAAGCCTAAGTTTGATTGGAAGAAGTTATTACCACCGCCATTATTAGGTTTCTTTACAGCCTTAATCTTTTTATTCTTTGAAATTCCGTTGGCCCCAATTTTACATAATACACTGAATTATTTAGGTGATATGGTAACCCCATTATCTTTGATTTATATTGGTATTGTCCTTCATGATGCAGGCTTAAAGAGCATGAGCCTCAATAAAGATTCTATCGGTGGTATCGTAGGTCGTTTTGTGATTTCACCCATCATTATGTTCTGTGTGATTATGGCCTTACAATATGGAGCAGGTATAGTACTAGAGCCAATTGCTATTATTACATTTGTAGTGCAATCGGCTGGTCCCGTCATTGCGGTATTGCCAATCGTAGCTAACGAAGCAAAATCCGATTTGCCCTTTGCTACAGGCCTTGTCATGATTAGTACCATATTATTTGTGGTAGTAATACCAATTATTATGGAAATCCTTACTATGTTAGGAATAACGGCATAAAATAAGGAGAAGGTTAATTTCCTTCTCCTTATTTTTATGGTACAATGTATCCATAAGCAGGGCATAAATGGTTGGTAGCCAGCTCTCGCTTCTCGAAAATGTATTTAAAAAATAGGTTCCTAATAGTCACATGGGTGACTATTAGGAACCTATTTCATTTTGTAAGTATATACAGCTTATCTAAAGAATCTACCCACAAGTGGCATGCTAGCACCGTCGTTTTTATCAAGGCCTTTTAGGAGAACCATAATAATTACGTACAATACTAAGCCTTCGATACCTGTAAGTAAGAAGTTAGCCCACATAGGTAGTGTAGTAGAGAGAGCTTGGTAGCTCATATAGATGAGCACGCCCATGATACCTGCACTAACCACGTTTTTCCAAAGGATGGAGAAGTCGAGGAAGTAGCCTGTATATTTTTTGATATAAATCAAGTTGAGTAAGGCTGCAAAGCCGATATCTGCTACAGTTGCCCACGCAGCACCACCGATGCCAAGTTCTGGAATTGCCGTTAAGTTCCAGTTTAAGATTACCTTGATAATGATGGCAATGGCCATGTTTACCACTGGAATTCTAGGTTTTCCTAGGCCTTGTAAGATGCCAGTCGTTACTTGATGAATGCCGAGGAAGAAGATGGCAAAGGCCACGATTTGTGTTGCCATTTCAGCCTTAGGCGCATTATAGATCAAGGTAACTGTTGGCGCTGCCAATACATAGAGCATAACCGTGAACGGTACAGTACCCATAAAGGATAGGCGCATAGCACCGGCCGTACGGTCGTAGATACCTTCATGATCACGCTTAGCGAAGGCATGAGAGATAGATGGTACAATGCTTGTTGCAAGGGCTGCCGTAATAATGGTAGCCAAGTTAATAAGCGGTACCGCCATACCTGTTAAGTAACCAAATAGTTCCGTTGCTTCATTGAGTGAGAAGCCTGCCACCAATAAACGACGTGGTACGATGATCAAATCAAGGTTAGCCGTCAATGGCAACATAATACTTGCTAAGGAGATTGGTAAGGCAAGCCAGATGAGGCGCGATAAAACCTCTTTAGTAGATTCTCGTTCACCTTCAAAGCTTTCACCTGTAGTAGGCGCCTTAGGCAATTTATAGTAATAATATAACAAGACTAGGAAGGCACCAAAGGCACCGATACCTGCACCTAAACTCGCACCGCCGGCTGCCTCAGGCAAACCGTATGGTAACAAGATAGCTGCCGCACCTAGCATCACCACAACCCGTAATATTTGCTCTACAATTTGGCTCATCGCCGTTGGTGTCATCATTTCGTAACCTTGGATGTAACCGCGGAAGCAGGATATCCAAGTAACAAAGAAGATGGCTGGAGCTAGCGCAATAAGGGAGTAGTAGGCACGACTTTCCTGAATGATACCACTTGAGATGAGCCAATCGGCGCCAAAGAACATGGCAAGACTGGCTATTAGACCTGTAATGGTGAGCATTGTAAAGGAAATGTTAAATACTCGTTTAGCCCCCGTGTAGTCGTTGAGAGCTAACCGCTCTGCCGTCAAAATAGAGATGGCAATTGGCACACCTGCGCTTGAAACTTGTAATAGCAATAAATAAATTGGGAAGGCCATCTGATAGATACCGATACCTTCACCGCCTAAAATACGGGATAGTAGAATCCAGTTAATACTACCGATGGCTTTCACCACAAAGCCGGCTATGGTGAGGATTAATGTTCCTTTTAAAAATCCGCTAGCCATAGATTATAGAGTGTTGGAAGAACCTAACACGTTTTTAATTTTGTGAGCTACCATGCCTTTAATAGCATCACGAGCAGGTCCTAAGTATTTACGAGGGTCAAACTCAGATGGGTTTTGAGCCAAGTATTCACGTACAGATGCAGTCATAGCAAGACGAAGGTCTGTATCGATGTTGATTTTACATACGGACATTTGAGCTGCTTGACGAAGCATTGCTTCAGGTACACCTTGTGCACCAGGGATGTTGCCACCGAATTCGTTACATTTAGCTACGAATTCAGGCAATACGGAGGAAGCGCCGTGCAATACGATTGGGAAGTTAGGCAATAATTCGCCCACTTTTTTCAAACGATCGAAGTCAAGGTAAGGGTCGCCTTTGAATTTGTAAGCGCCGTGGCTAGTACCGATAGCGATTGCTAAGGAGTCTACGCCTGTAAGGTGAACGAATTCAGCAGCTTGTTCTGGATCAGTGAAGCGTGCATCCGCATCAGATACATTTACATCGTCTTCAACACCAGCCAAACGGCCCAATTCTGCTTCTACTACTACGCCGTGAGCGTGTGCATATTCAACAACTTGTTTTGTAATGCGTACGTTTTCGTCGAAGTCATGGTGAGAAGCGTCGATCATTACGGAAGTGAAACCGCCGTCTACGCAGTCTTTACAAATTTCGAAGGAATCGCCGTGGTCAAGGTGAAGCGCGATTGGTAAATTGCTGTCTTCAAGAGCTGCTTCCACAAGTTTAACAAGGTAAATATGTTTCGCATATTTACGAGCGCCCGCAGATACTTGCAAGATAAGAGGGGATTGTTCCTCTTTAGCAGCGTCTACGATACCTTGTACGATTTCCATGTTGTTTACGTTGAAAGCGCCGATAGCGTAGCCACCTTCGTAGGCTTTTTTAAACATTTCTGTAGTAGTAACTAATGGCATGTTGTCCTCCTTGGCCCTTAGGCCTGTCATATCTGTTATTAATACTGTGACTGCAGTATTTTGAGCAACTAAAAACTAGATGAAATACTAGTGTTATTGCAATCATATATCAATCAAATTAAGTATATCAAGAAACACTATAAAGGGCCAATATTTTTTGTATAACTTATGCATAAAAAAAGCCTCTGTTTAATGACCCACGTGGGTAAATTTTGAGTGATTGGTTGATTGTTTTATGAATTACTGTATTAGATCTTTCATATCCTGTGGCATGTCCGCACTTAGCTCGAGCCATTTATTTGTCATTGGATGGTGAAAGCTAACTCGCGCTGCGTGTAGTGCTTGGCGCTGGATATAATCTAAATGGCCCCCATATAAGTCATCGCCCGCAAGGGGATAGCCCAATTGAGATACATGAACTCGAATCTGATGGGTGCGCCCTGTGTGTAATAAGCATTGCAGGTGAGTGAAGTGCGTCTCACAATTCCTATCAGCCATATTGTTACTACCGATAATAGTATTACTATCGATAATAGGACTTTTATCAACTATAGGTCTAGTATTATGGCTAATAACGGTTATATCGGTGCGAGCAGGCTTTCCTTCATTAGTACAATAGCGCTCAATGATACTACCTGGTTTACGCCCTATAGGCCAATTAATGGTTAAAGGTACAGCGGGAAGTTTTCCCTCAACGATAGCATCGTAAGATTTATGGAAGTGTGTATGCTTTTTATCAAATGCATGTTGCACTACTGAAGTCTTAGCGATGATGACAATACCAGATGTATCTTTATCTAATCGGTGTACCGGATGGAAATCATAATGCTGATGAGTTTCTTGATAGTAATATAGCACTCCGTTAGCTAGTGTATGATCTCGCACGGTCGAGGTGGGATGCATAAGAACACCAGCCGCTTTGTTAATGACCAAGATGTGCTCGTCTTCATAGACGATATCTAAATCCATAGGACTGAGGCTGAATTCCTGTTCTGGCGTTAACTTCATGACAAGATGATCTCCACCGTGAACTAGAGTATTCCAAGTGGCGGGCTCATCATTAACGATTATGATGCCCTCGTTTCGTAGACGCCGCCTCATGCGCTGAGAAATATGTTGTTGTTTTATAATATGATTCATAGACTGTGTATGTACATCAGAATCTACAATCAAGTCGATTATCGTTGCTGTTTTCATAGCTTTTATTATATCAAATAAATGGTAAATGAAGAATTTTTCATCCTTTGTTGTCTTTTGGAAGGTCTGTATAGTATAATTTATGTTAATAAATTTTATATATTTTTTAATATATGGCTTTGGTATAGTTATTATTGTTTTGTACCTGAGTTTAATTTGTAAAAGGAGAGGTTTATGAATCTTAACAAGAAATCCTTATTAGTCGCTTGTGTGTTGGCGGCTATGTCTACAACAGCTTTTGCAGCCACAGAATCTACAAGTAGTACTACCGTAACAAACCATGATACACCAACATCTACTAGTACTCGAGTTACACGTGAACAACATTCCACATCTACGTCTTCTGCAACGGTTTCTAGTACGGAAAAAACTTCTACTAAATCTAGCGGTGCATCTGTATCTGTAGGCCTTGGGCGGTTAGGTGATTATGTAGCGGCACCGATTATTAGTCCTCAGCAAAAAGCTCCAGAAGCTATCAAAGCATTACAAAATGTAGTAGCAAATGATGGTTATATTAAGCTTGGCCAATTGGCTATGGTTAAACAAAGTGGTAAATGGGGGTTAGTTGGTACTGATGGTAAAGTATTACTTGAGGCACAATTTAAAGAAATGGAATCTAGCATTTCCGCGGACGGTACATTCTTTGTAAGAAGAAAAAAAGAATTAGAACATATTAAAGGTGATGGTACAGCGGTAGCGGCGAATAGTGAAGAAGCGTATCAACACTATAAGACTGATAAATATACACGTAAAGCTATAGCTGATGCTGCTCTTGATGGCAATGTTCAAAAGGATAATACTGAGTATGCAAGTAGCTCCTATACTTCTTTCTCTGTAAAAAGCAAATGGGGCTTTAATGATGCGTCTGGGAAAACTGTAATCGAACCTCAATTTAAAGAGGTTTATACTGGATTTAGCGAAGATCGTGCATTTGTTAAAAATGCAAAAGGTAAAACAGTTGCTATTGATGGTAGTGGTAATACAGTTTTCGAAGCACCTACAAATGATATCGATCCATATAAGAACGGTTTAGCAGAATATAGACGCCATATTAGTAAGTTTAACTTCGGTGGTTTACTTGGCTTGGCAGTCGGTATTGGTTTAAGTAATCATGGTGGGTTTTACTATGGTGATGCATGGAATCCAGTTTACGATGGTGTAAAACGTGGTTATCTTGACCGTAATGGCAACATTGTAATTGACAGTAAAAATGATGCGGTATGGCCAATGACAGAGCATGGTACTTTAGTTAAAAATGAAGGCAAACTTGGCTTCATGAATCGTCAAGGCCAATACGTGATTCAGCCTGGTAACTATGATGCTGGTATAATGGATTATTCCAGCAGCTTAATTGTGCTAAAAAACAAAGATAATGAAAAGTCTGGTGTCTTTAATGTGGTAACAGGAAAACAAGTCGTTCCATTTGTATTTGATTCTATTGATTTTGTTAGTCCTACACGTATGTCTGTTGTAAAAGGTGAAAATAGACAGTTAATTGATATGAATAGTGGACAAGTTGTATTCACTACATTAAAAGATATGTCTATTGATGTCTTTGGTGGTCAATATGCATGGGTACATAAAGGTTCTGCTGAATATCAATTAATCGATGAAACTGGTAAGGTTTTATTCCGTGATAAGGATAAAACTATCAGTCAAGCAGCTATGTTTAGACATGGTTATGCACCAGTAAAATCTAAAGGTAAATGGGGCGTAATGAATACAAATGGTGAATGGATTGTTCAACCAATCTATGATGAAGTTAATGTGCTGTAAATGTTATTTATTTAATATTTTTTATAAAATATACATTAATCTCTATAATTTTAAGACTTGTATTTTGCTGTAACAAGAAGTTCATTAAAAATTCATAATGTGCTATACTAAACACGTAATGTATAGTTATATGTTTTTATTTGTTTTGGGGGTACATATGAAATCTTCTAAAGCTCTTTTGAAACTTCTTGCTGTAGGCTGTATTAGTTTAGGCTGCTTAATGCCGACTGTTGTTCATGGAGAAAGTGTAGTAGAACAACCTAAGACTGATAGTGCTCTTGTAAAAACGGAAATGCCATCTGGTGTTAATCGAATTCAACTTTTAAAAAGTGATGAAATGTCTACAAGTGTACGTACAAGCTCAATTGCTAATGGTCATGCTTATATTCCTAAGGATACTAAGATTGAATTAGAATTAATTACTCCAATTAGCTCTAGAAGAAGTAAAGAAGGAAATACATTTAGATTAAAAACACTGGAAAATCTTCTTATCAATGATGTTGTGGTAATACCAGTTAATCAAGAAGTATTAGGTACGATTACTAAATCTAGAAAAAATGGTATGTTTGGACGTAAGGGACGATTAGAATTTAGCATTAATGAAATTAAGACTATTAATGGTGTATCTGTTCCTCTAGATGCTCAAATAAAAGGTAAAGGTCATTCTGACAATGGTGCAGTTGCGGTTGCTGCGGCTGTTAGCTTAGTAGGTGGTCTCTTCATGAAGGGGACTAATATTTACTATGAACCAGGTCAAAAATTTGTTGCTGTTGTAGCGGCTGATACAGATCTAAATACAACTGTTGAAGATTTGCCAAATGCAATGAATCCAAGTAAACCATCTGGTCAAAATATTGTGTTACCTACACGATAATCTGTAATTTTTATAATTACTATATTTATTAATAAATACCCAGTAGTGATATATGATATATATTGCTGCTGGGTATATTCTTTTATATTAGCTTATTAAGACTTTTAAATATCATTAGTTTTGTCGTAATTTTATTGTACTAATAGTTATAATTGAAAATATCGATTTACCTAGAAAATAAGCCTGTTATAAGGTATAATTATAGAGATATATTCCGATTTGGTGTAGTTTTACACTTTCACTTGGAATATGAGGATGATGAAAGTAATGCTATGAACCCCATGCCCAACGGGTTCAGGTGTAGGAGGTATAAAATGGCTAAAGATTGTTCCTTTGACGTTGTGTCCGAAGTGGATATGCAGGAAGTAGATAATGCGGTAAACCAAGCGAAAAAAGAGATTGGTACGCGCTATGATTTCCGTGGCTCCAAAGCAGAAATCAGTCTTGAAGGCGACACTATCAAAATCATCGGTGATGATGAATATAAATTGAATGCCATTATCGATGTTTTAAAAGGCAAAATGGTTAAACGTAACGTAGCGATTAAAAATCTTGACTATGGCAAAGTTGAACCAGCTGCTGGTGCTACAGTTCGCCAAATCATTACTATTAAAAAAGGCATTACAAAAGAAAATGCTAAAGAAGTAGTAAAAGCAATTAAAAACATGAAAATTAAGGTACAAGCATCTATCCAAGAGGATCAAGTGCGTGTATCTGGTAAGGATAAAGATGATTTGCAAGCAGTAATCCAAATGTTAAAACAATTGGATATCCCTGTAGAATTGCAATTCGTTAACTTCCGTTCCTAATAACATATGTCCATAAGATAGAGTTAGTTTGATTCATGGGAGTTGCTAACCCTATCGGTGTAGGAGGCCTTATGAAAGTAGAGGACATGAAGGGTGGCTATACCACAGGTTCATGTGCTACGGCAGGTATGAAAGCTGGTTTATTGGCCCTCTTAGATAAGAACATCGTGGATCAAGTGGTCATTGAAAATCCTCAAGGTCAGTATATTGAGGTACCTATCAAACAGGTAGAGGTCATATCCGATACAGAGGCTAAGGTGACCGTTATGAAAGACGGCGGCGACGATCCTGATGTAACCCATGGCAATGATGTGGAAACGACGGTGACTCTTGATGATACTGGTGAACTACGATTCCGAGCGGGCTTTGGCGTTGGGACGGTAACGAAACCGGGCCTTGCGATGCCGCCAGGAGAACCGGCTATCAATCCAGGGCCTAGGGCGATGATGAACATCGTCTTTGAAGAGTATTGTGTACATGGCCAAGGTGTAACAGTAACGGTGAGCGTACCAAATGGTATGGTATTAGCCAAGAAAACGTTAAATCATACCCTGGGTATCGAAGGTGGTATTTCCATTATCGGTACTACGGGTATCGTTAAACCTATGAGTGAAGAAGGGTTCAAGAACTCGTTAGTACCTCAGCTAAAGGTTATGAAAGCTAATGGTTGTGAAACGGCTGTTCTCGTGCCAGGCCGTATCGGTCAGGATCTGGCGGAACAAGTACTTGGTATACATAAGAACCAAATGGCAGAAACGAGCAACTTTATTGGCTTTATGCTTGAAAAGGCAGTACAAATTGGCTTCAAGCGTATTTTGATTATCGGTCATATTGGTAAGCTAATAAAACTTGCTAGTGGTAGTTTCCATACCCACAATCGCATGAGTGATGGTCGCATGGAAAGTATCGTAGCCTATGCCGCTTTAGAAGGGGCATCCCAAGCGGTGTGTGAAGAGCTATTTAATTGCCAAACAACAGAGTCTACGTTCCCTATTTTGGAACGCGAAGGACTGACTGGGGTGTACCAACGTGTGGTAGATCGTGCATCGTTACGTAGTGAGCGATACATTGCTAATGAAGCAGAGGTAGGTATCATTATTACCACCTTAAAGGGCGAGATTTTGGCAATGGATAAGCATGCTAAAGAGATAGGAGAGCTTGAACAATGGCACATACCTTGTATATCGTAGGCATTGGTCCGGGTAATCCTGATTATGTGGTGCCTAGAGGCCTTAATTTAATTAAACATGCCACAGTATTGGTAGGTAGTGAACGTTCTTTAGAGGACTTTCAAGAGCCTGGCCAAATTACATATCCTGTAACGGGTAAGCTTAGCTTACTGGCTGAGCAAATTGAGCATGAACTCAATAGCCATGATGTTGTAGTTATGGTAAGCGGTGATACAGGCTACTACAGCTTGTTACCGTATTTGAAAAAGAAATTTACTGCTAACCCTATTGAGGTTGTGCCTGGCATTAGTTCTATGACCTTTGCTTTCGCACGACTTAATGAGGTCTGGCATGATGCGGATTTAATGAGCTTTCACGGTCGCCAACCGGCACCGGAGAAACTCGTATATGAAGCAGGTAAAAAGATGGGGTTCTTGACGGATCCAGAATATAATCCAGCGCATATTGCGCGTATTTTAATAGATGCAGGCTGGCCAAAAGAAACGAGAGCAGCAGCCCTTGAACGCTTGAGCTATGATGATGAAAAAATCGTAGACTCTACGTTAGAGGTATTAACTGAGCTTGAAGGCTTTGGTCATTCTGTAATGGTGGTACTAGGATGAGACATTTTTTCGGAATTCCTGATGAGGAATTTATCCGCGGTGACGTGCCGATGACGAAATGCGAGATTCGCAAAGCCGTTATGAACGAGGCACGCATCGAGGAGGATAGCATCGTTCTTGACGTAGGTGCTGGTACGGGCTCTATCTCCATTGAAGCAGCCTTGGCAGCTCCTAAAGGTCATGTATATGCGATTGAGCGCTTTGATAAAGGCATCGACCTTATCAATGAAAATATGAAGAAATTCAATGTAAATAATATGACTGTTATCAAGTCCAAAGCTCCTGAAGGCATGGAAGAATTGCCTGAGCTTGATGCGGTTATCATCGGCGGTAGTGCTGGTGGTATGACAGGCATCATGGATGAGGCACAACGTCTATTAAAAATTGGTGGCCGTCTAGTTGTAACTGCTGTAACAATGGAAACTGGCTACACAATTCTTAAAGAGTTGAAAGGTCGTCCTTTCACCTATGAAGGTTACCAAATGTCTATCAGCCGTTACCGCAAGGCTGGTCCATATCATTTGTTAGATCCTTTGAGCCCAATTTTCATTGTATCTGCAACGCGTATCGCAGAAGGAGAGTAATATGGTTGATGTACATATCGTAGGCGCAGGCCCTGGGGATCCTGAGTTAATCACTCGCAAAGGGTATCGTTTAGTGCAAGAGGCAGACGTTGTTATATACGCTGGCTCCTTGGTAAACCCTGCTATTTTAGAGGCTTGTAAACCAGGCTGTGAAATCTATAACAGTGCTACCATGAACCTTGATGAGGTATTGGCTGTTATGAAAGCTTCTGTTGAGGCTGGTAAAAGTGTAGTTCGCCTTCATACAGGTGACCCTGCTATTTACGGTGCTATTCAAGAGCAAATGGATGCACTAGCTGGCATGGGCATTTCTTATGAAGTTGTGCCAGGTGTAAGCTCTTTCCTTGCTACAGCAGCGGCATTAAAACAAGAATACACATTACCTAATGTGTCCCAAACAGTTATCATTACACGCATGGAAGGCCGTACACCGATGCCTCCAAAGGAAAAATTGCGCATGTTAGCAGCTCATGAAGCAACAATGTGTATTTTCCTTAGCGTTCAAATGTTAGATAAGGTTGTAGCTGAACTCATCGAGGGAGGTTATGACAAAACGACTCCAGTGGCAATCGTGGTAAAAGCTTCTTGGCCAGACCAACGCATTATCCGTGGCACATTGGAAACCATTGCGGATATCGTAGCGAAAGAAGGCGTATTGCGCCAAGCTATGATTGTAGTAAGCCATGTATTAGATAGCGAATACGAATTATCTAAACTCTACGACAAAGGCTTTGCTCATATGTACCGCAGTGCTAAGGACTAGTATGATGAAAGAACTAGAAACTGTTGCATCTACGACTGGAGCTAAGAAGAATAGAACGGCTATTCTCTCTGTATCTGAACGAGGTGCAAAGCTAGGTCAACGCATCAAGTCTTTGGTGGCACCCCATGCGGATTGCTTTGAAAAGGAAAACCGTCCCTCTGGTGGTGAGGCTATTTATTTTGATTCCCTGAAAAACCATATTGGACAGGTTTTCAAGGATTACGACCAAGTACTTTGTATTATGGCACTCGGTATCGTAGTGCGTATGATTGCACCGTATATTGAGCATAAATCCAAAGATCCTGCTGTAGTCGTAATGGACGAAGTAGGACACCATGTGATTAGCTTATTGTCTGGGCACCTTGGGGGCGCCAACGAATGGACGCAGTCCATTTCGCTGGCCATCGATGCGGACCCCGTCATTACAACCGCAACGGATGTAAACGGATTGCCAGCGCCTGACGTGTTGGCGCGCCACGAGCATCTGTTGGTCGACGATTTTCAAACCTTAATCAATGTGAACTCTGCCATCGTTGGAGGAGAGCGAGTTGATTATTATATCGATGCTAGCTTACCGAATGCAGAGCATTTAGAACAAGCTGCGAAAGCTCATATTGGTGAGCATGGTATGGTTCATGTTGTTTCTCTAGAGGAACTTGCCTCCATTCCATGTAAAAATGAAAGCACTGAAGAAGGTTCTTCTCGCGTAGTTATTACAGACAAAGTAATTGCGGAGTATGGTCATCAATTGATTTTGCGCCCTCGTACCTATACGATGGGCATTGGCTGTCGTCGAGATACGCCAAAGGAATTAATTCTTGATGCTATACAACAGTCGCTAGCAACACATAAGCTTTCACCAAAGAGCCTTGTAACGGCAGCATCGGTCATCGTTAAACAAGATGAGGTAGGCCTCTTAGAGGCGATGCAAATTATGGGGTGGCCTATCGTGTTCTATACACAGGACGAGATGGCACCACTCATTGAAAAAGAAGAATTAAAAGAATCTAATTTTGTAAAAGGAACTATAGGAGTAGGAAACGTATGCGAGACAACGGCATTACTAGCGGCCAAGAGCCGAACATTAATACAGCACAAAACAATTTATCCCAAAACAACGGTAGCCATTGCACAGGTAACATCAAAGTAATCGGCATCGGCCCTGGCGATGAAGAGTTTATGACGCCTCAAGCGCGCGAAGCTATCTTAGCGGCTGACCGTGTTGTAGGTTATTTGACATACCTCGACTTGATTAAAGACCTTATCGAAGGTAAAGAAACTGTAGGTACTGCGATGATGCAAGAAGTAGATCGTTGCCAACAAGCCGTTGATTTAGCCGTAGAAGGTCATCAAGTGGTAGTAGTATCCTCTGGTGACTCCGGCGTATACGGAATGGCAGGTCTTGTGTTGGAACTTGCTAATAAAGTGCCAGCTGAAAAACGTCCTTCCGTAGACATCGTACCTGGTCTTAGTGCTGTAAACGTAGCAGCATCTGTATTGGGTGCACCTTTGATGCATGACTTTGCAGTCATTTCCTTGAGTGACTTGATGACTCCATGGGATCTTATTAAAAAACGTGCTGACCTTTGTGCACAAGGCGACATGGTTATCTCTCTGTACAACCCACGCAGTAAAAAACGTGTTACTCACTTAGATGAAGTTCGCGAAATCGTTCTTCAATACCGCGACCCTAAAACACCTGTTGGTATCGTGCAAAAAGCAGGTCGTCCAGGTCAACAAATGGTAATTTCTGACCTTGAAAACTTCACAAAAGAAGAAGTAGATATGCAAACACTTGTTATCATCGGTAACAGCCAAACCTATGTTGAAAATGGTCGCATGATTACTCCTCGAGGCTACAAATTATGATTTGGGTCATTGCCGGTACCTTGGATGGTCGCACCTTAGCGGTAGATATTCAAGAACGGACAGGTGAAGATGTGCTTGTTACGGTTGTTAGTCAATATGGTGCAGAGCTTGCTGCCCATAAAGGCATTACTGTACATACGGGTCGTCTTGATCAACAGGCTATGCAGAACTTGATTAAGGAGCACAATGTACGCCTATTAATCGATGCAAGCCATCCGTACGCCGCAGTTGTGACCGCAACGGCACAAGAGGCAGCCAAGGCAGTAGGTATTCCATTCGTTCGTTTTGAACGTAAAGAGGTACCATTGCCAGAGTATGATAAATTACATATCGTAGTGGATGAAGTTGAAGCAGCGAATTTGGCAGGCAAGTTAGCAAAAGAAAATAATAACCATGTGTATTTGACTACTGGTAGTAAGACAATGCACATCTTTGCTAAATCTGAAGCCTTGCAAGATTGCGAAGTATGGACACGTATTTTGCCAACTGCAGAGGTGTTACAAATGATGGAAGACCTCAATGTAAGTCCTAAACGCATTGTTGCTGTACAAGGTCCATTTTCTTACGATATGAACCGCATCATGTTCCACGATACAAAGGCTAGCGTTGTAGTTATGAAAAACTCTGGTCTTGTAGGTGGTGCTGATACAAAATTACAAGCAGCTATGGATCTTGGTATCCATGTTATTGTTATTGATAGACCCCGTGTTAAACTTGAAAGCCACGTGGTATCAACGAATGATGAATTTTTCAAATTATGGGAGGACACTAATGGATTACGTTAAAAATCCTAAAGAGATTGAAGATAAAAGTATGCAAATCATTTACGATTATGTAAAAGATTTAGGTTTAACAGATGATGAAGTACGCGTAGTATCCCGTACTGTACATGCTTCTGGTGACGTTGAATACGCACAACTCGTAAAAATGAGCCCTGATGCTGTTCAAAAAGGTATTGAAGCATTGGAAAACGGTGCTAACATTTACACTGACGTAGAAATGGTGCGCACAGGTATTTCCAAACCAGCTCTTAAAATTCGTGGTAACGAAGTGCACTGCTTGATCAAAGATGAAAACGTAGCTAAAATGGCTAAAGAATTGGGTGTAACTCGTTCCATCGCGGCTATGCGTACATTTGGCAAACAATTAGAAGGCCAAATCGTAGCTATTGGCAATGCTCCTACTGCATTGTACGAAGTATTGCGCTTAGCTCTTGAAGAAGGTATTAAACCAGCTCTTATCATTGGTATCCCTGTAGGCTTCGTAGGCGCTGCAGAATCCAAAGATTATTTGATGGAAGTATCCCCAGTTCCTTACATCACTGTAAAAGGTAACAAAGGTGGTAGCCCAATCGCTGCTTCCGTATGTAATGCATTGCTTTACACAGATGTAAAACGCAATGACATGCTTTTTGTAGAAGGTAAAGAATCTAAATAATACAAAACCCGAATCGTATTTTTTGTAGTTCTGCGATTCGGGTTTTACTGTATATTTTAGATACTACCAGTTAAAAGTAATATTTTTTCTAGCAATAGTGTGCTCTTTTCTTAGATACTACCAGTTAAAAATAAATATTTTTAATTGGTAGTATCTCTAAAATCGCTGTTACTAGGTCTAAAATATAGAATTTTCAAAATGACTTATTTTGTATATGAAGATATGGAGAGGGGGTTCGTATGGAGTCTATTAATGAACGAAAGGCCTTTCGTTTATCTGTTATCATTGTTTTACTTATTGCAGTGATAGCTTGTATGATTATATCTCTTATCTGGGGTTCTACACCTGTATCGCTAGCAGAGATATGGAGAACGTTATGGTCTGATGAATTAACAGATACGGCTTCACAGATTATTTGGAATATTCGTTTGCCCCGTAATATTGTGGCTGCTTTGGTAGGGGCCTGTCTTGCAGTATCGGGGGCTATATTACAAGCAGTTATGAAAAACCCACTGGCGGATCCACAAATTGTAGGGGTATCCTCTGGTGCAGGACTAGCTGGTGTTATCATATTTATTTTATTTCCTGGGTATGATCATATAGTTCCTTTAGTGGCCTTTTTAGGTGCTATGGCTGCAGCACTCATGGTGTATGCATTAGCATGGAAAAATGGAGTGCGACCTAGTCGTATTATCTTAGCTGGTGTTGCGGTCGCAGCCTTTTTAGGCTCAGGTATTTCAGCACTACTTGTATTCTTCGGTGATCGTGTACAAGGGGCATTGCTTTGGATGGTAGGGGGACTCGCTGCACGCAGTTGGCCTCAGGTAGAAGTGCTGTTTCCATATGCTATAATTGGTCTTATTTTTGCCTGTTTAGGAGCTAAACGACTTACCATTTTGAGTTTAGGTGATGAAACTGCAAAGGGATTAGGCCTTAAGGTAGAACAAACACGGTTTATTATGACTGCAGTGGCTGCTCTTTTGGCGGCTGGTGCTGTAAGTATAGCTGGGCTTATAGGATTTGTAGGTTTGGTTATTCCCCATATGTTACGTCTTATAATCGGTAACGACTATGCATATTTACTGCCTGGATCCGCATTATTAGGCGCACTAGTTCTTGTTGTTAGTGATACAATAGGACGTGTTATGTGGAGCCCTATAGAGGTACCAGTGGGCATTATTATGGCATTTTTTGGAGCGCCGTTCTTTTTGTATCTGTTGAGGAGGGATAACTAATGAATACCGCTATTGATGTAAAACAGTTATCCGTAACTCTTGGTAATCGTCATATTCTACATGACATTAATGTATCGGTTCCTATTGGTAAAATTACGACATTAATAGGGCCTAATGGTTGTGGTAAAAGTACGCTTTTACGATCTATGATCGGATATATTTATAGTCCTCATGAATGTATTACCATTTTTGATAAACCGTTACAATCATATTCTCAAAATCATCTGGCACGGCAAATGGCATTTTTGCCACAAGTACCGAATATGCCAAAGGATATGACCGTAGAGGAGCTTGTGTACTGTGGTCGTTATCCGTACCAAACGTGGTGGAAGAATACGGCGAAAGAGGATAGAGAAATCGTAGACTATGCATTGTCTATTACGAAAACAGATCATCTTCGTCATCAGCTCATACCATCTCTATCTGGTGGCGAACGGCAACGGGTTTGGATTGCTATGGCGCTAGCACAGCAACCAAAATTATTAGTATTAGACGAACCAACAACATATTTAGATATTAATCACCAATTAGAAATTATGGAGTTATTGAAACGCTTAAATAAGGAACAAAATTTAACCGTTCTCATGGTACTTCACGAACTAACACAGGCGGTTCAATATTCACATTATATGGCTGTTATAAAAGAAGGCTATTTAGTAACGTCAGGAGAAACAAATAAAATAATATCAGATGAGTTGTTTAGAGATGTTTTCTCTGTAGATGTACAACTTGATACATTTGATAATAAAAAATATGTGCGTGTAAAAGGATTAGTTGAGTAGCTTGATACTAATAGAAAAAGAGGGCATTCCCTATTTGGGGGATGCCCTCTTTAGCATGATGCAATATGTTAGAATGTAACATTAATACCGTATGCTTCTTTAACTAAACGTGCCATAGCTTCAGGTGTTTGTAGACCTGGGTTTAATAGGAATAGTTTAGATGGTAAATATATTACGCGGTTATTTTGTACAGCTTTTAAATTAGCCCATGCAGGATTATCTGTCATAGCTTGTTTCATGGCTTTTGTAATTTCTTCTTCTTTGCCCATTGTAACAACAAAGATAATATCAGGATTATCTGCCGTCAATGTTTCAAGAGAGTAAGGGACAGTTTTATCCTTGGTTGTACCCTCTAGGTGGGAGGCAACAACATTTGTCATACCTAGTTCTTTTACCATAGATGCAGTCACTGCTTCATCAGTTTCGGCAGTTACACCTTTCCCTGTGGCACGTAACACGGCAACACGTGCAGGCTGTTGATTTTTAACTGCATCTTTTACCTTGGTGATATTGCTTTCATAGGTAGTAATAACAGATTTAGCCTTGTCTTGATGATTGGTTAACTCGCCAAGGAATGTTAACATTGGTACATTATCTTTAATACCATCGTAATCAAAAAGTACGATTGGAATATTATTAGCTTGTAATTGGGATTCATATTTTTTATGTTGATTTACTAAACCCAATACCACATCTGGCTTCAAGCCTAATAGTTGTTCCATGTTGATATTTGCAGTTTGACCAAGAGCGGGTAGAGCTTCTAATTCTGGGGCTAATTTATCCGTTGTATTGGCACGGCTAATGGCTTTGCCATCGACAGCATAAAGCATAGATAAAACAGAATTAGATAATACAGCAATTTTTTGTGGATCTTTTGGTACAGTATAGGTTTGACCATTAAAGGTCAATTCCTTCGTAGTAGCAGAAGAGCTGGATGTGGTTTTACCACACCCAGCTAGTGCTAGTACAATCATTACCAAAGCGATACTACCGAGTAGTAGTTTTCTCATGATGTACTCCTATGTACGTTATAGATTGATAACGATACTAGTTAAATGGATTATTTTTGTAATGCGTCCCAAGATTCGTTTGCACGTTCAACAAACAAGTTACGGATATTTTGGTTTTCACCTAAACCATGAAGGTAAGTATCTACTTTGAAGCCGTCTTTTTCAAGGATGGATTTATGGGAATCTGGTTCATCACCAGCCATGTCATTGTTAGCATGGTCGCCTGCAACCATCATGAATGGCATCAATGTAACGTGCTTAATACCATGTAATTTTAATTGAGGGATAACTTGTTCAAGATTTGGAGTACCTTCTACAGTGTAGATGAATGTATTTTTCAAGCCAAGAGTATGGATGCGGTCTTGAATTACAGAATAGTAAGCATTTGCAGGATCTGGAGTACCGTGAGCCATGATAAGAACAGCATCTTCTTTGCCTAATTTAGGGAATTGAGATTGTACAGCCTTAATTGTTTGAATAACTTCATCAGTTTGGCCTTCTTGACCCATCCAGTACATAAGTGGAGTACCTAATGTCATTTTTTTGAAGTTGTTTTTGTAAAGGTTATAAACAGCTACATCGTAGTTATATTCCATACCAGGAATAACATCTAATGATGTAAGAGCAACGCGTGTATAACCTTCAGCTTTCAATTGGTCTAAAGCTTCTTCTGGTGTAGGGTATGTAATGCCTTCTTTTTGTTGGATACGATCACGAATGATATGGCTTGTGAAAGCAGTTACTACTTTAGTGTTAGGGTGAGCTGCTTGAATAGCTGCTACAGTAGCATCAATAGTTTTTGCGCGAGTTTCTTTATAAGTTGTACCAAAGCTCATAACTACGATAGCATCTTTGTTTTGAAGATTTTGAAGCTCTTTTGTTTCATGTGTGCGAACACCAATAGTGGATGCCTCTTTTAATGCAGGTGTAGGATTTTTTACTTCTTCATTTAATTGGTATGCTGCATGAGATACAACAGGTGCGCCAACAGATACGGCAAGACCTAGAATAGCGGATGCTAATGCTAATTGTTTTTTCATTTCTATACTCCTATCCAAAACTAAAACTACAGGGGTATGCAATTATTTACATAATTTTGCTATATCGAAAAATGTAGATTTATTGCATATATATAACCTTAAGCCAATCGTAACAAAGGGTAAAAGAGGTGTCAATAAACCCCATACCCCTAGAAGTATAGGAAAAATAAGGAGTTTTTAAGAAATTAATGTGATGAATATAGTATAGTATTAGCTTTTATAATTATATTCTTTTTGGTTATATGGATATGAATATGTGAATACATAAGTGATTTTATTTTCTTGATATCTAGAATACTTTGATGGGGCCCCATAACATTACTACAAATATATTAAAAATGATGCCCTATACTTCTTTTCTCTAAAGTGTACTGAATTCATTAATGTTGAAAATGTTTTATAGTTGATAATACTAAGAAATTATTATAATAAATGTTATTTGGATAAAAAATAAATATTTTTGTTTATAAAAATATAATAATTATATACAGAGATAATACATCTTCATATTACTTACATTGACTTCCTAAAAAAAAAACAAAATATAATAAATTAGGAGTTTATTTATTATTTGTCTAAAGAGAGGATATATGAAGAAAAGAAAGCTATTTTTCTGTCTAAGTTTAGCTTGTATGCTACCAATACATATATATGGTGCTAAACCAATTGATACACAAGCACAACTAGATAGAGCAAGAGAACAGCAATTAGCGAGAGAGGCACGGCTTGGAGAGGGACGAATTACAGTACAAACAGGTGGAATAGATATTACATCTGGATCTTTATCATCACAAGGTGGTTATACAGTACCGGCACAACAGCCAGCACATGTAGGACCATCTTTTTTTGTATCTCAAATACGTATTGTTGAAGAGCCTATTAGTCAATCTACACAATTAACATATGATGATATGACAAATTCAACTATGGATCAGACTACATTTGTAGATAATAGTTCTGCAGCAAGTGCACGCTTGATTAAAGGTCCATTGTATTATGCGGCACAGAAAAAGAAGCTCCAATTAGATGTACCTAAAGAATTTGGTTTTCTACAAAAAACAATTAAACCATTTATGAATCGTAAACTTACAGTTGAAGATGTAAATAACTTATCTACTAGATTAAATAGTGCACTTATTGAGCGTGGTTATGTTACTTCTAGAATAGGCATTCCATCTCAATCCTTAGCTTCAGGTAGTTTACAATTCAATTTACAACTAGGTCGAGTTGAGTCTGTATTATATAAAACGTATGTACAACCATTGCCATGGGAAAATGCATTTCCTATTCGCGAAGGGGATATCTTAAATATTCGTAATATAGAGCAAGGTATAGAGCAAATGAAGCGTCTAGGCTCTCAAAATGTTTCTGTTGAGCTTGAACCTGGTTCTAAACCATTGGCTACTAATATTGTGCTTGAAACGACTAAAAAGCCACCTATTCATGGAATGGTATCCATAGATGATTCTGGACTAAAAGAAACTGGAAAACTACAGTGGACTGCAGCAGTTGGTATTGATCGAGTCTTTAATGCTAACGATGCTTTAAATTTAAGTGTTAATCGAGATGCAGTTCAAGACGGTGAGCATAAAGGTACCAGAAATCATACTATTTCGTATTCCATACCTAGAGGGAAGGATACTTTTAGTATCTCCTATAGTGATATGAAATATCACCAAACGATTAATTCTATGGCTACTCCATTTATTAGTTCTAGTCATGCTAAGACAGTTAGAGGCTCCTGGAATCATGTATTTCATCGAGATCGAACGACTAAACGTAGTTGGGATATTATTATTAGCAAGCGTAATGCGAAAAATTATATCAATGATGTGGAGGTTGCTGTACAACGCGCTAATACAGCTTCTGTAGAATTCGGTTTATCAGAACGAAGATATATTAAGCAAAATACATTATATTCTAGAGCGGCTATTAAACAAGGCGTTGGCTGGTTTGGTTCACAACCTGAATATGGTAATGGAGCACCAAGTACTCGATTTACACAACTTTTAGTAGATGTGGATTATCAAATACCTCGTACATGGGGGCATAGACCAGCAAGTATTACTACATCATTCCATGGACAATGGACATTAGGGGATAAACGTTTATTCTCTAGAGATATGATTAGCCTTGGTAATCGATATACAGTACAAGGGTTTGATGGTGAGAATACATTAATGGCTGAAAGCGGTTGGTATATGCGTAATGAAGTTGCTAGCTATATTCCTAAATGGCGATCAAGTGTTTATGCTAATGTAGATTTTGGCGCTGTATATGGTCCAAGTACAGATATATTAACAGGTAAATTTATCGCTGGTACTAGTTTAGGGATGAAAGGGCAGTTTAAATCTGGATTGTTCTATGATGTATTTGTTGGCGTTCCATTATATAAACCGAGTGGTTATAGGACAGACTCTGTCACTACAGGTTTCCAAGCTGGTATACGATTCTAAATAGTTTGAGTATATGTATTAATAGAGAGAGTAATTATGAAAGAAAAACGATTACAATATAAAATTGCCATATGGCTTACTATGGGTTTAATGATTGTAGACCCATTAGTAGTACCATTTGCCTATGCAGCAAACCCTATCGAGGTTGACACAAATGCACCACATGAAAGACAAGCTACGGTTGGACAAGCTGGTAATGGTATTACATTAGTAAATGTTGCAGGACCTTCTGTTGGTGGAGTATCTAGAAATGATTACACTAATTTTAATGTACCGTAAAATGGTGTAATTCTTAACAACTCCTACCAAATGGGTAATACAAAATTAGGTGGATATGTACCTGGTAATCCTAATATGATGCGCGGTTCGGCCAATGTTATTGTTAACGAGGTTACATCACATAATCCAACTGAGATGAAAGGGTTTATTGAGGTAGCAGGTCGTAAAGCTTCAGTAGTTGTAGCCAATCCAAATGGTATTACTGTAGACGGCGGTGGCTTTATCAATACAGATCGGGCAGTATTAACTACAGGTAAAACAGAATATGATTCAAAGGGAAATTTAAACTCCTATCGCGTAGAGCAAGGACGTATTTCTATTAATGGAAATGGTCTTAATGCTAAAGATGCTAACTCGCTACAAATTTTAACAGAAGCAACTAATGTAAATGCCGGAGTGTGGGCTAACACAATTGAAACACGTACTGGCAAGAATAGAGTAGATGCTAATACATTAGACACTCAAAAGATTGGTGATTCTAGCAATGTTGGTTTAGATGTCTCTGCTATTGGTGGTATGTATGCTAATTCTATTACCATGAAAGGTACCAATACTGGTCTTGGTGTAAATATTAAAGGTGTAGTCAGCTCTACACAAGCATCTAGTATTACTAGTGATGGCAAAATTATAGTTGACGGTGGTGTTACGAGTAATGGCAACACTACGTTAGCTGGACAAAGCATTGCCATTCACAATAGTGGTGTGGTTCAAGGTGATGTATCTACGACTGTAAATAGCCAAGAAATACTAAATAATAGTGGTCTTATTAACTCTGGAAAGACTACGACCATAAAAGCTAAATCCGTAGATAATCATGAAGGTGGACGCATTTATGGTGATACTGTAGCTATTGATGCAAAGACAGTTATTAACCATACAAATTCTGAAATAGAACAGAGTTACCATAAAGCTGGTAAAGATTTAGAAAAGGCTAAACATGATCTTGATGCTGAATGGAATGCTGATATCACAAAATATAAAACTAAAACAGAGTTAGAAGCACATCGTCAACGTATTAAAGAGTTAACAAAGACTTATGATGAAGCACAGGAGAAAGTTACTGCCATAAAAAAAGAATTAGATACTCATAAGTCTGGTGTCATTGCAGGCCGTAATCACGTTGATATAAATACCGATACAATCAATAATACGGGTAAAGGTTTCATCTATAGTGGTGGTACTATGGACCTTACAGCTAAAGAGGGGATCCATAATACAGGGGCTACAATTAAATCTGAAAAAGCTATAAAAATAGATGCTCCCATTGTAGAAAATAACAATGTTGCATTAGGTGCAAAGCGTGTTTCAGATGGCATTACTAAAAATTCTGATAAAATTAAAGTTACTCATCGACATCATAAATTAGAAGGACAGGTATTTGATAAGTCAGAATTCCCTTATGCTGATGATAAAAGTGGTTATGGTACACCACATGTAAAACCTGTTAAAACTACTGAAGACGAAGCTTATAACAAAGAGATGGATAAGCGTGAAAATCGTGTTAATGAATTTACTATTATCCGTACCGAAACAGAGAGTACACATAAAGAAATAACTCATGATGACCCAGGTGTTATTAGTAGTGGCGGTGATGTTGTAATAACAGGTATTCTCCATAATGAAAATAGTAAGGTGATTTCTGGGGGGACGGTTCAAACTAAGGGACGAATAGAAAATATATCTGACTCTATGAGTGATAAGACCTTTATAACAGGTACTACACAAGAAAGTTATACAAAAGATGTTCCTAAAAGTCACCATTTGGGCGGAAAAAAGAAACGTAGACGATGGAAACAAGAAGTCTATATGACTCCAACTATTACTGAAGCAAATGTGAAGCCAATAGGAGCTATTAAAGAGCATGCTGAAGATAATTTGTCTAAAGCTACTATTGCTAAGGTTAATGATAGTTTAGATCCCTATGGTTTAGGTGGTGGAAAAGGTAAAGAAAGTCATACTATAGATGGTTTATCCTTACCAACAGAGGCACTATATCAGATTCATCCAGATATTACAGCTAATGCTTTGATAGAAACGGACTCCGCTTTTACAAATCGTAAGAATTTTTTATCTTCTCAATATATGATTGATGCCTTAGCAAATGATCCAGAAAGAAGATTAAAACGTTTAGGTGATGGATTCTATGAGCAGCAGCTTATAAATGAGCAAATTGTATCAGCTACAGGCAAACAATATTTAGAAGGGTATACAGATAATGAGGCTGAATACAAAGCGTTATTAGAGGCCGGCATAGCCTTTGGTAAAGCTTTTAAATTAGCTCCAGGAATTGCCTTATCCAAAGAACAAATGGAAGCTATAACAACTGATATGGTATGGTTAGAAACTAAAACGGTTGTAGTAGATGGAAAAGCTCAACAAGTTCTATACCCTAAAGTATATTTAGCGAAACAACCTGCAAAATCAATGGATGCAATGGGTGGTATTATTAGTGGTAAGGCTATTGTTAGTCATACTAACACTGATATGTTAAATCAAGGCATTATGACTGCAGATACAATTGTATTAGGAGCTAATGCTGTACAAAATACAGGCCGTATAGATGGACGTAATGTTACTATTAAAACATCTAAAGATGTAATTAATACAGGTAATATTCATGGTAATAAACAGGTTACTATTAATGCCGGTCGTGATATAAATGTAGGTACCCATGTAGATAAATTAGAACACCACGATATTGTTGGTAGCCAAGGTACTATAGGTGTAGGCGAAAAAGGTGATTTGCTTTTATCTGCTAAACGAGATGTTAACCTTAAAGGTGCCATTGTTCATGCTGGGGAAAATTCTAAAGCAACGATTGAGGCTGGTCAGAATATTAATCTAACAACTGAGGCATTATCTGCTAAAAAGGATATGACTGTTAATAGTGATAATTATAATCGTACTGTCCGCCGTACAGAATTAGGTACAGCTATTTTAAGTGATAGCAATGTTACTTTACGTGCGGGAAATGATGTAAATATCCGCAATGGTATTGTTAATAGTGAACATGGCTTAACATCTGTTGAAGCAGGAAATGATGTTACTATCACTAATGGAAAAAGCTATAGTCGTGATGAATATGGTCTAAAGTATAAAGAAAAAAGTTTACTATCTCGTAAAACTAATATCATACGTACAGATCACGAGCACACAGGTGTTTTATCTTCTACGATTGGTGGCGATATGATTAATGTGAAAGCTAATCGTAATGTTTCGGTAACAGGCTCTAATATTTTAGGAACAAAAGATGTATCAGTATCCGCGGGTAATGATGTACGTACAGATTCAGGTGAAGAAACACAACGTGATGATGTATATCAATATAGTAAAAAATCTGGCTTAATGGGCGCTGGTATAGGATTTACTATTGGCAGTAAAAAAGTGACTGATACATTAGATGAAAATTCTAAAACTAATGTAAATACATTAATTGGTTCTGCTAATGGAAAGATTAGTATTGATGCTAATAATAAGGCACATCTAACTAGTACTGACTTAATTGGTAAAGATGATATTGAAGTTAGTGCTTCAGATATAACACTTGATGGTAAACATGATACTATGGCGTCGAAACAGGTGCATGAAGAGAAACAGTCTGGTTTAACTGTTAGCTTAGGTGGCTCTATTGCATCAGCATTGACTACTGCACGTGGATTACAACGTAAAGCCAATAGTCGTGATGATAAACGATTAGGCACTTTAGAATCTCTTGAAGCTGGTAAAGAACTTAAAAAAGGTTATAGTAAGATTCAAGAGTATAAAAACTTTACTCCTGATTTTGTACGAGAAGAAGCACAAAAATTAATAGCGTCTGGAATACTTAAAGAACAAAAAGTAAAAGAAATTGATAGTCTTCTACAAAATAATAATTTAAGTGATAAAACTAGAAATGAATTAGTAAAAGAAAGAAATAGACTATCTAAAGAAGCAAAATATGAACAGGAAAAAGGCAATAATGACTTAAACGACATAAATAAAGATCAAAAGCAATACAAAGAAAATAAACGGGCAAAAAAAGATGGATTAGCAAATATTCATGTAAGTATTGGCTCCAGTAAAAGTAGAAGTGAATCAAGATTGGATAGTAGTAAATATGCAGGAGGGCATATAGTATCTGATAATGGAATTAAATTAGTTACAAAACCAACTACAGCTGATTCAGGAGATATAGTGGCTATAGGGGAAACCATTCGAGGAAAATCTGTTGAATTAGATGCAAGTAGAAATCTCTCCCTACAAGCTGGAATAAATACAACTACAATAACTAATAAATATGATAGTAAGGGCTGGTCAATCGGGGCTAACCTTAGTGTTAATGGTGGTGGCTTACTAGGTATTGATGCTAATTATAATAACGCAAATGAAAATGGTACTACAGTTAAAACAACTCATTTAGGGACGGTTGTTCAAGGCAATAAAGTAATTACAAACTCTGGTGCTGATACTAATATTGTGGGATCAAAAGTATATGGTGACTCTATTCAATCTCAAATAGGTGGTAATTTAACAATTAAAAGCTTGCAAGATAGTGAAACCTATAGAGGTGAAAAGAAAAATGTTGGATTTAGCATTTCTACAAATGGTACACAATTAAGTGGGGTATCTGCAGAATATTCAAAAGGTAAAATGTCTAGTGATTATGCTAGTATTACTGAGCAAGCTGGATTATATGCTGGTTCCGAAGGATTTGATATCACAACTAAAGGAAATACTACATTAGAAGGTGCTGTTATTGATAGTAAGGCAAAAGCAGACAAGAATAAATTATCAACGAATTCCTTAACAGTTAAAGATATTAAAAATAAAGCTGAATATAAATCTAGTAATACAGGTTTAAGTTATACATCTGTGTCTGGATTTAAAAATTTAAGTCAAGCAGGTAAGGATGCTGTATATAACTCTCTAGGCTTATTACCAAAATTATTGCCAGATTCCGAAAAATCAGTTGAAAGTACTACTAAATCTGTTATTGCTAATGGTACAATAACAACAGAATCATCTAATATTGATATTAATAAGATCTCCAAAGATACTAAAAATAGTCTAAATAAACTTGATACTATTTTTGATAAGAAAAAGGTTGAAGAACGGCAAGAATTAGCACGATTATTTGCTAAAGATGCTTTTGAGCAACTCCATTATTGGGAGCCTAAAACAAAAGAAGGAAAAGCTGCAAAGGTATTAGCGCATGCAGTAGTTGCTGAAACATCTGCACGTATAGCTGGAAATCCTACTGGTAGTGGCTTCTATGCTGGTGCAACAAATGAAGCGTTGATTGGTGAAATTCAAAAAATTGCTAAATCTAATCCAGCTGTAGCACAATGGCTAAGTGCAAGTTTAGGGGCTTTAGTAAATCATGGGATCGGTAAATCTCCAATTACTGGTGCTACAGAGGCTCAATATGGAACTAAATATAATGGTTTTTATAAAAAAAGTGCAATAATTCCTGTTGCTGGATATATTAAAAAGAAAGATAAAGAAACACTTAACAGGTATGGTTTAGGAATAAGAAAATCACATAATGGTATAAGTGAAAATGTTAGTACAGATAGTGAAGAAGATGAAATCTATGTTGGAGCTCCTTATATTGTTTCAACTTGGGCTGATTCAGACACTGGAATGGCATATCATACTCTTTCAGATGGTACAGTTCAACCTATGAATAAAACTTGGGGCAAGGTTTTAGAGGGGCGTGGATACCCAACTGTAGTTGGAAATGATGGTGCATTCTATACTGGTAATGATGAAGTTGGTTTGTATTATAATCCTGATCCAAGTGAAGAATCTAGAAAGAGAGTTGTTGCTACAGGTTATCAAGATTCGGATGGACAATTAATCCAATATCATGCGGATAAAACTATAACACGTACAGGGGATTTTTTAGGCAATAAATATCTAAGAGAAGGTTATAAGCCAGAATGGGTTGGATCTGAGTCTAATGGATATTGGACTGCTAATAATTGGTATGTCAATCTTGATAGTGAGGCTAGAAAAATTATAAGTGAGTCTATTAGTGGCGGTGTAGGTAATAGTAATAAGGTAGCTCTTGATGCCTTTAAATGGAGCACTAGCAAAGTAGGCCGGGATTTAAGTCTCTTATCTACTGGTAAAGAAGAAAGTGCATCTGTATTTTTTGTAGGAGCTGCAACACGTAGGGGGAATAGTCCTAATAGTATAATATATACTGATAAAATTAGTTTGGGCTATAATTTGACAGATTTTTTGAAAAAACTTGATTTTATAGCACCTCCTAAAATTGTATATAATAATGATCCTGCCGATTTTACAATAGATAGTTCTTATGGTGGATACAGTAAAAAGAGTGTGCCTTCTGATAATAGTGATGTTGATTTAAAACATCCTCATTTTAAATTATCCCATACAGATCTTGAAATTAGAGGGGTTGATAATTTCAAGTTTAAACAAAATAATACTATTGATGGTAAAATAAGTTTGTTGGATTTTTACCAAAAATTAAAAAGTGGAAATTTACTTTCTATAAAGAGCCCTACATACGATTCAAGTAATAGTAATTTTGTTAGTCTTCCGTTAGAATTGAATGCTGAAGTTTATTCTTCTAGAGAGGAAGAAGGTCCCATTGATAGTGAATCGTTAGGTTTAGTAAATAAAGTATACTCTGGTTTACCAATTGAAACTATTCGTGCAGAGGGTTATTTAACTACTCATCCAGATACCAATGCTACACAATGGACCAATAAAGGTAATGGGAGAGATTATATTGTAGAAGAGGAGAATGGAAAATATAAAATTTTATTTGATCAAGGGTGGAAGGATATTACAAAATATGATCTTGAAAGATATTATAAGCGCAAAAGCAATTAAGGACGAGTTGTTTTTGTTAAGAACTAACGTTAAATCTTTAATGTTATCATGGCGTATTACTCGTACTCCTTACTTACTTTCTATAATATTAGTATATTTTTCTTATATTGCTATGCCAGGACTAACATTTAATTCCTTACCAAAGTATGAAGAGAGTATAGTGTCTTTAATTGGATATGCTAATTTAGGAATATCGTTAGTAATTTTTTCTTTACTAGCAATTAGACGAGTTCTAGATGTTAATCAAAAATGGATTTCAGGATTTGTAATAGTAGCCGGTATATATACGTTGTACACTAATTATTTAAATTATTTACCACCTATATTAGAGGTAACATATACAGAGGATTCCTTGATTACAAATATGTCAGTTAATTTAAACATTTTGGTAGTAGGGTTATTAATATTATCTTTGTTTCCTAGTAATGAATATAATAATGACTATGGCTTATCAAATTGTATTGAAAAGGTGGGGTCTAGCTTTATAAGAATTGACTATGGCGGGTTTGAACAATTTTTAGATGAATTTTCCTTATATAAAATCTTACCGATTTTAAAAAAAAGCTTATCGCTGGAGTTATTTAACTGGAAGGGCCGTATCTCAAGAGGTGAATTGATATATTATTATATAGTATATCAATTCATGGTTCTATTACTTGTAATATTAATTTATTCAATAGGGACTATTTTACCTACAATATTATTAAAAAATATATTTTTATCATCTATTGTAGCTATTTTTTTGATTTGGTGTTTTATATACTTATTAAAAGTACTAATTCAGAGGTTACATGATTCTTATAGTAGTGCTTTTTGGTTATTTGGGGTGTTCATACCTTATGTAAATGTATATGTACTATATCTAATATTATTTAAAGGTTCATGGCGGTACATTGATGCCAGTGTAATTAGTGATAATATCTCTCATTGACTTTCTAGTTCAATCATGTATTATTGACACATAGTAGTTGATAACAATTTTCCGTTGTAAAAGTGTATCATGTATGAGCAAGAGACAAAAATCACTTTATGTAATGAAAAAGGAATTTTAGAATATTTGAGAGATATTTATTTATATCGCTCATTTAGATTAACTGGACGCGCTAAGCTTATTGAGGCTGGCATAGGTGTAGGTTCACTAGGCACAATAATGGGCTTAAATGTAAATATTTTGGCGTTGCTTCTCATGATAAAAAGTGAAATGGGAATAGCTATTTTAGAGCCTATATCATGGGCGATCTTTTATATACTTTATGTCTATACACTGTTCTCTGTATTTACTTTACTCATCCGACGTCTTCATGATAGTTTGTATAGCGGATTATGGATTTTGTTATTAGTAGTTCCTTTTGCCAATGTCTTTGTCTTTTATAGACTCTTTATAAAAGGTAGTTGGGACGTTAATAGTATAAAAGAAATTTAATATACAAAATGGTGTTGGACTCCTTTGAGTTCAACACCATTTTGTGTATCTTGAAGTTATAGTGTAATGTATATATTAAATAGATTAGAGTACTATGGTTTTAAATTAGTAGGGTAGATATGTTTGCGAATATTGTAATTGGTCTCTTTGGCTTATTAATGGTGAATTATCTCGTCATTATAGCTAGGCAACGAATAGTTAAAATTGTAATTGGTATCTTAGGGAATTGTTTCTTTGGACTTTCATTGTTTAGTGATTATATTGCTTTACCAAGTTCTATGATTGATTTGAAGTATATTTTAATTATTATTCTTTGTATTGCTTGTGTCTTTAATCTATGGCGTCATAATCGCTCTGGCAAAATCACAGCTAGCGACAAGAGAAGGTATGATACCTTTACAGGTCGAATTAAGTTTATTGTTATATTTTTTCTTCTTTTATGTGGTGTTGCATCGGTTATACATTATTTTGGTTGATTTTGATATTTTTTCTCATTGACTTCTATACATTAATCTTGTACTATTATTACAGAGTAGTTGATAACAATTTTCAGTTGTGAGAATTGTTACATGTATGAGCAATATGGAGGTCACATATGAAAGGCATAATCATTGCATCCTTTGGATCAATTTACCAAGATGCTGTGGAGAAATCCATTGGCAGTATAGAGAAAAAAGTACGTTCCATGTATAGCGATATGGAGGTACGCCGTGTATTCTTATCTGATGCATTAGTAGAGAAATGGAACGAGAAGTACGATGATAAGATTTCTTCTTTCACAGAGGCTATGCAAGATTTCGCTCGCAAGGGCGTTGATGAAGTATACATTCAACCAGTTACATTGGTAGCAGATCAGTGTTACCAACAAATGCGTAAACAAGCATTAAAGTTTTTACATAATAATGAATATGGTTTTAGCCAAGTGAACATTGGTAAGCCATTACTCACGTCTCTAGGTGTAAAGAATTATGCTGACGATTATGAAGCTACATTAGAAAGTATTGTTCGCCACGTTAATACAAAAGCACTTAATAAGTCTGTAGTGCTTATGGCGAATGGTCAAAATCAATTGGAATTTAGTACATTACAATTGAAAGCTATGTACGGTGCGGCACCAAATGTTGTGGTATTTACTACAAATGGGTTCCCTACTTTTAAACAAGCTCTTACCTTGTTAGATCGAATGGGGCATAAAGATTTATTAGTAGTACCGTTGGCTCTTATTGGTTCTACACATTTAATGGACTATCTTGGCGGTGAGCGTTCTGACTCCATTTATGCATTGCTCGCTGAAGAGGGTTACAATGTAGATATTTGGAATGAAGGTCTTGGTGAAAATCCTTATGTACAAGATTTATTCTTGAAGCATTTAGGCCAAGCTATCCGGATGTCTGATCGGAAGCGTCCCATGCCTCGTGAATCTGTAAAACCTGTAATGACAAATTCTCGTATAGAAGTACAAGGTATGATTTCTTAATACTTACTATTACATAATTAGACATATCACTCCACTCCTTTCCATAAGCAAAACTCCTCCTTGTTGGATATCCAATGGGGAGGAGTTTTACTTTTACTATGAAAGATAAGAATAATTTCCAATTTATACGTACCACGGTATGCCCTGAAAAGATTCTCTATGGTATGATTAAGATACATTATTAATTAATATAAGGAGACTTTCATGAAACAAGCTATTTTAGTTGTTGCCTTTGGGTCCACTGTTGACAGTGCTCGTGAACATAATATTGATTCCGTAGTAGAACATATTCGTAAAGCGTATCCGGACTATACTGTGGAATTAGCTTTTTCCTCTCGTATCATCGTTAAGCGTTTACGTGAACGCGGTGTTGAGGTACCTACTGAACAAGGGGCGTTAGAAAAACTCATCCAAGAAGGGTATACACATGTGTATGTACAACCACTTCATTTCACTGGCGGTGAAGAGTTTGATAAATTGAAAAATAATATCCTTGCTCATGAAGGGGAAGGACAGCTAGAAGTATTGCGCGTAGGTAGACCTCTCGTATATTACATGGGCCAAGAAGAGCATCCAGATGATTACCAAATCTTAATTGACCGTTTCATTAAATCTCTTAATATTTCTAAAGAAGACGGGTTACTATTGGTTGGTCATGGTGGCCTCGGTTCTGGTAATTCATCATATGGCAACCTACAATTTAAACTAATTCGTGATGGCCTTACAAATGTACGTGTCGCCGTTTTAGAGAATGCTCCTTATGTGGCTGATGTAGCTATGCCATGGGAATGGCTTGATGGGAAGCGTCCAAATACAATTCACCTACATCCATTATTATTAGTATTAGGGGATCATGCCCAAAATGATCTCTTCGGAGATGAAGAGGATAGTGTAGTAAATGAATTGACTGAGGCTGGTTATGAGGTTAAACCTATTAATGCTGGTCTAGGTGAGTATGAAGTTATCCAAGATATCTTCCGTCAACATTTACAAGACTGCATCGATGATTTGTATGGCAAACGTAGCCCACATCGCCCTGCAATTCCAAATATTAAATAGTGCCTTTGTATATCTTGCATAAATTGGTTATAATAATAGATATTGCAATTATAAATAAACTGTAACTATAAGAATAGGAGATACCCATGAAAGGTAAATTATATGGCATTGGCGTAGGCCCTGGTGATTCTGAATTAATGACTGTGAAAGCTGCTCGCATCGTAGGTGAAGCAGATATTATTATCACACCTAAAACAGAGAAGAAAGATGGCTCTGTAGCCCTTGATATTGCATCCCCATATATCCAAGAACATACAGAAATCGTTCCTGTAGTATTCCCAATGGTATTAGATGATGCTACACAAGAGGAAGGCTGGCAAGAAGCAAAACGCATTATCTTGTCTTACTTAGATGAAGGTAAAAGTGTTGTATTCTTAACATTAGGTGATCCTATGTTCTACAGCACATATATGTATGTATACCGCTTGATTGAAAATACTGGTCATGAAATCGAAACAATTCCAGGTGTAACTGCGTTCTGTGCTATTGGTTCCCACCTTGGCTATCCAATCGTAGAGAAGGAAGAAGTATTAGCTATCGTTCCTGCTACAGCACCTAAAGAAAAAATTGATGCTGTATTGGCTGTTGCCGATGATGCGGTAATCATGAAAGTGTACAAAAACTTTGATGAAGTACAAGAAACATTGATTAAACACAATATGGCAGATGATGCGGTTATGATCAGCCGTGTAGGTTTGCCAGATGAGCAAGTATTCGTAGGCCTTGATAACATGCCAAAAGATACTAAACTCAACTACTTATCTACAATCCTTGCAAAACGTAAGGACCGTTAACAAATACGTCGTATTACGAGGTAATATCTATGAACACAGTACAGATTCCACGTGTTGTCATTGCTGGCACTAACTCTGGTGTAGGTAAAACAACTATCGTAGCGGGCTTATTGTCTGCTTATGCAAATGGTGGACGTACGGTGCAATCCTTTAAAGTGGGCCCGGATTATATTGATCCGGGCTTTCATAAAATTGCATCCGGCCGTGACAGCTATAATTTAGATACGTGGCTTGTGCCACCTCACAAATTAAATCCTTTCTTTGCTACTATGGCGCATGGAGTAGACCTTGCTATTATTGAAGGTGTTATGGGCCTTTATGATGGTGGTCGAGAAGGTGTTAGTTCTACAGCTCAAATTGCTAAACAATTGAATGCACCGGTGGTGCTTGTTATCGATTGCAAGGCCATGGGTGAAAGTGCGGCAGCTATTGCTAAAGGTTTCCGTGATTATGATCCTGAGGTAAACTTTGGCGGCGTCATCTTGAATCGCTTAGGTTCTGCCAACCATGAGCGCATGGTTCGTGAAGGCATGGATAAGATAGGTGTACCTGTTATTGGTGCTATTTATCGAGATGACCGTATGCACTCTCCTGAGCGCCATTTAGGACTCACACCGGTTACTGAAATTGACCCAACAGAGGCTATCAACACGATTCGCGAAGCTGTTGAGAAAATGGTAAATCTAGATCAATTGTTGGATATTGCATCTAGTGCACCTGCTATTGAGTTACCAGAGGCTGTAGATGCTAAATCCGTTGAAAAGCGAGTTAAAATTGGTGTAGCCTATGATGAGGCGTTTTCTTTCTATTATCCAGCAAGTTTAGCTGCCTTAGAAGAGAAGGGGGCCGAGCTCGTTTATTTTAGCCCTCTTAATGACTTTGAAGTTCCAGATGTAGATGGCCTAGTATTTGGTGGTGGTTTTCCTGAAATGTTCTTGTTCCAGCTTTCTAGTAACGAGTCAATGAAGGAATCTATCCGTGAAGCTAATGAAAAAGGTATGCCTATTTATGCAGAATGTGGTGGCCTCATGTATTTATGTGAAAGTATCCACGATTTTGAGGGCGCCGTATATAATACAGTAGGTATTGTACCTGCTAATTGCATTATGCAACAAAAGCTACAAAAAGTAGGGTATGTTACGGCTACAGCTAAGCGAGATACCTTATTAGGTGCTGCAGATACATCTCTTCGTGGGCATGAGTTCCATTTCTCTACGATGGAGCCCACAGTAGAAGACTTCCCGTGGGCATTCCATTTAGAAGGAGGCCGTAAGCCTCAATCTTATGATGGCGGCTATGCTACTAATAATGTATTAGCATCCTATTTACATTTGAACTTTGCTGGTTCTGATGAAGGGGCGCAACACTTTGTAGATATATGTGCTACGTATAAAGCTAAAAGGAGCTAATTATGAGTGAACGAGGCTTAATTTTAGTCAACACAGGCAATGGTAAAGGTAAAACTACGGCCGCTTTAGGTGTTGCATTGCGTGCTGTAGGTCAAGGCTTTAAGGTTCTCATACTACAATTTATTAAAAGTGGTAATGGCTATGGTGAATTAGCAGGTCTCGCTAAATTAGGTGACCAAGTAGAAATACGCTCCATGGGTAAAGGCTTTATTTACTATAAACGTGATGAAGTAGGAGAGGTAGAGCTCGCAAGACACAAAGAGGCGGCTCAAACTGCTTGGCATACTTTGGTAGAGGAGGTTAACTCTGATACATGGGATCTTATCATAATGGATGAAATCAATAATGCCATTAATTACGAGCTTATTGATGTAAACTCTGTAGTAGATATGCTAAAGAATAAGCCAGAACGACTTCATGTAATTTTGACGGGCCGCTATGCTAAACCAGAAATTATCGAAATAGCAGATACGGTAACAGAAATGAATGTAGTAAAGCATGCCTATGAGAAGGGCATTAAGGCTGCTAAAGGTATTGAGTTTTAAGTATAGGTACTTAAATCTTAAGGATACTGCTAAAGGCATGTATAGTAGCACATTTAGCAACTAATGTTTTGTATTTATGAGTATTAACTATAATTAAATCTAAAAGTTTCGAAAAAGTCCTTGCTAAAACTATATCGAAAATGTATAATATAGTCATAAGCACAGTAGTGCTCAATATTCTTGACATTAAGTATGTATATAACAATAACCAGGAGGTTAACTATGGCTGTACATGATTACATTAAATCTGGCGATTTCGCTACTGAAAAACACGTTCCTGTTATCGAAACAGTTGACACTGTAAAAGCAGGTGAAACTTTCCACGTAACTTTGTCCGTAGGTAAAGACATTGCACATCCTAACACTGTAGAACATCACATTGATTGGATTAAATTGTACTTCGTAGCTGAAGGTACTCAATTACCATACGAAGTTGGTACTATCGCATTCAACGTTCATGGTGACGGTGCGACTGCTAACGAAGGCCCTGTAGTAGCAATTTCTGAAGGTACTTTAGCAGTATCTTTGAAAAAATCCGGTAAATTGATTGCTGTATCTTACTGCAATCTTCACGGTTTGTGGGAATCTGAAAAAGAAATTACAGTTGCTTAATTAACTAAAACAACTAATAAAGACCAGCCTTAGGGCTGGTCTTTTTGCATATATCTTAATGTCCGCAGAAAAAGGATTTTTGTATTAGTCCAGTGGAATGATTGCTGTACATCCCTTTACAGTGCTATTTGTTTGTGGTAAAGTATATTCATATTGATATTTAGTAAATATAGTTAAATGAGGGATTATTGTGGCCTTAATCGTTAAAAAATTTGGTGGTAGTTCCGTAGCTACACCAGAAAAAATATTTAATATTGTTGATCGCGTCCTTCGTGAGAAGCAAGTAGACGATAAAATCGTTATTGTTGTATCCGCAATGGGTGATACAACGGATGACTTGGTAGCATTGGCTAAACAAGTAACATCCAAGCCTTATGGTCGTGAGATGGACCGCCTGTTATCCACAGGTGAACAAGTAACGATTGCATTGATGGCAATGGCTTTTAACGAACGTGGTCATAAATCTGTATCCTTAACAGGTGACCAAGCAGGTATCACAACTAGTGATAGTTTCAATAAAGGCCGTATTTTGGGCGTTGATCCAAATCGCGTGTTTGAAGCGTTGGATGCAGGCAACATCGTAGTTGTTGCTGGTTTCCAAGGTATTACTGAATACGGTGACATGGTTACATTAGGTCGTGGTGGCTCTGATACAACAGCAGTTGCATTGGCAGGCGCTATGAAGGCAGATGTATGTGAAATCTTCACAGATGTAGACGGCGTATATTCTACAGACCCTCGCGTAGCGAAGGAAGCTTTCAAATTAGAAGAAGTAACGTATGGCGAAATGCTCGAAATGGCGCGCCTTGGTGCCGGTGTAATGCAACCACGTGCCGTAGAAATGGGCTTCCGTTATGGCGTGCCTATTCATGTACGTTCTACATTTAATGATAAACCAGGTACTATTATTCGGGAGGATTATACTGTGGAAGCAAATAAACGCGTAATTACTGGCGTAGCTGATGATAAAAATACTGCAAAAGTAGCCCTTGTAGGGGTTGAAAATAAACCAGGTGTGGCAGCAACTGTATTCAAAGCATTGGCTGCGAAAAACGTAGACGTAGATATGATTGTTCAATCTATCCGCTCCGTTGGTGAACCAAAAACTGACCTTATCTTTACAGTAGCTATGGATGACGTAGTTTTGGCGCGCGAAGTATTGGAAGAATTGCAAGAAACGGTTGATATTGAAGCTGTAAATATTGACGAACGCATGGCAAAAGTTTCTATTATCGGTGCTGGTATGCTAGGTCAACCTGGCGTGGCAGCTCAAATGTTTGATATTTTGAGCCAAGAAGGCATCAATATTGAAATCATTTCTACTTCTGAAATTAGTATTTCCTGCCTTGTTGCTGAAGACCGTGTTAAAGATGCTGTTCGCGTAATTCACAACGGCTTATTGTTAGACCAAAGAGGTTAATCTATTTATGGATAGTCTACGTAGTTTTATGGATGAAATGCTCAATGACCAAGGTCGTAAGGAAGGTTTCATTAGCGATCTACTAGGAAATCTAAAAAATCAGCCTATTCCAACATTGGAGCAAGCTCAAACTGGTTACACTACGGTAAGTAATTTACATGGTATCTTCTACGATTATGATAAAGCAGAGGTTACTATTTCTTACAAGGTAGTACCGGATATGTATGAACCCTATACATTGAGCTTTATACAGTTTCAAGCTGTACTAGAAGGCTTATTAACCTTGCGCCGCAATCAAAAGTGGCAAATGCAACATACTAAATAATATAAACCCCATAGGCCTATGCCTATGGGGTTTTGTGTTTCGATAATTATTCTTAACATCTATATATAAAGTCATCGATATGGTATAATTAATTGTTAAGAAAGAAATCATTTTATTTATATAGAAAGAAGGGACAGCATGGAAATAAATAAGGTTTATTCTGGCTTTCGCCTTGACCGCATTGAGCGCATTGATGAGATCAATGGTACCGCTTATGAAATGAAGCACGAAAAGTCTGGTGCCCGATTAATTTATATCGATTCACCAGATTCTAATAAAGTATTCAATATTGCTTTTAGAACAACACCTCACAACAGTACTGGTGTAGCTCATATTATGGAGCACTCCGTATTATGTGGTTCTCGCAAGTTTCCTTTGAAAGAGCCTTTTGTAGAGCTCGTGAAAGGTTCTTTGAATACGTTCTTAAACGCAATGACATACCCTGATAAGACGATGTATCCTGTGGCGAGTAAGAACGATAAAGACTTCCGCAACTTAATGGACGTGTATCTTGATGCTGTATTGTATCCTCGCGTACGTGACGATGCAGAAATCGTAATGCAAGAAGGTTGGCATTATGAGCTAGATCATGCCGATGATGAGCTTACCTATAAAGGCGTTGTATTTAATGAGATGAAGGGTGTGTACTCTTCTCCAGATTCTGTATTAGAGCGTCAAATGATGCGCGAACTTTTCCCAGATACTACTTATGGTGTTGATTCTGGTGGGGATCCTGATCATATTACAGATTTAACATATGAAGAATTCCAAGAGTTCTATCGCGTTCACTATCATCCATCCAATAGTTATATTTTCCTGTATGGGGCTATGAATATTGAAGAACAATTAGCATTTTTGAATGATGAATACTTAAGTCACTTTGATGCTATTGAGGTTCATACTGAGGTAGGTTTACAAGCTCCATTTACAGAAGGTAAAGTAGTGAGCTATCCGTATAGTGTAGGTTCTGAGGAACCAACAGAGAATCGTACTTTGCATTCCTTTGCCTATGTATTACCTAGTGTGACTCCTGAGCATAGCTTGGCTTTTGAGGTTTTAACACATGCTTTATTAACGTCCCCAGCGGCGCCTTTAAAACAGGCTTTAGTAAAAGCAGGTATCGGCTCTGATGTGAGTGGCTATTATTTAGATAGCATTCGCCAACCTATGTGGACTGTACAAGCAACTGGCTCTAATCTAGATAAACAAGCTGACCTGCAACGCATTGTAGAATCTACATTGCAAGAGCTTTGTGATAAAGGTTTAGATAAAGAATTATTAGAAGCTTCCTTGAATAGCATTGAGTTTGCTCTTCGTGAAAGCGACTTTGGTGGTCGTCCAATCGGTCTTGCCTATGTCATCCGTATGATGGATAACTGGTTATATGATAATGATCCGCTTGAGCTCTTACACTACGAAGAAGCGCTAGTGAATATTCGAAAAGGCTTATCTGGTACGTACTTTGAAGATTTGATTCGTCAATCTATTTTAAATAACAATCACAAAGTACTCGTATCTATCTATCCTGAACGTGGACTTCAAGAGCGCAAAGATGCAGAGGTTAAAGAACATTTAGCTGCTGTAAAAGCAAATATGACAAAAGAGGAGATTGACTCGATTGTAGAGCAAACTAAACGCCTTAAAATCCGTCAAGAAACTCCAGATAGTGAAGAAGCATTGGCATCGATTCCATTGCTTGAGTTATCTGATTTAAATCCTAATATTGAAGCTGTAGAACGCCGTGAAAGCAAGATTGGTAATACGAAAGTGCACTTTGTGCCTACTTTCACAAAAGGCATTAACTATGTAGGTTTATACTTTAACTTGAGTTGCCTCACAGAAGATGAGCTGTTCTACGCAGATATTTTAAGTGATATACTTGGTCGCATTGATACATCTGAACGCGGCTATGAAGCATTGGCTAAAGATATTAATATGAATCTTGGTGGTTTAAGCTCTGATGTTACAGCAATCAGCAAAGATGGTAAGCGCGATGAATTTACACCACTTATGATTGTACGTGCTAAAGCATTGCATTCTAAATTACCTGATTTGTGTCGCTTGATAAATGAAGTAGTACAAAAAGCAGATTATAGTGATGATCGTCGTTTGACTGAGCTTGTTCAAGAAAGCAAAGCTATTTGGGATAACGAAGCATTCCGTCGCGGTAACTCCATTGTAAGCCAACGCGTTATGGCACAAGTATCTGCGGTTGGTAAATTTAGAGACAATGGGAACTTTGGTTACTATCAGAAGATTAGCGAATTAGCTTCTAACCCCGCAGCATTACCATTACTGCCAGAAAAATTAGCCGACGTAGCTCGTAAGATTTTCCGTGCTAACAACGTAGATATTATGTTTGTTGGTGAAGAAGGCGAATTAGAGGCTTTTGAAAACTTAATGAAACCATTGGTTGAAACTTGGGATACTACTGAGTTAAGCAATGATGTATTACAAATTACTCAACTTTCCGGTAATGACGGTATCGTTACAGCTGGTAAGGTGCAATACGTAGCGCAAGGTGGTAACTTTGTCGATCATGGGTATAAACATATTGGTCCTATGAGTGTACTAGAAACGATTTTGCGGTATGAGTACCTTTGGATTCGTATTCGTGTTCAAGGTGGTGCTTACGGTGCTTTTGCTAATTTCTATGACGATGGCAATATGATTTTCTGTAGCTATCGCGATCCAAATTTGGTAGAAACATTGAATGTGTACAAAGAGTTACCTCAATACCTTCGTGAGTTTACTTTGACTGACCGTGAAATGCGTAAATATATTATTGGTACGATGAGCTCTTTAGACTTGCCTATGACTCCAGCGTTGCGTGGTCCACGTGCAATGGGCATGTACTTTAGCGGTGCTAAACTAGAGGATAAGGTAGAGTTCCGTAAACAAGTTATCGCTTGTAAGCCAGAGAATATTGTTGCTTTAGCAGATGTGGTTGAACCTGTATTAAAGGATAATCATATTTGTACAATGGGTAACGAACAAAAAATTAAAGACGCTGGTGATGTATTCGATAATATCATTTCTTTAGGCTAATTATTTAATATAATATAGTGGCATATTCTGTTTGATTGTACAGAGTATGCCACTTGTTTTGTAATGTAGGAGGGCTAATATGAAAGGCCGGTTTGCACCAAGCCCAACAGGATATATCCATCTTGGCAATGTGTGGATTGCTTTATTATCATATATTTCTACGCGACAACAAAAGGGAACTTATGTAGTTCGAATGGAGGATATAGATCTTCAACGTTCTAAACGGGAATTAGGGGACGCACTCTTAGATGATTTAGAGTGGCTTGGCTTTGAATGGGATGAAGGTCCGCGTATTGGCGGACCAGAATCAACATATTGGCAAAGTGAACGACAAGAATACTATGCTAATATCTTAGAAAGTCTTGCATTAGAAAAACTAATTTATCCATGCTTTTGTAATCGTGCTAGATTACAGTCTATTGCTTCAGCCCCTCATGTGGGAGAGGTAGTTCATCGATATGATGGACATTGTCGCCATATAGATGAGGAAAAGGTGAAAACCTTTTCTGCTGAAAAGGATCCTTCGTTGCGCTTATCCATAGATTCTTGTGATATAGAATTTACAGATCGCTGGCAAGGTGTTCAACATATTCATTTAGAAGGTGAGCTAGATGATTATGTATTACGTCGTGGTGATGGTATGTATGCCTATAATTTAGCCGTTGTCCTAGACGATATTGCAATGGGAATCACGGAGGTCATTCGTGGAGATGATTTGCTAGATACTACAGGACAGCAAATATATTTATATAAAACATTACAACAGTGTTTACACTCTAAACATATAAAAGTACCATCGTATGGTCATGCACCGCTCTTAATTGATTCTGAAGGGCATAGATTGTCTAAACGACAGAAGAGTATTACTATTCGGGAATTGCGTGATAATCAATGGTCTGCTAATAGAATCGTCGGTGAATTAGCTATCGCAGGCGGGTTAGTTAAAGCCAATGCATTAAATAATCGGGAAATAAGTATTTCTGAATTAATTAAGATTGATTTAAATTTACCTTGTCTTAGTCAGAAAACGATTGAGATAAAAATATAGATAAAGAGCATAAAACGGCTATTGCTTTATGTTATAGGATGTTTGCTAAAAGAGAATAATTCTTTGGTTATAAAATTCGATATATTATATTGACAATATTCGATATTCATTTATAATAGAATATAAGAGGTGGTCAAAATGACAATTCAACAAGCTTTAGATCAAAAAGTGTGGGCCGTTATTGGAGCCACTCATAAAACCGAAAAGTTCGGCTATAAGATTTATAAATGTCTTAAAGATCACGGATATGAAGTATATCCAGTTAATCCTAATATTGCAGAAATAGATGGAGACAAATGTTACTCTAGTCTTTCTGCACTTCCTGTTGTACCAGCTGTTGTGGATTTTGTTGTACCAGAAGCAGCGGGCATGGCTGCATTAGATGAATGTAAAGAACTTGGCATTTCTACTGTGTGGTTGCAACCAGGAGCGGATAAACCATCTGTTGTTGAAAAAGCACATGCTTTAAACCTGCATGTCATTCAAGATTGTGTATTAGTTCAATTACCGTAGGAGGGTACAATGAGCGAATTAAAAGAATTAAAAACTGCTGAATATCAAGATTTAGTAAATCAAGGTGGCGTTACTGTTATTGATTTCTGGGCTCCATGGTGCGGTTATTGCGTACGTATGATGCCAATCATCGAAGAAATCGCAGGTGAGCTTGAAGGTAAAGCTAACTTTGTAAAAGTAAATGCTGATGAAGAACCAGAATTAGCACGTAATATGCAAGTAGAAGTATTACCTACATTCGTTATCTTGAAAGATGGCGAAGTTGTAGATCGTAAAATTGGTTTCTTGCCAAAAGGCGACCTTCAAGGTGCTATCGAATCTAAATTCTAATATTATAGATAAAACTATATAGAGTAAAAAAGACCTCATCAATGTATAAGTGATACATTGATGAGGTTTTTTTCATATTTTGAATACTTAGGAATAAAATGAAAGCTGTAAAAGTAAATTTAGTTTAAAATTTAAAATTTCATTTTATACGATGCACTAAATATTAAGTTCCAGTATTTATCTGTATTGTTGTTAGATTTTTGATGAGTGAAAAATGAAACATAAGTTTAACTTATTAATTTTTTTATGGAAGTTTAAAATATTATATGGTAATATTATGTTAAATATTGTGAATGTTTAGTGAAAAGAGTGCAATATTTGATTTATTTCTTCATTGTGGGGTGAGAGCCACAAATGTTGGGAGGGAACTTATATGAATAAGGTATTCAAAGTTGTTTGGAGTGCAACTAAGCACGCTTACGTAGTAACGTCTGAGTTGGCTAAGTCACATCAAAAATCCGCCACTACAATCGTAGCAGCGGTTATTTTGGCGGCTAGCTTTTCTGGAGGTGTTGCTAATGCATCCAGCCCTGAGGATTGGGCTAGAGCTGATCTTATTGGTAGCCAAAGATGGATAACACCTGAGCAAAATGCTTGGGGTCATAACCAATATCAACATCCAATTGATCCACAAGCGCAAAGTCAGCAAGAACAGCAACAACAGCAACAGCAGCAACAGCAGCAACAACAACAGCAGCAACAGCAACAACAACAGCAGCAACAACAACAGCAGCAATGGCAACAACAAGTGCCACAGCAACAACAACAGCAGCAATGGCAACAACAAGTGCCACAGCAACAACAGCAGCAACAAAGACGTCCACGTCCACAAGTGCCGCAACAACAACAGCAACAACAACAGCAGCAACAATGGCAACAACAAGTGCCACAACAACAGCAACAACAAGAACCTAAAAAAGGTGGTTCTAACGGAGTTACTATTGTTAATAACTACTATAAAGTTATAACTACTGATGTTGAAAATGTTAAGAAAAACACAGCCAACATTAATATTCTTAACCAAAAAGTAGAAAATAATACTACTAATATTACGAATATTAACAACCAAGTTGGTAATGTTAAAACTGACATTACAGGCATTAAAACTGATATTACTAATATCAATGCTAAAGTTAATCAAAATAGTAAAGATATTGAAGGCCTAAAAGGTAAAGTTGGCACTCAAATTTCTAATATTCAACAAGATATTACTAATATTAACAATAATATCGATGCTAGATTTACTGAAATTAACAACAACATCGATACAAGAATCAATAAACAAGTTACTAATATCACGAACAATGTTGTTAATAATGTAAACACTAATATCGATGCAAGTGTTAGAAAACACATTGAAGCTAATAATACTAATATTATTAACCAAGTAAATCAAAATATTAAAAATGAAATACAAAACAATAACACTACAATTCTTAATCAAGTAGATCAAAAAATTGAAAATAATAACACTACTATTATTAACAATGTGAACAAAGATGTAGATGTTAAGATTAATGATATTAAAACAAATATCAACAATGTGAAGACTGAGCTAAATAACAACATTACTAATGTTAAGACTGAGTTGAATAATAACATTAACAATGTTGATGTTAAAGTTAACGACAACACACAAGCAATTAATAATTTAACTGTTAACGTTAATAATAATAGCAAAGCTATTACTGATTTGACTGCTAAAGTTGAAGAAAACACCAACAACATTACTTTCAACAATACTATTGCGATGGAAAACCGCAAAGGTATTATTGATAACAAAAAAGCTATCGGTGAAAATAAAAAAGCCATCGAAGACTTAAAAGGTAAAGTTGGTACAACAATCAATAATATTAACACAACTATTGATAATAAGATTAGTGAAAACAACACTAAGATTATCAACGAAGTTAATCACAATGTAGATATTAAAATTAACGATAGCAAAACAAATATCATTAATGAAGTTAACAAAAATATTAATTCTTCAATTGAAGCTAACAACACAACTATTATTAATCAAGTAAACACTAACGTTGATAATAAAATTAATGCTGTTAAAGCTGATATTACTAAGATTAATAATTCTGTAACTGATTTAAGTGCTAAAGTAGATGCTAATACAACAAACATCACTAACAACACTACAAATATCAATAAAAATGCGACTGCAATCACTGAATTAAACACTAAAGTTGATAAAAATCATACTGACTTGATGAAGCGATTCGACTATCACAATGAAGCGTTAAGCAATCATGAAGGTCGTATGCAACAACTTGAACAAGATAATAAAACAATTAAAACTGACGTAGCTAATACTCAAAATCAAGTTAATATCAATACTAAAGATATTGCTGACTTGAAAGGCAAAGTTGGTCAAAACATCGGCAATGTTCAAGTAGATATTAAAGATATTAAAAACAATATCACTAATATCAATAGCAAAGTGGAAGCGAATGCAACTGCAATTAATAATGTTAATGTAAAAGTTGACGGTGTTAAAGGTGACTTGAATGGTCTTAAAGATCGTGTAGATCGCCATGATCAACGTTTAGACTTCTTACAAGATAACCTTGCAGATAACTCTACACGCATCTCCATTGTTGAAGATGGTGTAAAAGCCAACCAAAAAGCTATCGATGAATTAAAAGGTCATGTTGGCACACAAATTACAAATGTTGAAACTACAATCAACAATAAAATTGAAGCTAACAATACTACAATCATCAATAAAGTAGATAAAAATATTGATGCGAAGATTACTGAAAATAATAAAGTAATCAACAATAATATCAACAATGTAAACGTTAAAGTTGATGGTATTAAAGGTGACTTGGATGGTCTTACTAAACGTGTAGATAAAGCGGAAAAAGATATCAATGTAGCTGGTACAATTGCTATTGAAAACCGCAAATTCATTGGTGATAACAAAAAAGCTATCGATGAATTAAAAGGTCATGTTGGCACACAAATCACAAATATCGAAAATACAATTACTAATAAAATTAACGCAAATAATACAGTAATTAACAAAAATATCGATACTAAGATTGAAGCTAACAATACTACAATTCTTAACAAAGTAAATAATAATATCGATGTTAAGATTAATTCCAATAACATCAAAATTGATCAAAAAATTGATGGTGTTAAAGGTAACTTAAAAGATCTTGAAGCTCAAGTTAACAAAAACACACAAGACATCAACGTAGCTGGTACAATTGCTATTGAAAACCGTAAATTCATCGGCGACAATAAAAAAGCTATTGATGAATTAAAAGGTCATGTTGGCAATCAAATCACAAATATCGAAAATACAATTACTAATAAAATCAACGAAAACAATACAGTAATTAATAAAACTATCGATAATAAGATTGAAGCTAACAATACTACTATTATCAATAAAGTAGATAACAATATTGATGCTAAGATTAATGCTAACAATACAACAATCATTAACAAAGTTGATAAAAACATTGATGTGAAAATCAACGAAAATAACACACAAATTAACAATACAATCAACAAAAAAATTGGTGATGTGAATGTTAAGATTGATGGTGTTAAAGGTGATTTGGATGGCCTTAAAGGTCGTGTAGATCGTCATGATGAACGTTTAGACTACTTACAAGGTAATATTGTAGATAACTCTACACGTATTTCTGTAGTAGAAGATGGTGTTAAAGCTAATGCAAAAGACATCAATGTAGTTGGCAATATTGCTTTAGAAAATCGTCAATTCATCGGCAATAATAAAGCTGCTATTGATAAAAACACTAAAGCAATTGACGAATTAAAAGGTCAAGTTGGCACTACAATTAAAAATATCGAAACTACAATTAATAACAAGATTACTGAAAACAATGTAACTATTAATAAAAATATCGATACTAAGATTGAGGCTAACAACACTGTTATCAACCAAAACATTGATAATAAAATTAACAGCAACAATACAACAATCATTAATAAAGTAGATCAAAATATTGATGCAAAAATCAATGCTAATAACACAACAATCATTAACAAAGTTGATAAAAACATCGATGTAAAAATCAATGAAAACAACAAACAAATCAACAACACAATCAATACTAAGATTGGTGATGTAAATGTTAAGATTGATGGCGTTAAAGGTGACTTGAACGGTCTTAAGGGTGATTTAGATGGCCTTAAAGGTCGTGTAGATCGTCATGATGAACGTTTAGATTACTTACAAGGTAATATTGTAGATAACTCCACACGTATCTCTATAGTTGAAGATGGTGTGAAAGCTAATGCAAAAGATATTAATGTAGTTGGTACAATTGCAATGGAAAACCGTCAATTCATTGGTGATAATAAAGTTGCTATTGCAAACAATACTAAAAATATCAATATCAATGCTAAAGCTATCGATGAGTTAAAAGGTCAAGTAGGTCAATCCTCTACAGTTATCAACGATATTAAGAAACAAATTACTAATATCAGAGGTAAAGTAGAAAACAACACTACAAATATTGCTAATAACACAACTAATATTGCTAAAAATACTACAGCAATTAACAACGTGAACGTTAAAGTTGATGCTAATGCAAAGGCTATCGTAGATAATAGCAAACGTATCGATGCAACTAATGTAAAAGTAGATGCTAACACTACTAACATTGCTAACAATGCTACTGCAATCAACAACGTAAACGTTAAAGTTGATGCTAATGCAAAGGCTATTGTAGATAATAGCAAACGTATTGATGCAACTAATGTGAAAGTAGATGCTAACACTACTAACATTGCTAACAATACAACTGCGATCAACAATGTAAATGTTAAAGTTGACGGTGTTAAAGGTGATCTAGCTGGTCTTACTAAACGTGTAGAACAAAACGAAAAAGACATCAACGTAGCTGGCACAATTGCAATTGAAAACCGTAAATTCATTGGCGATAACAAAGCTGCTATTGCAAATAACAAAGTTGCTATTGCAAATAACACTACAAATATCAATGTTAATGCAAAAGCTATTGATGAATTAAAAGGTCAAGTAGGTAAATCTTCTACAGTAATCAATGATATTAAAAATCAAATTACTAATATCAATGGTAAAGTAGAAAATAACACTACTAACATTGCTAACAATGCTACAAACATTCAAGCTAATGTAGTAGCAATTGCTGATAATAGCAAACGTATCACTGAAAATACTACAAACATCGCAAACAACACTACAAACATCGCTAATAACACTACAGCTATTAACAATGTAAATGTAAAAGTTGACGGTGTTCAAGGTGATTTGAATGGTTTAACTAAACGTGTTGACCAAAATGAAAAAGATATCAATGTAGCTGGTACAATTGCTATCGAAAACCGTAAATTCATTGGCGATAACAAAAAAGCTATTGATGAATTAAAAGGTCAAGTTGGTAAAACAGTTCAAAATATCGAAACTACTATTAATAACAAAATTACTGAAAACAATGTAGTTATTAATAAAAATATCGATACTAAGATTGAAGCTAATAATACTGTTATTAACCAAAATATTGATAAAAAAATCAATAATAATAACACAACAATCATTAATAAAGTAGACCAAAACATTGATGCTAAGATTACTGAAAATAATAAAGTAATCAATAATAATATCAACAATGTAAATGTTAAAGTTGACGGCATTAAAGGTGACTTGAATGGTCTTACTAAGCGTGTTGACCAAAATGAAAAAGATATCAATGTAGCTGGTACAATTGCTATCGAAAACCGTAAATTCATTGGTGATAATAAAGCTGCTATTGACAAGAATACAAAAGCTATCGAAGCATTGAACGGCAAAGTTGGTACTACTATCACTAACATTGAATCTACTATCAATAACAAGATTGAAGCTAACAATACTACAATTCTTAACAAAGTAGATCAAAATATCGATGCTAAGATTACTGCTAATAACACAACAATCATTAACAAAGTTGATAAAAACATCGATGTAAAAATCAATGAAATCAACAAACAAATCAACAATACAATCAATACTAAGATTGGTGATGTAAATGTTAAGATTGATGGCGTTAAAGGTGATTTGGATGGCCTTAAAGGTCGTGTAGATCGTCATGATGAACGTTTAGACTACTTACAAGGTAATATTGTAGATAACTCTACACGTATCAGTGCTAATGAAGATGCTATTAAAGCATTAAAAGGCCAAGTTGGTACAACAGTTACTAATGTTGAAAACACAATCAACGCTAAGATTGAAGCTAACAACACAGTAATTAGAAACGATATCAGCACTGCAATTAATAATAACAACACTATTATTAATAAAAATATTGCAAATGCTATTAGCGAAAACAACACAACAATCATTAACAAAGTTGACCAAAATATTGATGCTAAGATTGCTAATAACAACACAGAAATCAATAAAACTATCAACAGTAAAGTTAATGAAGTAAATGTTAAAGTTGATGCTAACGCAAAAGCAATCGTTGATAATAGTAAAGCTATTACTGACATTAAAGCTAATGTGACAAACATCAGCAATAAAGTAGATGTTAACACTGCAGATATCAAAGCTATTCGCACAGATGTAACTAACAACACTACAAATATTGCTAATAACACTGCAGCTATTGCTAATGTAAGTAAACAAGTTACAAATAATACAACTAACATTTCTAACAATGCAACAGCTATTGCTAATGTAAGTAAACAAGTTACAAATAACACAACTAACATTTCTAACAATGCAACAGCTATTGCAAACATTAGTAAACAAGTTGCTGGTAACACAGCTAACATTACTGATGTAACAGCTAAAGTAAATGCTAATACTGGTCGTATTGAATCTAATACAACTGCTATTAACAACTTAAGCGGTAAAGTTGATGCTAATGCTCAAGCTATTGAGTCCTTAAAAGGTCAAGTTGGTAAAGGTAATACTACAATCGTTAATGTAGCTCAAAAAGTAGAAAATATCACTCAAAACATTAACGCTCAAAACAGCAACATCCAAGCTAATACTGTAAACATTCAAAATAACACTTCCAATATTAATAACATTAAAGCTAATGTTGTTAACGTTGAAAAGAATGTAAACAATATTAAAGCTGATGTGACAGTAGTTAAAGCTGATATCACAAACATCAATGCTAAAGTTGATCAAAAAATCAATATTGTAAATAACAATATCAACAATATTAGTGCTAAAGTTGATAAACAACTTAATATTGTAAACAACAATATTACTAATGTTCAAAATGATGTTAAGAATATTGATGCAAAAGTTACAAACATTGATAATAAAGTAACTAATATTGATGCTAAAGTAACAAATGTTGATGCAAAAGTTACAAACATCGATAATAAAGTGACTAACATCGATAACAAAGTAACTAATATTGACAACAAAGTGACTGATATTGATGTAAGAGTAAATAATCAAAATACTGTAATCAACAATATCAAAACTGATGTATCTGGCTTGAAAGACCAAGTTGGCAAAAACACTGAAGCAATCAAAAACTTACAAAACGTAGGTGCTGATGTAAACAAAGTGAAAGAACAAGTTAATGCTAATACTCAAAAAGCAAATGCTAACGAAGAACGCATTAAAACTGTTCAAAGCCAAGTTTCTGTTAATACTGAAGCAATCAAACATAACACTGAAAACATCAATATTAACAAAGCAGCGATCAAGCAAAATGTTGAAGCAATTCAAAATACTAATGTAACTGTACAAAAAGTAATCAACAAAGTTGATGAACATAGTAAAGTTATTAACGATGTATCTAAACAAGTTAATACTAATACAACTAATATTGCTAATATTAATAATGTTGTTAACCAAAATACAACTAATATAACAAATGTAACTAACCAAGTTAATGCAAATACAAGCAATATTAGCAAAGTATCTAGCCAAGTTAATACAAATACTACAAACATCAACACTCTAAATGCTAAAGTAGATACTAATGTTACAAATATCACTAAGGTAGATAACCGTGTAACTGCAGTAGCTAACCAAGTTAATGAAAATGCACAATTAACTAAAGCTGTTGGTACTCTAGCACTAGAAAATCATGAAAAAGTTAGTGTATTAGGTTTACAGGTAAACAAAAATACAGAAGACATTTCTAACAATGCAACAGCAATTGCAAATGTAAATACTAAAGTTGATGAAAACGTTAAATTGACTAAAGCAGTAGGTACATTGGCATTAGAAAACAATGAAAAAGTTAATGTATTAGGCTTACAAGTAAACAAAAATACTCAAGATATCAGTACATTAGCAGAGGCTGCAAACTACAGCTTGAAAGCTTCCAACATTGCATTACAAGATCATGCAACACTTGTTCAACACGATGCACAAATCGCAGAAAACTCTCGCCGCATTAGCAGCGTAGAACGTGATGTGAAAGCAGTTGGTGCTTCTGCAGCAGCATTGGCAGCATTGAAACCTATCGAATACCACGAAGGTCAAAAAGCTCAAATTATGGCAGCTGTTGGTACTTACAAAGGTAAAACATCTACTGCATTGGGTGTAGCTCATTATGCAAATCCTGATTTGTTAATCCATGCTGGCGCAGCTTATGGTGGTGACCATAGCGTAATGGCAAATGCTGGTGTAACAATCGGTATCGGTAATGCTCCTACAGCTCCTAAAGCATCCCCAGCAACTGTAAAAGTTCTTGAGGATAAAGTGGCTGATTTACAAGCTCAAAATAAAGAAATCCGTGATCTTCTTGATAAAGTGCTTGCACAACAACCACAACAAGCCCCACAAGCAGCTGTAAAAACAACTAAATAATTAGCCTCCCAATTGATAGATTAATTCTTTAATCTATCGCAGGTATAGAAACCGCGTAGCAGAAATGTTACGCGGTTTTCTTTTTTTGTGGGGACTCTACCCATTATGAAATGTAGTGAGGATGTTATCTGTTAAGAACTGGTCTCACTCTACTCTGTTAAGTCGTTGATTTTTTACTGTAGTGGTAGATAGTGGTTTTTAACAGCTAGTTTTGGCTTTATAGTCGAACATATGTATTGTAGAAAAAAGGAGAAAAATAGAGGTTGAATAAGAAAAATATAAAAAAGTGGGTTAAAAATGGAAAATTTGTTGTTAAAGGTGGTGAATTGTGGTAGAATTTACCATATAGTGGTGGATAAGGAATAGTAAAGGGCGGTGATACGTATGTTCATGGGAGAATATAATCACACCATTGATACAAAAGGGCGGATGATTATACCTGCCAAAATACGTGAACAACTAGGTGATTTGTGCATTGTCACAAAGGGCTTAGATGACTGCTTAGCTATTTACACCCAAGAGGCGTGGAAGAAAATTTCTGATGCCTTACAATCACAATCCTCCACTAAAGCTAGCGTACGTGCCTTAAAACGTTTTGTTTTCGGTAGTGCTGCTGAGCTTGAATATGATAAACAAGGTCGTGTCCTCATTCCTGTACCACTACGTGAATATGCAAGCCTTGATAAACAGGCCGTTATAGTCGGTGCTGGGGATCACGTTGAAATTTGGAGCCGCGAAAAATACGATTACTATGATGATCAAGTGGCTGAAAGTATGGAAGAATTAGTCGAAGGGCTTGAAGGGATTATGTTATAGGAGGCTATGATGGAATTTAATCATACTAGCGTACTTTTACGTGAAACGGTGGACTCTGTCGTAACTAATCCAAAAGGCATTTATGTGGACTGTACCCTTGGTGGGGCAGGACATGCTCACGCAGTGGGCGAAATGCTTGACCCAGAAGGCATGATAATAGGTTTAGATCAAGATGAAGACGCATTGAGCGTAGCTCGACAGCGATTGTCTGATTTAAATTGTCAGGTATTAACAATACCAACAAACTTTTCTAATTTAAAAGAAGCCCTGCAGAATGCGGGCATCTATGAAGTAGATGGTTTTATATTTGATCTTGGCGTATCAAGTTATCAGCTAGACACCCCAGAACGTGGCTTTTCATATATGAATGATGGACCACTCGATATGCGTATGGATAAAGATGCACCACTTACAGCAGAGGAAATTGTCAATGAGTACGATGCTGAACAATTGCTGCAAATCATTCGCGATTATGGGGAAGAACGATGGGCTAAGCGCATTGTTGAATTTATCGTTAATGCGCGTCAAGAAAATCGAATTACCACTACTGGTGAGTTAGTTAGAATTATTAAGCAAGCAATACCTGCGAAGGCGCGTCAAGATGGACCACATCCGGCGAAACGGACGTTCCAAGCCATTCGCATTGAAGTAAATAGAGAATTAGCTATCTTGCATGATAGTTTTGTAGATGCTGTATCTATGTTGAAACCAAAGGGGAAAATTGGGGTTATCACATTCCACTCATTGGAAGATCGAATTACGAAACAAACTTTCAAAGAGTTAAGTACAGCGTGTATATGTCCTCCAGAATTGCCGATGTGTGTATGTAACCATAAAGCAGTTGTGAAGGCAAAGAATAAGGCTATAGAGCCAAGTGCAGGGGAGATTGAGGTTAATCCGAGGGCTAGAAGCGCGAAGTTGCGTGTAGCCGTCAAGTTGTAGAATTGGAAGGGGTTAGTGTTTATGTTAGCGAGAAAGGCTGTTGTGGGCCAAGTAAAAGGCGATATGTTGGTCGCTACACAAGGGAGAAAACGTAGTGCAAATGTGGCTTTAGATTTGAGCCCTATGATGTGGCAAGTTGTATATGGTATTGCCGCATTAGTTGCATTTTTGCTTATCATGATGGTTATGAATGCATACAGCACAAAATTAGGCTACGAGGTAGTTAAAACACAGCAAGCTGTAGTACAATTAACAAAAGATAACGATGCATTGGATGTAGAGGTAGCTTCCTTGAAGTCTCCTGTTCGTATCCAACAGATCGCAGAAGAACAACTAGGGATGGTTTTGCCTGATTCTTTTGTTTATAGCACAAAAAGCGCTGTTACTGAACGTAATGTGCAAGAGAAACAGCAAATTATAGACTAACAGGCAAAGCAGCTCGTATTGGGCTGCTTTCCTTTGCGTGTAAAGGAGATTGTATATGAAACAATTACAAGATATAGTGAAAACCTTGCAAGCGCCGCAAGTAACAGGTAATACAGCTGTTGAAATTTTAGATATTACAGCGGACTCTCGTGCTGTTAAAGCCGGTAGTTTATTTATTGCTTTAGATGGTGCCACTGTAGATGGCCATAATTATGTAAATAAAGCCGTAGAATCTGGTGCAGTAGCTGTACTTGTGTCTAAACCAGTAGAGGTAAGTGGTGATGTTTGTATTATCACTGTAGAGGACACTCGAAAAGCTATGATGGCATGCGTGCCGTATTTCTTTGATTATCCAGCAAATTCCATGCGTATGATTGGCGTTACTGGTACGAATGGTAAAACGACTACGACTCATATGATTCGTCATATCTTGAAAGCTCAAGGCCATAAAGTAGGTGTAATTGGTACTGTTCATATTATGATCGGCGATACAACATATCCAATTCATAATACGACACCTGATGTAGTGGATTTACAACATATTCTTCATCAAATGGTAGAGGAAGGCGTTACCCATTGTGTAATGGAAGTATCTTCACATGCCTTAGCATTAGGCCGAGTTTCTGGTGTTGAATATGATACAGCAGTATTCACGAACTTAACACAAGACCATTTGGACTTTCACAAGACCTTTGAAAATTATTTGGCGGCTAAGTGTAAATTGTTTGAACAAGTTAGCGCACCGAACCAAACTAAATCTGGTAAGGGCGCTATTATCAATATCGATGACGCCTATGGTCATCGGGTTGTTGAAAAAACTAAAGCACCTATCATTACCTATAGTATTGATGGGAACGGCACATTGAATGCTCACGATGTTGATATGACTCCTAAATCTAGCCGTTATACTGTATCTTATGATGGTCATGACTATACGGTGACTATGAATACGACAGGTCTATTTAATGTGTATAACACATTAGCAGCTATCGGTGCTTGTTTGTTAGAAGGTATCTCAATGGAAGATATCGATAAAGCATTAAAAACATTTAGTGCTGTACCTGGTCGCTTTGAGTTAATCGAAGAAGGTCAACCATTTGCAGTTGTTGTAGACTATGCACATACACCAGATGGTTTAGAAAATATTTTACAAACTGCAAAAGCTATTCAAGAAAATCGCATTATCGTAGTCTTTGGCTGTGGTGGTGACCGAGACGCTACTAAACGTCCTATTATGGGCCGCATTGCTGCACAATATGGTGATGTTGTGTATGTAACGTCTGACAATCCACGTACAGAGGATCCTGTACAAATTGTAAAAGATGTTGAAGCAGGCGTTAAAGAAGGCCTTCGTGAAGGCTCTCATTATGAAGTTATTGTTGATCGTCGGGAAGCGATTCAACATGCAATACAAAATGCAAAACCTGGGGATATTGTACTGATTGCAGGTAAGGGGCATGAGGATTACCAAATCTTAAAGGATAAAACGATTCATTTTGATGATCGTGAAGAGGCGCGAGCAGCCCTCAAGGAGATCTAATATGGCAGAATTTACATTGTCTCAAGTGGTTGAAGCCACTGCGGGGACGAGTGCACATACCGACAATATTAAGTTTTTAGATGTGTCTACTGATACAAGAACTATTGAATCAGGATTTTTATTTGTAGCCTTAAAAGGCGATACCTTTGACGGTCATGATTTTATCAATACGGCCATTGAAAAGGGGGCTACAGGTGCTATTGTAGAAAAAGGTCGTGCCGTAGAAGGTATTGTTTGTATTGAGGTAGAAAATACCTTGGTAGCATACCAAAACTTGGCACGTTATCATCGTCGCCGTTTCGATATTCCTGTAGTAGCTATTACAGGTTCCTCTGGTAAAACTACGACAAAGGAAATGGTAGCAGCTGTACTAGGTACAGAATTTAACGTTTTAAAAACAGAGAAAAACTTTAATAATGAAATTGGCTTGCCAAAAACATTGTTGCGTTTAACTGCAGAACATGAAGCTTGTGTAGTAGAAATGGGGATGCGTGGTCTTGGTCAAATTGAAGAGCTCGCATTAATCGCTGAACCAACTATGGGTATTATTACGAATGTTGGTACGAGCCATATCGAGCTATTGGGCTCTCGTGAAGCCATTGCAGAAGCAAAAGGTGAGTTAATTCGTTGTTTGCCAGAAAATAGTGTGGCGATTCTCAATGAAGATGATCCATATGTTAAGGCTATGGATACCCTGGCTAAAGGTAAGACTATTACGTATGGTATCGAACGTAATGCTACATGTATTGGCAGTCATTTGCGTTATAAAAAAGACGGTATCAAGTTTACTTGCAAATGTTATGACGAAGTCTTTGATATTTTCTTGCCTATGATTGGTGAACACAATGTTTATGATGCATTGGCGGCCATCGTAGCAGGCCGTGTGTTGGGGATTAAATCCAATACAATTCGTAAAGGCTTAAGCGAGTTTACAGGCACTCCTATGCGCCAAGAAATCGTACCATTTGAAGATATCGTTATCTTGAATGACGCATATAATGCAAATCCTTCCTCTATGGCTGAAGCAATTAAAGCTTTGGGGCAATTAGAAGGAAAACGTAAGATTGCCATGCTCGGAGATATGCTTGAACTTGGCGATTTCTCTGAGGATGCACATCGTGAAATCGGTCAACTATTGGCTGAAGAGGGTTATAGTGTAGTATTCACCTTCGGTGATGCAGCTGCTTTTATAGCTAAAGAAGCAAAAAAAGCAGGATTAACTACATTCCGTTGTAATAGCCATTTAGAAATGGCCAATGCCTATAGCGATATTCGTGAAAAAGGGGATGTTATCCTTGTAAAAGGTTCCCGTGGTTTGCGAATGGAGCGCGTTGTTGAAGAATTAAAAGATCGAGAATAAAAGATAACGGCTAGTTGTATCTAGCCGTCATCTGTTTATTAATAAGTAGAGGATTCATATGATATATCATATTCTGTTAGCCTTTGTAGTGACCTTTATCATTACAGTCGTGCTTGGTAAAATCGGTATTCCTATGTTGCGTTCTTTGCACGCACAACAAAGTATTCGTGAAGAAGGTCCTGAAAGCCATCAAGCAAAAGCTGGTACACCGACAATGGGTGGTGCTTTCATGATGATTGCTCTCGTTCTTGGTGTCGCTATTTTTGCACCTTGGAATGTAGGCACAGGGATGTTATTATTCCTAACATTAGGTCATAGTTTATTAGGTTTCTTTGACGATTTTGTAAAAGCCGTTAAAAAACGTAATCTTGGTTTAACAGCTAAGCAAAAATTATTGGGCCAATTTATTTTGGCAGCTGTATTCTGTTACTGCATTACTGAAATTATGGTTGTTCCTACTACATTGTGGATTCCTGTAGCAGATGTACAACTTCAATTAGGTTGGGGTTATTATGTATTGGCGTTCTTAATTATCGTAGGTGCTACAAATGCTGTAAATCTTACCGATGGCCTTGATGGTCTTGCAAGCGGTACATCCGCAGTGGCGGCGATTGCCTTCTCCGTTATTGGTCTTATGGCTGCATCTATGACGAACTCTATTGGTGCTGAAAGCGTTGCTTACTTTGGTGCTATTGTAGCTGCTGTATGCCTTGGCTTCTTGGTATATAATGTAAATCCAGCTAAAGTATTCATGGGTGATACAGGCTCTTTGGCTTTAGGTGGTGCCTTTGCAGCCATGGCTATTTTAACTAAAACAGAATTGTTACTTGTAGTGATCGGTGGCATTTTTGTTATGGAAGCATTATCTGTTATTATCCAAGTTATTTCCTTTAAGACACGCGGTGTACGTGTATTTAAAATGAGCCCTATTCATCATCATTTCGAATTGTCTGGATGGGCAGAACAAACCGTAGTTAACCGCTTCTGGTTTGCTGGTGCTGTATTAGCCGTTATTGGTGTAGTATTAGCGACCATAACTTTATAAGATAATACTTAACGGAACCCGTAAATAATGGTATGCTTATAGGATAGGAATACATTATTTTGTAGATAATTTAGGTGATACAGATGGAATACGGAGATAAACATATACTTGTACTTGGCGCTGGTGCCAGCGGTATAGGCGCATCCTGGGTATTAGCCCAAGTGGGTGCTCATGTTGTGTTAAATGATTATAAGCCTGTAACGTTGCCTGCTACGGAGGAAGGACGTTTAGTTTCTGCTGGGGTAGAAATTATTACAGGTCGTCAAGATGAATCCTTGCTAGATGGCGTGGATCGCATTGTTATTTCTCCAGGTATTTCTTTAGATATTCCCATTGTAAAAGCAGCTCAAGCTCGCGGCATTGATGTGGTTAGCGAAGTAGAGTTAGCTTACGAAGTATCTAAATCACCTATCGTAGCTGTTACGGGTACAAATGGTAAGACTACGACTACAACCTTATTAACTAAAGTGTTAGAAGGTTCCGGGAAGCCAGTTCGCGTTGGTGGGAACATTGGCGACTCTCTTAGTGAAGTGGCCTATTCGATGCCAGTAGGCGGTTTTTTAGTAGCCGAGCTATCTAGCTATCAATTAGAGACAATTAAGCATTTTAGACCTATTGGGGCTATTATGCTCAATATTACGCCAGATCATTTAGCGCGTCATAAGACGATGGAAAACTATATTGCAGCTAAGGAACGGATCTTTGAAAACCAATTGAAATCCGATTACTTAGTTCTCAACATTGATGATTCTGTAGTGGCTGATATGGAGCATCGTGCGCCTAGTCACATTCTACAAATTAGTCAAAAACAAATTGTCGAGAATGGAGCATATTATGCTAATGGTCAGTGTTATGTAGTAAAGAACGGCGTAGCGACAGCTGTTATTGGCGATGAAGATATTCATATTCCAGGTAGTCATAATATCGAAAATATCTTAACGGTTATTGCTTTAACCTATGCGTTAGGTGTACCTGTAGTGGAAATCCATCGCATTATTAGCGAATTTCACGGTGTAGAACATCGGTTGGAACGGGTTAAAACAATCGATGGGATTACATTCTATAATGACTCTAAGGCGACCAATGTTGATTCTGTAGTTAAAGCTTTGGAATCTTTTGATAAACCAGTTATTCTGCTGGCTGGTGGTCATGATAAAATGACACCTTTAGAAGAGTTTATGCAGCTTGTTAAAGAAAATACAAAAGCTGTCATTTTCATGGGGGAAGCAGCAGAACGATTTGAAGCGGCTGCAAAAGAGGCTGGTGTAGAACCTATTTACCGCGCTTTATCTATGAAAGACGCTGTAGAACAAGGTTATAAATTAGCTGAGTCTGGTGATATTGTATTACTATCTCCAGCTTGTGCAAGTTTTGACTGGTACAGTTGTTTCGAAGAACGCGGTGACGACTTTAAAGCTTGTGTTCAGATGTTGCAAGAAGGGGGACACCATTAATGAAAAAAATCATTATTTCTGGTGGTGGCACTGGTGGACATATATATCCAGCAATAACTATATATAAGGAAATCATGAAACAACACCCTGATGCAAAGGTTTTATATGTAGGGACAAAGCAAGGCTTAGAAGCTACATTAGTTCCTAAAGAGGGGATTGAGTTTACTACGATTCCCGTACAAGGTTTGCAACGTCAATTATCATTGGGTACATTAGTCACATTAGGTAAAACTGCGTTAGGCATAGTTAAAGCTAATGCTATTATTTGTAAATTTAGACCTGATGTGGTAATTGGTACGGGTGGTTATGTATGTGGTCCTATTCTCATGGCCGCTGCATTACATAACATTCCAACCTTAATTCAAGAGCAGAATGTCATTGCAGGCATTACTAATAAAATTTTGAGCCGTTTTGTTGATGTTGTAGCGATGGGCTATAAGGATGCAGCAGCATCTTTTTCTAAAGCAAAACGCGTAGTGTATACTGGTAATCCAGTTCGTCCTGAGGTGTTAGTTGACTCAAGAACAGCGGGGCGCCATTATTTCAACTTAAGTGATGATACGTTCACAGTCCTCATAGCAGGTGGTTCTCGGGGGGCGCGAACCATCAATAATGCCATGATTGATGTACATAAGCATTTCCAAGGCAAAGAAGGGATTAAATTAATCCATATTACAGGCAGTGGAGAGTATGAATCTGTACTCTCTCAATTGGGTATTACCGATGGGGAAGGCTTGGGTCAATCATCTTTAATTTTGCCGTATTTACATGATATGCCGAAGGCTTTAGCTGCCGCTGATTTAGCTGTGTTTAGATCTGGTGCTATAGGTCTTGCTGAATTAGCAGTTCGTGGTATTCCATCTGTATTGGTGCCGTATCCATATGCAGCGGAAGACCATCAAACCTATAATGCGCGTATCTTTGTGCAAGAAGGGGCGGCTCACATGATCGTTGATAAAATGTTGAGTGCTCATGACTTAATAGGTGAAATTGAGATGTTTATGGACAACCGTGATTTGTTGGCACAAATGGGAGAACGAGCATTGCAGTTGGGCAAACCAAATGCAGCTCATGATATTGCAAAATTTGCATTATCTATTGCAAAGTAACAAGGAGAGGTTTTATGTTAGACGGTATTCACAAGATTCACCTCATTGGTATCGGTGGATCTGGCATGCGTGCTATAGCGAATATTTTAATTCAAAAAGGTTATGACGTATCTGGTTCAGATGTAGCTGAATCTGCAGTTATTTCTAAGTTTAGAGAAATGGGTGCTACGGTTCATATTGGTCATAATAAAGAATATGTAAATGGTGTAGATGCTGTAGTTCGTTCTACAGCGATTCGTGAGGATAATCCTGAAATCGTTGCTGCGAAAGAACAAGGAATTACCATTTTGCATCGCTCTGATATTGTAAAAGCAGTGCTTGATGTAACGGATGGCATCGCAGTAGCAGGGGCACATGGTAAGACTTCTACTACATCTATGATTGGCCAAATCTTAGTAGAAGCCGATGCAGATCCTACGGTAATTATCGGTGGTGAAGTAGATTACCTTAAAGGCAGCAGCTGTCTTGGTAAAGGCCACTTCTCCGTTGTAGAGGCGGATGAAAGTGACGGGTCTTTCTTGAAGTTGCGTCCACATACTATCGTTATTACTAATATTGAAGATGATCATATGGATCACTACAAAACGATGGATAATTTGCTTAATGCATTCTGTGAGTTTGTAGAAACACTTCCAGAAAATGGCAAAGCCATCGTATGTGGTGATAATGAAAGTATTCACTATGTTATGAATCGCGTAAAACGCAACTTTATTACTTATGGCTTAGATGATAGTAATGATTATGTAGCTAAAAATATTCACTATGTAGATTCTACGTTGGTATACGATATATATCATAAAGGTGTTAATATTGAGCGCGTTCGTTTGCGTGTACCTGGTGACCACAACGTATTGAATTCTTTAGCGGCATTTATTGTGGCTCATGATTGTTGTGGCGTCGAAGCACGTGTTATTACTAAAGGCTTAGGTAAATTTATAGGCGCAAAACGCCGTTTTGAAACGAAAGGCCATGTTGCTGGCGTGTGGGTTGTAGATGATTATGCTCATCATCCTACAGAAATTAAAGCTACTTTGAAAGCAGCAAAAGAACTTGAGAAACATCGTGTCATCTGTGTATTCCAACCACATCGATTCTCACGGACAAGCTTGTTGAAGGATGAGTTTGCTACTGCTTTCACAAGCGCTGACGAAGTGTACATGACAGACATTTATAGTTCTGGTGAAGATCCGATCCCTGGTATTGATGGGACTACGATTCCAAATGCCATCAAAGAGGCTACCGGTCAAGACGTAAATTATGTACCATCTGTTGATGATTTACCTGAAGTATTGGCAAAAGTAGTAAGACCAAATGACTTGGTTATTACAATGGGCGCTGGTTCTATCAATCAATATGGCCCAAAATTATTAGCGATATTGGAGGAAGGCTTACAATGAAAGATAAACAAATAATCGTATTGATGGGTGGTCCTTCCGAAGAAGCTGAAGTATCTCGTCGCACAGGCGCTGCTATTGCAGAAGCACTTGTGAGCAAAGGGTATAAGGCTCAAACATTAGAACTTAATCCTCGCACAGTATTGAAAGATATCGATTCCTTAGGCGGCGAAGTCGTATTTAATGCTATTCATGGTCGCTATGGTGAAGATGGTGCTTTGCAAGGGCTTTTAGAAATGGCAGAAATCCCATATACTGGCTCTGGCATCATGGCTCATGCTGTGGGAATGAATAAGAAGGTAAGTAAAGACGTATTTAAAGGCGCTAATATTCCAACTGCAAGATCTGAATCCTATAATGGTAATCTTGAATCTGCAGAGGCAATTATCGATCATATTCGTAAAGAATTTACTATTCCTGTAGTTGTTAAGTCTGCTACGCAAGGCTCTAGCATTGGCGTTACAATCGTTCGTGAGGAATCACAATTAGAAGCAGCAGTAACAGAGGCTCTTAAATATGATCCAATTCTCGTAGTAGAACAATTCCTTGATGGTCGCGAGTTTACGGTGGCTGTTTTGGATGGTAAAGCATTGTCAGTCATTGAAATTCGTCCACATTCTGGCGAATATGACTACAAGAGCAAATACACTGTAGGTGCTACAGAATACTTGGTACCAGCACCTATTAGCGACGAAATGACTGCTGAAATGCAACGTATTGGGGAGCTTGTGTATCGCGAGGTGCAAGGCAGTGGGGTTATTCGTGTAGATATTATGACAGATCATGCAGATAAAATGTATGTTCTTGAGTACAATACTGTTCCTGGTATGACGGCAACGTCTTTAGTACCAAAAGCAGCTAATGAAATGGGAATCGATTTCCCTACATTATGTGAAAAAATTCTATTAACAGCTAGTATAGGGAAATTTTAAAGGCTAAATAGAACAGAAGGAGTTATCTATGGATGATAAGCAAAACCATCCATCCAGCTCTGGGGAGATGCAGTCTTCTACACCTGTTCAAGACGAACGGGCTGTATTTAGAAAACGAGTGTTAAAAATCGGTGGTGCAGTTACTCTCGTGTTGGTGGGGTTGTTTACACTACCTATTCCTTTTGGATCCTTAAAGATTACGGGTTCGGATAAGGTAACTGTACAAGATGTAATGGTGGCAGGTGATATACATGAACCTGTCAATATTTTGCAAATTAGTACAGAAAAATTAAAATCTAGATTGGCAAAGGATTTGCGGGTTGAAGAGGCCCAAATACGATATCAATTGCCACTGACTATGGAGGTTCACATTGTAGAACGTAAGGCCGTTGCTGTAGTACCGGCCCAGTTCGGATACTTAACTATTGATAGTAAAGGTCAAGTTATTGCATCAGAACCAGCTATACAAGATACATCTGTACCAATGATCTCTGGTGTGAAAGCTGGAAATATTTTATTAGGCGATACAGTTGTAGATAAGCCGATTCTAGCGGCTCTTGAGTATTTGAATTCTCTTGATGAAAATACGTTCAAGAATATTGCAGAGGTCAATATTGGTGATCCTGATGCGATTATGGCTTATACCGTATCTGGTGTACAGATTCGCTTAGGTGATGGTAAAGACTTACCTAAAAAGGCAGAGCTAACACAGTCGATGTTACAAGATATTAAGAAAACTCATGGTAATGTACAGTATATAGATGTTAATATTTCATCACCGTACATTAAGACTGATGTAATTCCTGAAGGAAAGAAACATCAAAATGGGGCACCGACTACGGAAACTTCATCTACTAAGAAAGATGATACAAAACAAGATAAACAAGGTCATGTTGAAGATAAAAGGTAGATGATTGTCGTGAGACACGAACGGTGGGCAATAGCCTTAGTCAGTTGTATATTAGGGTTTATGGTTGTAACTCAATATAAAATGACACAAGATAATATAGAAGAAAACATTCGCTTGCAACGGGCTGGTGATTTAGCCGTTCAACTACGTGAAGCCCAAAGCGAGCGGGATGCTTTATTGAAGCAAATAGAAACGCTTAAACAAAATGGTACTACTACAGACGTTAAAGCTGATGAACAGCTCATGATGAGAGCGGCCTTAACAAATGTTAAAGGTTCTGGAGTTAGCGTGTTGATCGAAGATAGTTTAAAACCAATTCAAAGTGGTGAAAATCCTAACTTGTTTGTAATTCATGATGAAGATATTTTACGTATCGTTAATGAGTTACGCGCTGGTGGGGCTGAGGCGATAGCTATCAATGATCAACGGTTGATAGGTACATCAGAAATACGTTGTTCCGGTCCTACTATTACAGTTAATGGGAAAGTCTTTGGGGCTCCCTTCGTTGTAAAAGCTATTGGTGATCCTAAAACGTTAAACTCTGCGCTTACTATGCGTGGTGGCGTAGTAGATTCGCTTAAACATTGGGGGATTAAAGTAACTATCAAGGAAGAGAATGAGATAGCTATTCCAGCTTTTACAGGAACCTTCCGAGAAGAACATATGAAGCCTAATGAGTTAGGAGGTAAAGAATGAATATTTATATCTTTGCCATCGCTGGGCTCATTGTAGGGGCTACATTAGGTTGGATAGCACCATTTCATATTCCTATCAGTTATGCGAACTATACATCTGTAGCGGTTCTGGCCGCGTTGGATGCAGTGTTTGGCGGTAGTCGAGCTGCCTTGGAACGAATTTTTGATCTTAGTAATTTTGTGATTGGGTTCTTTTCAAATGTAGTTTTAGCTGTTATTCTTGTATATGTAGGCGACCTAATTGGTATTAATCTATATTATGTAGCTCTCATTGGGTTTGGGTTGCGAGTATTTATTAATGTAGGTGCTATACGCAAGATTATTATGACTAAGCGGTTCTAATAAATCACATTCTATATAGTGGAAAGTTTTCAAATTTTAGTGTAAAATAAATGTAATTGTTATAAGATAGTCAGTATATAAATCGATACATTGGGACGTATATTGATACGATAAATAACGATAAGAGGAGGAAGTTCAATGTCTGATTTTGCAAATATTAAAGTTATCGGTGTTGGTGGCGGTGGTAACAACGCTGTTAATCGCATGGTAGATAACCAAATTAAAGGTGTTCAATTCTTAGCAGTTAATACGGAAAACCAAGTGCTTGAATTGTCTAAAGCAGATGTAACAATTCAAATTGGTGAAAAAGTAACTAAAGGTCTTGGCGCGGGTGCTAATCCACAAGTTGGTGAAGAAGCTGCTCAAGAAAGTCGCGAAGAAATCATCAAAGCTCTTGAAGGTGCTGACATGGTATTCGTAACTGCAGGTATGGGTGGTGGTACTGGTACTGGTGCTGCTCCAATCGTTGCAGAATGTGCTAAAGAAGTTGGTGCGTTAACTGTAGGCGTAGTAACTAAACCTTTCGCGTTCGAAGGTAAACGCCGTCGTGCTGCAGCAGAAAAAGGTATTGAGTTCTTGACTCAAAAAGTTGATACAATTATCGTTATCCCTAATGACAAATTATTACAAGTTGTTGATAAAAAATGTACTATTACTGATGCATTCAGTAAAGCCGATGATGTTCTTCGCCAAGGTATCAAAGGTATTTCCGACTTGATTCAAATTCCTGGTTTGATTAACCTTGACTTTGCTGACGTTAAAACTATCATGACAGAACAAGGCGAAGCTTTGATGGGGATTGGTGTTGGCGAAGGTGAAAACCGCGCTGCTGACGCTGCAAAAATGGCTATTAACAGCCCGTTGTTGGAAACTTCTATCGATGGTGCAAAAGGCATCTTGCTTAATATTTCTGGTAGCTCTGATTTGAGCATCTTTGAAGTTAATGAAGCAGCTGAAATTATTTCTGATGCAGCAGATCCTGATGCTAATATTATCTTCGGTTCTGTTATCGATGAAAGCTTGGGCGATAAAGTACAAATTACAGTTGTTGCTACTGGCTTCAATTCTAGTGCAAAAAGTGTACCAGAATTCGGTAAAACAACGACTACATCTCGTCCAGCATCCACTACAAATTCTAACAGTGGTATCCCTGATATCCCTGTATTCATGAAACGCTAATTTATAGAGTGTATAACTATAACATCTGTAAATAGTAACTTAGTAAGACATACAAATAGGTATGTGTATAGGAGGTACAAATGAAGAAATTAGTATTATTAACTCTAGCAGCAACAGTTGTAGCAGGTAGTGCATTTGCTGCAGCACCTGTAACAAAAATTAGCGATGGTTCCACTAAGGTACAAGCTGATTATGCATTTAAACAACATGTATCCAAAGGTGGCGGTAATAGCAACGATGGTTTCGGTGTTTCTTTGCAACACGATCTTTCCGATAAAACGGCAGTACAATATTCTTACGATAAAGTAAATGCAAAAAATGGTGATATCAAAGATCATCAATTAGCATTAGTTTACAAAGTGCATCCAAACGTAAACGTTTATGGTGCAGGTACTGCAATTCGTACAAATGACACTGAACTAGGCTTCCAAGCTGGTGTTATCGGTCATGTACCTTTGACAGACAAAGTAAACGGCTTTGCTAAAGCTGGTTGGGGTAACGATATTAAGCAAACTTACCAAGTAGGTGCTCAATACGAAGTACGCCCTGATATCGATTTAAATCTATACTATGGCTATGATAAATATAGCGTAGATAGCAATGATAAAACTGCAAAAGGTTTACACGCTGGTGTAGGCTACTCCTTCTAAGGAACTGGGGGACCACTCATAAGAGTGGTCCTTTTTTGTTATAAATTTACTGTTTTTTGTATATTATTAATTTTGAATCCTTTGTATAGGATATTTGATATATTCTATACAAAGCTAGATTAATGATTAAATTGAATGTGATTAGTAAAATTTCTTATGTATACAATATATTTTCTGAATACACATTGTATAATTAAATAAGTTTAGGTATTATAAATGTGTAATATTCATTTTAGATAGGATGGTGTAAGTTATGACAAGTGTAGCTGCAAAGCATGCAAAAGGGAAAAAATTAAAAGACGTGATCTTCGTTACTGCTGGACAAGCATTAGCTGATGCTAAAGAAAATGGTCGCGAGAACGTTGTAAATGGTACTTTAGGTGCTATTCACGATGAAGATGGCAAATTAGTTTTCCTCAAAACCGTTAAAGAAGAATATTTGGGTCTTTCTGACACTGAACATATTGGCTATGCTCCAATTGCAGGTGTTCCAGAGTTTTTAGCAGCTGCTGAGAAAGAATGTTTTGGTAATTCTCGTCCTGAAGGTCACATCCGTAGCATCGCTACAGCTGGTGGCACTGGCGGTATCCATCACTTAATTCATAACTATACTGAGCCTGGTGATGAAGTGTTAACTGCTGACTGGTACTGGGGTGCTTATAAAGTAATTTGTAGCGACATTGGTCGTACACTTGTAACGTACTCTTTATTTGATGAGCAAAATAACTTTAATCATGAAGCATTCAAAAATCGTGTAAACGAATTAGCAGCAAGACAAACAAATGTAGTAATCCTATTTAATACACCTGGTAATAACCCAACTGGTTACTCTATTGAAGATAAAGATTGGGACTCCATCCTTAATTTCTTGAAAGAACTTGTTGCGATTGGTCGTAATAATGTCATCATTGGTATTGATGTGGCGTATCTTGACTTCTCTGGTGATAGAGAGGAAGTACGTGGATTCTTTAGCAAATTTGGGCACTTGCCAAAAGCTATCCTTACATGTGTGTGCTATAGCTTGTCTAAAGGCTTTACTATGTACGGTCAACGTGTAGGTGCTATGATTGGTATTTCTGATGACGAAGAAATCGCTGATGAATTCTTAGAAATCAACAAAAATACTAGCCGTGCAACATGGTCTAATATTTGTCGTCCTGCAATGCGTACAATGGCAAATATTGTGGCAGATCCTGTTAAATTTAAAACCTATGAAGAGGAGCGTAATAGCTATTACCAATTGATTCGCGATCGTGCTGACATCTTCAAACAAGAAGCCGCACAAGTAGGCCTTCCTATGTTGCCTTACCGCGGTGGTTTCTTCATTACAATTCCTACAGATTCTGCTAATGCTATCTGCGAAGAATTGAAGAAAGAACATGTTTATGTTATTGCTTTAGCTAAGGGTATTCGTGTGGCTGCCTGTGGTATTCCTAAATTCCAAATGACAGGACTAGCTGAAAAAATTTATAATGTTATGAAACGCCTCGGTAAATTATAATACATAAGTTTCACTAATACTAAAGTCCGCTTGGTATATCAAGCGGACTTTTTGTGGTTAATAGAAAAATGTAGGCTTATAGGACAAAAAGTGTGTGTAAAAACCCTTATAACACTAGATATTTACTAGTGTTATAAGGGTTTAATCTTTTTTTGGAGAAGTTTGAGGGTGGACAAAAAGTGTGGGTGAAAACATCAATTAACCCTTGTAATTACTGACTAAAATGAGGTTATATCTTCCTATATATAAACAAATATGGAGGAAGAGTTTATGCGACAAATAAAATGTCCTGATTGTAATGAAACATGCATTAAACACGGTGTTTTAAAATCTGGTTCTCAGCGTTGGTTTTGCAAACATTGTAAGGTGGCATTTACCGTTAAAATTAATAATTTAAGTAAAGAGTTAAGCCTATTCTTGAATTGGTTATTCAGCACCAATATTCAAGCTGATATGCC
>NZ_PPCX01000014.1 GCF_002959775.1 Veillonella rogosae JCM 15642 | reverse complement strand
TCATTATGGCGTCTGATTAGGCAACAAACTTTATTTACTTTTTTGGAATGTTTTGATATTACAATACCTACAACAAATAATCGTATTGAAGGTGGAGTAAATGCTCAACTAAGAAGTATGCTACGGGCTCATAGGGGTCTTTCACTTGAAAGAAGACTAAAAGCGGTCTATTGGTGGTGCTATATGCACTCACCAAGACCGCTTTCTATTTCAGATATATTAAATTGTATGCCTACAGATGAATCGATTGCTGCTATCTACAAACGGTTATCTGATTATTGCCAAATAGATCGTTCAATCCCTCAATGGGGTGATGCTCCTGTTTGGAATGAGCTACATATGTCTACAGATTTTCCAACTTATTGGGATTAGTCACACACACTTTTTGTCCTATAACCCAAAATGTACGCATATTTGATGTATCATTTATGCGTACGTTTTTTATATTAATGTATATTTTTATATATTAGTGAATATCTTTATGTTCTTTAATGTCTTGGTCAGCTTGTTTAGCCAAGTTTTCGAGCGCTTGTTTAGGAGCTGTTCGTTCACCTGTTTCAGGATCTACGAATTCAACACGGTTCAATGTATCTGTAATTTGGCCTCGAATAAAACTTAAGTAAACTTCATAAAGTTCTTTTTTTTCTGCTAATTCCTCTGGTGTGAGTTGTTGCCCAGATTTTTTCTTTGCTGCTAGTTCATTTATACGTTTTAATGTATCGTTAATATTGCTCATATTGACCTCCTGTATTCTATATTAGAATAACAACATTTATTATAACATAGAACTAAATGAATACGTATGGTAAGATATAAGTTGTACGCGTCTGTACTTTCACAAGTGAGAAAGGAGAGCTATATGCGTGTAACAAAAGCAATAAAGGCAGAGCAATTGAAATTATTGCAAGAGCATTATTTTGATGCAAAACCTGCCCTTGAGTATACAAATGAATTTGAATTATTAGTGGCAGTTGTATTATCTGCACAATGTACGGATGAGAGAGTTAATATTGTTACTAAACGGTTATTTCCTGAACTAAATCATCCGGCTAAGATGTTAGCAATTGGGGGTACCAAATTAGAAACTCTGATTAAGGACTGTGGCCTTTATAAATCGAAGGCTAAAAACTTGATTGCCACATGCCAGATTCTAGTAGAACAATACCATGGGGAAGTGCCACGTGAGTTTGACCAACTCGTTGAATTACCTGGTGTAGGTCGTAAGACTGCAAATGTGGTAGTATCTGTATTGTTTGGTACGCCAGCGATTGCTGTAGATACTCATGTATTCCGTGTGTCTAACCGATTAAAACTGGGTATTGCTAAAACACCAGAAGAGATGGAATTAAAGTTGCAAAAGGCAATTCCTAAAGAGGATTGGGCGGCTGCACATCACTGGTTGATTTATCATGGTCGTAAACTATGTAAGGCTCGTAAGCCATTATGTGAAGAATGTTTTTTAAATCACTTATGTCCTTCTGCAGGAAAGGTTTAATATGAAAGCAAATAACGAAGAATTTATTACCCTTTGTGCCTCTAATGGTATTGAAGGTATCGATATTGTAAATGAATTAATGCGTTTCAATGTATTAGATCAATTGATTTCTAGCAATGCTAGTTCCCGTGAGTGGGGCGTAACTCCAGAGGATTTATATGCCTTAGCTGAGAAATCTACAGTGGAGTCCTTTGGTCCTGTGCCATATGATTTGAATACATTCCAAAATCTATATGGTCCTTCTTTTAAGGTTGAACTCTTTGATTTCATCAGCGATACCGGTATTTTGGATGGTCTAGATGTAGGCACTATTTGGGAAACTCCTGTTCGTGAAAGTATTGAAGCTCATAGCAAAACAGGGGAGCTGGTTCTTTACGCCTATGTAGAAGAATATGCTGGTATGGTAGGAGAAATTCTTCAATCTTATGAAGATAAAAAGGTTGTTCTCTACACAGCGTCTCCAGTATGCTATAGCATCTTATCTCGTCTATATCCAATGGCTCAAATCATTAATCATTGGCCACATCGCAGTTACTTTGATCATATCTTTACAGGTACTGTGGGTATGTTCCAATCTTCTGAAGATATTGTAGAAGAAGTGGCTAACGGTTTACATAACTTGGTGCCAGAAGGGACTGCACAATTGTTCTTACCTGCTACGATGGCACAAAATCAATTGGGCTTAAACAATATGGCCTTACAATTCTTTTTGAACCAAAAACGTGTGGAAGTAATTCGCGAGTGGACTCCTTTAGGGGCCTATGAAATCGTATACGGTAAATACGATGTTAAAAAGATGCGCGTTGGCCTTCGTGAACGTGTAGGTGACGAGTGGAAGGCGATTAATTATATTCCGTTGCCTCATGGTGTATTTGCTCAATTACCAGTATTTACAGTGTTGAATTATGGCTTATCTTTGCGCTCTATTTCATTGCCAGGTGGTCAAACAGATGTGGCGTTAGGTCAAGATGGTATTTACTGTATCGATAGTCGAGTATCTGAATTAGGTCGCAATGCTCTAGTTGAAAGTGGAGCATACTTCCTTACTTTCAAACGTCATACAGATCATGTAGACGTAGATATTACGACAGATGCACCTACAGATGATGTATACTGGATGTTCCCTGACGCAGAACTTGCTTATATGTGGTATGCGTACTTCTGCAGTACCATTGGTCAAACATTGATTCAAGAAATTTCTATGCTTGTGCAAACAGCTGAATCCTTCGGCTATATGCTTAGCAGCGTACGTCGTCGCGTTTTAGATGTAAAAGATGAAGCTCAATTAATTGAATCTGTTCAGGCAGCAGATGAAGCGTATATTAACGCTGTCACAGCAGCAACAGAGAACTGGAAAGAATCAGTAGATACATTAGGGGCTCAAGTTATGCCTCCTACAACATCTATTGATATTGAAGATTACAGCGACTATAAAAACTAATTGTAAAACTTAAGCTTTTAGTTTAAAATATATCGTATCCTAAAAAATATGAACTACTAAATATAGTAGGTAAGAAACATACTACACGCATGTGTAAGAAAGGAGGCACCATGGCAGTTATCAATTTTGAAATCTTCAAAGTTATCGGCACTTTGTCTGAAGATAAAGATGGTTGGAAAAAACAATTAACATGTACTAGCTGGGGCAAATACAATCCTAAGTTTGATCTTCGCGCTTGGGATAGTGAATATACAAGCATGAAAAAGGGTATTACTCTTTCTTTAGAGGAGCTTATTGCGTTACGCGATATCCTTAATGAAAGCGATTTAGAGACTATCCTAGCTGAGTCTATTGAAGAAAAACAAGCATCCAAGGAATAGTATTGGCAACTTGCATTTGTACAAGTGTCATGCTATAATCTATAAGAATAATATTGATTGTCGGAAAGAGGTGTATAGAATGAAACAAGGTATTCATCCAGACTATAAAGAAGCTACAGTAACTTGCGGTTGTGGCAACACATTCAAAACTGGCTCTGTAAAAGAAGACCTTCGTGTAGACGTTTGCTCCAAATGCCATCCGTTCTTCACTGGTCAACAACGCGCAGCTCAAGCTCGTGGTCGTATTGAACAATTTAACAAACGTTACGGCAAATAATTTGTCATGTAATGTAGCATCTATTGGCAGGGCTATGGGCTCTGCCTCTATTTGTTTATGAGAGGAGCTCTTGTGAACACAGAACGTATTAAAAAGTTTGTCGGTGGACAAGCTGTGATCGAAGGTGTCATGATGAGAGGCCCTGGCTATACGGCAACAGCTGTACGAGAGCCAGCAGGCACAATTGTAGTTCAAAAAGAGGCTACAAAATCTATTGCTGACACATATCCAATTTTGAAAAAACCATTTCTTCGTGGCTGTGTAGCTCTCTATGAATCTCTAGTGATTGGCATGAAGGCATTGTCTTTTTCTGCCAAGGCAGCTGGTGATGAAGAGGAGGAAATGTCTAATAGTGAAATTGCCATTACCATGGTTATTTCCACAGTCTTTGCGATAGCTGTATTTTTGGCTTTGCCAACATTTATCGTAAAATTTATTCCTGGTGTACAGGATAATCATGTAGTATTAAATCTCATTGAAGGTGTCATTCGTTTAGTGCTATTCTTGCTCTACATTTGGGGGATTGGTCTTACGAAGGATATTCAACGAGTTTTCCAATATCATGGGGCAGAGCATAAAACAATTCATACTTATGAATTAGATTTGCCTCTTACCGTAGAAAACGTTCGTAAACAAAGTCGGTTACATGCCCGATGTGGTACAAACTTCTTACTTATCGTTATGGTGGTGAGTATCTTTGTATTTGCTTTTTTAGGTTGGCCTAATTTGGTAGAACGTATTCTGAGCCGCGTACTGCTTATGCCCGTAGTAGCAGGTATTGCGTACGAGGTCATTCGTCTTGCTGGACGCAGTGAGCATTCCTTTGTGAAAGCCATCATTAAACCAGGTCTTGTATTACAATACATGACCACACGTGAACCAGAAGATGATCAAATTGAAGTAGCTATACGTGCTCTTGAAGAGGTTCGTCCTCCTGAGAGTGATGCATATGAAGAGGAATAAACATGTTAGTAGATAAATTACAAGTTATTGAAGATAAATTTATGGACCTTGAGCAGCGCATCAGTGACCCTGAAATTATTGCTCGCCAAGATGAATGGCGTAAATTGACACGTCAACATTCCCAATTATCTGAAACAGTTGAAACATTCCGTACTTATAAAAAAGTATTAGCTGGCCTTGATGAAGCTATGGAAGTTATCGAAGATAAATCTTTGGATGAAGAATTCCGCGAAATGGCTCAAGAGGAATTAAAAGAGTTAAAACCTCAAAAAGAGGAATTAGAAGAGAAGTTACAAATCCTCTTATTGCCGAAGGATCCTAATGACGATAAGAATATTATCATTGAAATTCGCGGTGGTGCTGGCGGTGACGAAGCAGCATTATTTGCAGGCGACTTGTTCCGTATGTACACAAAATATGCGGAAAGCCAAGGGTGGCGTTGTGAAATTATCGATGCGAATGAACCTGAACTAGGTGGCTTTAAAGAGGTTGTTTTCTCTGTAGAAGGTGAGAATGTATACTCTAAGATGAAATTCGAATCTGGTGTACATCGCGTACAACGTGTACCTGCTACAGAAACACAAGGTCGTGTACATACGTCTACAGTTACAGTAGCTGTATTACCAGAGATGGAAGATGTCGATATTGAAGTTAATGAAAAAGATTTAAAAATCGACACTTACCGTGCGAGTGGTGCAGGTGGCCAGCATATTAATAAAACTGAGTCTGCCGTTCGTATTACTCACTTACCAACTGGTATTGTTGTAGCATGCCAAGATCAACGTTCTCAGCTTAAAAATAAAGATAAAGCAATGCGCGTATTACGTGCTAAATTACAAGACCAAGCTGAACAAGAAGCGCAAGCTAGTATGGCAGCAGATCGTAAGAGCCAAGTTGGCACTGGTGACCGTAGTGAACGTATTCGTACGTACAACTACCCACAAGGTCGCGTAACAGATCACCGTATTAACTTAACACTTTATAAACTAGATGCTGTATTAAATGGCGATCTTGATGAAATAATTCAAGCCTTAAATGCTGCTGACCAAGCGGCAAAAATGCAGGAGGCTAATACAAATGCATAAGGAGATTTGGACAATCGGTCGTATTCTCCAGTGGACAGAGCAGTACTTTCAAAGCAAGGAGATGGATACACCTCGACTTGATGGGGAAGTACTGCTTTCTCACGTTTTAGGTAAAGATCGTATTTATCTATATACTCACTATGACCAACCTCTAATTCAAGAGGAGCTAGATGCCTTTAGACCGCTTGTACAACAAAGGGCTAAGGGATATAGTGTAGCATCTATTACGGGGCAAAAGGACTTTATGGGCCTTACCTTTAAGGTGAACGATAAAGTTTTAATTCCACGACCTGATACGGAAACATTGATTGAACATGTACTAGATACGTATCCTGAAGATTGCAATATGCGTATTCTTGATGTATGTACTGGTCCAGGGACGATATTGCTAAGTTTATTACATTATTTGCCAAATGCAGTAGGTGTAGGTTTAGATATCTCTACAGATGCTTTGCCACTAGCTAGAGAGAATGCAGACTCCTTTAACTTAACTAAACGAGTTGAATTTAAAGAATCTGATATGTTCGCAGCTTTGCGTGGAACGGATGAGAAATTTGACCTCATCGTTTCTAATCCGCCATATATTCGTACTGGTGATGCAAAGATGTTATCTCAAGATGTGTTAAATGAGCCTCATATTGCGTTATTTGGTGGAGAGGATGGACTTGTATTCTATCGTATTCTAGCCAGAGAATGTGGTGCTTATTTAGAAACTAATGGTCGCGTAGCCTTTGAGGTTGGCTATGACCAAGCTGAAGCGGTAAGAAAACTATTAGAAGCAACCGGTCAATATTCAAATATTCAATTTATAGCTGATCTAGGTGGACATAATCGCGTAGTTACAGCTGTGTATGAGGGCTAATATGGATACTAAAATTATTACAAATCCATCTGAACAAGATATAGATATGTTAGCCCGTGCTTTACGCAAAGGTGAATTGGTATCTATACCGACAGAAACTGTATACGGTTTGGGTGCTAATGGTCTAGATCCAGAGGCGATGGATAAAATCTATGCTGCCAAAGGCCGTCCATCAGATAATCCATTGATTTTGCATATTCCCAATAGTGAAAGTATTAAACCATTAGTAACTGAAGTTTCTTCAACGGCTCAAGCCTTGATGGATAGCTTTTGGCCAGGACCTTTAACGATTACACTACCTAAGTCTGATTTAGTGCCAGACCGTGCAACAGGTGGATTACCTCGTGTAGCGCTTCGCTGTCCTGATCATGATGGATGTCGCGTGTTGTTACAGCGTGCAGGTATACCTATAGCAGCGCCAAGTGCTAATATTTCAGGCCGTCCCAGTCCAACTACAGCTCAAGATGTATATAACGATATGAATGGTCGTATTTCTTATATTTTAGATGCTGGTCCTTGCACAATCGGAGTAGAGTCTACTGTAGTAGAAGTGCATGATGATAAAGTTATTATTTTACGACCAGGTGGTATTACAAAGGCACAGCTAGAAACTGTTGTTTCCAATGTCGAATACGATACAGCCTTAGTAAATGCTGAAACTAAACCTAAGGCGCCTGGTATGAAGTATACACATTATGCTCCTGATGCACCTATGACTGTTGTCGTTGGTACTCCAGAATCTGTAGCTAATACTTTTAATAAACTTTCTAAAGGTATAGAAGGGCCTATTGGCTGTTTAGTAAGTCATGAGACCTATGAGCTTATTAAAGATGATTCGCGTTTCATGTGCCATTGTTTTGGACATCATGGAGATGCACTAGCATTAGGCCATGACTTTTATAAAAGCCTATTACATTTTAACGAAAATCATGTTACCCTAATCTTAGCAGAAGGTGTGAATGATGACGGTTTTGGCGTTGCCATTATGAACCGAATGGAAAAAGCATCCGGTCATCATATCATTTATAAGTAAATTTTCTAACATTATAAATGTCCACTGATAATAGAAATATGTCTTTACATATTGGATATTTTTGCTATAATGTATAAAGTAATCACAAAATGTGATTAAGTAAGGATGTTATTATGAATATTTTATTTGTATGTACCGGTAATACTTGCCGTAGTCCTATGGCAGAAGGAATTACACGGGCCCTTGCAGCGGAGCAACATAAGGATGTAACGACTGTATCAGCTGGTCTATTTGCCGCTTATGGAGCAAAGCCAACTGAACAAGCCGTTGTAGCTGTCCGTTCCATTGCTGATATTTCTGACCATGAATCGAGACCATTAACTATGGAGCTCGTCAATGCAGCAGATCTAATCATCGGTATGACGAAAGATCATAAATCCGTACTACTTCGCCAATTCCCGTTTGAGGAAGGTAAAATCAAAACGATTTCCGAGTGGGGTGGTCAAGATGGTGATGTTACTGACCCATATGGCGCTGATCAAATCATATATAATCAATGTGCGGAGCAAATTTATCATTTAGTTGAGGAAGGCCTTAAAACAGCCCCTCAGAAAGCATAGGAGATGATATTATGAAGGTTGCAATCGGTTGTGATCATGGCGGATTGAATTTAAAAGCATCCGTTCAAGAAGTATTAAGTGCATTGGGACATGAAGTAGAAGATTTTGGCTGTCATACAGCGGAATCTTGCGATTATCCAGATATTGCCGTACCTGTAGCAAATGCAGTCGTGTCTGGTAAAGCAGATCGAGGTATTCTAATTTGTGGTACTGGCATTGGTATTGGTATTGCAGCAAATAAGATAGCGGGCATTCGAGCTGCTCTTTGTCATGATACATTCTCTGCACACGCATGTCGTGAACATAATAATGCCAATATCCTTACAATGGGGGAGCGCGTTATTGGTCCTGGCCTTGCTAAAGATATCGTTACCATTTGGATGGCAACGGAATTTGAAGGTGGTCGTCACGAACGCCGTGTTGAGAAAATTAAAGCATTAGAGAAATAATACATCATTACCTATAGATATTCGTTTTGTACGAGGAGGATACTCATGAGTTTCTTAGAAAAACAAGACCCTAATATTCAAGCTGTTATCAATCAAGAATTGGCACGTCAACGCGATAAATTAGAAATGATCGCTTCTGAAAACTTTGTTTCTCAAGCAGTAATGGAAGCTCAAGGTAGCGTATTAACTAACAAATATGCAGAAGGGTATCCTGGCAAACGCTATTATGGCGGTTGTGAAAATGTTGACGTTATTGAAACATTGGCTATCGAACGTGCAAAACGCTTGTTTGGCGCTGAACATGCTAACGTACAACCTCATTCTGGCTCCCAAGCTAACTTTGGTGTGTACTTTGCATTATTGCAACCTGGCGACACTATCGTGGGTATGAACTTGTCCCACGGTGGTCATTTGACTCATGGTTCTCCAGTTAACGTATCTGGTACATATTTCAATGTAGTACCTTACGGTGTAGATGCAGAAACACAACAAATCGACTATGATGAGTTCCGTAAAATTGTATTAGAAGCAAAACCTAAATTGATCATCGCTGGTGGTAGTGCATATAGCCGTCAAATCGACTTCAAGAAAATGGCTGAAGTCGCTCACGAAGTAGATGCTATCTTTATGGTAGATATGGCTCACTTTGCAGGTCTTGTAGCAGCGGGCTTACATCCAAACCCTGTAGAATATGCTGATATCGTAACTACTACAACTCATAAAACATTGCGTGGTCCTCGTGGTGGTTTGATTCTTTGCAAAGAAAAATATGCTAAAGCAATCGATAAATCTATCTTCCCTGGTATCCAAGGTGGTCCTTTGATGCATGTTATCGCTGCTAAAGCTGTTGCCTTAGGCGAAGCATTACAACCAGAATTCAAAGTATATGCGCAACAAATTATCGACAATGCAAAAGCATTGGCTGCAGCATTGCAAGATAAAGGCTTAACAATCGTTTCTGGTGGTACAGATACTCACGTTATGCTCGTAGATGTTCGTAGCACTGGCTTAACAGGTAAAGAAGCAGAACACTTACTCGATGAAGTAGGTATTACATGTAACAAAAATACAATTCCATTCGATCCAGCTAGCCCATTTGTAACAAGCGGTATCCGTCTTGGTACGCCAGCGCTTACAACTCGTGGTTTGCAAGTGAAAGATATGGAAGAAATTGCTGATATTATTGCAGCAGTTCTTAAAAATCCTGAAGATAAAGCTGTTCATGAAGAAGCTAGCAAACGCGTAGCTGCACTTTGTGAAGCGTATCCATTATACTAATCTAATAGATTAATGACAGTCATTACATATTCATAGGCCCACAAGCCTATAAGTAATATAAAAGGGATGTGCCAGTGAACTGCACCCCAAAAATTGGACACAATTTTTGGAGGTGCAGTTTTTCTATGTCAAAATATTCTCAAAAAACTAAAGATCAAGCTCTTTATCTATTTAAAATCGGATTTGGTATACCTTCTGTAGCAAACCAATTAAATATATCAAGACACACAATAAAAAACTGGTTATTCAAATACAAAAATAATAGTTCTTTATCTAAAAAAATGAATAGACGTATATTTTCAGCAGAATTTAAACGTAAAGTTATTGAAACTAGGTTGCAGAATAAGTTATCCTTTAAAGAAACAGCAGAATTATTTAATATAGATAATCCAAGTCTAATTGCAGCATGGAATAAGAAATATTTAGATGAAGGGTTTTTAGGATTGCAACCTAAGCCTAAAGGCAGGCCTCCTATGAAGACTAAGAACGAAATAAACGTACAAATAGATTCAACAAGAAAATCAGATAAAGAACGGATTAAAGAACTAGAAGCTGAAATCGCTCGGTTGAAATATGAAATGTCTTTTTACGATGACTTCATGAAAGAAATGCGTGAAATTGCTAAACCCAATAGAGCTGTAAAAAAAAGCACAAACAATTGCCATCGAAAGATTAAGAAAAATATATCCCCTTCAGTTTATGCTTGAGTACTTTTGCATTAGTCGTAGTACATATTATGCACGCTTAGCTAGCATAAAAAAGGGGGACAAATATGCAGAGGAACGAGAAGCTATTCGCACACTTGTGGCGATGAATAAGGGGCGTTATGGATATCGCCGAATTACAATAGCATTGCATAAATTAGGCATTCATATAAATCATAAAGTTGTAATGCGTATTATGAAGGAAGAAAACTTAACATGTAAAGTTCGTCTAAAGAAATACCGCTCATACAGAGGTACTGAAGGAAAAATCGCTCCCAACATTATTAAGCGAAACTTTACTGCAACAAAGCCAGATCAAAAATGGGCCACAGATATTACAGAGTTTCATGTGTTTGGACGTAAGATTTATTTATCACCAATCTTAGACCTATATAACGGTGAAATTGTATCTTATGAAATATCCGAAAGACCTATATTAGCGCAGGTATTAACTATGCTGGATAAAGCCTTTCAGGAAAGGCCTAATAGCCAAGGATGTATACTGCACTCAGATCAAGGTTGGCAATACCAACATGCAGTGTATCAGGAGACATTAAAAAATCACGCTATCATCCAAAGTATGTCCCGCAAAGGAAATTGTTTGGATAATAGCGTGATGGAAAACTTCTTTGGCTTGTTGAAGTCAGAGTTGTTATATTTAGAAAAGTTTGCTTCCTATGAAGATTTTATCAGCAAATTAAAGGATTATATTATTTATTACAATACAAAACGCATTAAGCTCAAATTAAAAGGAATGAGTCCGGTAGAATACCGAACTCATTCTCAAAAAGTAGCTTAATTATATCTGTCCAAGAAAATGGGTGCAGATCACAGGGCACATCCCTTTTAATATTTTTATGGCACTATTCTCCATTCTATGATAGAGTTAATATGATAGTTAAATTGTTACAAAGAGATACGTATATTGTTTTATAGGAGGACAGTCATGAAAGTTAATGTTATGACACATCCGTTGATTCAACACAAAGTTACCTTGATGCGTGATGTACAAACAGGGTCAAAAGACTTCAGACAACTACTTGATGAAATTACTATGTTGATGGGGTATGAAATTACACGCAACTTACCACTTGAGGATGTAGAGGTAGAAACACCATTAATGAAAATGACTGGTAAACGTATTGCAGGTAAAAAATTAGGTATTATTCCAATTCTTCGTGCTGGCCTTGGTATGGTAAATGGTATGCTTAGCTTAATTCCAACTGCAAAGGTTGGTCATATCGGCTTATACCGTGATCCTGAAACTTTAAAACCAGTAGAATACTACTGCAAATTGCCAACTGATGTAAGCGAACGCGATTTCATCGTAACTGACCCAATGCTGGCAACTGGTGGTAGCGCAGCAGCAGCTATTACTTTGTTAAAAGAAAAAGGTGCTCAACACATCAAATTGATGTGCCTCGTAGCGGCTCCAGAAGGCGTTGAAGTTGTAAATAAGGAACATCCTGATGTACCTATTTACGTAGCAGCACTTGATGAAAAACTCAATGATCATGGTTACATCTTGCCTGGTTTAGGCGATGCTGGTGACCGTATCTTCGGTACAAAATAAATTAAAATAAACGACATACTTTTAGGCATAGAACTTGTATTAAATTGCCTCAAAAGTATGTCGTTTTCTGCTATTTAGGGTTGAATAAAATTCACATAGGGTATAAAATAAATGTGTAAAGGTATTTTTTTATTTTAGGTGGGACGAATTTTGTTCACATGGGACGAAAAACGATTCATATAATCCCAACGGGTAAAGGAGGGACCCGATGAACGAGTTTCTAATGATATGTGAACGTATTGTTCCTGAAATCGTTAGCGTATTAAAGGAGCGATACAAGATACTAAACCACCTTGTTTATGAAGAGCCTATAGGCCGCAGGACATTAGCTACAGCGACGGACCTTCCAGAGCGAACCGTACGAAGTCATATTGAGTTGATGCGTGCAAATGGCCTAGTAGACATTTATAAACCGGGGATTTTTCTCACTGACGAAGGACAATCAATTGTTCCGAAGTTACGAAATTTTTTAAACGAACTAGATCGTATTAACGAACTAGAAAGCCGATTGACGGAAGCACTTTCCATCGATAGGGTTATCATTACACCTACAGAAGGAACGTTAATGGTTAAAAAGCTGGGCTTCGCTGCGGCAAAACTGTTACAGGAGTTATTAGAGCCTGATTCAGTAGTGGCTATTAGTGGTGGTAGCACCATGGCAGCGGTAGCGGAAGAAATGCCGATTTTACCATTTAATCCTACTGTAGTACCAGCTCGTGGTGGTGTTGGGGCGGTAGTGGAATACCAAGCTAATGTCATCGCTTCTGTACTGGCTGAACGACTTCGTGGGACTTACAAGATGCTTCATTTACCAGATGGGCTTTCACAAGACTCATTGCATATGCTCATGACTTGTGAACCGCAAATCAAGGAAATTAGCGACCTCATTAGTCGGACTGACGTATTGTTGTTTGGCATTGGTACAGCCATGCGCATGGCCGATCAGCGTCACATTGCTGATGAGGTACGCAAGCAATTGGTAGATAATCATGCTGTAGGCGAGGCGCTGGGACAATATTGTGATATGGCTGGCAAGTTGATTTATTCCACTAATAATATTGGTTTATCCTTGCCTGATGTAGCAAAGGTGCCAAATGTTATTGCTGTAGCAGGTGGACAAGAGAAGGCGAGCGCAATTATAGGTGTCATGCGAGCTTGCCAGAAAGGTATACTCATCATTGATGAGCAAGCCGCCGAAGGCATGCGTCAATTGTTACAAATTTCTGCCTTATAGGCGAATGAGTAGTTATAAATTTTAGTTTGAATTTGGTTAGAATTTTTGTTATTAGGAGGATCTAACAATGGCAGTAAAAGTTGGTATTAACGGTTTTGGTCGTATCGGTAAATGTGTAGTTCGCGCAGCGATTAATAATCCTGACGTAGAAGTTGTGGCGATTAATGCAACTGGTGATAATGAAGGTACTGCATTATTATTAAAATACGACTCTGTACATGGTACAATTCCTAACGAAGTAACATTCGATGAAGACAACCTTTATGTTGATGGTAAAAAAATCCGCGTATTCCACGACCGCGATGCTTCCAAATTGCCTTGGTCTGAAGAAGGCGTAGAAATCGTAATTGAATGTACAGGTAAATACCGCGATGCAGAAGAAGCAAAAGTTCATTTAGAACAACCTACAGTTAAAAAAGTATTGATTTCTGCACCTGGTAAAAACGAAGACTTGACTATGGTTATGGGTGTTAACCAAGATATGTATGATCCTGCAAAACACCACATCATTTCCAACGCATCTTGCACAACTAACTGCTTGGCGCCATTCGCTAAAGTATTGTGCGATGAATTCGGTATTAAACGCGGTATGATGACTACAATTCATTCTTATACAAATGACCAAAAAATTCTTGATGCGCGTCATAAAGACCCTCGCCGTGCTCGTGCAGCAGCTATGTCCATCATCCCTACAACTACTGGCGCAGCTAAAGCTGTAGCTTTGGTATTGCCTCAATTAAAAGGTAAACTTGATGGTTTTGCATTGCGTGTTCCTACTCCAGACGTATCTGCTACAGACCTTGTTTGCGAACTTGAAAAACCAGCTACTAAAGAAGAAATCAACGAAGCATTCCGCAAAGCAGCAGCTGGTGAATTAAAAGGTATCCTTGGTGTATCCGATGTGCCATTGGTATCTTGTGACTTTGGTTCTGACCCTCGTAGCTCCATTGTTGATGCTGATTTAACAATGGTTATGGACGGCAACATGGTTAAAATCGTTTCTTGGTATGATAACGAATGGGGTTACTCCGAACGTCTTATCGACATGGCAGCATTCGTAGCAAGCAAAGGCTTATAATCGGGAGGCTTTGATGAAACAAACAATCGAAGGTTTACAAGTAGCTAATAAAACAGTATTTGTTCGTGTTGATTTTAATGTACCTATGAAAGACGGTGTCATCACTGATGACACTCGTATTCGTAGTGCATTACCTACTATTAACTATTTAGTAGAACAAGGTGCAAAGGTTATCCTTGCTTCTCACTTTGGTCGTCCAAAAGGAGAACGTAAGCCTGAAATGTCTTTGGCACCATGTGCGAAACATTTATCTGAGCTTATCAACAAACCTGTAGCATTCGTAGATGACTGCATTGGTCCTAAAGTTGAAGAAGCTGTGAAAGCATTGCAATCTGGCGATGTATTAATGCTTGAAAACTTGCGTTACCACAATGAAGAAACTAAAAATGATCCTGAGTTTGCTAAACAATTGGCATCTCTTGCGGATGTAGCCATCAACGATGCGTTCGGTGTATCTCACCGTAATGCAGCATCTGTAGTTGGTATTGCTGATTATAGCCCTATGGCTGCAGGCTTCTTGCTCAAAAAAGAAATCGACGCATTAAGTGCAGCTGTTGTGCATCCTAAAACACCTATGGCGGCAATCATTGGTGGTGCAAAAGTAACAGATAAAATTTCTGTTATTTCTAACCTTTTGCCTAAGGTTGATGTTATGATCATCGGCGGTGGCATGGCTAACGCTTTCATTAAAGCACAAGGTTGCAATATTGGTAGCTCCTTATTTGAAGAAGGTCAAGAAGCTATCGCCACAGACCTTGTTATGGAAGCTCGCGTAGCAGGTGCTAAATTGTTAACACCTATCGATGCTGTAGTAGCAGATGCTTTCAGCAACGATGCAAATACTAAAATTGTTGACGTCGATCAAATCGAAGACGGCTGGATGGTATTAGATATTGGCCCGAAAACTCGTGAACTCTATGTAGAAGCATTGGCTCCAATGAAGACTATTATTTGGAATGGTCCTATGGGCGTATTTGAAATGGAAAACTTTGCAGCTGGTACAAATGCAGTAGCGAAAGCTGTAGCTGAATCTGATGCGATGACTATCGTTGGCGGTGGCGACTCTGTAGCAGCCATTGAAAAAAGTGGATTGGCAGATAAAATTAGCCATATCTCCACAGGTGGTGGTGCATCTTTAGAATTCCTAGAAGGCAAAATTCTACCAGGTATTGCTGCATTGTCTGAGGCATAATATGAGAAAACCTATTATTGCAGGAAATTGGAAAATGAATGGCACCATTGCGTCTGGATCAATTCTGATCGAAGCGTTTAACAGCGTGTTACAAGATATGGAATTATCCTGTGATGTAGTTGTTTGCCCGCCTTTCACAGCTATTGAGCGTGCTGTAGCGCTGACGCGTAACACAGCGATTGAGGTAGGCGCACAAACTATGGATTATCATGATGCTGGTGCGTTCACTGGTGAAATTTCACCACTTATGCTTACTGAGGTAGGCGTTAATTATGTCATTATCGGTCATTCTGAGCGCCGCGAATATTATGGCGAAACAGATGAGACGGTAAATGCCAAAATTAAGAGTGCATTCCATCATAATTTAAACCCTATTGTCTGTGTTGGTGAAAGTTTAGAACAACGTGAAGCTGGCCATACTATTGATTGGATTACGTCTCAACTAAAAGGGGCCTTGGCTGATATTCCTAAAGAACAAGTGAGTCAACTCATTATTGCGTACGAACCAATTTGGGCTATTGGGACTGGCAAGACCGCAACAGCTGAACAAGCTGAAGAGGTGTGTAAAGCAATTCGCGATTACATTCGTTCTTTATATGATGATGACGCTGCTGATGCCGTGCGTATCCAGTATGGCGGTAGCGTTAAATCTGAAAATGCACTCGAAATTCTAGGAGAACCAAATATTGACGGTGCTCTTGTAGGCGGTGCATCCCTAGTAGTTGATGAATTTATTGATATTATTAAAGCGGCGAATCAAGTAAGCGCTTAATATGAGGTTAGAAATGGCTAAATTAGAGGCTCCCGTAATGCTAGTCATCTTAGATGGCTTTGGTATGGGGGATCAATCAGATACAACCAATGCTGTAGTACAGGCGAAGCCGCTCTGTTTTAATCAATTATGGGATACGTATCCACATACAAAATTGGAAGCATCAGGGCTTGCGGTAGGCCTTCCAGAAGGTCAAATGGGAAACTCTGAAGTCGGCCATTTAAACCTTGGTTCTGGTCGCATTGTGTACCAAGATTTGACTCGTATTACTAAAGACGTTGAATCTGGTGAGTTTTATAATCGCCCTGTTATGAAGGAACTATACGAAGTTGCTAAAAAACAAAGCTTACATCTTATCGGTCTAGTATCTGATGGCAATGTACATTGCTCTTTAGATCACATTAAGGCAGTTATCAAAGGGGCTCATGATCATGGTATTGAGCACGTTTATGTACATGCTTTGCTCGATGGTCGTGATGTAGCTCCTCAATGTGCGCAAGGCTATTTAAAAGACTTAGAAGCGTATATGGCAGAGCTACACTGTGGTAAGATTGCTACTGTGAGTGGTCGGTACTATGCAATGGACCGCGATAATCGATGGGACCGTGTTGAGTTAGCATATAATGCTATTGTACATGGTCAAGGTGAAATGGCAGATTCTGCTTGTAAAGCAGTGCAACAGTCCTACGACAAAGATGCAGCAGATGAGTTTGTTCTTCCTACAGTCATTGATGCTGAAGGGACTATTAAAGATGGAGATGCAGTTATCTTCTGTAATTTCCGTCCAGACCGTGGGCGTGAGCTTACAAAAGCCTTAGTGTTGCCTGACTTTGATGGTTTTAAACGAGAACAACTATCCTTGTATATGGCGACTATGACCAAGTACGAAGATGGTTTGCCAGTTCATATCGTATACGAAAAAGATACCTTGGCTGAAACATTAGGCGAAGTACTAAGCACTGGTGGTTATCGTCAACTGCGCATTGCTGAAACAGAGAAATATGCTCATGTAACGTATTTCTTCAACGGCGGTAAAGAGGAACCATTTGAAGGTGAAGACCGCGTTCTCGTGAAATCCCCTCAAGTGGCTACCTATGATTTACAGCCTGAGATGAGCGCTTATGAAGTGACTGATAAAGTTGTACAAGCTATTCAAGATGAAACGTATGACATGATCATCTTGAACTTTGCAAACCCAGATATGGTCGGTCATACAGGTAGTTTTGAAGCAGCTGTTAAAGCAGTTCAAGCCGTAGATACTTGCTTAGGTCGTATTGTAAAGGCTATACGCAGTAAGAATGGTCACTTGTTAATTACGGCAGACCATGGTAATGCTGAGCTCATGGTAAATCATGAAACTGGCAAAGTTCATACGGCGCATACTACAAACTTAGTTCCTTTAATTTTAATGAGTGACACACTAAAAACAGCTACTTTAGAAGCTGGTAAACTATGTGATATTGCTCCAACTTTATTAGACTTGGCTGGCATAGAACAACCAAAATCTATGACAGGCCATAGTTTAGTACATAAAGCATAATTTTGAGATCTAACTTTCACTACAGTTAGACCTAATCGATACATAACGGTGGAATATTTTTAATAACTCCACATTAGATTTATGAGGTGATAAAATGGCAGTAATTGAACAAGTCATTGCAAGAGAAATTTTAGATTCCCGCGGTAACCCAACTGTTGAAGTTGAAGTATGTTTAGAAGATGGCACTATTGCTACAGCAGCTGTTCCATCTGGTGCTTCTACTGGTATGTTTGAAGCCGTAGAATTGCGCGATGGCGATAAATCCCGTTACCTTGGTAAAGGTGTTTTAAAAGCTATCGACAATGTAAATGCTAAAATCGGCCCTGCACTTATCGGTTATGATGCTACAGAACAAGTGGCAATCGATAACTTGATGTTGAAATTAGATGGCACAGATAATAAATCTAACCTTGGTGCTAATGCAATCCTTGGTGTATCTATGGCAGTAGCTCGTGCAGCAGCTGAATCCTTAGATTTGCCATTATTTGCATACCTTGGTGGCTTTAACGCAAAAGAATTGCCAGTTCCTATGATGAATATCTTGAACGGTGGAGCACATGCGGATAACAACGTAGATATTCAAGAGTTCATGATCATGCCTGTAGGCGCTGAATCCTTTGCAGAAGCTCTTCGCAGCTGTGCAGAGGTATACCATACATTGAAATCCGTACTTCATGGCAAAGGTCTTAGCACTGCAGTAGGTGACGAAGGTGGTTTTGCTCCTAACTTGGCATCTAACGAAGAAGCATTGGAAGTAATCTGCGAAGCTATTAAAGCAGCTGGTTATGAACCTGGTAAAGACTTCAAATTGGCTCTTGATTCTGCATCTTCTGAATTCTATGAAGACGGCAAATACAATTTAGCTGGTGAAGGTAAAGTTAAAACAGCAGCTGAAATGGTAGATTTCTACGAATATCTAGTAGGTAAATATCCAATCGTATCCATCGAAGATGGTCTTGCTGAAGAAGATTGGGAAGGCTGGAAAGTATTAACAGATCGTCTTGGCGACCGCGTTCAACTCGTTGGTGACGATTTATTCGTAACTAACACAAAACGCTTAGCTCGTGGTATTGAGCTTGGTGTAGGTAACTCTATTCTTGTAAAAGTTAACCAAATTGGTACCCTCACTGAAGCTTTCGATGCTATGGAACTTGCTAAACGCGCAGGTTACACTTGTGTAGTATCTCATCGCTCTGGCGAAACAGAAGATACATTCATCGCTGATATTGCAGTAGCTGTAAATGCTGGACAAATTAAGACTGGTGCACCAGCTCGTTCTGAACGTGTTGCTAAATACAATCAATTGCTTCGTATTGAAGAAATGTTATACGAAACAGCACAATATAAAGGTAATGACGTTTTTTATAACTTAAAATAAGATATGTTATATCTAATAGTCCAATAAGGGCGCCCTTCGGGGCGCCTTTTTTGTATACTCAAAAATAGAAAAGTTTTCGCTTCGTGGATTTTTAAAAATAAAAAAGGAATTTTGGGGATGATGTCGAAACCTATAACGCCATACGCTAGTGTGAGGTAAAAACATACCGCAAGGTATTGGAGGTGACCATGTATGTAGATGTGACATTAGACGATATTATTTTGTATGCCTTAGAACATCATGTAAGCGATATTCACTTTGATCCTGTTAAAAGTGGTGTGCATGTTCGACTACGACAAGATGGACTGTTACAAAATTACATGACAGTATCTAATGAAGATGCGGAGCTTATTATTAATCGCATCAAGGTTTGTAGTTCATTAGATATTAGCGAGAAAAGATTGCCTCAAGACGGCCGTTGGGCTTGGAGTCATAAAGATAAAGCCATAACAATGCGCGTATCTACTTTGCCCAGCTTATACGGCGAGACTTTAGTCTGTCGCCTTATGGGCAATGAGGGCAGTCATAAAGACCTTAAAGCTTTAGGCATGCGTACAGATATTTTTGAACACATCGGGCAATTACTAAAACGTCCTTATGGCTTATTGCTCATCTGCGGGCCTACGGGCAGTGGAAAGACGGCTACTCTATATGCCATGCTCCGCATGTTAAATTTAAAGGAAACAAAGCTCATATGTCTAGAGGACCCCGTAGAGGCTGAAATTAAAGGGGCCATCCAAATTGCTATCAATGAGAAGATTGGCTTTACCTTTGCAAAAGGCCTTAGATCTGTACTACGGCAAGATCCCGATACAATTATGATTGGTGAGATTAGGGATAAGGAGACTGCAGAGCTCGCCGTTAAAGCTGCTTTAACGGGACATCGCGTATTGTCTACCATTCATACAAATACTGCTATGGGCGTAGTAACGCGGCTCATGGATATGGGGGTAGAACCATATTTAATTCGAGCTACCTTAATGGGGGCTATTGCACAACGACTAGTTAGAAAATTCGATGGTACAGCGTACCATGGGCGGACAGCACTCTTTGAATTTTTAGAGATTCCAGCTAATTCGGCCTGTTGGGACCAATTAGAAACACATGTATTACTATCATTAGAGGATTCTGCCCGTGAGGCCGTATCTCAGCATGTTACATCTATTGAGGAGGTGCATCGTTGTGGACTCATGCTGTAATAGTGAAAGTTTAGAAACTATTGTAGAACAAGCAATACATTTATCATCAACAGATATTCATCTACAATGTGGACAGCCTATATACTTGCGACATGGTGATGGATTGAAGGCTACTAGCTTTGTGTGTACGACAGACTTAATCGAAGATATTTTACGGCGATGTGGCATAGCCTCCTACGAATGGCAATCCATTGATGAAGCATGCTCTTGTTGTGGTGTGCGCATTCGCGTTCATCTATATCGGGCTAATCAAACCATATGTGGTACCTTGCGCTTACTCTGTCATCAACAACTTTCGTTAGATGATAACAGTGAAGGGCAACTGCTACAAAAATTATGTGAGGCCCATGATGGTTTATTGCTCGTCTGTGGTCCTACGGGCAGTGGTAAAAGCTTCACCTTAGCTTGTTGTATTGATTATATTAATCAGACAATGGAGCGTCATATCATAACCTTAGAAGACCCTATCGAGTTTGAATTTAAGCCTAAAAAATCATTGATTCATCAAAGGCAATTAGGTGCCGATATTAAGTCTATGTCTGACGGTATTCGAGATGCCTTGCGGGAGGACCCAGATGTCATTATGGTAGGAGAACTTCGCGATCGTGAAACCTTGGAGGCTGCACTTCATGCGGCAGAGACGGGGCATCTTGTGATGGCTACTATGCATACACAAAGGGCTGTAATGGCTGTTCATCGTATGATATCTCTTTTCCCAGGAGAGCAACAAGAAGAGGTACGCAGTCAAATATCTCAAGTGTTACGTGCCGTTATATGTCAGCGACTACTTAGGTGGAATAAGAAGTTCATTACGATTCGTGATATTTTACTAAATACCCATGCAGTAGCAAATTTAATTCGCACTCGTAAGGAACCTCAAATTATTTCCATTCAAGAAACACAATTACCTATGAAAACACTAGAAATGGCTGTGAGAGATGTGAAGGCACAATATGGCTCTCAACAACAACTACATACGCTATTAGATCAACAATTATCGTAGGTGAATACATGGAGGCTTATGAATATGTCGTAAAAAATGAGAATAATGAAACAGAAAAAGGGGTGATGTGGGGCGATTCAGAACAGGAGATTGCAACACGGCTAAAACGCGATGGATACAAGATTTATAGGATATCTTTACAAGTAGAAAAGAAGAAACATAAATGGAATCATGCTATGGTGGTCGATGTGACCTATCAACTAGGATTACTGATAGAGTCTGGTGTGCCTTTACGAAGGGCTTTACAGTTACTCTGTCAGGGAAAGCGAAGTTTGCTATATACGGCCTTGTATGAATCGATTGAGAGAGGCCAAACCTTATCGCAAGCATTACGTGGTGAAGGTTGTCCTGCTATAGCCTTAGCACTACTAGAAAGTGGAGAGGCAGCAGGCACCTTAGGTGAAAGCTTACAATACATTTCACGTCACTACGATTGGGAACGACAACTCCGACAAAAGGTTATGAGTGCTATTTCTTATCCTATATTTCTTCTTCTTATGATGAACGTATTCTTTCTCGTTACCATCCTGTTTATCATTCCATCCTTTGAAAAGGTTTTTACAACTATGCATATTACACTACCATTGATGACACGAGCCCTCTTTGCATTAGGACAAGGGTTAAAGGAACATCCTTTGATGGTAATAGGTATACATAGTGTTGTAATAGGTTCAATAGTATTTGCTTATAAGCAGCATAGTATGAGATGTAAAGTACATCGTTGGCTTTGGCAGTTGGCTCACCGATACCAATGGAGTACTTGTGTGTACTATACGAGCATGTTGAAGGTGTGGGCTCTGTTGCTAGACTCAGGGATTTCGATTATTCATACCATGAACATTACTCGTCCCTTATGGGGCAATCTATATGGCACTAAATGTAGTGAGCAGGTGGAGGCAAAACTATTAACTGGCCATTCTTTTGAAGAAAGTTTACGCAATGGTCATATAGGGAATGATTTTATATGGCAAATGGTTTCTATTGGGGAAGAAAGCGGTGAGTTAGTAAAGATGTTAAACCATTGTGGTCACTACTATGAGTCTATACTTTCAAAATATATTGCTCGATTAGAGAGATTATTAGAACCTGTACTATTAACTGTCATGGGCATTGGTGTAGCCGTATTAGTCGTTTCTGTTATGTATCCCTTATTTACGTCTATTGCCAAACTAGGAGGACAATAGACATCATTTTACCAGTATTAAATAGCATCGAATTATATTAAATAATGTAAAAGGAGGATATTATGAGTTCCGTTATACATATGGTTCATGGCATAAATCATCGATTAGAAATGTGTGGACAATGGATAGTAGAGCGATTACATATAGGTCGTGTTCGAGAAGGACTTAACAAGTCGAGAAAAGGTGGGTTTACCCTTGTAGAATTAATGGTTGTCGTTGCAGTCATCGCTATTTTAGCAGCCATTGCGATGCCGCAGTTCTTATCTGCCGCAGATAGAGCCCGATCTGCAAAAGAAACGGCAGATATTCAAATTATTAAAAATGCCACCCAGCTCTACATGATCGACAAGAACGTTGATACACCACCAACAGTTGAAAACCTTTATAAAGAAGGGTATTTGACTGAACATGTTAAGACAGCAAAAGGTAAAGAATATACCATTACTTATGAAGCTGTTAGCGGTGGTACTGCAAAAGCTGTAGTTGTAACAGCACCTAGTGTACCTTAATCGATAGGTATGTATTATTTAATTCGCATATAGTGTTTATTAGGTACATAGTGTTTAATTTAATCGACATATAGTGTTTATTGGCACATACATATTGAGTGCCTGGTATTGGCATCGATTAAAGGTACTTAATATATGGAAGGACAAGGTATGAAAGGGACTAGTTATGTAATAGGACTCATCGTATATATCGCATCTGTAGTGTTACCTATTCTATTATCATTGAAGGCAATATCTTTTATTCACGTTGCTTTGTATGCTGCGTTTTCACTCATCATCATAGCAGGTGCTACCATCGATATGCATTACTATATATTGCCTGATGAAGGGGCTATGGCCCTTGTACTAGGTGGAATTATATATAGCTATATAAACGATAAATCTATGTTAATAACCTTATTAAGTGTTATCAGTGTAGGGGCTATTACATATGGACTTCGTCTAATGAGTCATAAAGGCTTTGGACTTGGTGATGTGAAATGGTTTTCTGCCATTGCCACATGGCTTACGCCATGGGAGATTGTATGTTTCTTTTACGTAGCCTTTTGTGTTGGTTCTCTCTATCTCTTACTAACAGGTTATCGTAATCGATACATTCCATTTGGTCCCTTTCTATGCTTTGGAGGTTGGTGCGCCTTGCATGGTGGTCTATATATGGAGGTAATATACCAATGGCTAAGGTACAACCTATAGATGGCCAGTTAGGCTCCTTACTAGCTGAGTGGATGATTACCATAAGTTTAGTATTACTTCTCATATCTATTGCCTTACCCATTGTGACAACACCTAGTCGGTATACTCTAAATGGAGCTACTCAAGAGGTTGTGTATATGCTAAAAAAGGTTCAGCTTTGGTCCATGCTTGGACATAAGTCGAATGGGAAAGGTAGAATGCTCTTCATATTACATAAGGATAGTTACACTATTGAAGAAGACGCCAATCATCATACGGTAAACATATCATTGCCTCCTAATATTGAGAATACAAGATCTATGACTATTATTTCCTTTTCAGCTCTTGGTTTACCTTATGACGGAACAGAAATAGTTCTGACAGATCGTGAAAGTGGTGAGAAAAATCGCATATGGGTATCGGTACAAACGGGGCGTATCAGATGGGAAGAAGTACACTGAAGGGTTTATGTATGGCGATGCTTTAATCTCGGCAGCTATTATTATGTTTATGTTACCTATTGTATTATCTGTGTTCTGGATGGCGACGATAACGATATATAAGGCTTATTATTGGGACCATATATTGCAAGATACTATAACGTATGTAGAGGAAGGTAAAGCAGCATATTATGAAACGGGAACACTTCAAACAGGCGTACATCACTCACAATTTATCATGAGCCCTAGTGAAGCTATTAGTTATAAAACATATGTGAACCCCGTAGTAGTGCAGGGTATTTCACTACAACGTTTAACGGTAGAGGCCATAGATAATGAAACGGTTGTCTATTCACTATCCATTGATTTGGAGGAAACACGATGAATAGCAAAGTTAATCATGAAGGCTTTATCTTGTACTCGACCCTTATTAGTATGACGATTTCTGTTATCGTTCTTACCTTGCTCTTAGGCATTGTATTCTATGCGGTTATGTGGGACGCCAAATTACTAGATAGCGTAGCGATGATGGAGGATGGTCGTTATACACGGCGTATGGTGGTAGCTCAAATGATATGGAATCCTGTAGAGGTTACCGTAGAGGATAAGAATATAAGCTTATATATTCATGATACAAAGCGTACGACCTTGACCGTACAAAGACATGCTCTTTACAGAAAACTCACGGATGGTAGCCTACAACCCGTAAGTGGTAGTCGCATCATAGGAACAAGAGATAAGCGTAATGTAGGGTATACGCAGGAACACCCATTTAGTCTAGATAATAATAAAACAGTTCATCTGCGATGGTACATTAATAATCGCTTTACTAATAATAAGCTCTATACAAGCGGATATGGTGGGTTAGCTCTGTATGAGGTCGCTATAGGGCAGAGTGCTGTTTATGATTGGTATAAAGATAATGAGGAGACAAGCCATGAACGGAGGAGCCCATAATGCGGGCTTTATTACATATGTAGCTATACTTACGATGTCCTTATTATTGCTCTTAGCCTTTATGGGGCTTCGTATTAGTCAAATTTGTGAAAGCAATGCCGTCGATGAAATCCATTTAGAAGAGGCTCATTATGCAGCTCAAAGAGGGGCTCATTGGTTTGTAGGGTATTGTAAGGAAGGTAATACTTGGGACTTTCAACAAAAACTAATAGTGTCAGATGAGGGAGATGTAGAAATTACCATTGAACCGGATCGTTCGATGGATAATCCTCGTCATGTTATGAGTTATGGGAAATTAAAAAATCGGGAAATAGTGAGCCGCGTTCATATGTATGTCACAGTAGATCAAGATAAGCGTATGCATGTGGTAAAGGTAAAACCTTATTGAGGTGAGGCTATGAAACGGAAAAAGAAAATTCATTCTGGTGTTTGTATTACGGATGAGCGTATTGTATGTGTTACAGCTCATATTGAAAATAAAACAATGGTCATTACCGATGCATTAGAGATGAAACGGAGTGGACCTATTGATGAAGACGTTACTAGATTTATTGAAACCTATGATTTAGACGAAGGGGCTTATAGCATTGTAGCTAATATAGATACGCAAATGCGTGTAGCACCTTATGATCCTCACGATTTTGATATGAAGGAATTTATTAAGTGGAATGTAGAGGATTACTTTAACTTTGATGGAGATAGCTTCCAAATGGATGCATGTCGTCGAGAATATCCAAGACATAGTTATCATATGTTTATGGTAGCCGTAGATCGTCATTCATTGGAGCTGTTAAAACAAGGCATACGAGATACGTATGCGCCAGTAGATGTTATCGATTTTTGGCCCATTCCTATTTGTTACTGCTTGATGCGGCGTAGTGGGACTGTAACTGGTGTTGTTGAAGAAGGGGCTATGCATCTATGGCTATGGTGGAATGATATATGCATTGACGAATGTATGGTTCCAATTACCGGTAGTGATGTATCGGAAGCAATGGAAAAGTTAGAAGCTAGATTGCAAACATTTGGTATCGATGAGATTCAAGGTATACGCATGTACGGTTTAGATACATTATCTGATGAAGAGCGAAATGATATGGAAGAAATAATTTCTATGTATGGTGAAAACGAATATATTCCGTTATTGTTCTTAGGTCGTGGGCGCAATCGTTGCAAAAAGGGCCAGTTAGATTGGGATATGGCAATTGGTATGGCCGCAAGGGGGCTTAAGTGGATTGGCTTGGGATGGTAAAGATAAATGTATAAATTTAATGCCTCGTTCTTTACGATGGCATAGTCTATGGCATACATATCGGTACTATCTGTATGGTATAAGTCTTATATATTTTATAGTAGGCTTAGTATCTATATATATATGCTGGACTAGTTACGGTATATATGATCAGCAAAAGGTAGAATATCTAGATTTACGAGCAAATGCTCAGTATCAAGTAGTTGAACAAAAATATAGTGAGTTAATGGCTATTAAACATAAAATTCTCAAGAATACATCTGATAGTAATAAAGTTAATATCTATCAAAATAGTATAGTCTTATATATTCTTGATACGGCTATGGACCAACGTATTAGTTTACAGCGTCTAAGTATAAAAAATGGTCATGTAAGTATTGATGGTATCGGTGTTAGCGATGAAGCATGTCGTAAATTTATAGCTGTTTTGCAGCAGAGATTATCGGGAATGGAGTGTCATGGAACAGTTAAAGCAGATAAAGGTATTTATTCATTCCATATGGACGGATCTAAGAGAGAGCACCATTCAACCAATCAACAAGATACTAATGACCATAGTCCTGTGGGGGATAGTAACTAGTCTTTCCGTATATGGACATGTACATTTGAGTCAAAAAACTAGTCTCCTACAAGAACAGCAAGAGACTTTTGTTATACAAATGAATGCGGAGTCAGATTATATAGTATCTAAGGAAGCCAAACTCTTAGAGACTTTCAGGGAGAACAAGAATTCTCAAACCAGCCATACAAGTATCTTTGATTCCTTACAAGGAGAACCATTAATGATTGTCAGTACTGATGAGCATGAAGGCATATTAGAATTAACATTATTAGGTAGTACGGAGCGACTCATAAACTGGATTAATACTGTTGATGAAAAAGAGCCTTCACGACATATAGAAATAGAAGATATAGAGCGCAAAGGCAATGTAGTTTACGTACATTGTGCTGTGAAATCAAGGATATAGGTACAGTATAAATATTGCGATCTTTATAGGGACAGATTATAGATATTATGTCTATAGTCTGTCTTTGTTTTTGATCCATTTTATAGTACAATGAAGGATATGAAATAATAAGGGGCACATAATAAATGATAATTAAACGCAATATTATGCTCATCGGATCTATGGGGAGTGGTAAAAGTCACTTCGGTCGAAATCTTGCAGAACGCAAGGGATGGCAATTTGTAGATACCGATCGCGTATTAGAAAGTCGTTTTGGGTTGCCCATTGCTGAAATATTCAAAAAGATAGGGGAAAAAGCATTCCGCCGTGCTGAAATGGATGTACTTAAAAAGGTATGCTTGTATCATGAAGCCGTTATTTCTGTAGGCGGCAATTTCCCTATTGAACATCGCACATTAAAGGTATTGAAAAAATACTCATATATCATTGGTATTCGAGCAGCACAATTCCGTATAGTGAGTCGTGTCAATCGCCGTATTGGGAAGCGGCCTACCATGGACTATACTAATGTTAATGCCTTTGTACACGCTATGATACAGTCTTGGAAGCCAGTGTATAAGCAGTGCGATTTTGTACTGGACACAACAAATGGTCGGACCTATGATTTTATGCAGCGTATTGAGGACGAATTAGAGGCCTCAGATGTGCAATTTAAAGCAAGACGTCAACCCAATGAAACAGACGAAGTAGATGCTATAGTGGCATCTAGAGAAACACAATTTAATAATCATCAACGTAGAAGAACAGAGGATACCAAATTAATATCCCCTATAGCTAGCTCTAGTACAGGAATGGCCAATAAGGGAGATTCTAATAAGGTATCATCTAAAAAAGTCCGTTATGATAAACGCCGCAATCAAAAGGCGTCTAATGTAGGAAACAAGAATCGAAAAACTGAGACTATATCCAATCAACGTACACCACAAGGGGGTAATGGATATGAGAAGAATCGCAATACTAACAAGCGGCGGAGACGCACCTGGAATGAACGCCGCCATAAGAGCCCTAACTAGAAAAGCCATACATGAAGGTTTTGAAGTATTTGGCATTGAACGAGGTTATTTAGGAATCATTGAGGAATAAATATTTCCTTTATCTAACCGTGATGTAGGTGGCATTATTACCCAAGGTGGGACGATGCTAAAAACGGCTCGCTTTCCTGAGTTTCAAAATGAAGAGGTTCAGAAAAAGGCCTATGATATTTTAAAAGCTCATGATATAGATCATCTCATCGTTATTGGTGGCGATGGTTCTATGCGTGGCGCTACAAGTTTGGCAAAACTCGGTATGTCCACCATGACTATTCCTTGTACCATTGATAATGATATGGGGGGCACTCAATATACATTAGGTTTTGATACAGCTTTAAACACTGTAGTTGATGCGGTTGGTCGTATTCGCGATACATCTAACTCGCATGAGCGGGTAGCCATTGTAGAGGTAATGGGGCGTAAAGCTGGTCATATTGCACTTAAAGCTGGTCTTGCGTGTGGTGCAGAAATCGTATTGGTTCCTGAAAATCCTATGCCTTTACATGATGTATGTCGACATTTAAAGGAAACACAAATCCGTGGTAAAGAATATAGCGTTATTCTCGTAGCGGAAGGTGCCTATAATAGTGGTGATGTAAAAGCCTTTATTAAGGAACATACGGAGTTTGATCCGAGCTTGACCGTATTGGGATATTTACAACGCGGTGGCGGGCCATCTGCATTCGATGCAATTTTAGCAGCCCGTATGAGTGAAGCATGTCTTAATCTATTGATGAATGGCGTGGATAATCGATTACTGGGCTATATAGATGGTCATATCCGTCCCATTTCTTATCAAGAGGCAGAACTCTTAGATTTCCCTATTAATGAAAAAGACTACACCCTATTATCAATATTGAGTAGTTAATTTATATAATAAAATGGCCCATTAGGGGCCATTTTCTATATATGTCATAATTTATCGTTAATGAAATTATATTGCATAAAAGAAATTGGTGCTGTATAATTTAAAAATACTATATGTGTTGATATAGAATACTGTCTCTTTTACATATATCTTCATCTTTATTTAAGGAGATCATAATGAAAGAATTTTTCCAAAAGCATCGTAAACGCATAGTAGCGGGTGCCGTTGCTCTTTGTGTTCTTGGTGGTGGTACGTATTACTACATGGATAGTCAAAATGCTAGCCACACACAAAATTTATATACTACTGGTAAAGTAGAAAAAGGTGATGTAAAAACAAGTATTAGTGCGACCGGTACTATTAACCCTGTAAACTATGTAGATGTATCTACAAATGTAGCAGGTAAACTTGAAAGAGTTTTAGTCAAAGAAAATGATCACGTTACAGAGGGACAAGTTATCGCATATATTGATACGCGACAACTACAGGCTTCTGTTGATGATGCTCGCGCAGCGTTATCTAAGGCTGAGCTCGATATGAATCGCTACAAAGCTTTGGCTGCTCAAAATGCTATTGCTCAACAAACCTATGATGATGCCGTAACATCTTATGAACGTGCTTTATCTACGTTTAATCGTGTATCTGCCGATCTAAGTGATGCTACGATTACTGCACCTATGTCGGGTACTGTTGTAGGTACGCCACTAAAAGCTGGCCAAACGATTAGTACTGGTATTTCTACCCAAATGATTATTGCTACAATTGCGGACCTAAATAATCTAGAAATTTATCTTACTGTAGACGAAACAGATATTGGTAGTATTAAACAAGGGGCTAAAGTAGAATTTACTGTAGACTCTAAGCCTGGTGAAACTTTCACAGGTTACGTATCTGAAATTGCAAAAGGTACAAAAGGTAACATGGGCGCTACGAGTAATAGCGTAGTGTACTATACAGTTAAGGTTCAAATTCCTGAAAATATTGCAGGTAATTTCTTACCATCTATGACGGCTCGTGCTACTATCTTTGGTGAAGATATTAAAAATACCTTAGTAGTTCCTCTTACTGCAGTACGTACAGATAAACAAGGTGAATACGTATATGTAATGAAAGACGGTCAACCAGTTCGTACAGCTGTTTCTACAGGCGTAACTGGGGATACTAATGTACAAATTCTAAAAGGTTTATCTGAAGGTGATGAAATCATCGTAAGTGGTGATGTTACTGCTCCTAAGAATAATAGCCGTGGACCATTCTAATAGTAGGTGAATATGAATCAAACAGTAATCGATATACAAGGGATTACGAAGACCTATGTAAATGGTAAATTATCGGTGCCTGTATTGCATGGTATCGACTTACAGGTCAATAAAGGCGAATTCGTATCTATCATGGGTCCTTCTGGCTCAGGTAAATCTACCTTTATGAACATTCTTGGTTGTTTAGATCGGCCAACGACAGGTTCCTATCGTCTAAATGGAGATGAGGTAGCTACTTTATCTGATGATGAACTGGCCTTTGTACGAAATAAACAAATAGGCTTTGTATTCCAAAGTTTTAACTTATTAACAAAATTAACGGCTGTAGAAAATGTAGCGCTCCCTATGATTTACGCAGGGATGGATAAAAAAACACGTAATGAACGTGCTGCTGCCTTATTAGCGTCTGTTGGTCTTGGTGACCGCATGGATCACTTGCCATCCGAGTTATCTGGTGGTCAGCGGCAACGTGTAGCCATAGCTCGTGCATTGGCGAACAATCCAGCCATCATTATGGCCGATGAACCGACAGGTAATCTTGATTCTAAGTCTACTATCGACGTTATGAACATCTTCAGAGGGCTTTATGACGAGGGCCGTACAATTATTCTCGTTACTCATGAGCCTGAGATTGCTACGTATGCAAGTCGCAATGTAGTATTACGAGATGGGTTAATTGTAGAAGACTCCCAGAATCATAATATGACACCTGTACAGGAGGTGACTCATGTATAAAGAGAGTTTCTTGATGGCATGGGCATCCCTCATTGCTAATAAAATGCGTTCCATTTTAACCATGCTAGGTATTATTATCGGTGTAGCTGCCGTCATTGCTTTAGTATCTATTGGTAATGGTGTAAAGCAAGATATTCAAAACTCCATTTCTAGCTTAGGTTCAAATTTATTGATGGTTATGCCAGGTGCGCCGCGTACTCCAGGGGTACGACCATCGCCAGGATCCATGAAATCCTTAAAGGTAGCTGACTACGAAGCGATTGCAAAACTAGATGGCGTTAAAGCTGCAAGCCCAATGACAAATGGCGGATATGTAGTTATTTATCAAAATAAAAACTGGACTACTTCAGTATCTGGTGTTAATGCTAATTATTTAGATGTTAATAACTGGACCATGAAGTCTGGTCGATTCTTATCTGAAAAAAATGTACAGAATCGTGAGCGCGTAGCTGTAGTTGGTAAAACAGTTGTTAAAAATCTATTTGGTGATGAAGATCCTGTAGGTAAAGAGATACGTGTTAAGAATATTCCATTCCGCATTATTGGGGTACTCAATAGTAAAGGTAGTGGCGCTATGGGTAATGACCAAGATGACATGGTGATTATTCCTTACACAACAGCTATGGAACGGGTAGACGGCATTGATTATTTACGAATGATATATGTGGTAGGCAAAGATGAAAATGGTATCGATCGCTTGCAGTCCGATATTGAAAACTTATTACGTGTACGACATGGTATCAAAGATACAAATCTTGATGACTTTAACATTCAAAATATGAACTCCATTATGGAAACTATGGAAGAAACAACGGGGACATTGACATTGTTCCTAGGTGCAGTAGCGGCTATTTCTCTCGTAGTTGGTGGTATCGGTATTATGAATATCATGCTTGTATCCGTTACTGAACGGACTCGAGAAATCGGTGTGCGTAAAGCATTGGGTGCAACTTATAATGTCATTGTCACACAGTTCCTTATCGAAGCTATTGTAATTAGTTTGATGGGTGGTATCATAGGTATTATTCTCGGCGTTGGGTCTTCTAAGTTAATTGGTATGGCCTCGGGGATGAGTACTGTTATTTCTATTCCAACCATCGTAATGTCATTCGCCTTCTCCGTGGCAATCGGTTTGGTATTTGGTATTTATCCTGCTCGTAAAGCAGCAAAACTTAATCCAATCGATGCATTACATTATGAATAGTTTTGAACTTGGCATAGTGATTTGTTAAGAACATGTCATATAATTAGATAGAGTTGTTCGCATATGGTGCGTTGCATGATACAATATGTATGATGTAACGCACTATTTTTGTAAGTTTTATATAAAATATCCATGGGATGTGTAAGTATATTGATTGGAGAAACAGATGGCTACAACATTATTAGAATATTTCAACGAATTACGAGCTCAAAATCAATTTTCTTGGGTGAAAGATTCAGAAGTTACAGCAGTTGAACCAGGTCATGCAGAAATGACCTTACAAACAAATGATACAGAGTATTGTAATTTTCGAGGGGATTTACATGGTGCCGTTTGTATTGGTTTAGCAGATAGTGTAATGGGGACCGCTTGTTTCACATTGGGCAAATCTGTTAGCACTATTGATCTTAATGGTAACTATGTAAAATCCGTTAAGGGTGGTACTGTATTGCGCGGTGTAGCCAATGTAGAGCATAATGGTAAAACAACTATGGTTGCTACAGCACGTATCTATAATGAATTAGGTGAACTTGTTCACTTGGCACGTGGTACATTTTTTGTACTAGAAGAGAAGTCATTACCTGAATTACCATGGCGTTTTATTGAAGAAGACAACCCTGATTTGGTATAATATAGTTTAGACTTTTAAATATAGGAGGATGCTTTAATGAAAGAAGAATTACAACGGATTAAGGCTGAAGCTCTTGATGCGATTAAAGGGTTGACAGATATACAATCACTGCAAGATATACGCGTTAAATATTTAGGTAAAAAAGGTGAGGTAACGGCATTACTAAAAGGTCTTGGTAAATTATCTCCAGAAGAACGCCCGAAGGCTGGCGCCCTCGTTAATGCTGTTCGTGAAGCATTAGAAGCCGAAATTGATACGATTAAAGTTCGTATGGAAACGGCAGAGTTAAACGCTCGTTTAGAACAAGAACGCATCGATATTACATTGCCTGGTCGTGTACCAAAAACTGGCCATATTCATCCATTAACAAAGGTTAATGAAATGATTGAAGACTTCTTTATGAAAATGGGTTATACCGTTGAAGAGGGGCCAGAAATTGAACAGGATTACTTTAACTTCGAATGCTTAAACTTGCCTAAAGATCATCCAGCACGCGATATGCAAGATTCCTTCTATATTACAGAAAACTTCTTATTGCGTACGCATACATCTCCAGTACAAGCTCGTACAATGCAACGTCATGAGCCTAACAGCCCAATCCGTATGATTGCGCCTGGTAAGGTTTATCGTTGGGATTATGATGCAACACATTCCCCAGTATTCCATCAAGTGGAAGGTCTCATCATCGATGAGCATATTACATTTGCTGATTTGAAAGGCACATTAGAGTCCTTCTTGCGTCACATGTATGGGGATGAAACAAAGGTACGTTTCCGTACAAGCTTCTTCCCATTCACAGAACCATCTGCAGAGGTAGATATTTCTTGTGTAATGTGTGGTGGTGATGGTTGTCGTGTATGCTCTCATACAGGTTGGCTTGAAATCTTAGGCTGCGGCATGGTTCATCCTGACGTATTGCGCATTAATGGGTACGATCCTGAAAAGGTTAAAGGCTTTGCCTTTGGCATGGGCGTAGAACGTATTGCAATGCTGTTATACGGTATTAACGATTTACGTCTATTCTTTGAAGATGATGTACGATTCTTGGAACAATTTTAGGAGGAACTCATGAAAGCAAGTTTACAGTGGATGAACGAATACGTGCCTGTGGATATGAATCGTCCTGCTCAAGAATTGGCCGATGAATTAACACAAGCAGGGATTCCTGTAGAAGATGTCATTCCTATGGATAATGGCATTAAGAAAATTTATACTGGTAAAATCGTAGAAATTACGAAACATCCAGATGCAGATAAATTACAAGTATGCCAAGTAGAATGTCTTACTGAAGAAGGTGAGCCTGTTACTAAGCAAATCGTAACAGCAGCAACAAATGTAGCGGTAGGTCAAATCGTACCTGTAGCGTACCATAAATCTCGCTTAGCTGATGGAACAGAAATTAAAAAAGGTAAATTGCGCGGCGAGGTATCTGAAGGTATGTTCTGTTCTGTTGCAGAATTTGGTATCTCCAGCGATTTAGTATTGCCAGAAGAAGCACAAGGTATTTATATCTTTCCTGAAGGCACACCAATCGGCCTTGATGTAAAAGATGTATTAGGCTTAAACGACATAGTATATGAATTTGAATTGACTGCAAACCGTGCGGACTGTTTCTCCATGGTTGGTTTATCCCGTGAATTCGGAATGATGACAAATCAAAAAGCTCTATTCCCAGTTATCATGGTCAACGAAAATGGTGAGTCTATTGAAGGCAAAGCAGCTGTTGAGATTGAGGCAGATGATCTTTGTACTCGTTTCACTGCTCGCGTAGTAACTGATGTTAAGGTAGAGCCATCTCCATTGTGGATGCAAAACCGTTTGCGCAACAGTGGCATTCGTCCTATCAATAATGTAGTAGACGTTACAAACTACGTTATGTTAGAGCTAGGACAACCTATGCACGCATACGACTATGACCATGTAAAAGGTCATACATTAGTGGCTAGACGCGCTAAAAATGGCGAAGTACTTGTAACACTCGATGGTTCTGAACGGGAATTAAATGACTCCATGCTTATTATTGCCGATGCAGAACGCCCTGTAGGCGTAGCTGGTATTATGGGCGGTTTTGACAGCGAAGTAACGAATGAAACGACTACAGTTATGTTTGAAGCTGCTGTGTTTAATGGTCCATCCATTCGCCGTACTGCAAAAGCTCTTGGCATGCGCTCTGAAGCATCTGGACGTTTTGAACGTGGCGTAAACCATAAATATACTGCCTATGCTATCGACAGAGCAGCACAGTTGTTGCAACAAATTTGCCCATCCTGTAAAGTTGATGTAGGCATTATCGATGTGTACAAGAACCCTGTAGAGCAACATACAGTTACTTTCACAGCAAAACAAATCAATGATTACTTGGGTACAAATATCGAAAAAGACGAAATGGTTCGCATTTTGACTGCTCTTGAATTCGTTGTAACTGAAGAAGGGGACCAATTATCTGCCCTCGTTCCAACATGGCGCGGTGACGTAACAGTAATGCCTGATATCGCTGAAGAGGTCGCTCGTATTTATAACTATGATAATATCGCTCCTACAATTCCTGTAGCCGTATTGTCCTCTGGTGGTATGACGCCTAAGAAAGCTCTTACGAAAGAGGTAACACATACGTTAGCTAAATTGGGTATGACTCAAATCATTACATTTAGCTTTATGCATAAAGATGGCCTTTCCAATATGATGCTTCCTGAAGGGGATAGCCGTTATACAGCCATTCCAATTTTGAATCCTATTTCCGAAGAATTCCCTTATATGCGTACTACATTGGTGCCAGCTGTTATCGAAGCTGCGAAACGCAATATTGCGCAACAAAATAAGGATCTTTGGTTGTTTGAAACAGCGAATGTATATGAACCCAAAGCATTGCCTTTGACAGAGGTACCTCATGAACGCCCTATGGCTTGTGGTATCTTGATGGGCAAAGCAAATCAAGCTGGCTGGAATCAAGCAGAACGCACTACAGATTTCTATGATGTAAAAGGTATCGTAGATGCGTTGTTGGCTGAACTAGGTGTTAAAGGCTATGAAATTAATCGTGGCTCTGAACCTTACTTCCACCCTGGTGTAAGTGCTCAATACGTAGTTGATGGTAAAATGATTGCTCAATATGGTGAATTACATCCACAAGTGAGCAAAAACTTTGATTTACCAGGAAAAGTATACATGTTTGAAATCGATTTGGAAGCAGTATTATCCTTAACGATTCCACCATTCCGCTATACATCTTTCAGTAAATTCCCAGGTACTAGCCGTGACCTTGCTATTGTGGCACCTGTGTCCGTATCTAGTGGTGAAATTTTATCTATTATTAAAGAGCATGGTGGCGAATATTTAGAAAGTGCATCTATCTTCGACGTTTACGAAGGTGAACATATCGAAGCTGGTTACCGCAGTCTTGCATACAACTTGCAATTCCGCTCTATGGAAGGCACGTTGAATGATGAAGATATTGATGGTAACATTCAAGCTATTATCGATGCATTAGCAGAAATTAACTGCAGATTACGTTAATCTCAAGCAGTATATTGAAAGGGTTTACCATATGGTAAACCCTTTTAGTACTATAGTTATACCTTTAGTTAGGTAGAAAGGATTATCCATGGAATTATTGGCTCCTGCCGGTACGATGGAAAACTTTATAGCCGCTTTAGAATCTGGAGCTGATGCTATTTATCTTGGCGGTAAAGGCTTTAATGCCCGTGCTCATGCAGCAAACTTTGGCATTGAAGAACTGGCTGAGGCTATTCGTTTGGCTCATATTTTAGATGTGTCCGTATATGTAACCGTAAATATCCTCATAGGTGATTCCGAATTAAAGGCTCTCGAGGCGTATTTAAAGGACTTAGAGCGCATCGGTGTGGATGCTATTATCGTTCAAGATTTAGCAGTTGCTAAATTGGCACAACGAGTGGCTCCTAAACTTCACTTGCATGGCAGTACGCAGATGACGGCTGCTACATTAGATGCTGTTCGTTTTTATGAAAGCCTCGGTTTTACCCGTGTTGTATTAGCTCGTGAATTGAGCCTTCCTGAAATTGAACATATTTGTAAAAATTGTACAGCTGAAATCGAAGTCTTCGTACACGGCGCCTTGTGCGTATGTTATTCTGGTCAATGCTTAATGAGTTCTTTCATCGGTGGTCGCAGTGGCAACCGTGGTGCTTGTGCACAACCTTGCCGCTTGCCTTATGAGCTATTGGATTCATCAGGCACTAGCTTATTGCCAAAACACGAAGCCTATCTATTGAGTCCAAAGGATCTTAACTATAGTGAACATATGAATGAACTTGTGGCGGCCGGTGTTACGTCCTTTAAGGTAGAAGGACGTATGAAAAAGGTTTCCTATGTGCGTCAAGTTATTGGAACCTATCGTCATATTTTAGATACGGCTCATATAGACTCTTCTGATGCCGATGCATTGGCTTCTGGCTTTAATCGTGGGTTCTCTACAGATTATTTAACAGACCATGTAGGAAAATCCATGATGACCGTTGTGGCCCCAAATAATCAAGGGAAATTGATTGGCAAAGCAGAGGTCAAAAAGGGACAAGTTCATTTGTACCTGACAGAACCGATTGAAAAAGGTTCACTCTTAAAGGTCATGCAAGCTTCTGGTAGTATTACGTACTATCAAATCGATCAGAATTGGTCTTTAGTTGATGAAAAGCATTTTGTAGGTAAACCTGATGAAGGCTTTGCAGCAGGACAAGTATTCTTAGCATCCACGCCAAAATCTCAAAAGCAACGGGGCTTACAAGACTTTAGTGCTAAATTAGAGGTACATGGGTATCTATCTATTAATACAGACCGAGAACAGCCTTGTACAGATCTTACCTTTGTATTAAACGACGGTCGTACGGTCACAGTATCTAATGAGTTTGAACCTGTTTATGCTAATAATAAACCGACTACATTAGAGAAGGTTACAGATCAAGTAGGACGATTAGGTAATACATTGTTTACTCTAGGCTCTATGTCTATTCCAGAAGGTCCATATATGTGGCCTGCTAGTGTGTTAAATGCATTGCGTCGCGATGCAGTGGAGGCTTTAGAAACTCTGTTAATTACAGAGCATGAAAAAGCTTGGGCAGAACTTGCCGTAGAACCCCAAGATATGTCATCCTTAGTAGCTAAGGATACGATTCAGTACACAGAGCCAATGGTGAGTGCTCGCGTTGATGAATTAGATTCTGTAAAAGCTGCTATTGAAGGGGGCGCTAAGAAGATTATCTTTGGTGGTGATCGTTTACAACGCAAGCCTTATGAACTCAGCATTTACGAAAAGGTAGCTACTCTTTGTAAAGCACATAATGTGCTTTGTGTATTTGCTACGCCTCGCGTCGTGAAAGATGATGAAGTTGAAGCGTATATGAGTACTCTTAAGGCCATAGTTGAGGCTAAACCAGATGGTATTTCTATTCATGTACCACAAGCTCTATTGTGGCTCCGTGATTTAGGATATACAGGTGCTATTGAAGCTGATACAGGTCTTAACATATTTAATGGCTCTGCACTACAAGTATGGCAAGACTTTAATATGAGTAGCATAGCGCCATCTTTAGAGTTAACCTTGGCACAACTTGTTAACTTGCAAAAATCTACTAAATTGCCATTAGAAATTATGGTACATGGTTACACGGAAATGATGATTTCTGAATACTGTGCCATCGCAAGCTTTGTGGGCACTGGCAAGAAGGAAAACTGTCCTATGCCATGTGTAGCCGAGGACTATGCATTGAAAGACCGTAAAGGGGAAGTGTTCCCATTGCGTACAGATCCTTATTGCCGCATGCATATCATGAATAGTCATGAAATGGACATGCGTGCCTACGTACCAGAGTTACATCGAAAAGGGCTACATATATTGCGTATCGATGGTAGACATATGGATCCAAAGAGATTACGTACAATCGTAGCAGATTATGTATCCATTCAAAATGGAACAAAAGAGGCTCCGCCTAAAAGTGTAGGTAAAGATGATACACCTATTACAAGGGGCCACTATTTTAGAGGTATTTTATAAAAGAGGTAGTACATTGTTTAACGAAGATGTATTAGACTTTCACCATATAAAAGAACAATTAAAACAGCACTGTAGTTCTACCATTGCTAAAGAGTTAGCTATGCATATTGAACCCATGACGGATGCTAAAGCTATTCAAGAGAACCTTGATGAAACAGCAGAAGCCATGCGTTCTTTGCAAACTGAGGTAGAACAACCGTTAGGCGGTACGCGAGATATTCGTGAATCCTGTAAAAAGAGTCGTAAAGATTTTGTTCTTACTCGTGAAGCATTGTGGGATATATATTTGACCATTGGTGCTTATAAGCGTATGACAAAGTTCTTTAGAACAAAATATATGGAGTATCCATTGCTATCCCTATGGGTACAGGATATGCCGAATACAGATCGTATTGAAAACCGTTTTAAACGAGTCTTTGATGAAAAAGGGGAATTGCTTGATACAGCATCTCCTAAGTTGGCGAGCCTTAGAAATACGATTATTAAAACTCGTGAAAAGATTAAAAACGATATTCAAGCTATTTTGCACGACAAGGATAATCAAAAGTATTTCCAAGAAGCAATTATTACGCAGCGTAATAATCGCTATGTAATCCCTGTAAAACAGGAATATCGCCAATATTTTGATGGTCTTATTCACGACCGTTCTGCAACGGGTCAAACCTTATATATTGAACCGATGCGCTTGGTGAATCTAAATAATGAATTACAAGAGGCATTAATTGGTGAAGAGCAAGAGGTATTGCGTATTTACCGTGAATTATCAGCCCTTGTAAAACAACATAGTAATGATTTGATGGATGCTTGTGAAAAGGTTTCACACATCGAATTTGTATATGGTAAGGCGAGCCTTGCTATTTCTTATAAAGGTGTACCAGCAATCTTGAGTACTGATAGAACAGTTAATCTCATGAGAGCTCGTCATCCATTAATTCCACCAAATGTGGTAGTGCCTACGAATATTCAATTGGGCACATCGTATCGTATTTTATTAATTACTGGTTCTAATACAGGTGGTAAAACAGTATCCCTAAAAACTTTAGGGTTATTGAGTTTAATGAATCAATGTGGTTTATTTATTCCTGCCGATCACGGTTCTATGTTACCTATATTCCATAATATCTTTGCCGATATTGGGGACGAGCAAAGCATTGAGGCCAGCCTTAGTACGTTCTCTGCTCATATGACACAAGTTATATCTATCATCAAACATTGTGGTCCAAATGACTTAGTATTATTAGATGAGCTTGGATCTGGTACTGATCCAGAAGAAGGTAGTGCACTTGCTGTATCTATCCTTGAGTTCTTCCGTAAAAAAGGGGCTCTCATGATGGTAAGTACCCATTATAATGAGCTTAAAAATTATGCATACCATACGGAAGGTATTGAAAATGGTCATGTAGAGTTTGATGAGCGCACATTAAAACCAACGTATCGACTCCATATCGGCGTAGCCGGTAGTAGCCATGCATTGAGTATTGCTGCACGCTTAGGCTTACCAAAGGATATTGTGACGCGCGCAGCAGAATATAAATCTCAATTTGGTAGTCATGAAATGGAAGAGGTTCTTTCAGATTTGAATGAACAACTTCGTAAAGCCTCTGAACGTGAAAGAGTGTTAAAGAAAGAGCTAGATGAAACACGTCGTATGCGTGGTCAATTAGAGAAGGAAAAGAAACAGTTTAACGAAAAACGCAAACAAATCTTAGCCAAGGCTCAAGCCGATGCAGAATCTATGAAACGTAGCTTACGCGTTGAAGGGGAAGCGATTATCAAGCAATTGAAAGCGCAATTCTCTGAAACAAATAAAGATAAGCGTCAATCTGCCATCAATGAAGCTCGTAAGGGCATCTCTAATGTGCATGTACCAGAAGCTCCAATAGATGATGATCGCAAGTCCTTGACGGCAGATGCTATTAAGGTGGGCCAAGCTGTATATGTTACGTCATTGCGCTCATTAGGTACTGTATTGTCTATCAATGGTAATCGAGTGAATGTAGATATTAATGGATTAACAGCTACAGTTAAGGTTAGCGAATTACAATCTACTACACGTGAAGAAGGCAATAAGCTGGCTCGTGAACAAAAGGCATCCATGCCTAAGACACGAAAACGTATGGGTGGTTCTGCTGTACAACGCCAAAAAGAGGTTCGCACTGAAATCAATATTCTCGGTCAAACTGTAGATGAAGCGACAGTATCTGTTGGTAGATTTATTGACCAAGCCTTACTGGGTGGTGTCAATCAAGTACGCATTATCCACGGTAAGGGTACTGGTGCATTACGAGAAGGTGTACATCAATATTTGCGCACCTTACCGCATGTAGCTCACTTTGAAACAGCAGGCTATGATGAAGGTGGTGCAGGGGCTACGAATGTAGTTCTAAAATAAACTAAATCATTGTTTTATCGATGGTATTTTATATTGTTATGTTACATAGTTAGATATCATTAGTGGGCAATAGAAAAAGGTAGTAAGTTCTTTGAACTTACTACCTTTTTGGGTTATAGGACAAAACGTGTTGGTACTTTAATCCCAATCATTGAAAGATAATTTGTCATAGTTATGCAAATCACCCCAAGAAATGGCATCCCCCCAAGTTGGAATTATGCCTTGAAGTTGGGCTCTTTCATTCATAGAACTATATATTTTAGAAATACTTGCATCAGTTGGCATTACCTTAAGTATTTCTTTTGCAGAAAGCGGTCTTGGTGAGTGTAAATAACACCACCAAAAGACCGCTTTTATGCGTTTTTCTACAGACATCCCTCGATGGTAACGCAATAAACGTCTGAGTTGTGCGTTTACTCCGCCTTCAATAGGGTTATTAGTCCTCGGACATTCTTTATCCAACACCAATGTTTCATCTAAATATCGAAACATTGTCTCTGTATTAATTAATACCACTAGAGAGTTATAGGCTTTTAATAATCGTTCATGCGTAGCTCTTAAATTATCATTACTATCACGTGTCATTTCACTTAGAAACTCTTTAAAAGTCACCCTCCAATTAAATAATCGTTGAATCCATATTTTTGCATCTTCCTGTGTTTTTACGTTATATAAATCGCTTGCTAAATCTTTTAACATAATGCCTGCTAATGTCTTAGGCCGCCTAGTAGTGTAACGATGTACTTGCCATACGGCATGAACAATACAACGTTGAAGCTTGGCGGTACGCCAAACTTTTTTTAATGCTTTTCTAAGACCAGGTCCACCATCAGAAACGACCACAATGGGTGTCGCTATTCGCTGCATAAGAGCTTGCCATGAGCGAGACTGTTCTGACCTACATAAATACCACCCTAATACATATTCACCATCATAACAGATCAAAATACAAGCTTTTTTAGCTAAGTAAATACCATCAACGAATACCACATCTCTCGAGGTTTCAATTTTGGGCGGCATAGGCCATATTTGCCAGAAATCAGCTATCTGTCTACGAAATGTACGGCCCTGCCCAGGCATGTCCTGTTGTGTTTCTTTACTAAATAACCAATTTAGAAATCGATGAAAACATTTAGTAGTATTATCAATAGTTTGTGTAAAGGTGATGTTACACTGCTTACAATGCCATCGTTGTGATCCAGCTTTAGTTTTCCCATATTTTTGACAAGAAAATCCACAATTTATACATCTTACCAGCATGATTATTCCCTCCACTTAGAACACGATTTTCTAAGAAGATATAACCTTATTGAAGCCAGTAAAATCAAGGGGTTTGGGACTTTTTACCAACACATTTTGTCCACCCTCTAAGTTTATCAAAAGAACTTAAAATGGCGATGGAAGCAGTAATTTACTGGCTCCATCGCCTATAAAACCAACACGTTTTGTCCTATAACCCACCTTTTTTGATAAACAAAAGAGGCGGAACATTACGTTCCGCCTCTTCTTGAGGAATACTAAAAATTAGCGATCCTTTTTACTAGATTTTTTGCTCTTAGATGAATTAGATTTTTGTTCACTAACTTCCTCTTTAGAAGAGCCACTGTCATCTTTTACTGCTTCATCTTTTGACTTGTCTTTATCGTCTTTTTTATCTGCCTTTTCGTCCTTAGCGGCTTCTTTTTTAGGCTGTGCTTTTGCAGGGTTGTAATAACCTTCAGAGACAGCTGATTGTGCGCTAGCAGGAACAGAGAAGTCAGAAGCAGGGGTATTGGCAAGAGCATTTGCCATGAATTGGCCCCACATAATAGCAGGTGTGTCACCACCGGTGATGCCTCGTAATGTTTCCGAGCCATAGTCATCACCAATCCAAACGGCAGCTACTAAATCAGGCGTGTAACCAACGAACCAAGCATCCTTGGAATCATCTGTTGTACCAGTTTTACCTGCTGCAGGACGACCGATTGCGGCATTACCACCAGTACCGCCATTTATAACGGATTCTAGCATATTTGTAATGATTGCTGCATCTTTTTCGTCTACAACGCGTTTTTCTTGGATGGAGTGTTCCTCCACAACTTGACCGTTGCGATCTACAATTTTAAGGATTGCCGTAGGTTGAACTTTGATACCGCCATTAGCGAGAACGCCGTAAGCTTGTACCATTTCAAGAGGGGTAACACCATGTGTTAAACCACCAAGTGCTGTAGACAAGTTGTAATCTTGATCAGTTAGAGTAGAGATACCCATTTCTTTAGCAAGTTTAATAACCTTAGTCATACCCACTTCATCAGCAATTTTTACTGCTGCTACGTTACGAGAATGTTGTAATGCGTAGCGGTATGTAATATTACCTACGAAGTCGTTTTCATAGTTTTTAGGGCTCCAGCTACCAAATGTAACAGGGCTGTCATCTACGATAGAACCAGGAGTTTTACCAGATTGAATAGCTGCTAAATATACAAATGGTTTCATAGCGGAACCTGGTTGACGTTCTGCTTGTGTAGCACGGTTAAATGCATCATCACCACGGCCACCAACCATAGCCATAATATAACCGTTGTGTGGATTCATAGCTACGATAGCACCTTGAGGTTGATGTAAACCATTGCTATCAGTGTAGTAGTTAGGCAAGTTTTGCATTGCTGCTACAGCTGCATTTTGTGCATCCATATCGAGTGTGGTATAAATTTTTAAACCATCTTTATAGATTGCATCGTCACCATATTTTTCAGAAACTTGTGCAATAACATAGTTAATGAAGTAAGACGCATTAGATTTCTCATGCGTTTGTTCTTGTTTTGCTACTAAGCCTAAATCTGCTTGGCGCGCTTCATCGGCCTGCTCTTGTGTAATGTAACCGTATTTAACCATTTGGCCTAATACAACGGCTTGACGTTTTTTACTAGCCTCTAAATCATTGAATGGAGAGTAGTAGTTAGGACTTTGTGGTAAGCCCGCAATGAGAGCTGCTTGGGCAAGCGTTAATTGGCTAGCATCCTTACCAAAGTACACATGAGCTGCAGATTGTACACCGTATGCACCTTGACCAAAGTAGATTTGGTTCATGTACATTTCAAGGATTTCATCCTTTGTGTAATGTTGTTCAATTTTTAGTGCTAGCAATGCTTCAGAAATTTTACGTTTAAATGTTCTGTCTTGAGATAAGAATGCATTACGCGCTAACTGTTGAGTGATAGTAGAACCACCTTCAGAAACGCCACTATGAACAAGGTTAACCCATACAGCACGCAAGATACCAACTGGGTCGATACCGTGATGGGAATAGAAGCGAGAGTCCTCAGTAGCAACAAAGGCGTTTTGTAAATCCTTTGGTACATCTTTTAAAGGTACTGGTAATCGATTCTCTGTGGAATGAACCGTTGTGATGAGATTACCATGCACATCGTAAATTTGAGACGATGCGGAAGGACGTACATTGGATACATCTGGTAGGTTAGACAGTGTGGCACTGATAAAACCACAGCCACCTCCGGCTACGATGAGTATAAGGAGAAGGGCACAAATCCAAAATAGACGCTTCGGACTTGTTTTCTTCGGTGTAGAGCCGCTACCGTTAGAACGGCGGCTGCTTCTCGCATTTGAGTTATTACTCATAGAGTCACCTCTTTTTTCTTTTGTTAGTAAATATAACGTAAATTCTATTACGCAGTTATAAATATTATATCATAAATGGCTTAAAACCAATACTATATATATAATTGTGAAAGTTTTTAGATAATGGTATACTAAAACAATAGTATTTCGAGGAGGATTATCATGGTTAGTGCTCAAGAACAAGTGCGCCAAATTAAACACGGCGTAGCAGATTTAATTAACGAACAAGATCTTGTAAAAAAAATAGAAAGATCCATTAAGGAAAATAAACCTTTGGTTGTAAAATTAGGTTTGGACCCAACAGCGCCAGATATTCATTTGGGTCATACTGTACCACTTCGTAAATTACGTTTGTTCCAAGAATTTGGTCATCAAGTAGTTATTGTTATTGGTGGTTTCACTGCACGTATTGGTGATCCTACTGGTAAAAGCGTTACTCGTCCACCACTTACAAAAGAAGAAGTATTGAAAAATGCTGAAACATATAAAACACAAATCTTCAAAGTGTTGGATCCTGAAAAAACTATCGTTCGCGACAACAGTGAATGGCTTGAATCCATGAACTTTGCTGATGTACTTCGCTTGGCAAGTTCTTACACTGTAGCGCGTATGATGGAACGTGATGATTTCAATAAACGTTTCAAAGAAGGTCGTGCAATTGGTGTTCATGAATTTATGTATCCATTGATGCAAGGTCATGATTCCGTCGCTTTACATGCTGACGTTGAATTTGGTGGTACAGACCAGACTTTCAACTTGTTAATGGGTCGTCATTTACAAGAATTAGAAGGTCAAGAACCACAAGTTGTTATCACAATGCCATTGCTTGAAGGCCTTGATGGGGTTCAAAAAATGAGTAAATCTTTAGGTAACTACATCGGTATCGATGAAGAACCTAAAGAAATGTACGGTAAAGCAATGTCCATTCCTGATGAATTGATGATGCGCTACTTCATGCTCGTTACAGATATGCCAATTGAAGAACAAGAGGACATGGAAAAACGTCTTGAAAGTGGTGAATTACATCCACGTGATGCTAAAATGCAATTAGCTCGTACAATCGTTCGTTTGTACCATGGTGAAGACGCTGCTCTTGAGGCAGAAGAAGAATTTAAACGCGTATTCCAACAACGCGCGTTGCCTACAGATATTCCTGAATACGCTATGGATGCGCCAACAGAACCAATCTTTGTACCACAATTCTGTACAGATGCTGGTTTGACTGCTTCTAATGGTGAAGCACGTCGCTCCATTAAAGCTGGTGCTTTCAAAGTAAACGGTGAAAAATATACAGAAGAAAACCTTACCCTTGAAGATGGCATGATCGTTCAAGTTGGTAAACGTAAATTTGTAAAAATTAAATTTAACTAATATGAAACTGTGATGAGATAGAAACCTCATCACAGTTTTTTTTGTCTATTTTATCTATAAGAATTTCTGCTACTGTATCCTATACTTAAGATTAAACGGATTTGGCTGCAAGTTAATGTATAATAAATATAAAATATAAATACAGATATAAATACAGATACAAATATAAAATACAAATTTAACACATAAAAGATTTATACAGATATTGTATAGTATCTATAAAGTAAGAGGACTATATATGGACAAAGAACTAAGCAACTTTTTAGAACAACGAGAACATACTGTTCTTACCGATATTGATGTTATAACTGCGGCAGTAGCTGTACCATTATTAGAAATCGATGGGGAAGATCATGTAGTATTTACTGTGCGCAGTAATAAGCTACGCCGTCAACCAGGTGAAATCAGTTTTCCTGGTGGACATTGTGAGCCTAATGATAAAAGTGGTGCCCATGCTGCCATGCGTGAATGCTCTGAGGAACTGGGTATCGATTTAGATCAAATTGAAGTTCTGGGCAATTTAGACTGCTTAGTATCTGCGATAGGTGTCAAGCTATATGCCGTAGCCGTGCGCCTGCATACAAGCGATTTGAAACCAAATCCAGACGAAGTAGGAGAGGTGTTCACCGTTCCATTACAATATCTATTAGACATGGAACCGACGGTGGGGCATCTAGACATTGGAACTAAGCCTTTAAAAGACTTTCCGTTCCATTTATTGGAGGGCTACAATATTGATTGGAAAATCAGACAAAACTACTCCGTCTATTTCTATCCCTATAAACAATACACCATATGGGGACTAACGGGGCGAGTACTGAAGAACTTTTTAGATATATATAAGGAAGTTAAATGAAACCTGAATTTGTTCCATGGTTATGGATTATATACGTGTCTTATGTTTTATATAAGAGATATAAAGAAAATAGTCGTTTAGAAAAATATGAAATCATACTTGCTATATTAAGCTTAATAGCTGTGTGTGGCGGATATCTACTTATGATACATTATAACCTTAGTGAAACAGGAATATTTTGGGTTAACTTATTTTTTGTTTTGTTCATGATTTTAATGAAAATAGTATTTGGTGAGTAAATTTGGAAATATTAAATTGGCTTGGTTTTGCAATGCTTCCTATAGGGATATTAATATCAATATTATTGATTTTATTGGGAACAATAAAAGAAGTTAAGTTTATAAATCCTAGAGTTCCATTAGGACGCTTACTCTTCTTTTTTGGAAGTGGATTTTCTTTTGTAGTAGCTGTTATATCCTTAAAGTATGGCCATAGTGCGTTGTATGCTAATACCTTTAGCGATGGATTGATATATAATATTCTAGGGTATTCATTTTGTATATATGGTTTCACTTTCTTTTTTATGACAGGTATGAGACGAGCTTCTGATATCGGTATACCATTTTGGGTATATCCTGTTTTTATAATATTAATTTTATCGAGTAGACTTATAAATGAAGAGATTTCTGAGTTTCTTTTTTTAGGTATGTATATATTTTTACTACAACCAGGCAGAATAAGAGACTAATAACAATCCAGAGTAAATAATAAATTAGTGAAAACAGTGAAAACGGTTATGTCTATAAAGTATAGGTAATATGAATGTTATTAAATAATTTACTAGATACAATTTTAATCAAATTAATTGATATGCCAGATTATATTTTTAATTCTCTGATTATACTGTTTTTCTGTTTAGTTGGAATATTATTTCCTTGGCTTAATGATGTTGTTTATGGAACCTATAAAAGATCCTATAAAGTAGAAAGAATTACTTTTCTTATTATTTTAAGTATTACATTAGCTTATATTTTCTATCAGATTATATCAGTATAAATGCAATAAAATATTTAAATCTTCATACGGATGAAGATAAAGTTTAGCGCATTAGAAGATATATCAGTAATCACAATTTATAGTAATAGAAAGAATTGTTTTATGAAAAAATCTTTAAAGTTGTTGTTGTTTAAACCTATTTCAACTGGCGCAAGTTACATAATGGAAAATGAAACCATTAAGTCTTTGTTTTCATTCTTTTTAATGATATGGTTTATAAACCACTTATTAATAATGCTCGTAGGTGGACATGTTAAGTATTGGAAAGTAATGTATCCTTTGTCCATAGATCAATATATAGGTTTTAGTTTATTCCCTTATATTCTTAACTTTAGTAGTATTATCTTAATAAGTATTTTTATAGCATTCCTTTGTTGGGCTAATTTTAACATTTGGACAGAGGTAAAATTTACAAAACTATTAAAGGTATCTTTAATATTAGCCTGTTTACAACAAATTCCTGATTTTATAAGATTGTTTCTATTGTATCCAATTCAGTATTTATATGTATATAGTCCATTCTGGGCAAAGACAATATATGATTCCTTAAAATTTATAGCAGGTATATCAGAGATTTATATTGTGTTTCTCTTTATTGTATTGTTATATAAATTGACAAAAGTTAATAGATTGGGGATAACTATATTTGTTATAGTAGTACTTCTAGGTGTTACAGAACTTCAAAATATCTTTATTCAATCAATCTCTTAACTCCAACTTGAAAGGAATTATAATGTTACAAACCTTTATTAATCTCTTTATACGTCCTGAATCTGTTGGAATTGGTCAAGTAATTGAAACTATAACTTTAAAAGGTGCTTTAGGTTTATATACTGTATCTTGGGTACTGCTACGACTTGTTTTGGGAGATATAGGTGTTGATGTTCTTCATATAGCACCAATTATTAATGATGTTGAGATACTTTCATACTTTAGTACTATAGTAATTTTTTGTATTGACTATATAACTATTTTATTGAGATTAATCATAGCTATTTTATTATTATGGATTCTATATCGGTTATGGTGTACTGTATCCCTGAAAAAGCTAATAATAATATCAGTTTACTTTATGGGACTATGTTTCTTATTTGCTAGTATTAAACTTAATTTACAATCCTATTTTTTGAGCTTAGATTATCTCGATGACAGTAATTGGAGCTTTCTCATGTGGAATGTTGTGGGCTTATTGGGAAATATAGTTATATTCTATACTTGCATATTGCAATTTTTAACCTTATATCGTCTGACTAACATAAACAAACTCATATTCCTAGTTACCACAGTCATAGTATTTACCTTATACTCTACATTAGAGATTACTATTAAATACTAGTGCTTATAATTTAAAAGGTGATTGTCTAGTATTAGGCAATCATCTTTTTTAGTTTGTATTCAGTTTAATCAGCATATTAATGCTATAAAAATTGACAGATTGCAAATTAAGGTATACTATTTATGTGTAAAAGGTTTAATGTGTTGCACTAATTGATTAGGAGGTTCTCACATGAATCGCGAAACAGCATACGTACTTTGGTTTGATGAATTACAACGTGAAGATGTTAATTTAGTTGGTGGTAAGTCTTCTTCCTTAGGGGAATTGACATCCTCCACTAATGTACCTGTACCTTACGGTTTTGCTACAACTGCTCATGGTTATCGTGAGTTTATGAAAGCAACAGGTTTGGAAGATAAAATCCGCGCTGAACTTGATGCGTTAGATGATGTAGAAAATTCTGCATTATTGCGTGAAGTATGTGCTAAAATTCGCCGCATGATTTGCGAAGAAGAAATGCCTAAAGAATTGGCAGATGCTATCCGTCATGCTTATGAAGAACTTGGTAAAAAAGTAAACGAAGAAAATCCATTCGTAGCAGTTCGTTCTAGTGCAACAGCAGAAGACTTGCCAGATGCAAGCTTCGCAGGCCAACAAGATACATATTTAAATGTACGTGGTGCTGACGTTATCATCGAGAAAGTAAAAGAATGCTACGCATCTACTTTCACAGACCGTGCCACATATTACCGTGTAAAACAAGGTTTCGATCATATGACAGTAGCATTGAGTGCTGCCGTTCAAATGATGGTATTCTCTAAAGCCGCTGGCGTAATGTTCACTGTTGACCTTGTAACAGGCAATGATAACAATATCCTTATCGAAGGTTCTTGGGGCCTTGGTGAGTACGTTGTACAAGGTACAGTTACACCAGATAATTTCCATGTAGATAAAGCTAAAATGGAAATTACTGATCGTATGATTAATGACAAACATATCCGTTTAGTTCGCAAAGCTGATGGAGACTGCGTTGAAGAAGTTGTTCCAGCAGATGAAGCTAAAAAACAAGTTATTACAGATGCTCAAGTTTTAGAATTAGCTAAATATGCAAAAGCAATCGAAAAACATTATGGTTGTTACATGGATATGGAATGGGGCGTAGATGAGCGAGATGATAAGATTTGGATCTTACAAGCTCGTCCAGAAACAGTATGGTCTCGTAAAGAAAAATCAGAAACAACTGAGCAAGCTAACACTCTAGATACTGGCAATCGTGAAATTATTGTAAAAGGTTTACCAGCTTCTCCTGGTAATGCAGCAGGTAAAGCTCACGTTATCATCAATCCTGAGGATATTGATGAGTTCAAAGAAGGTGAAATCCTTGTCACTGCTATGACTGCTCCTGACTGGGTACCGGCTATGAAAAAGGCAAAAGCTATTGTTACTGATGCTGGCGGTATGACTTGTCATGCGTCCATCGTTAGCCGTGAGCTTGGTATTCCTTGTATCGTAGGTACTAAGAGCCGTAGCCATGAAGCAACAACATCCATTAAAGATGGTCAAATGATTACTGTTGATGCTACAAATGGCATCGTATACGATGGCGTATTAGAAGATATCGTTAAAAAGCCAGAAGCACAAGCTACTGCAGGCGTTGTTGCTGAATCTGTTCCTGTAACAGGCACTAAAATTTATATGAACTTAGGCGATCCTGATTTGGCTGAAAAACATGGTGTGTTGCCATGTGATGGTATTGGTCTAATGCGTGAAGAGTTCATTTGGACTACTTTCATTCACGAACATCCATTACATCTTATCGAAACAGGCCGTAGTGATTTTGCCGTAAATACATTGGCTGAAGGTATGCGTAAAGTTTGCCAAGCCTTAGCTCCTCGCCAAGTAGTAGTTCGCTTGAGCGACTTCAAATCTAGCGAATACCGTGATCTTAAAGGTGGCGACAAATACGAACCTCATGAATCCAGTGCTTTACTTGGCTGGCGTGGTGCTTCTCGTTACTATGATCCAAAATACACACCTGCTTTCAAATTAGAATTAGAAGCAATCAAAAAAGTACGCAATGAATTTGGTTTCAAAAACTTGCAAGTTATGATTCCATTCTGCCGTACTGTAGAGGAAGCTGAATTAGTAACTAATTTAATGGCTCAAGAAGGTCTTGCTCGTAGTAAGGACTTCAAAGTTTGGCTCATGGCTGAGATTCCATCCAACATCATCTTAGCTGATCAATTCAATAAATACGTAGATGGTTATTCCATCGGTTCTAACGACTTGACTATGCTCGTTCTCGGTTGTGACCGTGATAACGAAACAGTTCAACATATCTATGATGAACGTAATCTAGCAGTTCGCAGAGCAATTCGTCATCTCATTGAAGTGGCGCATAAAGATGGCAAAACTGTATCCATCTGTGGCCAAGCACCAAGCGTGTACCCTGAACTTTGCGAATTCCTCGTGAAGAGCGGTATCGACTCCATTTCTGTTAACCCAGATGCGGTTGTGAGCACTAAGAAAATGGTGGCTCAAATCGAACAAAGAATTATGCTCGATGCTATGACTGGTCGTGGTCGTCAAGAATCTGACGAACTAAATTGGTAATAATATAGTTATGGTGAAAGAGGAGGCCCGTAGGTCTCCTCTTTTTCTGAATGGTAACTTAGGATATAATACAAACAGAGATGAAAGGGGGTTACCGTGTGAAACTGTCGAAACGACAAGAACAAATTGCTCAAATCGTTCGTGAAGAAGGACCTGTAACAGGCAGTGCCATTGCTGAACATTTAGAGGTTACACGATCTGCATTGCGTTCAGATTTATCTGTATTAACTATGTTAGGTGTGCTAGATGCGCGACCAAATGTAGGTTATTACTACGTAGGACTTTCAAAGGAAACACAAACGGCTGAGCGATTAAAGTCATTTCTGGTAAGTGATGTATTATCTCAAGCAGTCGTGGTTAGTGGGGAAACTAGTTTATATGACACGATTGTTACTATATTTACAGAGGATGTAGGTACGATATTAGTGTGTGATGATTCGTACCTAGTAGGCGTCGTATCTCGAAAAGATTTACTGCGCGCCTCTATGGGACAAACAGATTCGCACGCCATGCCTATATCTATGATCATGACCCCTGTTAGTAAGGTTATAACTGTGGAGCCTACCGATACGTTAGTAGAGGCGGCTCAGAAGATGATAGATTATGAAGTAGATTGTTTACCTGTTGTTGTTCGCGAGGACGTAGGGAACAAGAAACGCTTAAAGGTCGTGGGCCGCGTGTCAAAAACGACGGTAGCAAAAGTATTTTTAGAATGTAGCATACATTGAGGTTGATAGAATGGCAGAAAAAATTATTTATGCAATATCGGATTCCCTAGGGGAAACCGCAGAGGCTGTAGCGCGAGCTACGGCGAGTCAATATGATAAAGAACAAATTGAGATTGTGCGCATTCCTTATATCGATAGTGAAAGCCAAATCGATGAAATCGTAGACGATGCAAAGCGTGGTCATCACGTTATTTGTCATACTATCGTGTCCGAGTCTTTGCGCAAATATCTTCATGAGAAGGTAGCAGAGTACAATATTCCTGCTGTAGATATCATGGGGCCTGTTCTCGATGCAGTAGGTACTGTGGCGACTACAAAACCACGTATGACAGCAGGTATGGTTCATAAGCTTGACCAAGAATATTTCAAAAAGGTGGAAGCCATTGAATTTGCCGTAAAATATGACGATGGTAAAAACCCATCTGGCTTTGAAAAGGCAGATGTTGTCATCATTGGTGTATCTAGAACTAGTAAGACTCCATTATCTATGTTCTTGGCGTATAAAAAAGTTAAAGCTGCCAATTTGCCGTTGGTACCTGAAGTACCATTGCCAGAGGAGTTATTCAAAATTCCAGCAAAAAAAATTGTAGGCCTTATTATTGACCCATTCAAATTAAATAATATTCGTAGTGAACGTTTACGCGCTATCGGTCTTGAAGACGAAGCAAACTATGCATCCATTGAGCGTATTCAGGCTGAACTAGAATATGCGAAAGCTATTATGCGCCGTTTGCACTGCCAAGTATTAGATGTTTCTAATAAATCCATTGAAGAAACAGCTTCTCTTGTGATGCAGTTAATCGATAAAAACCGCGCATCGGAGGGTAGATGAATATACGAGAACAAATAGAGGAACGGGAGGCTTTACTCCTGTCCCCCTATGCAGCTAAAAGTCGCGATGCCATCCGTGATGTAGAGGAAGCTCCCGATCCACTTAGAACAGCGTTCCAACGAGATCGGGACCGCATTATTCACAGTAAATGTTTTAGACGGTTAAAGCATAAGACACAGGTTTATATTGCACCAGGCGACCATTATCGGACGCGTATGACTCATACCCTTGAGGTAGGTCAAATTGGGCGCACTGTGGCACGTGCATTGCGTTTAAACGAAGATCTTGTAGAGGCTATTGCCATGGGTCACGATGTGGGACATACGCCATTTGGTCACGTCGGTGAATATGCATTGCGCGACATGGTGGGGCACTTTAATCATAATGAGCAAAGCTTGCGTATGGTTGAAGTCTTAGAAAAGCATGGCGACCACCAAGGTCTTAATTTAACGACTGCTGTACGTGATGGCATCGTAGGTCATACAGGGGCACATATCCCTGTCACTTTGGAAGGTCAAATCATTCGTATTGTAGACCGTATTGCTTATTTGTGCCACGATTTTGACGATGCACAACGGGCAGGTATGTTGACCGCTGAGGAGTTACCTTTTGAAGTGCGCGAGCATTTCGGGATGACTCCATCTAGCATGATTACAGCCATGGTAGAGGATATGGTACGAGAATCTTTAGACAAGCCAGCCATATCTATGTCCAGTGATGTGGAAATGACTATGAATCTATTCCGCCAATTTATGTTTAAAAACGTTTACTTGGCACCAGCGTTAATTCCTGATCGTAAAAAGGCATCCCATGTAGTAAAAAATTTATTTACTTATTTTATGGAGCACCCAGATGATATGGAAGGGTGTGAAAGTGGTAAGGAATTTTATTCTACACTCGATGTAGTAGACTATGTGGCCGGCTTAACAGATCAATATGCTATTAAGCTCTTTAAACAATACTATATTCCAAATATTACCTTATAAATAACAAAAAAAGCAGTTAGTTCAATTTGAACTAACTGCTTTTTTTGGGGCTCTAGAACCCCAAAGAGTACATGTACTTTTTATTTTACGCGCGTGTAACTTTATTAGAACGAAGGCAGCGAGTGCATACGTTTACTTTTTTAGTAGCACCGTCTACAACCGCCCGTACTCTTTGAATGTTCGGTTTCCAAGTTTTTCTTGTGCGAATGTGAGAATGACTCACGTTCATACCGCTAGATGTGGATTTGCCACATACTTCGCAAAGGTTTGCCATAGTTTCCACCTCCAAGCTTAATCTATAACATAACAAAAGTATATTATCATAAAGAGTAGGTTAAAGCAAGTATTTTTATCGTACATATTGCTCTTTTTATGAAATATACTACAATATAAGGTATACTATATATCATATTCTATGATATGAGTGGGCTTTTACACAAGGATATACAGAAATTGGATATATCTCATGTGTTTATCGTATATTTAAAGGAGTTTCTATGGATGAACGGTTGACGACTATAAAGGGGATTGGTCCTGGTCGAGAGAAACAATTACATAAGTTGGGAATTACCAATATAACATCCTTGTTAACGTATTTCCCAAGAACCTATGAAGACCGCCGTACGATTTATAGAATTGGTGATTTAAAATCTGGCATGACTGGTGGAGTAGTAGGTACTGTTATAGCAGTTCAAGAGAAACGTCCTCGCCCTCGATTGTCTATTTTAGAAGTAGTCATTGCAGATGGTACAGGTCCTTTAAAGATTGTGCTATTTAACCAAGGTTATAAGAAGAACTTTTATAAAAAAGGGCAGCGTTTATATGCATATGGAAAAGCGGAATTTCAATATGGCTCTATGCAGATGAATACGCCACAAATAGAAAACCTGGGAGATGGAATGGAGCCAGATCGAGGTATCGTCCCTATTTATGCGTTGGCTGATGGGGTATCTCAATTTGTAGTGCGTTCATCGGTACGAAATTGGTTTGCCGCTAATCATGAGTTACCAGAGATTTTACCTGTTGAGGTTCGGGAGGCTCACCATTATATGAGTCGGTATGATGCATTTAAGATGATGCATTTCCCCGATTCCTCTGAGCGTTACGAAGAGGCTCGTCATCAACTCGCTTATGAAGAGTTATTTGTCATGCAAGCGGGCTTAGCGTTGTTGCGTAATAAAGAGCAGTGCCATAGAGGTCCGAAGATGGGACCTAATGGAGAGTTAATGGCTAAATGCATTGAAAATCTACCATTTTCGTTGACCGGTGATCAACAGCGTGCATTAGAGGATATTCGTATCGATATGGAAGATGAACGTCCTATGCAACGGTTATTACAAGGTGATGTAGGCTCTGGTAAAACTGTTGTAGCTACGTTGAGTTTGTTGAAAGCCATTGAAAATGGGTACCAAGGGGCGTTAATGGCTCCAACGGAGATTTTGGCGGCACAACATTACGAAGGTATAACAGAAGTGTGTGGTAATTTGGGGATTACCATAGAGCTGTTAACGGGCTCTACTACAAAAAAAGAAAAAGAACGTATCTATGAAGGGTTAGCTGATGGATCGATTCATATGATTATTGGCACCCATGCTCTTATTCAAGAAGGTGTTAACTTTCACAACTTAGGACTTGTTATCATTGATGAACAACATCGCTTTGGTGTAGAACAACGGGCTCGGTTGCAACAGAAGGGTACATATCCTCACGTACTTATCATGACGGCTACACCGATTCCTCGAACCATGACATTATCTGTGTATGGTGATTTGGCAGTATCCTTGATTAAAGAGATGCCACCAGGTCGTAAGCCTGTAAAAACCTATGCTGTAGATAGCTCTTATAAAGATCGACTACGGGCATTCTTTGGTAAGGAGATGGCGGAAGGGCGCCAAGTCTACGTAGTGTGTCCACTCGTTGAAGAGTCGGAAAAATTAGACTTGCAAGCTGCAGAAGAATTGTATTTAGAACTAAAAGAGTACTTTTACAAGGCCTATGAAGTGGGACTCGTTCATGGTCGAATGAAACCTAGTGAAAAGGATGAAGTGATGAATGCATTTCACAATGGAGACATTTCATTACTGGTTTCCACTACGGTTATCGAGGTTGGTGTCAATGTACCTAATGCGACCATCATGTGTATTGAAGGGGCTGAGCGATTTGGCTTGTCTCAATTGCATCAGTTGCGTGGCCGTGTAGGTCGTGGTTCTCATCAGTCCTACTGTATCCTCGTAAGTGATTCAAAAAATGACGTAAGTCAAGAACGTTTGAAGCTGATGGAAGAAACGCAAGATGGTTTTGAACTAGCGGAGCAAGATCTATTGTTACGTGGATCAGGTCAATTATTTGGATTAGCTCAATCGGGCTTACCTGATTTACGGGTTGCTAATATCATTAAAGATATCGAAATTCTAGTGGAGGCGCGCAAGGATGTGCTAGACTTTGCATGTCAATTTGGTATGGAAACATTAGAATCTGTCATGAAAGAAGAATTAGAAAAAAGATTTGGTGAAAAATTCCTAAGAATATTGTATAATTAAGAGGTAGGAATAATAAGTACATAAGTATCGATAATATTAGATTTTATCTGGCTTTTTCCCTTGTGTATATGTTCCTCATACCGTATAATAGAACAAACAATTTATTTCATTTTTTCATCTATGGAGGTTAATATGCCAATTATCCATGTAGAGCTCGTTGAAGGGCGCACAAAAGAACAAAAGAAACAATTAGGTGAAGCTATCACTAAAGCTGCGGTTGATATCGTAAATGTTCCTGCTGATGCAGTAAAAGTTATCTTCGTAGATATGAAAAAAGATGATTATATGGAAGGCGGCATTTTGCGGTCTGAACGCTAAGCTACGACTGACCGCCTAGTCCCTATGGACTAGGCGGGTCGTAGTTTTGTTTTATTATACGGAAAGGAAATAAATAATGAGAGACGATAAATTCGGTATGCGTGGACTCACTTTTGATGATGTATTATTAGTACCAGCGGCTTCTGATGTGCTGCCAAGTCAAGTAGAGTTGAAAACTCAACTGACTCGCGACATAACGTTAAATATCCCGATGATTAGTTCTGGGATGGATACGGTTACTGAATCTCGTATGGCTATTGCTATGGCACGTGAAGGGGGCCTTGGCGTTATCCATAAGAATATGTCTATTGAAGAACAAGCCCATGAAGTTGACAAGGTAAAGCGCTCTGAACATGGTGTTATCGTTGATCCTATTTTCTTAAGTCCTCAAAATTTACTATCTGATGCAGCAGAAATTATGGAAAAATATAAAATTTCTGGTGTACCTATCACAGAACATGGTAAACTAGTAGGGATCATTACAAATCGCGATATGCGTTTTGAAACTGATTTAACGCGCCAAATCGGAGATTGCATGACAAAGGATTCCCTTGTTACTGCGCCAGAAGGTACATCTCTTGAAGAGGCGAAAGCAATTTTAAGTGAACATCGTATTGAAAAATTACCTCTCGTAGATGGCGATGGTAACTTAAAAGGTTTAATTACTATAAAAGATATTGAAAAAGCGACAAAATATCCAAATGCAGCTAAGGATACTAGTGGTCGATTATTAGTTGGTGCCGCAGTAGGTGTATCTCAAGATATGTATGATCGTCTTGATGCCCTTGTATCTGCTAAAGCTGACGTGATTATCGTTGATACTGCTCATGGTCATTCTGCAGGTGTATTACGTACATTGAAGGACATTAAACAAGCCTATCCTCACATTCCAGTAATTGCTGGTAATGTGGCTACTGCAGCAGGTACTGAGGCACTCATTGAAGCGGGTGCTGATGCTGTTAAGGTTGGTATTGGACCTGGATCTATTTGTACAACTCGCGTTATTGCTGGTATTGGGGTACCTCAAATTACAGCGGTATATGAGTCTGCTCAAGTAGGTCGTCGCTATGGAATTCCTATCATTGCTGATGGGGGCATTAAATACTCTGGCGATATTGCTAAGGCTATTGCGGCTGGTGCCAATGTAGTTATGATGGGTAATATTTTAGCTGGTACTGATGAAAGCCCAGGGGAACAAGTGATTTATCAAGGTCGCTCCTATAAAGTATACCGTGGCATGGGTAGCTTAGGAGCTATGAAGCTTGGTAGTAAAGATCGATATTTCCAAACAGAAGCTAAGAAATTAGTTCCTGAAGGTATAGAAGGTCGCGTACCGTATAAAGGTATGTTGGCCGATACAATTTTCCAAATGGTTGGTGGTTTGCGTGCAAGTATGGGGTATTGCGGATGTCATAACATCCAAGAAATGATTGAAAATACTCAATTCATTCAAATTACAGCGGCTGGTTTGAGAGAAAGTCATCCGCATGATGTAAGCATTACCGTTGAGGCACCAAATTATAGTGGTTGATAATGGAGTATTACATTGAATAAACGTATTTCTGTTTTATCTGTGCCTATCGATTGTGTAACAATGGATGAGGCAGTCCAACGAATTTTACAATTGACTGAACAGCCGGGGCTACACTTAGTAGCCACGGCTAATGCAGAAATGGTTATGTTGGCTAATGAAAACCCTACATTGCACACCATATTGAATGATGCTAGTCTCGTCGTGCCTGACGGGGCTGGCATTTTGTGGGCAGCAGAACGTCAAGGTGAACATGTACCTGAACGTGTAACAGGTGTAGACGTAACTAAGGAGTTGTTCAAAGTTGCGGCTACCCATCATATTCCTGTATACTGCTTAGGGGCGGCACCTGGTGTTGCTCAGCGTGCAGTTGATAATTTGGCGGCTCAAGTGGGTGAGTTAAATATAGCAGGAATTCATGATGGATTCTTCGATAGCGCAGAGGAACAAGAAATCATTGATACTATTGGTGAATCTAAGGCGAAATTAGTATTTGTTGCCTTAGGTGTGCCAAAGCAAGAGCAATGGATTGCAGAAAAATTGAGTCACCTTGATGGCGTAGTGGCTATCGGTATTGGTGGTTCCTTTGATGTCTTGGCAGGTAATATTCCTCGGGCTCCAGAATGGATGCAACGAAATCGACTTGAATGGTTGTATCGATTATATTTAGAACCTCAACGGATTGGCCGCATGTTGGCTATTCCAAAGTTTATGTGGACCGTTATTAGAAATAAATAGGGAGTGTTGAATCGTGCCTACAGGACCAATTATTAAGGAAGGGTTTCCACTGATAGGGGCTATGCTCGTTATTACAGTGGTATTAGGATTTTTAGGACATTATGTAATTGCGATTATTTCATTTATTTTGGCATTATTTTTCGTCAATTTCTTTAGAAATCCTAAACGTGTAATCCCTCAAGATCCAGAATTGATTTTGTCCCCTGCAGATGGGAAAATCATGGATATCTCTGATGTATATGAAGATATTTACTTACATAAAGAATGTAAAAAGGTGACTATCTTCTTATCTGTTTTTGACGTACATGCTAATCGTGCGCCTATAGATGGTAAAATTACGTACCGTCATTATACGATGGGCAGTTTTTTGCCGGCCTTCAAAGATGATGTAGGCTTTGAAAATGAACGTCATACTATTTGTATTGAGAATGATCGTACCTCCGTTTTGGTAACACAAATCGCAGGCCTTTTAGCAAGACGTATCGTATCTTGGACAGATCTAGATAGCGAGCTTGAACGCGGTCAATTGTACGGAATGATTAAGTTCGGTTCCTGTACTGAGCTCTATATGGATAAGAATGTAGAGTTATTCGTGGAAAAAGGTCAACATATTACAGGTGGTGACACTGTTATCGGGAGGTTACGTCATGAATAAATCTATAATTCCAAATTTATTTACTAGTGCTAATTTAGCTTTTGGTGTGCTAGGTATCACATTCTCTGCTACAGGAAATACCTTCTATGCTGCTATCTGCGTACTATTATCCTTAGTTGCTGATGGTTTAGATGGTCGTGTAGCGAGAGCGTTAGGTGTGGCAGGACCTATGGGTCGTGAACTAGACTCTTTGTCAGATGTTGTAGGCTTTGGTGTAGCACCAGCTTATATGTTATATATGAAAGAGCTTTATGGTTTGGGATGGATTGCCTATGTACCATTATTAGTATTTGCTGTATTGGGTGCATTCCGCCTTGCTCGTTTTAACATTAAAACCGATGAAGTACATGGTTACTTTGAAGGATTACCAATTCCAGCTGCAGGCTGTTTGGCGGCAACGTACGTATTGTGTGGCGTATCGGTGCCTCAATTTGTATTGGTAGTTTGTATGATTGGTGTAGGCATCCTCATGGTTAGTGAAGTAAAATATCCTGACTTTAAAGGTAAGAGCGAAATTTACATTAATAAGCTTTCTTATGTGCTTACAGCAATTTTTGTGATAGCATGTCTCGTGTATGATTGGCATACTTGGGCTGTTATGATTTTTGCAGGCTATGTAATGTTTGGGCTCATCAATGGGGCTTTAAATATAGTACGTAAATAGGTGTGTGGAGGAAAATAGTATGAATTACCTACTGGATCTACTACTGATCCCTATGCAGGTAATAATCGTAATCTATACGGTTTATTATTTTATACTCGCCGTTGTTGGTATGTGGCGGTCGCGAGTACATAAAAACTATACCCCTAAAAATTCCTTTGCCATCGTTGTATGTGCTCATAATGAGGAAGCAGTAGTTGGTGAGTTAGTAAAAAACTTACGTGGCTTAGATTATCCTGATGAGCTATACGATATCTTTGTAGTAGCAGATAACTGTACAGATAAGACAGCTGAAGTTGCTAGTGCTGCTGGTGCTAATGTGCATGTGCGCGAAAATAAACAAGAAGTAGGTAAAGGTTATGCCATGGGGTGGATGTTCGATCGAGTAGAGAAAATGGAAAGGAAATACGATGCCTTCCTTATCTTTGATGCCGATAATTTAGTACATCCACAATTTATGTTAGAAATGAATGATCACCTTGAAAAAGGTGAGTCTGTAATTCAAGGTTACTTGAACTCTAAAAACCCAACGGATTCTTGGGTAGCAGGTACGTTCTCCATCGCGTTTTGGATGGTAAACCATATGTGGCATTTAGCAAAATATCGCATTGGTTTGTCTACCGCTTTGGGTGGTACAGGTATGTGTATCCGTACATCTATCATTCGCGAGTACGGTTGGGATTGTAATAGCTTGACTGAGGATATGGAATTCTCCATGAAGTTATTAACTCATGGTATCCGTACATGTTGGGGCCACGATGCCATCGTATACGATGAGAAGGTAACGACCATGATGGCCTCCTGTAAACAGCGTTTACGTTGGGCTCAAGGTCAATTTGACTGTGCTGGTCGATATATTCCTAAATTATTTGCTACAGGCATCAAAACCGGGAATATTATGATTTTGGATGGTATTTTCCAAGTGAGTCAACCCTATTTCTTATTGTTGACTACTGTATACTTGGTGTTGTCTTACATCAATGCGTATACTCCAATTTATACAAATATTTTGTATCAAATCATGCCAATGTCTGTTTGGACTATTATCGGTGTTGGTCAATATTTATTCCCATTAATCGTGTTATTGAAAATTAAGGTGCCACCAAAGATTTGGTTCTACTATTTACTATATCCATTATTTGTTTATTCTTGGATTCCAGTAAATATTTTAGGTTGGTTCCGTCGTCATAACAAAGTATGGTCTCACACAGTTCATACGAGAGCCGTTGGCTTAGATGACGTTAAATTAACGCGTATGGGAAATATGAATAAGAATAAAAAATAGAATCTGTAGGAGTGACTATGCATATTTTAATGTGTAATGATGATGGTATTTTAGCAGATGGTTTACGCCATCTTGCATCGTACTTAAGTCAATATTATCGAATTACCGTTGTAGCACCTGCGAATGAGCAAAGTGCTAAATCCCATGCATTGACGACTGAGGTTCCATTAAAACTAGATGCGTACAATGGCGAGGATGAAAATCCTCGCCTTTATGCTCTAACGGGAACGCCGTCTGATTGTATGAAGTTTGGCCTTAGTTATTTATTGACTGATGATATGCCTGACCTTGTAATTTCTGGTATTAATCATGGTTTTAACTTAGGCTCTGATGTATTGTATTCTGGTACTGTATCAGCTGCTATGGAAAGTTGTTTTTACGGCATTCCAGGATTAGCTTTGTCTGTTGAGCGCTATTCTGCTGAACGAGGCGCTGAAATGCATCCCTTTATTCATGAATTAATTGATAAAATTTATGTTAAGGGCCAGTTTAGTGGTTTGCTTAATGTGAACTTTCCGTTACGTGGCATTTGTGATTGGGATCATTTTAAAATGGTGAGCCAAGGCTTGCAGACTTATAGTAATATTATCGATGCTCGTATTAACTCAAGAGGGCAGGATTACTATTGGCTAGCAGGTGAATTAGATTATGGTGCTGAAAGTGTGCCTACTGATGTAGAATATGCTCGTAAGGGATATATTACAGGGGTAGCACTTACGTGGAAACAGCAATGTGATTCCGATATGGAAGCTGTTAAAAATATTTTAGGGAAAATATAAAAAACAGGTTGACATTGTGTAGGGATGTCTGTATAATAACAAATGTTCCGAGACGCCGGAGTGGCGGAATGGCAGACGCACTTGACTCAAAATCAAGCGGGTAACACCGTGTGGGTTCAAGTCCCACCTCCGGCACCAACTTTAGGCGGTAAGACTTTTGTCTTACCGCCTATTTTTTATATTTATTGAATTTATATACTTAATATACATTTTCCTTTTTTGAGGTGACATTATGGATCAAGGTGTAATTGACTATATTGCTAATGTCTTTGATATTCCAAAGCTAACACAACATGTAAGTGTTGTTCAAATGCCATTGCCTTTATCTCGTTTAGCAGAAATCCCGTTAGATTCGGGCGTAAATCAATGCCAAGGATTTTGTTATAACTCTAAAAAAGACGTTTTTGTTTTAGCTTGTATTAACTCTGAAAATACAAAGCAAATCATTTACGAAATTAGTCCTACAACCTTTAAGGTAGTTGCAAAATATGAATATAGTCATAAAAAGCTGTTAGGTCACATGAATACCTTAACTTATAATCCTAACAATAATCGCTACTATACGACAAATGCCGTTGTAGATGGTTATATTGTTACGCCTATAGAGGCGGATAGTATGATTGTAGAAGCACCTATTAGATTAAAAGAAAAGGTGTTTAACTTTGCCTTTGATAAAGACCGTAATGAATACGTATCTATTGTGCCGTTAACAAATTCTCATCGTACAATTAATTATTATGACTCTAATTTTAATAAGATTAAGACTTATAAGATTGACGCAGAGCATACAGATTTAAACAATAATGGTGCTTATGCTGGCAATGGTAATACTATTTTTACAACCTTAACAACCTTTGTTTTTGTCGATGAAGAAGGGGTTGTGAAAAATATTAGTCCTTATACATCTGGTATGGAGGTTGAGGATATGGATTATCGGAATGGTCAAATGTATATGGCTGTAAATCGTAAGGGGAAAGTTGAAATTTACGGCTTGCCTAGTTTACCATTCTCTATAAATGCCTAGATATTATCTATGTTTTAATCCCTTTTAAGAGTGTATAATAATAGTGTTAGGGTATTTTAGGAGCTATTATGAAATTAGGGAACGATATTATAGAAATTGAACGTATCCGCCAAGCTATAGAGCGGTCTAGTTTATTTGTGGAGCGTGTGTATACGCCTCATGAGATAGATTATTGTGAAAGTCGTAATAAAGGGCGTTATGAATCCTTCGCAGGAATTTATGCCGCAAAAGAGGCGTTTATTAAAGCGCTAGGGACGGGGATGCGCCATGGATCTTGGCAAGATATAGAAATATATCACGATGAATTAGGGGCGCCTTTGATCCGTTTACAAGATACTTTCAAAAATATCTATGAAACCTTAGGCTATACTAATATTCACGTATCAATTAGTCATTGCAAGGAATACGCAATGAGTACGGTTATACTTGAAGGAGCATAAGATGAATATTTTAACAACTGAAGATGCTCGATTTATAGATCGAGAGGTTCCTAAGCAATTAGGTGTCTCTTTGGAAATTCTTATGGAAAATGCAGGACGAGGCATTGTTGATGCTTTATGGGGACAATATGATTTGTTTTCCTTAGATAACGCCCGTTCTATCAATAGTTTTGTTCTATTTATCTGCGGTACAGGGAATAATGGGGCAGATGGTCTTGTAGCGGCTCGCCATTTAATGGAACAAGGCGTACCTGTACAAATTGTACTAGTAGGAGATACTAGCAAATGTAGTGATCTTTTTGCATTGCAATTAGAACGTTGTGAGGCCATGGGTTGTATCATCGATATGTATGATGAATTTAATGATTGGTCTAATGTAGCTGTTGCTGTGGAAGGTATTATGGGAACAGGCTTAACTGGAAAGTTGAGAGATTTAACTGTGGATGTACTCCATGATATTGATACTATGCGCAGTCAATATAATTTTGATTTGTGGGCCATTGATGTACCTGCTGGCTTAGATGCTACAACAGGTCAAATAGCTGAAGGTACATTGGCCTATGATTACACAGTTACCTTTGGTGCCATTAAACAAGGATTATTACTATATCCTGGCAAGGCTGTAGGGGGGATAGCTGTTGTTGCTCCGTTAGGAGCACCTTGGCAGAAAGTGCTGGGAGATCGTGATATTACTGTAACAATTGATTCTAATTTAGCGGAAAAGCTTATTAACTATCGGATTCCTATGGCTCATAAAGGCGTCAATGGGAATGCCTTGATTATTGGTGGCTCTAATGATATGATAGGGGCTCCTATTTTAGCTGCAGAGGCTGCAGTTCATAGTGGCGCTGGCAAGGTGACTTTAGGTGTACCAGAAGTGATTAAACCAGTCGTACAAGGTCGCATTATACCGGAAGTAATGGTTACCTCTACAGAGGCTCATAAAGCTATGTTAGAAGGGCGTCAAGTGGTTGCTATGGGACCAGGCCTAGGACGTACTAGTGATATTCCTGATTTTGTAGATTCTATTTTAGATAGCTACGAAGGTCCATTGGTTCTTGATGCAGATGCTCTTTATGCATTGGGCCATGTAGGTTCTGTTGATAAAGATGCCTTACGCGATGGTGAGATTGAGTCTATATACGCGGTGGAACGAGATCTACCATATTGTGTTATGACACCTCACTTAGGTGAGTTTAGTAGGCTTATTGACTTGCCTATCAAATGGATTGAGCGTCATTACATTACGTTAGCAAGGGAATTTGCTAAGAAACACCAAGTTGTTTTAGTGTTAAAAGGGATTCCTTCTGTGGTAGCATTACCAGATGGAACTGTATATGTTAATACGATTGGCAACGCTGGTATGGGTTCTGGCGGTATGGGGGATGTACTAACCGGTGTAATCGCTGGATTCATTAGCCAAGGTTATTCCTTACAAGATAGTGCAGTTCTCGGCGTGTATGTACATAGTCGTAGTGCTGATATTTTAAACGACACTAAGGCTTGGGGGTATACACCTAGTGATGTAAGCACTTCATTAGGATGTGTAATTAGTGAACTGTTGGGAGAATAAGAATGACAAATAAAATACAACGTTTTATAGCTTTTTTGCTAGTATTATGTATTCCTATCTTTGCCATTGCAGGATGTACAAATAAAGATGTAGCTAATGCTGCTAATCAAGCGACCTCTAGTGCTAATGGGGCTTACTCTATTGATACTAAGACAACTACACCTGAAGGTAAGTTAGATGTATATATGCTAGATATTGGCCAAGGGGATGCTATATTGCTTAAGGTGGGCGATGAATATAGCATGATCGATACTGGCGATATTGAACATCGAGAAAATATTGTAGCTCAGCTAAAAGCCATGGGGGTTACAAAGTTAAAAAATATTATAATTACGCATCCTCATGCAGATCATATGGGTGGTTTCTATGCCATTGCCAAAGCAATGCCCATTGAAAATGTATATGATGATGGTATTTCTGTTGATAACAATATGTTCAAAACCTATGAAAAGTGGATTGAAAAAAATAAAATCAAACGTTCTACTTTGAGAAGTGGTGATGTAGTTGATTTTGGTCATGGTGCCGTATTTGTTGTGTATGCTCCTTGGACAGAGGTCTTAACTGATAAAAAAGGCGAACCAGATCTCAATAATAACTCTATTGTAGGTAAGTTAATCTTTGGTAAATTCTCAATGCTCTTTACGGGAGATGCCGAATTACAAGAAGAGAAAAAACTGGTAAAAGAGCAGAACTCTAAACTGTTTGCTCGCGTTCTTAAGGTAGGTCATCACGGTTCTCGTACAAGTAGCTCTGAAGATTTTTTGAAATCTATTAGACCAGAAAGTGCATTAATTTCAAATGGCATGTATAATAAGTATGGTCATCCTCACGATGTAACATTACGTCGTTTACAGGAAAACAATATTGCCATTTACCGTACGGATACGATGGGACGTATTCACATTAGTACGGATGGGAATGAATGGCAGATTACAACTGAACGATAGTGTCGATTGTATAGCATAAAAAATAATTTTAAGCAACTGTTTATTGTGTCTTTGATATAAAGACTTTATATAGTAATATGTATAATCGGCATACTTATCTTCATGTTTGTATGAAATAATCTATCTATAATCTAACATTAGTTTATGGATAGATTGGAACGATGAGATTTTGATAGACAAAGATATCATCGACTCATCTCTATGGTTTGGACACTATGTATGTCAGTTAGATTGGAGTGAATGTATTGCGTAAACTATTTTTTATGTGCCTTGCAGTCTTGATGGCGATACCTTTATTATTGACTCAAGCGAAGGCCGCTAATCTTGAAGATGCCCGATGGGTGACTAGAACAGATGCACCTGTACCATATGTTCGTATGGTTATGGATTTGTCAGCGCCGGTGAAAGCGTCCGCATCGATTAGCAAAGATGGGAAAACGACGACTGTTACCTTGAAAAACACGAAGCTAAAGACTGCTAAAGAGAACATTACAATGGACTCAAGCATAGCTAGTTCTGCTAAACTCTCAGAAGACGGCAGAGATGTTAAGGTTACAATCAAGACACCTTCATCTATCGATACGAGTGATGTAAAGGTATTTTCCCTAAAAAAAGATACGGTTAATAAGAAACCATATCGCATCGTTGTAGATGTTCAGAAAAAAGGTGTAACACCTAAACCTGCTTACTATGGTAAACGCCCATCTCCTTCTGCACATCCTGCGAAAAATGTACCGGCTGGATCCGGTAAATACTCAAGTAGCGGTGGTTTATCTGGTAAAACAATCACTATTGACCCTGGTCATGGTGGTAGCGACTCCGGTGCCATAGGACCACATGGCTTACAAGAGAAAAATGTAACATTACCAATTTCTAAGTATTTGAAATCCGCTTTGGAAAGCCGTGGTGCTAAAGTAGTTATGACACGCACTACAGACGTAGACGTATATGGCCCTAATGCAAGTGGTGTTGAAGAATTAGGTGCTCGCGTTAATATTGCGAACCGAAACAATTCTGATGTTCTTGTAAGTGTTCATATCAATGCTTTCACTAACCCAAGCGTGGGTGGTATTGCAACATACTACTACAGTAAATCAGGTAATGATGCTAGATTGGCACAAAAGGTTCAAACTCAAATTGCTAATACACCTGGTTTCAATGGTGACCGTGGCATTCAAGAGGGTAACTTATACGTGTTGAGACATTCTAATATGCCTGCAATTCTCGTAGAGCTTGGCTTTATCTCCAACCCTAACGAGGAACGAGCATTACAATCTGCTCAAACACAAGAGGACTTTGCTAATCGCATTGCAAATGGTATTGCTAATTACTTTGGAGGTTAATCGATGAAATTACGTAAACAAGTTCTTTCGATCCTCTGTGTAGGCATGCTAGCATTTGCAGCAGGTTGTACGCCTGATCAAGCTCCTACAACAGGTAAAAGCGAGCCTGTGCAAGAGGCGAAAGTCAATAAGGATGCAGAAATTACAAAAGTATCTCAAGAAAAGGTTAAGATGGTATTCTTTGTACCAACAGAGGATGGTTCTGGAGTAAAACAACAGACCGTTGAGATGGAGGCGAATAAAGTAACACCGAAAGCAGCTCTTCTAGCGATGTTAAAAGCTGACAGAGCTCAAAAATATCCAATATTCACTAAGGATATTGAGGTTACATCTGTTACTGTAAAGGATGGCATTGCTTCTGTTGAAGTAAACAATGCCTTCGTAAAAGGTAATGGTGGGGACTTAACTGTTAAATTACAAATGGCTGCCATCGTAAATACATTGACATCCTTTGATAATATTAACGGTGTTCTCTTCGTCAGCGATGGTAAAAAGGTTCCTACAGTAGGCTCCTTTGATACTAAAGATCCAGTTAAACGGATGACGAACTTAATCAAAAAATAATTCCCTTAGGAACATTGATAGCAGATAGTTGATATATCAACTATCTGCTATTTTTGTTGTCTTTTATATATGTTACAATACAATGAGTATAATAATCAGAAACTAGGTGATCAGATGCAATTAAAAGATGTAGGGGAATTTAATTTCATTCGCCAAATTCAAGATAATACAATATATGACTCTAGTACCGTAGTGTATGGTATTGGTGACGATTGTGCAGTATATAGTGCCGCACCAGATATGGATCAACTCATTAGTACGGATACGATGGTGGAAGGGGTTCATTTTAGCTTTCACTATATGATGCCTTATGATATAGGATATCGGCTCATGACGGCTAATCTAAGTGATATAGCGGCTATGGGGGGGAACCCAAAACAAATCGTCTTATCTGTTGCAGCTCCCCAACATATAGATACAGAAATTTTAGATGAAATATATAGAGGCATTAAAGCTCAATGCCAACGATATAAGCTAAATATATTAGGTGGTGACACGGTGCGTACGGAAGGCCCTATGGTTTGGACCGTAACGATTATTGGTGAGGTACCTAAAGGAACTGCGGTTATGCGCAGTGGTGCTCAAGTAGGCGATGTTGTAGGCATTACTAATTATGTAGGCTATGCTGCCACTGGGTTAGGCGCACTTTCATACAATCTAGCAGGCTATGATATGACCAAGATAGGTCATCAACGTCCCGATCCTCAAATTGAATTAGGGGAACAATTGAGACAGTTAGGTGTTCATAGTATGAATGATATTAGTGATGGTCTTGGTAGTGAATTAAATGAAATTGCATCTGCTAGCAATGTTTCTATCCTTGTAGAAGAATCAGCTATTCCACTGCACGAAGAAACCTACGCATTAGCGAAGCATTTACAAACTAAGCCAGTAGATTATGCTCTATATGGTGGAGAAGACTTTCAACTAGTATTTACGGCCCCTAAGTCATTAGTTCCGAAATTAGAAAATCTAGCAGGTATTACATTGATTGGAGAGGTTGTAACTGGTCCTCCAAAGGTTGAGATGGTAACACAGGATAGAACGATTAAGACCATAGAAGCGAAAGGATATAATCATTTTCATGAATCATAAGGCACAGGTCCAATTAGAAACACATACAGTAGAAGATACACAACAATTTGGACAGACACTCGGTAAATGGGTACAACAGAATGGAGATCCTTTATGTATTGCCTTAATTGGTGATTTAGGGACGGGTAAAACTCATTTATCCCAGGGCATAGCTAAAGGCTTTGGCGTAACAGAGGAGATTACAAGTCCTACCTTTGCCATTATGAATACCTATGATGTGAATCGAACGCATTTATATCATTTTGATGTGTATCGCTTGGATGATATTAGTGAACTGGAAAATATTGGCTTTTACGAATATACAGAAGATTGTGTATCCATTGTGGAATGGGCAGATAAATTCCCTGATGAATTGCCTGATGAAACATTATGGATTTATTTAACGTCCATTGACGATACAAGCCGATCTATTATTTTAGGTAGTGATTACCTTACAGCGGAAGATTTAGCAGAAATAGGAGGCCCATATGTGGTTGGGAATTGAGACGAGCTCACTCGTATCGAGTGTGGCCTTGATGGACGAACATAACCTTATAGGGGAATTGACCATCCAAGCTGGATTGACTCATTCCGAGCAATTAGTACCTCATATCGATATGTTGTTACGTGCCTCTCAAGTTGAAAGAAATGAATTAAAAGGAATCGTAGTTAGTATTGGGCCTGGTTCCTTTACGGGCTTACGCATTGGCATGGGGACAGCAAAGGCAATGGCTTACGCATTACAAATTCCTTTATATGGTGTTATGACTATGGATAGCTTAGCGCACAATGTATCCTATACAGATCATACAATTTGTACCGTTATTGATGCACAGAAGAAACATGTCTATGCGGGCATTTATCAATACGAAAGTCACGAACTAGTGTGCAAGGAAGAGCCATTTGTTATACCTGCAAGTGATTTGTTAGACCGATTTAGAGCAAATGATGATAAAGTATTATTCCTTGGGGATGGCATTAAACGTATTGAAAAACTGTTAGAGGCAAAGGATACTAATTTAACGATTCTAGATATATCACAACGTATTCCGAAGGCTAGTTCGTTACTGCTAGCTGGTCGTAAATTAATAGATACAAATGAAGTATCTGATCCTATGGATATGGTACCGTATTATATTCGCCGCTCAGAAGCGGAAGTATTATGGGAAGAACGCCATAAGGATAATCCTGCCATGTTGAGCCAAAATCCTACCGTAGTAGTGACAGAGGCAGCAGGTGCAGAATGATGGAGATACGTTTAGCCACTATTGAGGATGCTCACGCTATTTATGAGATCGAACAGCAGTCCTTTTCTGTTCCTTGGAGGTTAGAATCTGTTCTCGCTGAGCTGGAAGGTGCAGCAAATAAACTATATATGGTAATTTGTGAGGAGAACCATATTGTAGGATATGCAGGTGCTTGGCTTGTATACGATGAAGGTCAAATTACGAATATTGCCATTTTGCCTTCTGCCCGTGGTAAAGGATACGGATCAAAACTTACAAAGCAATTAATTGATGAATGTTTTTCGCGAGGCATGCACGAAATCTTTTTAGAGGTGCGCATATCTAATTTAGCCGCATTGGCTATGTATAGAAATTTAGGTTTTTCTGTAAAAGGAATTCGTAAAGAGTACTATTCAGAGCCTACGGAAGATGCGTACATTATGTCTCTCGTTTCAGAGGAAATAGAATGAGTATATACACATTAGCCTTAGAAAGTAGCTGTGATGAAACATCAGCCTCTGTCTTAAAGGATGGACGAACTGTTTTATCTAATGTTATTTCTAGCCAAGTGCCGATTCATAGAAAATTTGGTGGCGTTGTACCAGAAATCGCATCGCGTCACCATATAGAACAAGTTATACCTGTTATAGATCAAGCGCTACGAGATGCGAATGTGACCTTACAAGATATCGACCACATTGGCGTTACCTATGGTCCCGGTCTTGTGGGAGCACTATTGGTAGGTGTAGCAGCAGCAAAGGGTTTATCCTTTGCTACGGGCATCCCTTTGGTGCCAGTTCACCATATGGAAGGTCATATTTTTGCCAATTTCTTAGCTAATCCAGAACTAGAGCCTCCATTTTTGAGCCTCGTCGTATCTGGTGGTCATACAATGCTAGTCCATGTAAAAGGGTACGAAGAATTTGATATTCTTGGCCAAACACGAGATGATGCAGCTGGTGAAGCTTTTGATAAAATTGCTCGTGTCATGGGCTTTCCATACCCAGGTGGCCCTCATATTGATGCTCTTGCTGCGGAAGGTGATGCTAATGCCATCGAGTTTCCAAAGGCTTTGAGCGAACCTGGTAATTTTGAATTCAGTTTTAGTGGCTTGAAATCAGCAGTACTAAACTATTTAAATAGCAAACAACAAAAGAATGAGCCCATCAATCAAGCCGATGTGGCAGCGTCCTTCCAAAAGGCTATCGTTGATGTGCTTGTAGAAAAAACAAAAGATGCAGCTCACACATTAGGTGAAACATGTATTACTATTGCTGGTGGTGTATCTGCTAACAAGGGGTTACAACAAGCATTAGAAGCTATGTGCCAAGAAGAAGGATTTACTTATTACAAGCCTCATAAAATTTTGTCTACTGACAATGCGGCCATGATTGGTTGTCGAGCCTATTACATGGCAAAAGCTGGTAAATTTGGCGATTTAACATTGAATGCAAAACCAAGCGTAGAAATTGGTCATGTATCTTGGAAAGAGGATTAATTGTGGATATTGGTCAAGATATTTTAAATACAACACCATTAGGACCATTACAAACCTCATTACTTGAGCATATTAGTAAACTTATATCCTTTGGCGAGTCTTTGACCCGTCAAAGGATACAGATTTTTACGCCCCTGCTTAAGAAATCACATGGTAATGTACAACAGGGTGCTGATATGTTATGTATAGAACGCAGTGAAACTGGAATCGTTACACATCACTTAAAAGGCAATCATACTTGGCATGTGATGATGGAAAATGGGCAGCCACTCATAGGGGAAGATAATGAGTTTAGGCAGCATGTTTTTCCTGTAGTAGATAATGGAGGACGTATTATTGGTGGTATTTCCTTTACACTGTCCCCATCTATCAAGGTAGAGCAATATGAACAAGAATATACTTTATCTGATACGATGCAACGTCTCATGCTGACTGCTACGGATGAACAAATTCAATCTTACGAACCTATCTCTTATTTTGATGGTTTAATTATCTTTGATGATTCTCATAAAATTCTATACGGCAATGATGCTGCATTACAATTGGTAGACTTGTTAGGCTTTGATCGACGCTTAGTAGGTTCATCTATTTATAGCAGTACTTTAAAAATATCGGCTATCCAACAAGTCTTGGCAGATAGAACTATATATACTAGTGAAGAAATATATCAAGATATGGTGATTCGTCAGCATATGATTCCTATTGCTATGGGCCGTAATGAAACGAGATGTTTTTTAGTGTTACATGATTGTACTCGTGAAAGTAAGCAGCAACAAGAATTGTTGGTGAAAAACTCAATTATCAAAGAGGTCCATCACCGCGTAAAAAACAACTTACAAACTGTAGCTGGTCTATTGCGTATGGAGGCGAGACGTTCAAGCTTACCAGAGGTAAAACAGGCTCTTCAAGAGGGTATTAATCGTATTGAAAGTATGGCTCTAGTTCACGATATAGTGTCTCATTATGATGAGGATTATATTGGTATACGATCCATTTATGATGAGCTATGTCGATTATTGCGTATGAGTATGGTCAGACAAGATCAAGAGGTTACCTTTACTTATAGTGGAGAAGATATATTGATTTCTTCTCATATGGCAAGTTATGTATCTCTTATCATTAATGAATTAATCACTAATAGCTTAGAACATGGCCTAGAAGGGGCGCATGGAGAAATTCATCTTCATGTTAATGACATAGAGGGAAACATTAAATTAGCTTTCACAGATAATGGGAAAGGATTGTCTAGTGATTTTTCTATTTCATCTAATAAACGATTGGGACTTACAATTATAAATAATTTAGTTACTCATGAATTAAAGGGAAGTTTATCCATAGAAAATACTGGTCATGGTGTATTGGCCACAATACATATGAAGAAGGAGGCGTAAATGCGCGTTTTAATCGTCGATGATGAATCCCTTATACGCATGGATTTGCGAGATATTATTGAGTCTTGCGGTCATGAGGTCGTAGCAGAGGGAACCAATGGCGTTGAAGCTATACAACTCTGTAAACAGCATAAACCGGATATCATTTTAATGGATGTTAAAATGCCAGAATTAGATGGTATTGAAGCTGCTCGGCAGATTGGCTTTCACCATGAAGCACCTGTTGTGTTGTTAACCAGTTATAGTCAACAAGATTTAATTGATAAAGCTAGAGACTCAGGCGTATATGGATACCTAATTAAACCTGTACGAGAGGAGCAATTGGTACCTACTTTAGAAATGGCATTAGGTCGTTATAAAAGTGATGCTCAGCTACGCGAAAAAATGGCTGAATTAGAACAGTCCTTAGAAGATCGTAAAATTATTCAAAAAGGGACCGGTATATTGATGGAGCTATACTCTATATCAGAAGAGGAAGCTTATAATCGCATTCGCGCCCTAAGTATGAAGAAACGTGATAGTATTGTTAATATCTGCAAAGCCTTGATTCATCAAGTTTCAAAATAGTAGAAAAGACTAGTATGAAGATTAAAACTCATACTAGTTTTTTTGCTTCTAATTCACATAAAGACTAAAAAGTCAAAAAATCAAAATTTTTACTTGCAATTATTTTGACATAGGTTATAATAATACATGTAATTAGCACTCGATGAGTTAGAGTGCTAATAAAGTATAAATAATATCTAGTAAATAAGGAGTGACATCATATGTTAAAACCATTAGCTGACCGCGTTCTTATCCGTTTAGAAGCAAAAGAAGAAAAAACTAAAAGTGGTATCTTCCTTCCTGATACAGCAAAAGAAAAACCTCAAGAAGGTGTAGTTGTAGCTGTAGGTGCTGGTAAAGTATATGACAATGGTCAACGTGTAGCTCCAGAAGTTAAAGTTGGCGACACTGTTATGTTCGCAAAATATGCTGGTAGCGAATTAGAAATCGATGGCGCTACTCACTTGATTATCAGTGAGCGCGATATTTTAGCAGTACTATAATAGCTAATCTGTAGTCTTGTAAGACTATAAATACTGATGATACATTCTATATTGCTTAAGAGCACATATATTTCGTTACATTCGATAGTATTACTATCTAGGAGGTAATTCATATGGCAAAAGAAATCTTGTTTAATGAAGAAGCTCGTCGCGCTTTAGGCCGTGGCGTTGATCAATTGGCAAATGCTGTAAAAGTAACATTAGGTCCAAAAGGCCGTAATGTTGTTTTAGATAAAAAATTCGGTTCCCCAACAATTACAAATGATGGTGTAACTATTGCTCGTGATATCGAACTTCCAGATCCATTTGAAAACATGGGTGCACAATTAGTAAAAGAAGTTGCTACTAAAACTAATGACGTAGCAGGTGACGGTACAACTACTGCAACTGTATTGGCTCAAGCTATGATTCAAGAAGGTATGCGTAACGTAGCAGCTGGTGCAAACCCAATGATATTGAAAAAAGGTATTGAAACAGCTGTAAAAACTTTGGTTGAAGAAATCAAAAAACGGTCCATCAAAGTTTCTGGTAAAGCTGAAATCGCTCAAGTTGCTAGCGTATCCGCTGCTGATGAAGAAATCGGTGGCTTAATTGCTGAAGCTATGGAAAAAGTTGGTAACGATGGCGTTATTACTGTAGAAGAATCTAAAGGCTTGCAAACTGCATTAAATGTAGTAGAAGGTATGCAATTCGACCGTGGCTACATTTCTCCTTACATGGTAACTGATCCTGATCGTATGGAAGCTGTTATGGATAATCCATTCATCTTGATTACAGACCGTAAAATCAGCGCAATTGCTGATATGTTGCCAACACTTGAAAAAGTGGTAAAAGTTGGTAAAGAACTTCTTATCATCGCTGAAGATGTAGAAGGCGAAGCATTGGCTACTTTAGTAGTTAACCGCTTGCGTGGTACATTCAAAGCTGTAGCTGTTAAAGCTCCTGGTTTCGGGGACCGTCGTAAAGCTATGCTTGAAGACATCGCAATCTTGACTGGTGGTACTGTAATCACTGAAGATATGGGCCGTAAGCTTGATTCTGTAGAGCTTGAAGATCTTGGTACAGCTCGTCAAGTACGCATTACTAAAGATGAAACTACAATCATCGACGGTGTAGGCGATAAAGAAGTAATCGCTAAACGCGTAAATCAAATCCGTGCACAAGTTGAAGAAACAACTTCTGAATTCGACCGCGAAAAATTACAAGAACGTCTTGCTAAATTGTCTGGTGGTGTTGCAGTTATTGAAGTAGGTGCTGCTACAGAAGTTGAAATGAAAGATAAAAAACTTCGCATCGAAGACGCATTGAATGCAACACGCGCTGCAGTTGAAGAAGGTATCGTAGCTGGTGGTGGTACTACATTCATCGATATCATCCCTGCATTAAATACATTGGAAGCTACTGGTGATGTTCAAACTGGTATCAACCTTGTAAAACGCGCTGTAGAAGAACCACTTCGTCAAATCGCTTACAATGCTGGTCTTGAAGGTTCTGTTGTAGTAGAAAAAGTTAAAAATACTGACTCTGGTATCGGTTTCAATGCTTTGACTGAAGAATATATCGACATGGTTAAAGCTGGTATCGTAGACCCTGCTAAAGTTACTCGTTCTGCTCTTCAAAACGCTGCGTCTATCGCATCTCTTGTATTGACTACTGAAACAATCGTAGCTGATAAAGTAGAAGAAAATGCTGCAGTTCCTGCAATGCCTCCAATGGGTGGCATGGGCGGTATGATGTAATCAACTGCTTAACGCATAATAAATAGACCTATAATAATCCTAATGAATTAGAAACGATATGGTTTCAGTTCATTAGGATTATTTTTATATTAACTATACAAATATCGATAAAATTGATTTTGTATACAAATTATGATATAATTCTATAGAATTTAATTTAGTTTTATTTGATATGATAAATTATTATATATAGTTCTACATGATGTAGATTACTTTGGCTTATATAGCTAATTTAAATAATAATTTAGATAATAGTCTCATCTCTTGATGAGTCTTTTATTTATTTAGAGAGGTTGTTATGAACACAAAAACAGTTCCCTTTACGGCAGAACAATTAGAAAATATTATCGCTCAATATCCAACTCCATTCCATATTTATGATGAAGAAGGCATAATTGAGAATATGAAATCTTTCATCAACGCATTTTCTTGGAATAAAGGCTTTAAGCAATATTTTGCTGTAAAAGCAACTCCAAATCCATATATTATGCGTGTATTACAAAAGCTTGGTGTAGGTGCCGACTGCTCTTCCTTAGCAGAATTAATGCTATGTGAAAAAGTGGGTATTACTGGACATGATATTATGTTCACATCTAATGACACTCCATATGTGGAGTATAAAAAAGCATTAGATATGGGCGCTATTATTAATCTTGATGACATTACTCATATTGAATACTTAGAAAAGCATCACGGTTCTTTACCTGATACATTCTGTGTACGCTATAATCCAGGCTCCTTAAAAGAAGGTGGTAATACAATTATTGGCCTTCCTGAAGAAGCTAAATACGGCATGACACGCGAACAAATTTTTGAAGCTTACAAACAATTGCAAGCTAAAGGTGTAAAACACTTTGGTATCCACACAATGGTTGTATCTAACGAGCTTGATATTGATGGATTAGTTGGTACTGCAGAGCTTTGCTTTAATCTTGCTGTAGATATTAAAAATGAACTTGGTATCAATGTTGAGTTTATCGATCTTGGTGGTGGTGTAGGTGTTGCCTATAAGCCAGAGCAAACACCTGTAGATTTCAAGGCACTTAGCAAGGGTGTAGAGGAAGCTTATAATAGAATTCTCGTAGCTAATGGTCTCAGTGATGTTGCGTTAGCTTATGAATGTGGCCGTATGGTAACCGGTCCATTTGGTTATCTTGTTTCTACAGCGATTCATAAAAAAGATATTTACCGTCATTACATTGGTCTTGATTCCTGTATGGCAAATCTTATGCGTCCTGCTTTGTATGGTTCTTATCACCATATTACAGTAATGGGTAAAGAGAATGCACCTAAGGATCATGTGTACGATGTAACTGGTTCTTTATGTGAAAATAATGATAAATTTGCTATTCAACGTGAGTTGTCAAAAATCGATATTGGTGATCGTATCATCATTCATGATGCTGGTGCGCATGGTCACTCCATGGGATTCAACTATAATGGTAAATTGCGCTCTGCTGAGTTGTTATTACATAAAGATGGTTCTGTTACACAAATTCGTCGTGCTGAAACGTATGATGACTTGTTTGGAACTCTTGATTTTTCCAACCTATAATTTAATATTGAGAATCGAATAGGATGAGAATGAATATTAAATAAAACCTATCAATATATGTAATACTTGATATTCTTTTAATTCCTGTATATTTTAGTAGGAATATCTTGCTATCATTTAGATAAGAATGTATAATAATTGTAGATTGTTATGCACATACTTGCTAAGTTGGCGAGAATTACGGCGGTATTCACGTTAGTGCGTACCGCCTTTTTATATGTGTCAGTATATACGTTTTACATATAATGCATGTATGTTCTTATGGTACATACAAATAAAAAGGAGTGAACATTTTGGCTGAATTACTTCAGATAAAAGATTTAAAGGTATCCGTTGAAGACAAACAAATCTTAAAAGGTATCGACTTAACAATTAATAAAGGTGAAATTCACGTAGTAATGGGGACTAATGGTGCTGGTAAATCTACACTTGCCAATGCAATCATGGGTAACTCTACATATACAGTGGATAGCGGTTCTATCATTTTTGATGGTAAAGATATTACGGAAGATGCAGTAAATGATCGTGCGAAAGCAGGTATCTTTATGTCCTTCCAACATCCAATCTCCATTCCTGGCATTACTGTAGAAAACTTCATTCGTACAGCTAAATCCACAATTACTGGTGAAAACGTTCGCGCTTTATCTTTCAAAAAAGAATTGAAAGAAAAGATGGATGAATTGTCCTTCGACACATCTTATGCACAACGTTATGTTAATGAAGGTTTCTCTGGTGGTGAACGCAAGAAAAATGAAATTCTTCAAATGTCCATTTTGAATCCTAAATTGGCTATTCTTGACGAAACTGACTCCGGTCTTGACGTAGATGCGGTTCGTATTGTGTCTGAAGGTGTACAACGTTTCCACAACGAAGAAAACGCTGTATTAATCATCACTCACCACAATCAAATCTTACAAAAATTGAACCCTGACTATGTTCATGTACTGATCAACGGTAAAATCGTTAAAACTGGTGATGCTTCTCTTGTACGTGAAATCGAAGAAAAAGGTTACGACGCATACAAAGCATTAGCATAGGAGGCACAATGGAAGAAAGAAAGAAAACCCAAGTCGCGGATATGGACCGTGGTGTCTACGACATTAAGAATGACTTTGAATATTCTTATATCGCAGATGCTGGTTTAACTGAAGATATTATCCGTGAGATTTGGTCTAATAAAAATGAACCGGAATGGATGCTAGAGTTTCGTTTGAAATCTCTAGAAATCTATAATCGTATGGGCATTCCTAACTGGATCCCTGATATTTCTGGCTTAGATATGGCTAATATCCATACTTATGTTAAGCCAAAAGTAGATATGAAAGAAAACTGGGACGAAGTTCCAGAAGAAATTAAAAGCACTTTTGACCGTTTAGGTATTCCAGAAGCGGAAAAAACATCTTTAGCGGGTGTTGGTGCTCAATATGACTCTGAAGTTGTTTATCACAGTATTCAAGAAGATCTTGTAAAACAAGGTGTTATCTATACTGATATTGAAACAGCTCTTCATGAGCATGAAGAAATCGTAAAAAAATACTGGATGACATTGATTCCTCCTACTGACCATAAATGGGCAGCTCTTCATGGTGCTGTTTGGTCTGGTGGTTCCTTCGTATATGTTCCAGCAGGAGTACAAGTAGATATTCCATTGCAATCCTACTTCCGCTTGAATGCACCAGGTGCTGGTCAGTTCGAACATACGATGATTATCGTAGAAGAAGGTGCTAAATTGCACTTTATCGAAGGTTGTTCCGCGCCTAAATATGACGTATCTAACCTTCATGCAGGTGCCGTTGAATTGTTCGTAAAAGATAATGCTACTTTGCGTTATTCTACAATTGAAAACTGGTCCAAAAATATGTACAACCTTAATACAAAACGTTGTGTTGTAGGTAAAGGTGGTACTATTGAGTGGGTATCTGGTTCCTTCGGTTCCAAAGTATCTTGCTTGTATCCAATGAGTATCCTTAACGGTGAAGGTGCACATGCTGAATTTACAGGTGTAACATTCGCTGGCGAAGGCCAATTCCTTGATACAGGTTGTAAAGTGGTTCACAACGCACCATATACAACAAGTAATGTAAACTCTAAATCTATTTCTAAATCCGGTGGCGCAGCTATCTACCGTGGTCTTTTGAAAATTGGTCCTAAAGCAGAACATTCCAAAGCGACTGTATCTTGTGAATCCTTAATGCTTGATGCAGAGTCTCAATCTGATACAATTCCAGCTATTATCGTAGAAAACGATAATGTGGACTTAGGTCATGAAGCTAAAATCGGTCGTATTTCTGACGAAGCGATTTTCTATCTCATGACACGTGGTATTAGCGAAGAAGAAGCTCGTGCAATGCTCGTTCGTGGTTTCGTAGAGCCAATCTCTAAAGAATTGCCACTTGAATATGCAGTAGAAATGAACAATCTAATCAATCTTGAATTAGAAGGTTCTATCGGTTAAGGAGGAATTATGAGCGAATTACTATTTAATGAACTCCCTAGACCGACGTTCAGATGGTTACGTGTTAACCATACTGTAGGCTCTCTAGCTGGAGAAGATACAGCAGTACAATCTATCGCTGTTGAAGCGAATGAAAATATACTTTCACCATTGCCTGTAGGCACAGCATTATTAGAAGGCAAATATGAAGGCGCTAATAAAGAAGCGGTTCAAGGTTTGGTGGAAAAAGCAGAAGGTTATGCTATTAACGTTCCTGCAAATGCGAAAGAAGTTGTAGGTATCCGCATCGATGCTACAGCTCGCGTAGCAAATCGATTTCAATTTATCGTTGGTGAAGGTGCTGAACTAGAAGTTCAATTCTTTGTTACTGGTTCTGGTGATGCAGTAACTAATGTAAGCTACCTTAACGAATATGATGTTAAAGCAACTGGTAAAATTGTAGTGAAAAAGGTAAATCTTTTACCTGAACATGTACAACATATCGAGCATCGATACACTAAATTAGAAGATAACGCTGATGTTGAATATATCAATATCGAAATCGGTGGTAGCGAAAATATCTTGAACTACTATCATGATTTAGTAGGTAAAGAATCTCACATTATTCACGACATTGCTTATCTTGGTAACAAAGAGCAAAAATTCGATATTTCTATGATTATGAGTCATGGCGGCAAAAAATCTGTCAGCGATATTCATAACTTAGGTGCTCTTAGTGGCAATGCTAAAAAATCCTTCCGTGGTACCCTTGATTTCCTACATGGTGCAACTGCATCTGAAGGTGCGGAAGAAGATACTTGCTTGTTGTTAGACCCTACTGTAAAATCCATTTCTTTGCCACTCTTGTTGTGTAAAGAGGATAATGTAGTAGGTAACCATGCAGCAAGTGCAGGCCAAATTGATCATAATAAATTGTTCTACCTCATGAGCCGTGGCTTTAGTGAAGTAGAAGCTAAACATATTATCGTTGAATCTATGATTCGTCCTATTATTGATCGCATTGGTGATGAAACGATTGAAGAAGCAGCATTAGCGGCTGTACGTAATAAGATTTAAAGAGGCGTTTTATGAGACCTATTGCAGAAGCATATAAAGATTTTCCTATATTACATAAAGAGCATAATGGGCACCGCGTTATCTATTTAGATAGCGGTGCGACTGCGCAAATCCCTCAAGTTGTAGTGGATCGTGTAGTAGAGCATATGACTCAGCATAATGGTAATCCACATCGTGGTTCCCATGTTTTGGCTATTGAAGCTTCTGAAGCATATGAAAACGCTCGTGATCGTGTAGTGGAATTTATCAATGCCCGTGAGCGAGAAGAGGTTGTATTTACACGTAATACGACAGAATCTATGAATTTAATTGCCCATAGCTATGGTCTTAATAACCTTAAAGCAGGCGATAAAATCATTATTACTGTAGCTGAACATCATGCAAACCTTGTTACATGGCAATATGTGGCTGAAAAGACAGGGGCTACATTGGAATATATGTACCTTGATGAAAGCGGTCATTTAAAAGACGGTGAAATCAATAAAATTGATGAAACTACTAAGATCGTTGCTTTTGCCCACATTAGTAATGTTTTAGGCATGGAGTTCCCTGTAAAAGAATTGACAGAAAAAGCACATTCTGTTGGGGCTGTTGTCGTTCTTGATGGTGCTCAATCTACACCTCATAAAAAAATTGACGTTCAAGAACTTGATTGTGATTTCTTTGTATTCTCTGGCCATAAAATGTGTGCGTCCCAAGGTATTGGTGTACTCTATGGTAAAAGAGAATTATTAGAAGCAATGCCTCCATTCTTATTGGGTGGCGATATGATTGAATATGTAAAAGAGCAATCTGCTACGTTCAATGAATTGCCATACAAATTTGAAGCTGGTACACCCAATGCAGATGGTGCTGTTTCCTTGCATGCTGCTATCGATTATTTAGAATCCTTTGGTATGGATGCTATTGAAGCGTATGAAGAAGAATTGGTTGCTTATATTTTACCTAAATTGTTAGAGCTACCGCATATTAATGTAATCGGTTCTACCAATCCGAAAGAGAAGCATGGTGTAATTGCTTTCACTATAGATGATGTACATCCTCACGATGTAGCAACTATCTTAGATGCAAAAGGTATTTGTGTGCGCTCTGGTCACCACTGTGCACAACCATTAGGTGCATTCTACAATGTATCTGCATCTACGCGTTTAAGTATGTACTTGTACACTCGTAAGGAAGACCTTGATGCCTTCCTCGAAGTATTGAAGACTGTTCGTTCAGTCATGGGCTTTAAAGATTAGGAGATTACCATCAATGGAAATGGATCAACTATATACGGAACTAATTTTGGAACATAACCAAGATAAACGTAATAAACATGAGTTAACTGAATTCACAACTTCTGAACATGGTCATAACCCTAGTTGTGGTGATGACTTAACATTACAACTTAATGTAGTAGATGGCATTGTAAAAGATGCAGCATATACTGGTTCTGGTTGTGCTATTAGCCAAGCTTCTGCATCTATGATGATTGATATTATTAAAGGTAAATCTGTAGAGGAAGCTCTACGCTTGGTTGAAGTTTTCTTAGGTATGATCAAAAAAGAGATTACTGATGAAAGCGAGTTAGAACAATTAGAAGATGCTATGGCATTACAAAATATTTCTAACATGCCAGCTCGTGTTAAATGTGCAGTTCTTGCATGGCATACATTAAAAGAGGCTTTAAAGAAGTAATATGAAAAAGACAATATTATTTGACTTAGATGGTACTTTGACAGACTCTCAAGAAGGTATTTTAAAAAGTATTAAGTTTGCCTTAGAACATTTTGGCTATGATGTACCTGATGAAGAAACATTGCAATTGTTCTTAGGGCCACCATTGGTAGATGCCTTCCAAGAACATTGTGGCATGACTTTTGAGCAAGCTGAAGAAACATACTTCAAGTTTCGTGAACGTTATGGAACGATTGGTAAGTTCGAAAATACAGTATATCCAAATATTGTAGACTTATTAGCTAAATGTAAAACTGAACAATATACGATTGCTTTGGCTACGGCAAAGCCAGAACATTATGCTAAGGATATTTTAGACCATTTTGAGTTGACACCTTACTTTGATGTAATCGTTGGTGCTAATTATGAAAGTGGATTGTTACATAAGAAAGAAATCCTTGAAAAAGCTCTTGAACTTTGTGGTAATCCATTAACTGATGAAAATGGTAATCGTATGGCATTCATGGTTGGGGATCGTAAGTATGATGTAGAAGCAGCTAATGAACTTGGTTGTATCTCCGTCGGTGTTACTTATGGTTATGGTACAGAAGCTGAACTAAAAGAAGCTGATGCCGAATATCTCTGTGATGACGTTGATGAAATTGCAGATGTTCTCGATCTTGAAGCATTAATGGTTCGTAGATAATAACATATAAAAAAGCGGCTTATAGGACAAAAAGTGTGTGTAAAAACCCTTATAACACTAGATATTTACTAGTGTTATAAGGGTTTAATCTTTTTTTGGAGAAGTTTGAGGGTGGACAAAAAGTGTGGGTGAAAACATCAATTAACCCTTGTAATTACTGACTAAAATGAGGTTATATCTTCCTATATATAAACAAATATGGAGGAAGAGTTTATGCGACAAATAAAATGTCCTGATTGTAATGAAACATGCATTAAACACGGTGTTTTAAAATCTGGTTCTCAGCGTTGGTTTTGCAAACATTGTAAGGTGGCATTTACCGTTAAAATTAATAATTTAAGTAAAGAGTTAAGCCTATTCTTGAATTGGTTA
>NZ_PPCX01000013.1 GCF_002959775.1 Veillonella rogosae JCM 15642 | reverse complement strand
ACATGTTTCATTACAATCAGGACATTTTATTTGTCGCATAAACTCTTCCTCCATATTTGTTTATATATAGGAAGATATAACCTCATTTTAGTCAGTAATTACAAGGGTTAATTGATGTTTCCACCCACACTTTTTGTCCACCCTCAAACTTCTCCCAAAAAAGATTAAACCCTTATAACACTAGTAAATATCTAGTGTTATAAGGGTTTTTACACACACTTTTTGTCCTATAAGCCTCGCTTTTGTATTATTGGTATTGCTCAATATGTTCTTCTCTAATTCTTTGTAGTGTTTCTAAGAACTCATCTGTGCTTTCAGCACTATCTAAGAGATCTTTTAATTGATAAGAGTCATCCAATGTAACACTCCATTGGAAGGAGTCGTTATCATCGTATACATTGAATACGATTGGTGTCTCTAAGTCCTCTGGCATATGACCGTCGTCGTCGGACACAGTTGCATAGGTGCCATCTTCTAAAAGTTCAGTAAATAATGTGTCATACCCATCGATGTCGATAAGTTCAAAGTTAATACTTTCATAAAAGTCTAAAAGCATATCCGTCGCCATGTGGACCTCCTCATGAATATATATGTTACGTTTATTCTACTGAGGGCGAATGTTACTGTCAATGGTAATGTGTAGTATAATAAGTAACAGAATTACAAAATAGGAGAATAACATGAACGTTATTAGTTTACAAAATATAGAGAAATCTTATGGCACAAGGCTGCTTTTTAAAGAGGTAAATATTACATTTACCACTGAAAAAAGGCTGGGCCTCGTGGGCATCAATGGCACAGGGAAATCTACGTTCTTAAAAATATTGGCGGGCCAAATGGAGGCTGACAAGGGCACCATTGAGCGCAATGGCAAGGCAAGTATCCATTATTTAGCGCAGACCCCTGACTTTGATGCGGAATCCACCTTGCTAGAGGCCGTTCTAGATGGAGATCATCCTCGATTGCAAATGGTAAAAGCCTTTGAAACCATCAGTCGCGAATACCGTCAAATGCAAGAAACTGGTGGAGATGATGCTAAATTGTCTAGGAACTATATGAATGCTTTAGAACAAATGGATCACCGAGATGGTTGGCAAGTAGAGCAGGAGGCTCGTATTATTTTGTCTAAACTGGGTTTTCCCGATGTAGAACAAAAGGTAGCCTTATTATCTGGTGGTCAAAAGCGTCGGTTAGCGCTTGGTCAAGCTTTGCTATATCCGTGTGATTTATTATTACTAGACGAACCAACAAACCATTTAGACGAAGATAGTATAGACTGGCTTGAATCTTATTTAAGTGCTCGTCAAGGGGGTCTCTTAATCAGTACCCATGATAGATATTTCCTTGATTCTGTATGTAATGGTATTTTGGAACTGTCTAATCGTCGTATGTATCAATACGATGGGAACTATGAAGAGTTCATTGCGTTGAAAGCCGACAGAGAAGCTCGTGAGGCTGCTACGGAAGAGAAGCGTCATCAGTTTTTAAAACGAGAAATTGAATGGGTTCGCCGCGGTGCCTTGGCGCGAACTACAAAACAAAAGGCTCGTTTAGACCGCTATGAAAAACTAAAGAATATGGAGAAAACGCGTCGTCCTGATCAAATGGATCCTATTGCTTTAAAGACGCGTTTAGGAAAAACCATCTTTGATATTGAGCATTTAGAATTTTACTTTGATGAACGACCTATGATTAAGGACTTTACTTATCATGTGGTGCGCCATGACCGTATCGGCATTGTAGGGCCAAATGGTGTAGGAAAGTCTACCTTTATGAATATCCTTGATGGTACCTATGAGCCTACAAGTGGTACTATCGGTAAGGGTGAGACAGTTCGTATTGCTCACTTCAAACAAGAACTGCCAGAGTTCGATGAAGATATGCGTGTTCTTGATTATATTCGTGAGGACCATTCCTACATGGTGCTCGGTGATGGCTCTACATTGAGTGCTGGGCAAATCCTAGAGCGATTCCTCTTTACACCTGAACTTCACGGTGTGCCGATTCGAAAGCTTTCTGGTGGTGAACGTCGTCGCTTATATCTTTTAAAATTACTGATGAGCGCGCCTAATGTATTATTGCTTGATGAACCGACCAATGATCTTGATATCCCTACATTAGAGGTATTAGAGGATTTTCTTGATTCCTTTAGTGGTGTCATCGTTACCGTATGTCATGATCGGTATTTCCTTGACCGCGTAGTAGACAAACTATTTGTATTTACCGGTGATGGTCACATTGAAATCATTCATGGTTCCTATTCTGATTATAAGGATGCTCTTGATGAAAGTAGTGGTGGAAAGCGCCCGTTTTATATGACAAATAGTAGTACTGCTGCTAGTGCCAAAACTGTAAAATCTGTAGAAGCTGACGATGCTGATAATGATGATTCCATTCTTAATCAAGCTAATCTTTCTAATACTTCTGGCGATAATAGTGGTATAATTAGTGGTGAAGTAGATACTTTCAAAGAATCCCCTAAGAAAGGCCTCAATAAAGCGGAAGAGGCGGAGTATGCGAGTATTATGGATGAGTTGCCAAAACTCGAGCATTTAGTTAAGGGCCTAGATGTGATGATAAGCCAAGTCGCTACTGATTATGAAAAAATGCAAGCCTTGATGGCTGAGCGAGAAGAGACTCAATCCCAAATAGATGCGCTTACCGAACGGTGGATGGAATTGGAAGAACGCCTATAAATTCATGTATCATGCGATTTACTAATACCTGCTATGCAAAGGAATTACAAGTAGTTTTATTGATAAAATATACAATGTATAGTATAATTTCTTCAATTAACGATAACAACGTTACCTAAGTAGGAGGAAACTCATGAGTAAGTATGAATTCTTAGACCGTCGCGTGCCAATTGAAGACGGAAATATTGCATTAGTTCAAGATTTGTCTAAATGTAAAAATTGCTCCTTATGTCGTAAAGCTTGTGCTGTAGATATGGGGGTATTTGATTATTATGATTTAACAACTAATGGGGATCATCCAATTTGTATTCATTGTGGTCAATGTGCATCTATTTGTCCATTCGACTCCATCAATGAACGCTCTGAAATTGATGAAGTAAAAGCAGCTATTGCTGATCCTAATAAAATCGTCGTTTTCCAAACTGCACCTGCTGTACGTGTTGGCTTAGGTGAAGAGTTCGGTCTTGATGCGGGTACATTCGTAGAAGGTAAAATGGTAGCGGCTCTTCGTAAATTGGGTGGCGACTATATTTTAGATACAAACTTTGGTGCTGACATGACTATCATGGAGGAAGCATCTGAATTGTTGGAACGCGTTATCAATAGTGATGCGGTATTGCCTCAATTCACATCTTGCTGTCCTGCTTGGGTTAAATTTGCTGAAACATTCTATCCAGAATTCTTGCCAAACTTGTCTACAGCTAAAAGTCCAATTGCAATGCAAGCGCCTACGCAAAAAACATATTTTGCTGAAAAAATGGGCCTTGATGCAAAACAAATCGTTGCTGTTGCAGTAACACCTTGTACAGCTAAGAAATTCGAAATCCGTCGCGATGAAATGAACTCCTCTGCAGAATACTGGGATGTATCAGAAATGCGCGATACAGATTACTGTATTACTACACGTGAACTTGCAAAATGGTTACGTGCAGAAGAAATCAACTTTGATGAATTAGAAGATTCTGCATTTGATCCGTTGATGGGTGAAGCATCTGGTGGTGGTATCATATTCGGTAATACTGGTGGTGTTATGGAAGCGGCTATGCGTGCGGCTTACAAATTAGCAACTGGTGAAGATGCACCTCAAACATTGATTCCATTCGAAGCCATTCGTGGTATGGATGGTGCTCGTGAAGCTGATGTAGTAATTGGGGATAAAACATTGCACGTAGCAGCAGTACATGGTACTGGCAACTTACGTAAGTTTATCGAACGCATGCGTGCAGAAAATATCCATTATGATTTCATCGAAGTAATGGCTTGCCGTGGCGGCTGTATCGGTGGTGGTGGTCAACCACGCGTTAAATTACCGATGGCTGATAAAGCTCGTGAAGCTCGTATTGCGTCCTTGTATACTCGCGATGCAGAGGTACAAGTGAAAGCAGCTTGTGATAATCCAGATATCCAAAAATTATATGCTGAGTTCTTCGATGGCAAACCTATGAGCCATAAAGCACATCACATGTTACATACTACATTTGTGAGCCGTGCAGAAGACTTAGGTCCTAATGGTGCTTGTACGCCTGCTACATGTCCAACATCTGTTCCTAATTTGAAAAAGGCAGCAGAAGCGGCTAAAGCAGCAGCGGAAGCGAATTAATAAATTGTGAAGCAGATAGTTGATGATTTAGTCAGCTATCTGCTTTTTTTTTGAAACATATTTTTGAAACATATCTTGGAAATATATTTTATGATGATATTTTATGGCGTACCTATAGATAATAAAACTTTCACATAGTTGAACAACACATATGCTATATACGCATAGAGGTTAAAATATAGAGATTGGTAAATTTGTTTAGGATTTACAGTTAGTGTGCTATAATTAAGATATTATTATAGAAGCAATCAATACTGTTTCAGGAGGATCTTCATGGCTTTTAAATTAAAAGGAAAAGAAGAAAAATTTTTCAGTATTTTAGAAAATCATGCTGCTCTTACATATGAAAGCGCAGAGATGATGGAACGTGTGTTTAAAGGCGAAATCTCTAAAGAAGAGGCTTTTCTTGAAATTGATACAAAGGAAAAAGCTGCCGATGAATTAGTAACCGAAACTGTAGAACGTTTGCGTAAAACATTCATCACTCCAATGGATCGTGAAGATATTCAGCTTCTAATCGACCAATTGGATACTACATTGGATAATATTAAAGAAATTATGGACAAAATGGTTATGTACCACGTTGGTAAGCCAAGTGATGGTGCTATCCGTATGAGTGAAATCGTTGTAAAATGCGTTAAGCATATTAATAAATCTATTGGTTATATGGGTAGCCTTAAAAAGGACCATGTGAAGGTAGAAGGCCGTGTACACCAAGTATTGAAACTTGAGTCTGAAGCGGATAACATTTACCACGAAGAAATGGCTAAACTCTTTACTGAGTGTACAGATCCTATTGAAATTATCAAATGGAAGGAAATCCTTAGTGCCATGGAGGATGTAATCGATGGTTGCGAAGATTTGGTTGGTACATTCCGCCGGGTAGTATTGAAGTATGCTTGATGCTCAATATTTAGTATGGCTAGTTGTATTTCTAGCATTAGCCTTTGACTATATCAATGGCTTCCACGATACAGCGAATGCCATTGCTACATCCGTATCCACCCGTGCTATTGAACCTAAAAAGGCAATTATGATGACTGCAGCGCTCAATTTCTTGGGGGCCATGGTTAGTACAGGCGTAGCAAAGACAATCGGTGGTGACATCGTAATGTCTGCGTCTCTCATTAATAGTGCGATTATCTCAGCAGCTCTTATTGGTGCTATCACATGGAATTTGCTTACATGGTATTGGGGGATTCCTAGTTCCTCATCTCATGCTCTTATCGGTGGTATCATTGGTGCTGTAGGTTGGTCCGTAGGGTTCGATGCTTTAAATGAGGCAGGGATTATAAAGATTTTCTTATCCCTTATTTTATCTCCAATTGTAGCCATGATTGGTGGCTATATTGTGATGAAAGTATTGTTGCTTATCTTTGGTAGATTTTCTCCAATCGTATTGAATGATAGATTTAGATCCATGCAAATTGTATCTGCTATCATGATGGCCTTTTCTCATGGTTCTAATGATGCGCAAAAGGCGATGGGGATTATTACCTTAACATTACTTAGTGGTGGCTTTATCGATACATTAGAGGTACCATTATGGGTTAAACTTTGTTGTGCTACGGCTATGGCCATGGGTACAGCAGTAGGCGGTTGGAAAATCATCTCTACTATGGGGACTAAGATTTTCAAATTGGAAACTATCAATGGTTTCGCTGCTGACTTAAACTCTGCCATCACTATTTTTACAGCTACATTCTTACATTTACCTGTAAGTACTACACACGTTGTAAGTGGTTCCTTGCTAGGCGTTGGTTCATCTAAACGTTTGAAAGCTGTTAACTGGGGCGTAGCAAGATCTATGGTATTGGCGTGGTTTGTAACAATTCCATTATCTGGTATTGTAGCAGCTATTGCGTATGAAGTAGGTCACTTACTATTTGGTTAATACATAACTACATAACTATATAACAAAAAAAAGACTGCGAAAGCAGTCTTTTTTTCTTGTAGGACCTAAATTATACTTTGGAAAAGTACTTTTAATAGTATGTTGTAATTAGAATATACTGTTTATTATATGAATCGTTAAATTTTGAGGTATCTCAATTAATAAAATCGTGTCTTAGAAATAGATAATAGAGTTAGATTTTGCTTGGTTTTAAATACTATATTCTATAAAAGCGATTTATCTATATTTGGCAACGTTGATGTTGGAATTCAAGTTGCATAGGAAGAAAAACTTATAAATATGTGGTTTTCTGAATTATGCGTTTTATTAATAAATACAGTTTATTACTTATTTATAGGCTGTTTCGAGTTTGTTTAAATTGAATAACTATTGCATACTTATGTAGCAGAGGTTATACTATCGGTAGAAGGAGTTTTTTAAGTGAAAAGTGAGGTAAGTATATGGCATGGGGTGGAACTAGACGCGGTGCCGGGCGCCCACGTAATCCTATTAAACGTATTGGTAGAACTATTCGACTCAGTGATGAAGAATTTCTTTCACTAAAACCCTTGATCATGGCCATTAAGGCAAATAATGATAAACGATATAGGCAACAATGTGCTAGAAACGCATAAATATATATAGATGGATAAATATATAAACGCATACACAACTAATTAGGCATTGTCACAGCATATACAACTTAATAAACTTTAAATCTAATTTACAATAACCCATTATTCCTAAATCTTTCAACTACAACACATCTCTACTCTCTAAATCATATGCTGTGTGCAATACAAGTAGTACGAAAAAGGTCCCAATTCATTTGAATTGGGACCTTTTTCGTTTGTTATATTGCTATAATTTTAGGAATCCGTATATTACGTAGCAAATTCCTGAATTATAATCTAAGTACGCTTAGTGAAATAATATGAGCAGCTGCACATATATTGGGGTATATTAAAAATTTATAAAATGATTACTTTTGATGTTAGATTTATTCATTTTAATAAGCTTATTGTTATTTTGATATATGAAAAACTGCTTAGAATAGCTATAATAGACTTATATGTATAGATGTAAGCTTAGGAGGTGTTAGCTTGTTACAAGATTTATTATCCGAGGATAATGTATCGTTTCACTATCCCGCTGAAACGTGGGAAGAGGTAATTCGTCACGGTGGCCAACTCATGGTTGATGCTGGTTTTACTGATCCATCTTATACAGAGGCTATGGTTGAGGTGGTACGCGAAATGGGTCCATATATTGTATTGGCCCCAGGTCTTGCGATGCCACATGCTCGTCCTGAACATGGCGCAAAACGAGTAGGTACAGCCTTAGTAACGTTGGAAAAACCATTGAACTTTGGTAGCCCAGATAATGACCCTGTATCTGTAGCATTGTTCTTATGTGCTCCTAACAAGGATGAACACATTCAATTGTTGACAGATATTGCTACGTTATTTGAAGATGACGAGTTTTTAGATGCAGCAGCTGATTTTGAAAGTATTGAAGATGTACAAGCATTCTTGGCAGAGCATTTAGAAGATCAAGAATACGTTTAGGAGGAGGCAAATATGATTTCTGTATTAACTGTATGCGGTAATGGCATTGGTTCTAGCTTGATGCTAAAAATGAAAATCGAAGAGATTTGTGCTGAAAACGGTATTGATGCACAAGTTGAGTCTATCGATTTTAATGCAGCACAAGGCCGTAAGGCTGATCTTATCGTAACTGTAAAAGAATTGGCAGAACAATTCGAAGGTAAAAATATCGCTATTGTTCGCAGCTATATTAATAAAAAGAAAATCACAGAAGATGTTCTTGAAGCATTAAAACAAGCTGCGCAATAATTTTTAACAACTATATATAGGAGGTAGTGCCATGGAAATGGTATTAGAGTTCTTACGTGACGTGCTGTCTCAACCAGCACTTTTAATTGGTATTATGTCATGTGTAGGCTTAATTGCTTTGAAACGTCCGTTTCATAAGGTAATGACAGGTACATTGAAACCGATTCTTGGCTACTTAATGCTCGCAGCAGGCGCTGGCGTTATCGTTAGCAATCTTGATCCACTAGGCAAGATGATTGAACATGGCTTCCATATTACTGGCGTTGTACCAAACAATGAAGCTATCGTGGCGGTGGCACAAAAGGTTCTTGGCGTTGAAACGATGTCTATTCTCGTAGTAGGCTTATTGATGAACTTATGTATTGCTCGTTTCACCAAGTTCAAATATGTGTTCTTAACAGGTCATCACAGCTTGTTTATGGCATGTCTCATGTCTGCCGTACTCGGCACTGCAGGTTTGTCTGGTATGGAGCTCATCCTTGTGGGTGGTTTCTTGATGGGCGCATGGTCTGCAATTTCTCCAGCGATTGGTCAAAGCTACACATCTAAAGTTACTGATGGTGATGAAATTGCGATTGGTCACTTTGGTAGTTTAGGTTATTATCTATCTGCTTGGGTTGCTCAATATGTAGGTAAAGCTGAAGATAGCACAGAAGATATTGAAATCCCTGAAAAATGGGGCTTCTTGCGTGACTCCACATTATCTACTGCATTGACTATGATCGTATTCTATTTGATTGCAGCTATTGCAGCAGGCTCTGAATTCGTATCTACTTTATCTGGTGATATGAGTCCTTACTTATATGCTGTTATGAGTGCTATGAACTTTGCTGTAGGCGTAACAATCGTATACTCTGGTGTACGTATGATCTTAGGTGATTTGATTCCTGCCTTCCAAGGTATTGCTACAAAAATTATTCCTAATGCCATCCCAGCTGTAGACTGTGCTGTATTCTTCACATATGCTCCAACAGCTGTAGTATTAGGTTTCCTTAGCTCTTTCATCGGCGGTATCATCGGTATGCTTATCCTTGGTGCTGTAGGTGGTGTATTGATTATTCCTGGTCTTGTACCACACTTCTTCTGTGGTGCTACAGCAGGTATCTATGGTAATGCTACAGGTGGTCGTCGTGGTGCCGTAGTAGGTGCGTTCCTTAATGGTTTAGCTATTACATTCTTGCCAGCAATGGCGCTTCCAGTTCTTGGTCAATTAGGCTTCCAAAATACAACATTTGGTGATGCGGACTTTGCCGTAATGGGCCTTGTATTAGGTAATGCTTATGAGTGGGTAGGTATGGCTGGTATTTATGGTATCGTAGCTATTGCCGCATTAGTACTTATCATTCCTAACTTTATCAAAACAAAAGGTAAAGTAATTAACTACGTAGAAGAGGATTAATGAAAACAACTGAGCAACATAGTAATGTTGTAGTTAGATATGTATTTCTGGCCATTGGTGCAATCAGTTTTGCCCTCGGTACAGCAGGCATCGTACTACCACTGTTGCCAACAGTTCCGCTTTATATGCTAACATTATTTTGTTTAGCCCGAGGATCTGAACGATTTCATAAAATGTTTTTGGAGTCTAGTTTATATCAAAAGACTGTTGGTGCTTATGAACGCGATAAAGCGTTGACATTGCGGACAAAGTTGTCCATTCTCGCTTCTGTTACTACCATAATGGCTATTGGCGCCTATTTTAGTCAAAATATGCCAGTTGCTCTTATCGTGATGGGTCTCGTATGGATTGGTCATGTAATAGCATTAGCCTTTATTGTAAAAACAAAAAAATAAAGAATTATCTCTGATAATTCTGAATATAGCCTTGTAAGTTAGACTGCATTGGTTTAACTTGCAAGGCTTATTTTATTGTAAAATCAATAACACATAGGTAGGCTGTGTAATACATAGAGTCTAATGAACAAAGTCTTATATATTACTGAAAATATCTTATATGGATTACAAATAGGAAAAACTTATATTATTAAAGAAAAATGAATTATTACTATTTTTAATTTGACAATGGATATCAATAAGTATACTATGATAATTATGTATATAATAATTTTTATAGTATTTGTGTATTTGGTGATAGTATGAATCCACATAATCATGCAGTTTCACATGCAGGAAATTCTATGTCGAGACATACAGTGTTTGACGGTATCGATTTGATGTTCCTTGATGTGAAGCAAGAAACAATTCAATTTTATGCAAAATCACATACAAAGACGTTTGCCATAAATCATTGTGAAGAAGGGCGCATTGAGTGCAAGTTTACATCTGGTGACTATTTATATATGGGGCCAGGTGATATGTCCATAGGGTGGCATATTCATGCTGATTATCAACATGAGAACTACTTCCCTACAAAGCTCTTTAAAGGGATTGTATTACTCGTAGATGTTGAAAAGGCTCAACCCGTATTAGATGCACTTGTGACTGAAGCGCGCATCGATTTGACACAATTAGCAAATCGATTCTGTGAGCATTCTGACTTTGGTATGATGATGGAAGAGACAGAATCTGTTCGTCAGATTTTTTCCAGTTTATATAAAGTGCCTGATCAAATCAAGGGGCACTATTTTAAATTAAAAGTTATTGAAATCTTCTTACTGTTATCTGTTATTTCTACAACTAATCATGAAAAGAGAAGCTCCTATCGTAAACAACAAGTAGATATTGTAAAAGCTGTTAATGAACATATATCTACACAGTTTATGAAACGTATAACCATAGATTCCTTGTCTGAGCAGTTTGATATTCCTACATCAACATTAAAGCGTTGTTTTAAAGGGGTATATGGTACGACAATCCATCACTATTTAAAGGAATGCCGTATTAATGCAGCTAAGCGCTTGCTTCAAGAGTCAGATCGATCTATTTTAGAAATTGCTAATGCCGTAGGCTACGAGAATGGTAGTAAATTTACTAGTGCATTCAAAGAGGCCACAGGTGTAACGCCTAGTGCGTATCGTAAAGTATAAATACTTTAAGCCCAACTAAACCAAGGCATGCATTATAGTGTTAGTAATATTTAAAATATAATTATTTAAGGCTTAGACTAGTAGGTTATAAAAACTTAATATTGTCCGAAATGTATATTTTTGGTCTTTTCGGAGTAGATATGCAAGATACACTTTGCTAACATTAAAATGTGAATGATATTCAATGTCATTATATGTTGGTAAAGTGTATCTTTTTTCTTTTTGTGTGGGAGATACAAAACTTATGGTTAGTTAGAATTTGAGGAGGGCACAATGAACCGGTGGGGACATACAAAGCGCAACATCATTCTGTCTAGTGCAGTTGCCTTATGGCTTAGCGCACCTCTCGTAGTTTGGGCGGATAATGCGACTGTCACGACAGATGTGGTTCATGTTAAAGGAACATGGGCTGAAGAAGCAGCAAAATTAGACTCACAGCAAGTGCAAATCATTACCAAGAAAGAGATTGAAAAGAAACAGGCGAAGTCCGTCGAAGACATTATATTTACTCAAACAGGTGTATCTAGAACCGTTGATGCTATGGGCCGTGTTGGTGTATCCATCCGCGGTGCAGAAGCGCGTCACACACTGATCCTTGTAGATGGTCAACCTGTACTAGGCGATTTTGATAAGTACTCTGGTGCAGCAGACGAAGTGCAACGACTAGGTACAGAAAACGTTGAACGTATAGAAGTTATTCAAGGTGCTGCCAGTGCTAAATACGGCTCTGATGCTGTAGGTGGTGTAGTTAATATCATCACTAAAAAGGCACAAAAGAAACCATCTTTGCAATTAAATGCAGAAGGCATGCGTCGCAAGAGCGATGGCGATGCGTTCCCATTCCAAAACTTCTTCATTCGTGCCGATTCCGGCCAAATGGGGAAATTGAAGGTCGGTTTATCCGGTAGTAAACGAGATCTCATGCCTGTATTGGCATCCGTTAGCCGCCGTGAATCCGGTATGGCTTTTGACTACGCAAAACATAATTTTAAGCCTAATGTACTCCGTTACTATGGCGATGCGGCCGATATCGGTCTTGTAGCAACTTATGATGCAAATGATAAAAATAAATTTGAAATGCGTCTCAACCGGTATACAGAAGATCTTGTGCGCGATGTTAAACACTCTGACTCCGACTTAGAGCCTCAACAACACTTTAAACGTACTGCAGATCGTAATACGGCAAACTTGCAGTGGTCCTCTCGAGCTGGTAAAAGCGACTGGACTGTTGAAACTAACTACTCCCGCATCAAAGAAAATGATGTAGCCCTCATTAGTTATACTGGTCGTTCTGCTTATGAAGGCTCCAATGAGTTGCGCTATATCGATAATATCGATCACCGTCAATTAGACATTCGAGCTAATGCGAATACACAACTCAACAAAAATCACTTGCTTAGCTACGGCGTAAGCTATGCTCGTGAAGAAGGCTCTGGTAGCCGATTGAAGAGCTCTCCTAATACAAGCACAATGTACATCGATCCATGGGAATACGATAAGAGCTTGCTAGTGGATAAACTCGATCGTCTTGTAAGACGTAAAGGTGATAACAGTATTAAGGTATATTCTCACATCCACGACTACAAATTCATCAATTCCGGTGGTGGCATGCCGCAATGGGATATGGATTATGAATACTATGGTGCCGAAACAGATGCTCAAAAACCAGGTATTACATACGATGACTATATAAACTATGGTTTATCTGAAAGTCGATTAAGTGATTGGTCTAGTACATCCCCTAATAATCAACCTGTAACGGATGAGTTTAAAGCTCGTTATAAAGCTTTAGAAGATCGTTTAAAAGCAGAAAATCCTGTATTATCTGCTACACGTGCCAATATCGTAGGTGACTACTTTAAATATGGCGAGTCCAATGATCCAGAAATGCGTAAAAAAGCGCCTAAGTTAAATGGTAAAGCCTTCTTAGAAGAGTACCGTAATCGAGACCAACGATTGACTACTGGTAGCGGTTCCATCCGCAAGTTAAACGCTTATATTTCTGATACATGGCAAGTGAATAAAAACTTAACATTATCTCCAATTCTTCGCTTTGATAACAGTAGCTTGTTTGGTTCTAACTTATCTGCTTCCTTAGGTATGACCTATAACGTAAATGGTAATACACACCGTAGATTTAAAGCCAATGTAGGTACTGGTTATACAGAGCCTGGTATGGGTGAATTGTGGTATAACTGGGAAATGTACGCTTCTAACCCTGTAGGGATTGGTGTAGCGAAGCTCGGTTGGTACTGGGCTGGTAATCCTAATTTGAAACCTGAAAAATCTGTCAACTTTGATATGAGCTTGGAAGGTGAAAATAAAAATACTTATGCGCGCGTAGGCGTATTCCACAACCGCATCAAGAACTATATGTCTGTATACTTCACAGGGGACTTTATGGACTTTGCACCATACCTCAAAGGCGATGCGAAGTACCAACGGGCCCCAGATATGATTTACAGCTTTAAAAATATTGGTAAAGCAGAAATCACAGGTGTTCAAGCGGAAGTACAACAAAAGTTCGGCAAATATTGGTCTGGTAAGTTAGGTTATACATACTTGCATGCCATCAACAAGAGCGATCCAAGTATGCCTCGTCAATTGCTTGATAAACCAATGCACAAAGTTGACATCGGTATTACTTATGACAATCCTAAATCCGGTTGGAATGGATCCATTTGGGGTGATTATTATATCAACATGCTTGATAGTAATACCCTTAACAATGGCGGTAACTACTGGCCAGATATCTTGTCCGGTGATGCAGGCGTTTATAATAAGCAAACCTATGAAAAGAAAACATTTGGCATTTGGAACGTAATGGTTCAAAAACGATTCAATAAAAATGCCATGATGTACTTTGGTATCAACAATATCTTTAACCATCGCGATGATGACCGTGCTACACAAGAACGGGTATATCGTGTGGGGGTTAATCTTAAATTTGGTGGTGGCGACAGCAGCAAAACTACAGCAATCGGCAAATCTAAGGATGGCACAACTGTTAATGCAGTAGGGGCTAATGGCGAAGTAGTAAATGCAGAATCTGGTGTACAAAATGTAGCTGATGTAGTTCGTTTAACTGACTTTATTCGTTCTGATTTTGATACCACAAAAGAGCGTGGTGTTACATTAGTTGGCGACTACAGAGCGCGTTGGATGGCACATGATGGCTCTAATAGACCGCAATCTCCATTTAGAGCGAATTCTGCTATTGGTTCTGCGAAAGCGAATATGTACGATGCTAATCGTCATAGCTTTGAACAACGCTTACGCCTTGGTTTCGATGCACGCCTTAATGAGTTTACAAACCTCAAAGTTATCGGCAGCGCGACTGGTATGAGTGGTGTAGATACAAGCTGGACTCAATCTGATTCTAAAGGCTTTAACCATCAACGACTCGATACAGTGGATCTCACGAGACGCGTTAAAAAATGGGACGTATCTGTGGGCCGCTTAACAGAGCCTATGGGTGCGAGTGGCTATTGGTTTGGTCAGTCTTATGACGGTGTTCGTGCCGTTTGGAACGGTCATGACTCTCAAGTTCGTATCGGTGTTGGTACTTTCAAACATAGTACAGGTATCACTGATTCTGCCTATACTCACGCAGTACATGAAGTTATCTACAGACCGCCAACAGCGGCTGAGTTAATCGGTATTAATCGCGATGAATTCCCATACGATATTGAAAGTGCTACTAAAACAGGTTCTGATGGAGAGAAAAAATCTAGTGAAGATACAGCTGCACCAGATAGCCCTAATGGTATTTATGATTCTACTTATAAAGGTAAGACAGATAGCATTTACTTCTATCAACAACTGAAAGAATTGCAAGCTGAATATGAAGCTTATAAAGAAACCTTGGATTTAAGATGGAGTAATCCAAATCGCGATCAAGAGCTTGAAAAGGCAAATGCTAAGCTTGTGGAAACACAACAAAAACAAGCTCAAGTGATGAGCCGCTTACAAGATATTCTTGCTAAGGCATACCCTACAGATATGGCTGAGAAGAAATTCTCCCTCGATATTCCATCTGGTGGTTATGCAATGTATGAAATCACTAATAAGAATACAGGGGAAAAACTCTATAAGACTGGGGACATTATGTATAATGTGAACTCTTCTTTATACCCTGAATACTTAAAAGAAAAGGCTAAAGGTCTTATCGTATCTGCTGATAATAAAGATGCTTTAGTAAACCCTAAAGCCTATGTTGAAAAACATGGTGACGAGATCAATCAATCTGTAGCAGAAATTGCTAAATATAATGCTACAGATAACTGGAGCAACTATAACAATAGTGAGCTTGATGTGGTTTGGGTTAAACAGCCAGATGGCACGTTCAAACAATCGTATGATTACTATGGACAACCATCTAGTGATTATGACTTCACTGGTTACTTAGGTGCTAAAACATATAAATACGATAGTGGTAGCTATGTATTTAGCGATTTTGATGCTAAAGATGCGATTTACAAAAAGAACTTTACAATGGCCTCCAATGATTGGGGTGAAGGTAGTTCTTACTATGGTTGGGGCATGCCAAATGCATTGTTCAACTATATGTATAATCTTGAAAAAGTTGTACATGATGCAGAGTCTGAAAATAAATTACCTCGTGAAGCGATTGGTAAGATCATTGGCAACTTGATTCAAACAGAAGGGGTAGTTCTTGAAAAAGATACTGTACCAGCTATTGATAAAGCCGCCTTTGTTCAATACAAGAAACAAATAGGCTCTCGTCTTGGTTTACAAGCGTGGTATTTACGCTCCTTTGGCGGTAAAACGCATACATACCTAAATGCAAATGGCAACGGTAATGACGAACATAGCTTCTCCGATGTAGCCCATGTATTTGGTATCGGCGCTAAATATCAATTAGGTGCTAATGCATCTGTTACAGTTGATTACGGCCAAAACCGTTCCAACTTGGGCCGTTATTTAAATGGTAACACTGTATACCAACACGAACGTGGCACAGCAGACTTTGCTCTTAAAGGTCATCAAATGGGTGGTACACCACACTTCTGGATGGCTCGTCTAGATATTGGTCGTGCCGACCTAGATATTCCAAAATCTTGGAATGCGTTCATCGATTACAAACACTTTGAACATGGCTCCTTCTTCGGTGGCAATGGTACTGGCGCGGTACCGGATCGTTATCTTGACGGTATTCGCAGCTTTACATTTGGTGCTGGCTATGTACCTCGCAAGGATTTACTCCTTGAGGCATTCTACACGTTCGATGCGAAGGGTACTAATAAACGAGATACGTTATATGGTAGTGAAAGCTTTAAGTTAGGCGATTATACAAGAATTCAAGGGACCTACAGGTTCTAATATTCAGTCTGTAAACAGGCAGAAAGGTTACTAATATGGAAAACTTAAATTATGTCATTCACTTGTTTTATAGCGGTGGGTATGTAATGTATCCATTATTACTCTTGTCTTTCATGGTTATCGCTATCGCTGCAGAACGAGCTTTCTACTATCGCAAATATGCCGGTAAAACTTTCGTTGTTACCCATGCAGTCAATGAACTAGCAAAATTACAAAATTGGGCAGAAATCGATAAAGTAATCAAAGAAAATCCATCTATTGCGAGCCGTATTGCAGAAGCAGGTTTAAAAAATGCTTCTAGTGAGGAAGCTATGAAAACAGCCTTTGCTGACCAAATGGGTGTAGACGCAGTAGGCTTCCGTAAATATATGGACTACCTCAGTGCAACAGTAACAATCTCCCCATTGTTAGGTTTGCTTGGTACTGTAACAGGTATGATTGGTTCTTTCAGTATCCTTGACTCTGGTGCGGGCGCATCCGCTATTACTGGTGGTGTTGGTGAGGCCCTCATCGCTACAGCATCCGGTTTGTGCGTAGCCATCATGGCATTCATTGTGTACACATTCTTTAGCCATCGTTTAGATTCTATTATTAATCAAATTGAAGGTATGTGCGTGAGTATCGTTAGTGCTAAACGAGAAGGGTGGAAATAATTATGAACTTACAAAGCTTTCGTATGAAAACAAAGCCTGAATTCATGATTATTCCAATGATTGATATTATCTTCTTCTTGTTGGTATTCTTCATGATGAATAGCTTACAAACAGTGGCTCAAAAAGCATTATCTGTACAATTACCACAAGCTACTAGTGCATCTGCACCGGCTCAGTTACCAGTTGTATTTACACTTGATGCGGAAGGGCATATTACAATTGATAACAATCCAATGAGTATTGATCAAGCAGAAGCTATGATTAAACAACGGATTCAAGAAAATCCTAACGCTAGTGTTATCTTACAAGCCGACAAACGTGCAGCTCATGGTCAAGTAGTAGCGATTATGGATATGCTAAAACAATCTGGTGTTAAACGCTTGGCTATTGCAGCTGAACAGAAAGGATAACTATGGGACTAGGCATATCATGGAAAAAAGCAGCCATTATATCCGCCGTAGTTCATCTAGTTGCTCTATTTATTGCAGTTATCTTTTTCGTAGTGGTTCCAGCGATTCAAGAAATGGAAACCTATGAAATCGACCTCACACAAAGTGTTCTCGATGATGGCGGCAGTGGTCATGCCGGCGGTGGTGGCGGTAATAGGTCAGACCTATTCCCTAAACCATTATCGGCTGATGAAGTAGTGGCAAGAACAAAGGCTGTTGTAGCAAATGTTGATCCATCTCCAGCAACAGATATTCCTGATGCAGTAGATGTGGCAGCTAAAGGAAACGAACATAAAGGTAATCCATCTGGCGATAATTCCGCAGGGGGTTCCGGCTCCGGAAATGGTGGCGGCTCTGGCGGTGGTAACGGTACAGGTGTTGGCACTGGTAATGGTGATGGCCAAGGTCAGGGAAATGGCAACGGTAATGGCAATGGTAATGGTGATGGTCATGGTACAGCGAAAGCTGTATTTGATAAGGCCGGCTTCTATGCTGCAGTAGATAGCCAAAAACAAATTCCTTATGCAGCGATAAAGCGTAAGATGAATGTAGATACTACCATTTTGGTATCGGCGCGTTTAGATACAGAGGGTAACTTAATTAGCGTTTCACCATTGAGTGGCGGTGATGAGCTCTTTGTAGAAGCGGCCCTTGATGCAGTACGTCGTGCCACACCATATCCAAATCCTACAGGTGATATACAGCCGGTAGAGGTTCCTGTACACTTTGTCGTACAGGCTGATGGTGAAGATGAAGAAGAATAGACCTATTTAAGTAATATACTCATCCAAGAACTAAAGGAGCTAATTATGAAATCAATTATTTTATATTCTTCCCTCACGGGAAATACAAAAAGCGTAGCGGAAGCAATGGCTTCTGTAATGCCTGAAGGTACACCTTGCGTTCCTGTAAAAGAAGCGCCTCAGAATTTAGCTGATTATGACACTGTTTTCGTAGGCTTCTGGGTAGACCGTGGTACAGCAAATAAAGAGGCCGCAAAATTGATTGAAACCTTAACAAATCCTAACATCGTATTCTTTGCTACATTAGGTATGTATGCAGATTCCGATCATGCTCGTGAAAGTATTGAAAAAGCATCTGAATTACTACAACATAAAGAGTCCCTTGTAGATGGATTCGTATGCCAAGGTAAAATTGATCCAAAAGTCATCGAAATGATGTATAAAATGTTCCCACCTGGATCTGCTCATGGTCAAAGCCCTGAACGCGATGCCTTACATAAAGCGGCTGAAACGCATCCAGACGAACAAGACTTTGCAAATGCAAAAGAATTTACAAAATCTGTACTTGCAAAGTTGCAAGCCTAAACTGAAAGGGGATTGGAGTATGAGTTTAGCAAGTTTCTTTGAATCCATTCCGGAGAAACAACGCAATCTACAATTAGGTTTAGAATGCGATAATCCGATGAGTGGTGCATTCCCTCATAAACGGGTTGTTCATGCAGGGCTAAATGGTACTTTAGTTTCGCCAAAGGAAACACAAGCCGTTTGGGATACCTTAATGAATGGCACGCCTAAAAAGGGTGAAATGCAATGTGCCTATATTCACATTCCGTTTTGTAAGACTAAATGCACATATTGTGGCTTCTTCCAAAACGGTACGAGTCAAAGTGTAGAGGACCAATATATTGATGGCCTTGTTAGCGAGTTGAAACTAGCTAGTGAGCGTCCAAGATTAAAAGATGGGTTAATCCATGCTGTATTTATTGGTGGGGGCACACCAACATCGTTATCTCCCGCAAACTCCGAAAGATTGCTAAAAGCCATTAAAGAGTATTTGCCACTAGCTAACGATTACGAGCTTACCTTAGAAGGTCGTATTCACGATTTGATTCCTGAAAATCTCGATGTTTGGATGGCAAACGGCGTAAACCGCATGTCTATCGGTGTACAATCTTTCAACACAGAAGTTCGTCAAATGGTAGGCCGTCTAGATACGAAAGAAACCGTATTAGAACGTCTAGCAGCATTAAAGGCCTATGGTCAATGTTCTGTTGTTATCGACTTAATCTATGGTTTGCCTGGTCAAACTATGGAGGTTTGGGAACAAGATCTAGCTGATTTAGTAAGCTCTGGCGTAGATGGTGCTGACCTATATCAATTAAACGTATTTGATGGTAGTGATCTTAATAAAGATATTGCAAAAGGTAAGGTGCCAGCTGCTGCGACAACAGCAATGCAAGGGGATATGTTCAAATTCGGTCGTAAGTACCTTGATGAGCGTTCCTATCGCCGATTAAGCGCAGCTCACTGGAGTGCTAATAATCGTGAACGTAGCTTGTATAATATCTTGGCTAAAGCGGGCGTGCCTATGTTCCCATTTGGTAGCGGTGCCGGTGGTAATATGGATGGGTACGGCATGATGTTACATCGTGCATTAAAGCCATACGAAGATATGGTTAGTCGCGGTGAAAAACCATTCATGGCTCTTATGAAACAAAGTGAGTTACAACCCGTCGTAAATCAAGTGGTAAGCCAACTTGAACAAGGGTTCCTCAATATTATGAGTTTGGTAACACTAGATCCAAGACTAGAAGAATTAAACTGGCTCTATAAATTATGGGAAGAACGTGGTCTTGTAGCTTACAATGGGTTACTTTATAAATTGACTGCAGCTGGTGAATTCTGGACTGTAAATCTTACACAAAGTACCTTGGAGGCTGTGGAGTATATCATGACTGGTAAAAACTCCTTCGCTATGGAAGCGGTGGCCGCCCAAGATACGAAAACAACGTCTAAAGATAATCCTAACCAAGAGGTACGTGGTATTGGTCAAGGTAAAGCTAATATTTCCGTACCAACAGATGAAGATTCCGAAGCACAACGCAAGGAAGCCCTTATTGCTAAGGCAAAAGCAGAAATTGCGAAAAGCGGTGCATCTGGCGAGTCAGCAGAGCGAATGGTACAGGCTATGTACAATTTGAGTGCTGATGAAATTGAATATATGATGGAACGTATGATGTCTTAACCTGTTATATTACACCTTATATCTAACAACCTTTCTCACACACAACATATACTAAACAAGACAAATTACGTGACATACAGTACAATGTACTACAAAGTAGCCCCAGACCATGGTCTGGGGTTTACTTTTTATAAAGTGGAAGGTATTCTGTAATAAAAGAGCTAGAGTATAATTGTTGTATGAATAGTTGTGGTTTCGGAGTTAGGAGATTAGTATGAGTACATTTCCTCAAAAATATATAGATATTGTTGGCATAGGTGCCAGTACATTAGATCGATTTATCGTCGTCGATCATTATCCTACAGGCCGTGAGGTACAACAAGTCGTATCGTCTACTACAGATGGTGGTGGGCCAGTGGCTACAGCACTAGCGGTGGCAGGAAAATATGGTGCCCGTACCGCTATGATTGATAGCATTGGTGATGACATGGTAGGTCGTCATATATTAGATGACTTTGAAAAATACAATGTTAATACAGAGGCAATTCAAGTTGAAAGCGGTGCTAACAGTGGCGTGGCAACAATCCTCGTAAAACAGAGTACTGGTGAGCGTGCTGTATTTTTTGAACGGTCTACTGCAACTGAGCCTGAGTTTTTGGATACCCATAAGCAGCTAATAGAATCTGCCTATATTTTGCATATCAATGGTCGACATCGCCAACTCATGCGCTCTGCTATGGCCGTTGCAAAAGAGGTAGGCACTATCATTTCTTTAGATGGTGGTGCTCAGCGCTACGATAAAGACATGAAGCCTATTACAGAAGCCAGTCACATCGTTATCGTAGCTCGTGATTATGCTGAAAAATATACGGGCACAACTAATTTAGAAGATGCTTGTCGTATCATTCATGAACGAGGTGCCCTCGTTGCCGGTGTTACGGATGGTGCTAATGGTAGTTATTTCGTATGGCCTGATGGAACATCTTATCGATGTGAACCATTTACTCAAGCTACCGTAGTAGATACAACGGGGGCTGGAGATAGCTTCCATGGGGCTTTTTTAGCTAATTTAGTACATACAATTAATCATATGAAGGGTCAAGACACAACTTCGACGACTAAGCATGACTGTGCATCTATACATGCTGTAGAGTTGCTCAAAGCTTGTGCGCATTCTGATTTAGAGAAGGCCGCTATTTTTGCATCTGCGGTAGCTTCTTTAAATACACAAGGCATAGGCGGGCGCAGCCCACTACCAACGTTAAAGTCAGTGCAGGAACTGATAGGATAGGACTACAGTTATGTGGCAAAATACTTCAAAAAATCAAGTTCAGCAATATATGCAACAAAATCCTTATCGTCTATTAGCCCTTAGCTTTTTGGCTGCCATGACCATAGGGACGATATTACTTATGTTGCCCATATCAAATGCTCAAGGCCATAGTACAACGCTTGTAGATGCAGCTTTTACCGCAGTATCTTGTGTTTCTGTAACAGGATTGGCAACAGTAGATACCTATCATCATTGGTCCTTGTTTGGCAAAATCGTCATGGTAATCCTTATTCAATTAGGTGGTTTGGGGATTGTTTCTTTTACTACTATTATTGCTCTAGTATTAGGGCGACGGGTAGGTCTGAAAAATCGCGTGCTTTTGTCAGAGGATGTAGGGCAAGATGGCATGAAAGGGCTTCTACACATTACGAAGAAGCTAACCATTTATACATTTTGTGTCGAAATTATTGGGGGTATTATCTATACTATTCAGCTATATCCCTATATTGGTAATGCTGCTTTATATACGGGGATTATGCAATCTATTTCCAGCTTTTGTAATGCAGGATTTATATTCTTTGATAATGATCTACCTTATGCTATGGTGGGCGATGTATTATTTAATATGAATACAATGGCCCTTATTGTAATAGGTGGTTTTGGTTATCTCTCAACTTTTGATATTTGGTCGCATCGCAAGCTACGACGATTTGTAGATTTAAAACTACATACAAAAATAATGTTAGTTGGCACAACGGCGCTCATCCTTTTAGGGACTATTATTTTCTTGGGGGTTGAGTGGGCGAATCCCAAAACGTTTGGCCCTTTACCTATATGGAACAAGGTCATGGCATCTCTGTTTCAATCGATTACACCTCGTACAGCGGGTATTGCAACAGTAGATTATAATGATTTACATCCAATTACCCTGTTTATTACCATCATTTTTATGTTTATTGGGGCAGGTCCTAACTCCACAGGGGGCGGTGTTAAGATTAGTACCATTGCCGTCGCTTTTCTAGCATCGCGTACATTATTTAATAACCGTCCTGATACAGAGGTTTTTGAACGTCGTATTTCGTTGGTTACTGTACTTAAGGCAAATGGGATAATCTTTTTATCTATCCTCCTTGTTTTACTTGCTACTTGCTATTTGGCTTGGGATGAACCGTATAACTTTATTCGATTACTTTTTGAGGTAACCTCAGCCTTTGGGACCGTAGGCCTTACAACGGGTATTACACCTGATTTATCTGAAAGTAGTAAATGGGTGTTGATGCTTGTCATGTTTACGGGGCGTGTAGGGGTTATGACTGTAATTGGCACCTGGGCTTTAAGAACGGCACCGACTAAGCCAATCGGATATGCAGAGGAAAATGTACTGTTATAAAAGTTAATTAAAATTAATCGAGACTAATGTAAAAGAGGTAAGAAATGAAACATAAAACAATTGCTGTTATAGGGCTTGGTCGATTTGGTAGTACCATTGCTAAGATGTTAGCCTCTATGAATCATGAAGTGTTAGGTGTAGATATTGACTCTGAAGTTGTCCAAAAAATATCTCCCTTTATTACTCATGCTATAGTAGCGGATACTACTGATGAAGAGGCAATTAAGGCGTTAGCTTTGAGTCAATTTGATTTGGTTATTGTGGCTATAGGTGGAAATCTTCAAGCTAATTTAATGACAGCAATGCTTCTTAAAGAATTAGATGCACCTAAAATTGTGGCCAAGGCTGAAAATAATATACAAGGCAAAATGCTTCATAAAATAGGTGTAGATCAAGTGATTTACCCTGAATATGATATGGCATTACGCCTCGTACAGTTTTTAACTAGAGACCATGTGATGGATTATTTACAACTATCTAAAAACATCAGTCTTATAGAAATAAAAATGCCTTCATTCTTGGTGGGATCTTGTTTAAAGGATTCAAATTTGCGTGAAAAATATAATCTTAATGCAGTAGGTATAAGACGCGGTGAGGATTTAGAAGTTCCACCAAATCCAAGTACTATTCTCGGTGAAGATGATAAATTATTAGTCATTGGGAATAATTCTGATTTAGATGCATTAACGATGTAGTGAGTATACGAAAGTAATATAACTATATCGAAAAATTGTGATATAATTAGAGTAGAATTCAGTATAGGTCATACGTATTCGTATGACCTTTTTACATAGAAAAGAAGGTTATTATGACAGAGGAACAATATATAACAGCGCTGACCAATAACCCACATGGGATTCGGAATATTCCAAATCCAACGGAAACGATGCAGCTTACTTGTGTAGCTCAAAACGGTATGTTGCTTCAATATATCAAAGACCCTACTCAAAAGGTTATTGAAACGGCGCTTTCACAAGCACCACGAGCAATACAGTTCGTAGAAAACCCTACAGAAGAATTGTTAAGTGCCTTAGTTGAAAAGGATTGGGCTATTTTAGAATATATAAACAATCCGTCTGACTCGCTAATTCAAAGTGCATTAGCACAATCTGGTTGGGCCATTCGCTATATAACAAATCCGTCAAAAGAGTTGCAATTAGAAGCGGTAAAGACAAATTACGATGCGCTACAATATATTAAAGAACCTAGCGAAGTAGTCCAATTACAAGCTGTACAGGAAAATTATTTAGCCTTGCGCTATATTAATGCGCCAAGCGTAGCTGTGCTAGAGGCGGCCGTGAAGCAAGATCCTCAGGCGATGCGTCAAATTACAAATCTTTCAAAGGAATTAGCGTTACACCTATTTAAAGTGAGTGCACCTATCTTAGGCTATATCCCTAATACATTAGGTGTTACGGTGGATGAAATTAAGGCTATCATCGTAGAGGCTGTTTCTAGTGATAACATTGATGCGGACTATATTCGTGAATTGATCAACAATAAAGCTATCGGTGGACGCCAATCTAAATGGCCTATCGATCTATTGTCACTCATTGATGCATACGGCACTAGAGCAGTAAAGAAAATCGCAGTAGGCGAATATTTGAAGTATTAGAACGGAGATACAATGAACTTTATAGATACAATGGCGAGCGTTGAATTAGTGCTTGCCGCAAATCAAGTACCATTGCTCGTTGGTGAAACGGGCATCGGTAAAACATCTCTCGCAGCGCGCGTAGCAGATGTACATGATTGGGAACTCGTTACTATCGACGGTAACCTTTTAAAAGAAGGTGAAATCGGCGGTTTGCCTACGGTGGAAACGGTGATGCACACAGATGGTCATGGCCTCACTCGTGAAGTGAAAACTACGGTATACGCAGTACATCATACATTGGAACATGTGGCACAAGCCGTAGATAAAGGCCGCCAAGTATTGCTGTTTATCGACGAAATTAACCGTGCGGAACATGCGGTACAACAAGAGTTGATGAACCTTATCTTGAATCGTGAAATCAATGGTTTCTCCTTGAGTGATCAAGTGCGTATTATCGCCGCTATGAACCCTGAGGATTCCTTTGATTACCAAACGATTGATATGGATCCTGCCCAACAAAACCGTTTTGTATGGCTCTATATGAATGCAGATTACATGCAATGGATCGATTGGGCTATCGGCGCAGGTATTGAAGAAAAGGTTATCGAATTCATTTCTTCTTATCCTGAATATTTAAATCAACGTCACGAAGACGATATCGATGCCACACCTCGTTCCTTTGAACGCGTGTCTGGTCTATATACGATTTATAAAAACCAAGAGGGGTCAGCTTACAGTCGTGACGTATTTATGAATGTTATCCGCGGTAACGTTGGTAAACTTATTGCGGAGGCTTTCGTAAGCTTTATCGAGTCCGATCAGGAACCGCTCATTACCTTTGATGATGTATTAACAGCAGTTCAAAAACCAGGTGCTATTATGTCTATGGCTGAACAGGTTAAAGGTGAAAGCCCAACTCGTCTATATGTAGCGGCTAAAAATATGTTGCACCGTTTAAATCGCAATAGTAATGCAGAGGAAATTCATCACTTTGTGGAATTCTTAACACTATACCCAGGAGATTTGCGTGTAGCAGTTATGAAAGATTTACGCAACACTTATGAGCGCGTATACGCCTATGCCATTGAAGATGACTTGTTCGTCGATACTTTCTTTGAAGCACAAAAATAGTTCTGTCTTATAGTTAGCTAAATGAAGTTGTCTATATAGATAAAAGAATTTAGTGAATGATTGGGTATACGATAACCAATATATAAAACATGATATACATAACTGATGTTTAACGAAAAGGAGGTGGAATGATGCAACGAAATTTAGATAAGGACGATATTCGCGATGCGTCTGACTTACTGACGCATATTGATGGTTGGGAAAAAACTGGCTCTTATGATGCGGATGCCATTGAGGCACTCAATCGTTGGCATGCGAAACGAGAGCGGATTCATCGTGAAGCAGAGGCTTTATATGCGCAAATATATGCAACCTATGAGGCCTATGTAGATAGCTATGAAGAGCAACATCATAGTATGGCACCTGAACGTATAGCAGCGGACTTGATGAACCATAATATGTCTGACAGCCATATCGGCACTATTGGTCGCGCTCTTGAAGATGTAGAAGTAGAAGGTACAAATCTTGCCGTTATGCAGCAAGCCGTTATGACACCTGTCTTTGAGCAACGATTATGGAATATTTTGCATGATGTAAATAGCCTACTCCTTGAAGAGGACCAATTCTTTGGTTATTTTTATTTACAAATGGCTCATCGCATTCGCTTTGATATGACCAGTGCTTTTGGTATTAACCTAAAACAAGGTGGCTATGTACTTTATGTAAATCCGTTTATCTTATTACGCCAACCGCCGGATGTGATGAAGGATGGCATTAAGCGCGAAATTCTTCATATTATTTCGGCTCACTTGATGCGGGTGAAAGCATTGAGCCAAGGCTTTCACAAAACAGCCGTTCACATGGCCATGGATATGGTGGTAAACGATTATCTTGAACATGTGGACCGTGATGCGGTAACGGTAGCTAATGTGAATGAGCGCTTTGGTTTATTGTTAAAACGGTTCCGTACCATTGAGTACTATGCGAAGGCTATCGACAAGGTTATGAAAGAGAAGGCAGATCTCTTTGTGCCTATCGACAATGCAGAAACGGCAGTAGCCATGGAGTTTGATCCTCAAACAAGTCATGATATTTGGGATGAATCTGATTCTATTGACACCGATACGATGGATCAAATTACGGAGCGTTATATTAACGAAGCCTCCAAAGGCGATATGGAAGGCTATGTGAAAAGTCTCATCGATACGTTCCAAAAGACGCGTCGAGCCTTGCCTTGGTATTTTTACCTTAAAAAATTGATGGGTAAGGTAGCCAGCGGTTACAAAAAAACGACGATGCGTCGCAATCGTCGTCAGCCAGAGCGCCTCGAATTATCAGGCACCTTGCGACAACATAAGGCGAATGTGTGGGTAGCCCTCGATATGAGTGGTAGTATTACCGATGTTGAGTTTACCAATGCATTAGAGCAAGTACTGCAAATTGTACATGCCTATAATCACCGCATTACCGTAGTGGAATGCGATAACGAAGTGCGCCGTACCTATACGATGGAATCGGTGAAGGACGTTAAGCCGCGCCTCGATGTGCGTGGTGCCACAGCCTTTGCGCCTGTGTTCTCTTTAGCTAATCAAAATCGTGTGGATTTACTAGTTTACTTTACGGATGGCAAAGGAGAGGAGCGCCTTCGAGAAGCTCCAAAAGGCTACAAAGTACTTTGGGTACTGACAGGTGAGAACCCTCAATTATCTTTGCACAATCCATATGGTTTAGTTCGAGAGCTAGGCTATGTAGGTGTAGATGAAACACAAGATATTGATGAATTTGTACGCATGGCTAATCGTGGGGGCTTCTCCATGGCAAACCAAGAATTCTAGCCTAATAGGTTTTCACTTTTTGCGATCTTAGTTTAGAACTAAGATATGCTTGGGGTAGACTTAAGATACGGGGTTATAGGACAAAAAGTGTGTGTGACTAATCCCAATAAGTTGGAAAATCTGTAGACATATGTAGCTCATTCCAAACAGGAGCATCCCCCCATTGAGGGATTGAACGATCTATTTGGCAATAATCAGATAACCGTTTGTAGATAGCAGTAATCGATTCATCTGTAGGCATATAATTTAATATATCTGAAATAGAAAGCGGTCTTGGTGAGTGCATATAGCACCACCAATAGACCGCTTTTAGTCTTCTTTCAAGTGAAAGACCCCTATGAGCCCGTAACATACTTCTTAGTTGAGCATTTACTCCACCTTCAATACGATTATTTGTTGTAGGTATTGTAATATCAAAACATTCCAAAAAAGTAAATAAAGTTTGT
>NZ_PPCX01000012.1 GCF_002959775.1 Veillonella rogosae JCM 15642 | reverse complement strand
ACATGTTTCATTACAATCAGGACATTTTATTTGTCGCATAAACTCTTCCTCCATATTTGTTTATATATAGGAAGATATAACCTCATTTTAGTCAGTAATTACAAGGGTTAATTGATGTTTCCACCCACACTTTTTGTCCACCCTCAAACTTCTCCCAAAAAAGATTAAACCCTTATAACACTAGTAAATATCTAGTGTTATAAGGGTTTTTACACACACTTTTTGTCCTATAAGCCAAGATACGGTTGGTTAGACCGAAAAATAAAAAATGACGCAATTCCAATGGATTGCGTCATTTCTATGTCATGTTTTGGGATTAGCTATTGAGCTCGATAGAGGAACCTGGATCGATAATGAGGGCTGTTTGATTGTATTTGCCTTCAACTAAGCTTGTAAATACACCTGGTTCACGGTCGATAACAGGCCATGTTTTGTAGTGAATTGGAATGGAGATACGCGCTTTTACATAAGAAGCGGCAAGAGCCGCATCTTCAACGCCCATCGTGAAGTTATCACCAATAGGAAGTAATGCGTAGTCGATATCGCCAAAGCGATTCAATAATTTCATGTCGCTAAAGAGTGCTGTATCGCCAGCGAAGTAAAGAATGTCGCCGTAGAAGTCTACGATGCAACCTGCTGCATGACCGCCTGGGATACCAGCGCCGTGGAAGGCAGGAACTATGCGAACAGAACCGAATTCGAAGTCGAATTTGCCGCCTAAATGCATAGCATGAGCACGGCAACCAGCAGCAGCTGCTTTACCTGCTACCTCTGCAGTAGAGATAACGAGGGCATCGTTTTCTTTGGCGAGGTACTCTGTATCGCCGTAATGGTCGTCATGACCATGGCTAACAAAGATATATTGGCATTTAATATCTTCTTTTTTAGCGATGTCCCATGTATTGCCCGTTAAGAATGGGTCAAAAATCATGGATACATCACCGTGAGTGAGCATAAAGCAAGCGTGGCCGAAATAAGTTAGTTTTGTTTTCATAGGAACACTTCCTTCCTTATACATATAATTGTTAATTCTATTGTATAATATAACTAATGAAAATAAAACTATAGATGATAATTTATGCATGATTAGTAAGGATATAGTATGGATTTAACACATTTTGATCAAGATGGTAATGCCTGGATGGTAGATGTGTCTGACAAGGACATTACATCTCGCACAGCTGTGGCGGAAGGCTTTATTGCTATCAACGACGCTATTTATGAGCGCATTGCTGCAGGTACTATGAAAAAGGGCGATGTCCTTAGCGTAGCACAACTAGCGGCTATTATGGGGGCTAAACAAACGAGTAATCTCATTCCCCTATGTCATCCGTTGGCATTGACTAAGGTTGAGGTTCACTGCACCTTAGTAGATGGTGAAAGCCCGGCTTGTATCGATGAAAATCACAACAAGGCTGTTAAGGTGAGTGCTATCGTTAAAACAACTGGTAAAACAGGCGTTGAAATGGAGGCCCTTACAGCAGTTCAAGTGGGCTTACTCACCGTATACGATATGTGTAAGGCCATCGATAAAGGCATGATTATAGGCCCTACATACCTCGTAGAAAAAGAAGGCGGTAAAAGTGGACATTTTGTGCGTTCCTTTGTAGAATAATATAGATATAAAGAATAGGGGAACGATAATGGAAATAGTACTTTATGAGCCAGAAATCCCTGGCAATACAGGAAATATAGCGCGTTTATGCGCCGCCAATCACATGACTTTGCACCTTATCAAACCGCTGGGCTTTTCCATCGATGATAAGCATGTAAAACGAGCGGGTCTTGATTACTGGCATTTAGTAGATGTGCAAGTTCATGAGAATATTGAGGAACTATATGAGAAATATCCAGATCGTAGATATTTTTATGCTACTACAAAGGCTAAGCATACACACTCCGAGGTCAACTATGAAATCGGGGATATGCTCGTTTTTGGTCCTGAATCGAGAGGCTTGCCTGAAAGTCTTTTAGAAGGCAAAGAGGATACTTGTATTCGCATACCAATGGTCGATGAAGCCCGTTCTTTGAACCTGTCTAATGCAGTGGCTATCATTGCCTATGAAGGCATGCGTCAACTTGATTATCCAGATCTTAAAGCAGAAGGAAACTGGATTCAACCTAAATAATTATACTTTCACTATAAAGGGATATAGTATAAGTATGTGTTAAAGGACCTACCAAATCTCTATGACCGGTAGTGTTTCGTACGGTGTTGTTAGAGGAGGATATTATGAACTACGATAAAGCTCATGATTTAGCTCACGCTATGCGTGAATCCGAAGAGTACAAAGAGTTAATGGCTGCTCAAGAAGCAGTGAAGGCTGATGCAGTAGCAACGGCTTTGGTACGCACATTTATGGCACAACAAATGCAATGGGAATACGCTAAGTTGTCCGGTGCTCCAGAAGCAGATGAATTGCAAAAGAAACAAGAGGAATTGATGCCTCAAATTCAAGAAAATGCTGCAGCGACTTCTTATTTGCAAGCGCAAATGCGTTGGAGCCAGATTTCTAATGATATCTATAAAATCATTAGCGAACCAATCACTGAGGGGATGAAAGTGTTAGATCATGGCGAACAACAACAACCAAAACATTAAGGCCTTAAAAGAAGCCTTATTAGAGAAATTACCTAGTACACGTGTGCGAGAACAGGAGCTGCTTTGTCATCATACGACATTTAAAATTGGTGGTCCAGCTGATTTATTTATTGAACCTACGACGATGGATGAGTTGAGCTTTACGCTACGCACTATTCACGAATTACAAGTGCCTGTAACTATTATTGGTTGCGGCTCCAATATTTTGGTGAAAGACGGTGGTATTCGCGGTGCTGTCGTATCGGTTCGACATATGACACAAATCATGGATTGCAATGATAATGTATTATGCATTGGTTCTGGTTATATGTTAAAAGATGCTTCTGAATTTGCTTGGGAAAACGGGCTATCTGGCCTTGAATTTGCCATTGGTATTCCAGGTACGCTCGGTGGTGCTGTATTTATGAATGCAGGTGCTTATGATGGGGAAATGAGCAATGTAGTCACTACAGTACGCGCCGTAGATTTCCAAGGCAATATTAAAGAATACGATGCATCTCACTTAGATTTCGGATATCGTCATAGCGTATTCCACGATAACCATGAGGTTATTGGGGAGGTTATTATGACATTACAACCTGGTGATAAGGATGCTATTAAGGCTCGCATGGATGAGCTCACAGAAAAGCGCGAATCTAAACAACCTCTAGAGTATGCTAGCGCAGGTTCAACCTTTAAACGCCCACCAGGGTATTTTGCAGGTACTTTGATTGAACAAACAGGTCTTAAAGGGTTATCTGTTGGTGATGCACAAGTATCTCATAAGCATGCTGGCTTTGTTATCAATACTGGCAATGCTAAAGCTAAAGATGTGCTTGATCTTATCAAAGAAGTACAAAAACGCGTATATGACCAACATGGTGTACATCTGGAGCCAGAAGTACGCATGATTGGGGAAGAATAATACAATACTAATAAAAGATTTCTTATGTGACGTTCCTCTTATCTTATTCGAGGCAAGGTATCATAAGGAATCTTTTTTATTATCCTATGCTTAGATAGCTCACTTATCCTTAAGATGAGTCAAAAGTATAATCAAATGTAGAAATTGCCATGATTAGAAATCCTGTACTTCTTTGACTTTTTTCTATAGACTACGTTATAATTAAGTGTTGCCAGTTTTGGGAATATACCTACATAGCTACTTTCACAAGCGCTATGTGATATAGAATATACTGAAGGAATTAAAGGGAGGATCTTATGATTCGCGAAAATCTTCGAAATGTAGCGATTATCGCCCACGTTGACCATGGTAAAACTACTTTGGTGGACGCGTTATTAAAACAAAGCCATGTGTTCCGTGATAATGAAAAGGTAGCAGAACGCGTAATGGACTCCAACGACTTGGAACGTGAACGCGGTATTACTATCTTGTCTAAAAACACTGCAGTTATGCATAATGGCATCAAAATCAACATCGTTGATACTCCAGGCCATGCTGACTTCGGTGGCGAAGTAGAACGTGTACTTAACATGGTTGACGGCGTATTGCTTCTCGTTGATGCATACGAAGGTCCAATGCCTCAAACAAAATACGTTTTGCGTAAAGCTTTAGAACAAAAATTGAAACCAATCGTAGTTATCAATAAAATCGACCGTCCAGACCAACGTGTTAAAGAGGTTGAAGACGAAGTTCTTGAATTGTTCATGGAACTTGAAGCTGATGATGATCAACTTGATTTCCCTGTAGTATACGCATCTGCTCGTTCTGGTGTGTCTAAAACTAACTGGGATGACGAAGCGGTAAACATGGAGCCATTGTTCCAAACATTGATCGACGAAATTCCTGCACCACAAGGTGATATGGAAGGTCCTCTTCAATTCATGATTACTACACTTGATTACGATAACTTCATCGGTAAAATCGCTGTAGGCCGTATTGTTCGCGGTAAAATGAAAACTAACCAACAAGTGGCTATCATGAATGGTGAAAGCACTCGTAAAGCGAAAATTGGTCGCGTATATACTTATAATGGTTTGAACCGCGTTGAAACTGACGAAGCTGAAATGGGCGATATCATTGCATTCGCTGGTATCGACGATATCAACATTGGTGAAACTGTAGCTGATGCTGAAAATCCAGAAGCATTACCATCCATCTCCATCGACGAACCAACATTGTCCATGGTATTCTCCGTAAACAACTCTCCATTCGCTGGCCGTGAAGGTGAATTCGTTACATCTCGTCACTTGCGTGATCGTTTGTTCCGCGAAGTAGAAACTAACGTTTCTATGAAAGTAGAAGAAACTGATTCTGCAGATGCTTTCAAAGTATCTGGCCGTGGCGAATTGCACTTGGCTGTATTGATTGAAACGATGCGTCGTGAAGGCTACGAATTACAAGTAGGTAAACCTCGCGTAATCTTCAAAACTATTAACGACCAATTGTGCGAACCACTTGAAGCATTGACTATCGACGTACCTCAAGAATTCATGGGTACTGTAATGGAAAACCTTGGTCAACGTAAAGCTGAATTGACTAACATGGTTGAATTAGCTGGTTACCTTCGTATGGAATTCGTAGTTCCAGCTCGTGGTTTGATCGGTTTCCGTGCACAATTCTTAACAGCTACAAAAGGTAATGGTATCATGAACCATGTATTCCATGGCTATGCACCATATAAAGGTGAAATTCCTTCCCGTACACGCGGTGCTTTGGTAGCATTCGAAAATGGCGAAACTACTCCATATGGTTTGAACTCTGTTCAAGACCGTGGTACATTGTTCATTGGCCCTAACCAAGACGTGTACGCAGGTCAAGTTATCGGTGAAAACACTCGTGAACTTGATATGGATGTTAACCCATGTAAGAAAAAACACGTTACTAACATGCGTTCTAGCTCCTCTGATGAAGCAGTTCGTTTGACTCCACCTCGTATCTTCTCCTTGGAGCAAGCTCTTGAGTGGATTAACGACGACGAACTCGTTGAAGTAACACCAGAAAGCATTCGTATGCGTAAAACAATCCTTGATCGTAACGCACGTGCGAAAGCTGCTAAAAACAAAAAATAATATCTATATAGATAGAAAACGACGCTCCTTAGGGGGCGTCGTTTTTGTATTTTAACAGAATAAGAATAGAATTTCATACATGGTAAAAAATAATAGATTTCATCGTTTAGTATGAGTAAGATAATCTTATTTATTATATCTATATGAAAAATAGATGATACTTTTATCAATTATGTTAGAATGGCATACATAGGAATGTATATACTAACTATGCATACTAACTTGACTATAGGGGTATTGGTATATACGAAATAAGTATAACGCTGTATAATAATAACAAGTTTGTTGAAATATATTATTGATTATGGAGGTTCTTATGAATAAGAAAATCTTAGCTTCTTTGTTCGCAGTAGGTTTAGCAGCAGGTTGTGTGTGCTCTTCCGTTGATGCTCATGGCGTATTCTTTGCTAACCGTCTAGATGAAAAAGTATTAGTTCTAGGCGAAGGTCCTTTGGATAACGCTTACAAACCTGAAATGGTAACAGGTCTTGTAGGCTATGACAACAATGGTGCAGTAATCCCTGTAGAAGTTGTTAAACATGAAAAAAATATTGCTGTCGTGCCAACAGATAAATTAGGCGTAACAGCAACTAATTTTGACTATGGATACTGGACAAAAGACAAGGATGGCAAAACTGTTCATAAACCAATCACAGAAGTTCCTGGTGCTCAAAAAAGTACACATGCTATCAAATATGACGTTCACTACTGGAATGCAGAAGCAAAACCTTTAGACAATAAAGACGCTTTCATCCAAATCATTCCATCCGTTAACCCATTGACACTTAAAAAAGGTGATACCTATGAAATTCAAGTCTTGAAAGAAGGCAAACCATATGCAAATGCACCTTTAATCAAAGACGTAATTAACGATCTTACTAATGAAAGCCAAGCTGATGCTAACGGTAAAGCAACAGTGACTGTAAGCGCTAATGGACTTAACGTAGTAGGTGTTGAAGTAGGCTTCCCAACACAAACTAAAGGGGAACAAAACAAATACTTCAGCGCATTGTCCTTCATTATCAATCCTGAATAATTAAGTTTTATTTTACCGAGTGTGTGGATATACAAGACCTCCTAAGTTGGGCTTAGGGGGTCTTTTTATATTTTGGTGTCTATGTCGTTCTGTGAGGGTGCTTACCTGCAAGGTAGGGAAAAAGGAGAGATACTTATGAAATTACAACGTCATGTGTCGGCTGTGATGGCTGCGTTAGTGTTAACTGGCATGTCTTATTCTGCAATGGCTACAGAATTTAATGCTACCAGCGATAAAGCAGAGCAATTGCTAGGCTTAACAATGGGGTCACCAGTACAAACGCAACCTGAGGTTAAACACATAGAGGATACATTAACCGTTAATGTACATGGTAAAAGTTTAACAGAGGCCGGTAAAAGTAAGAATGTTACAGGTATTTATAATGGCTTTGGTTCACAACTAACTGTAGACAAAGATCTTGTCGTACGATTAAAGAATGATGCACCAGCATCGAAGAGAGAATTAGGTCATTATTATATGAGTGCAGTCTATGCTGGTTATGGCGGCAAGGTACCACGTCTAAGTAAAGATAACCCTGATCGAGACTATGGTGATACTAATATTCATGTGAAAGGTAATGTGGATATCGATGCTATCGGTGTAGGTTTACAAGCCAATCAGCGCGGTCATATTATTGTTGATGGTGGTGGTCGTATCATTACCCATCCTTTAGAAACATCTGATACGTACTCCGTAGTAGCTGAAGAGGGCGATGTCTATGTAAATGCAGGTTCTGATGGTAAACATCCAGGTACCAAAGACTTGGTTGCTGTTGGTAATGTAGGCTTAATCGATAAGGATTATGGTCGCGATCCAAACCATAATGAAGAACCGACGAATGTAGGTTTAGCTTTCACAACACCAAACTCTAGCCTCACAGGTGCTGTATTAAATGAATATGCTGAAAGCAATAAAAATCCTCATAATTCTGGTGCAGATATTTACCTACAAAATGGTGCTACTTGGAATAATGAGTGGATTGGCATGGAGCGCCCTACACCTAAAAAAGAACGTCCATCAGGGGATAATGCAGCGTACCTATACAAGGGCAGTAAGGTTCGCAATCTTGTAGGTGGTGTTAACTCAACTGCAGCAGGTAACATTCATCCTATTGATGCGCGGCCTATAACAATTCAGACCTATAGCGGTTATGTGAATGCCATTTATAAATCTGGTGTGCCGGCTAGCGATACAGGAAAAGGGCAAATCATCGTTGAACATGCGGCGGATAATAGCCATATTACAATGCAAGGCGACCATTCCGGTAATACCATCGACGATGCAAGCTACAAAAAGGATATTCAAGCATTAGCTGAGAAATTACAATACACCGGCAATGATAAGAAGCTTAGCACAACAGTTCTAATCAATGAAGGCATTACTACACCTAGCGCTGTTGCAGCCCTAGGGGCAGATCATTTTGATTCTCAAGGTCATCTTATTGTAGATGATACAACAAAAGTTGTTCGTGCTAGTGAATCATCTCTCGTAGGTGGCACAAAATCTGCCCTTACTTCAACAGTTATGGCGTGGAAAAATAATACTAATGATTTACAACGTCGTTTAGGTGACCTTCGTTTAGCTAATACAGATAAAGGAATATGGGCTAAATATATAGGTGGTAAATCTAAGATTACAGATGGTGCTGATGCACATATGACATACAATGGTGTACAAATAGGTTACGACCATAAAGCCTCCAATGGTTGGATTTTCGGCGGTGCCCTAGATTACAGTACATCTAGTAACTCTTATGCCAACGGCAGTGGCGATGGTAAGTTAGGTGGTGTTGCCTTATATGGTACAAAACAACACGATGATGGTCGTTATCTAGATATTATCGCTCGTGGTAATAGATTATCCAACGACTATAGCCTTAACTCTATGAGCGGCCAACGATTAAATGGTAACTACCATACATATGGTACATCCTTGAGTGCTGAATATGGTAAGCGTATTAAGAAACAAAATGGCTTCTACATTGATCCTAGTGTAGAATTTATCTTAGGTCGTTTAAAAGGTATATCCTATGATGCGTCTATTGTTGGCGGTGGCTCCATGCATGTTAAATCTGATGCTGTGAACTCTGCTGTAGGTAGACTCGGCATTGGCATTGGCAAAGAAACAGAAAAATCAAATATCTTTGCTAAATTAGCACTAGCTCATGAATTCTCTGGTAAATTGAACACTACATACTCTGCACCAGGTAACCCAACAGTACAAACTACAGTTGACTTGAAGGATACTTGGCTTGATGCGGAAATCGGCGGCTCTTGGAGCATTCGTCCTAGTACATATCTATATAGTACATTCACTAAAAACTTTGGTGCTACCATAGATAATACATGGCGTATCGATGCAGGGGTACGACACAACTTCTAATTAAATATTGCACTAATAGTCCTTATAGCGTATGCTGTAAGGACTATTAGTATGTAAGGAGTATATTATGACTAAAATTTTATTCATCTGTCACGGTAACATCTGCCGTTCTACGATGGCAGAGTTTTATATGAAGCATATTGTTGATAAGGCTGGATTAAGTGATTCTATTTATGTTGAATCTGCCGCTACATCTCGTGAGGAGATAGGCAACGATACTCATTATGGAACTAAGCAAAAGCTAGATGAAATGGGTATTCCTTATACTCGTCGTAAGGCTCGCCAAGTGACCGTTGATGACTATCATAACTTTGATTACCTCGTTATTATGGATGAAAATAACGGACGTAATTTAAAACGTATCATTGGAGATGATGTAGACTCTAAGGTATACAAGGCTATGTCTTTTGTTGGTGAAAGCCGTGACGTAAAGGATCCTTGGTATACTGGGAATTTTGATGAAACCTATGACGATGTAAGTCATAGTTGCGATGCTCTATTAGAATTAATTAAAGAGAGTCTTTAATTAAAATATCCCCTAATATTAGTTGATATACAACTTAATATTAGGGGCTTTTCTATATGAACCTAGTGTTTGTATATACTTTGTACTACCGAACCATAGCGTTATATGGTATAATTTTTAGGTATTCATGCGCCTATAGCTCAGGGGATAGAGCGCCGGTCTCCGGAACCGGGTGCGCAGGTTCGATTCCTGCTAGGCGCACCAAATAAAAGGCTTCTCGAAATTTCGAGAAGCCTTTTTATGTGTCTTTATTCTTTAGGTTGATGTATCGTTCAGAAAATTATATGTTAGCATCTATATTTAGTACAACGAATTCCTCGTGCTTGGAATTCATTCATCAGGAAGTCTATTGATTTATCAATGATTTCTTCATTAGTTATATATACCATCTTTTTGTAATAGACAGTACCATCAAATTCTATCCAACGGCTTGTTTTACCATTTAGTTTGCAAATTTGCATTCTGCCGGCCCAGCTGCCCATGCTACGGAATTTTTTACCTTTAGAAAAACGTACCTCACGAATATCGCTTAATTTAAATGTTCTTCTTACTAAGCCAATGCCTATAGAGACTTGATCATCCTTAAAGTAAAGAAGTTTATAACGCTCTTCAGGAGGCATAGATCTAATTATAGATAAGTTATAAGTAGCAAAAACTACAGCAATAGCGATCAATAGAAACATAAGTATTATCATATATTTTCCCATACTTTCAAAGCCTCCTTTTCTTTATTATAATAAATATAAATAATATATGAAACAGCTATATTAATTCTAGTAATAGGAGAGAAACGAATGGAAATACATGCACGAACTACTAAATGGAGTATTCTATAATTTATGCTTCATGAATGAAATTTCATATTTCTTATATATTCGGTATGATATAATATTCTCAAATTTGCATTGTTATTTGTAATAGAAATGGAGAGGGTTCTATGCTTTCAACACTTATATTTTTCTTAATTGTATTCTTGATTTACTTCTTTATTAAGCAATACAATTTATTGCAAAATTTGACTGTAGAGATAAAAGAAGCACGTGCTAATATTATTGTTGCCTACGAGAAAAAGGTTGCTATCGTAAACCAATTTACAGGTCTTGTAAATGAGTATGGTGATTATGAAAAACTAATCCAGTTGAAAGTTTCTGATAACTTTGTAGAAATGGCTCGTGAAACATCTAAGGCGGTACAAAATATTACAGCCTTAGCAAATCAATTCCCTGATTTGAAAGCCAATACTCAATATGGCAAATTCTTAGAAGCTATTAGCGAAAACGAAACATTTATTTCCAATAAACGGGAAATTTATAACTATGCAGTTAAGCAATACAACAGTGCTATTGCGCAAATTCCAATGGTATTTGTAGCATCCTTATTAGGTTTTAAACAAGCTCCGTTCTTTGATCCAAATAATGAAGGTGCGTTGGCTGAGTTCAGTGGTGCCGATCCAGAAGCGATTAAAGAGCTTGCATTGAAAGGTCGCGATAAATTAAAAGAAACTACTGATAAAGTTAGCGAGTCCTTTGAAAAGAGAGAACAAGAGGCACAAGCTAAGCGAGAAGAACGTATCAGACAAGAGCGTGAAGCTGCTAATAATGAGAGTGTAACGAGTGAAGAGAAAACTGAAACAGAAGCTTCTAAAACTGAAGAGGCGCCTGCTCCGGTAGAGAAACAAGAAGAGAAATAATCATATACTCCATTGATGTATATGAGCAGATAGTATAAACCTATTTGCCAAATGAGAGATAAAAGACTCCACTTATTGAGTGGAGTCTTTTGTTTTTGTAAGAAGCACATTAAATAGTCTTTATGTGAAAATACATATTTAATAATATTGAAATAGCATAATAAATGTGACTTGAGTAACACATTTTATTTTGAGAATGATGTACAATAAAAATAGCTATATGAAAATCTGAACCTCCTAGATGGAACACTAGGCATATAGGGGAGAGTTAAATGGCATAGTACATTTAACTAAGTGAAAACTACTTATAACTTATATATCTATAGCTTGTACATATTTGTATGTAGCTAATTAGAGGGGATATTATGACAAATACAATACAAGAGCTTACGGTCAACGAAGCTTGGCGTGATGAACAAGATGCGTGGAATAACCGTTCCGAATATTTTGTGGAAATGCACAATCGAGAAGATCGGAAAGCACAAGTAACTGAATTTTTAACATTTTTAAAGGATGAAAATCTATTACCAGTAGCAGGTGGACGGACTTTAGACGTAGGTTGTGGTGTTTGCGATTATGCACTAGGCATAGCTCGTGAAGGGTATAAGGCAACTGGTATCGATTTATCGGATGGTATGATTCGAGGTGCTAAACAGTTAGCAGAGACAGAAGGTCTTGATCTGAGTTTATATATCGCACCTTGGTCTGATGAAACACGTCGAGAACTCGGTTGGGATAAGAGTTTCGACTTGGCGTATAGCATTTTCTGTCCCATCATGTTTGATGTAGAAAATATTCGTGCCATGCACGAAGCAAGTCATGATAAATGCTTGTGGATTGCTTTCAGCGAGCGCAGTGATGAAATGGTAGATATGCTATCTGAACATTTCTTTGGTCGCGACTCATTCCCTTGGGATGGAAAGATGAAAGCATGTTTAGATGTTATCCATGAAATAGGGCATAATGTAAAAGTGACTTATAAAACAGTGCCTGAAACAGAAGTTATGAGCCTTGATAAAGCGGTTAATTACTTTACTATGCGACTTCATAATAACGGCTGGGGCGCTATGGATGATATGAAAGAAGAGATTAGAAATCTCATTGAGCCACTAGCTATCAATGGTGAAATTCATAATAAGACCGTTGATAAGGTCGCTTGGGTTTCTTGGTCTGTAAAATAGGAGATTAACGTGACAGTTGATGAAAAACGTAAGTTAGAACTAAAAACTATGTACCAAATTATTGGCATCTATTGTCGTGATAAACACCACACGCCTAAAGGTGAACTATGTGAGGAGTGCCAAGACGTTTGGCATTATGCAGAGCATCGTATTGATGTATGTCCACATATGGAAAGTAAAACCTTTTGCAGTGTATGTAAAACACATTGCTATGGGCCAACGTATCGTGAAAAGATACGTGAAATCATGCGATATGGTGGGCCTAGAATGTTATTTGTATCACCGATCCAAGTAATTAAACATATGTATCTTGAATGGAAAGACAAAAAAAGAGGCTAGCATTGCTAGCCTCTTTCTTAATGGATTTATCACATTTTTATGTAATACTAGATTACGCGATTGCTTTGTCCAATACAGCTTTGATTAAAGCTTTTGTTTGTTCATAGCTTTCACCAGGTTGAGCCTCGTATTGTTTGTCGAGGTCAAACCACAAGTTTGGATAGTATTCATATGGATGAGTTTTGAAGAGCTCGTGAGCATCTTGATCTTCAACCCAGTTAATATGAATATCTGCGTATGCAGGGTTTTCTGCAACGAGTTCATCGATAGCGCGGAATGCGTTTTCGCAGTAAGGGCAACCGATTAAGTGGAAACCTAAGATTTCTTTCATGTTACACAGTCCTTTCCAGATAGAATCAACATATACTTACATAATTTGAGATTTTATACATACTCATGTACCACAATATATGGTACACTACTGAGTATATCACATCTATATAAGATATTCAATTTTTTAGATATATCTAACGAGAATATTGAGAATGCAATATGCATGTATTACATAGATAAGGAGACACCTATGATTTCAGGCGCGCAGTATTTGGTAAAAGCCCTTCAAGAGGAGCAGGTAGAAATCTTATTTAACTATCCTGGGGCTGCTACTATTGATATTATGGATGAATTATATAAACAAGATCAGGTAAAGGTTATTTTGCCTCGTCACGAGCAAGCCTTAGCTCATGCTGCTGATGGGTATGCTCGTAGCACGGGTAAGGTAGGGGTTTGTATGGTAACCTCTGGACCAGGTGCTACCAATCTTGTAACAGGTATTGCTACTGCTTATGCAGATAGTGTGCCTCTCGTTTGTATTACTGGCCAAGTAGACTTAGGTCTTATGGGCAATGATGCCTTCCAAGAGGTGGATACAGTTGGTATCGTCCGTAACATTTGTAAATATGCTGTCACTGTGCGCGATCGTAAAGACTTAGGGCGCATTTTGAAAGAAGCTTTCTACATTGCTCGTACCGGTCGTCCAGGTCCTGTAGTAGTAGATATTCCTAAAAATATTCAAAAGGCGATGGGATCTGATGAATATCCTACAGAGGTTAATATTCGCGGTTATAAACCGAATATGGCTGTTCATGTAGGGCAAGTTAAAAAGGCTTGCTCCATCATTTCTAAGGCTAAGCGACCACTGTTTCTATTAGGTGGTGGCGTCAGCATTAGTGGGGCCAACCAGCTTATGATGGATTTAATTGAAAAAACAGGTATTCCAGTTGTAACGACCTTGATGGGGAAAGGGGCCGTAGATACACGTCATCCTCTATACCTCGGCAATGTAGGGATTCACGGTGGCTATGCACCCAATGTGGCACTCACAGATTGTGATGTAATGATTTCTATTGGCACTCGCTTCAATGACCGCATTACGGGTAAATTAAGTACCTTTGCACAACATTGTAAGATTATTCATATCGATGTAGATGCAGCATCTATCTCTAAAAATATTAAAGTAGATATTCCAATCGTAGCCGATGCTAAATTGGCTATCGAAAAACTCTTAGAGTATATTGAGCCTCATGATCTTGGTGATTGGCCTGAACAACTGCAACAGCTTAAAGCAGAACGTCCTGTAACGCAAGCTGATGAAGAAGGTTTAACACCTCAAACAGTCATTGACTACATCAATAATCACTACGATCGCCCAATTGTTACTACTGACGTAGGTCAAAACCAACTATGGACTACTCAGTTCTTAGAGGTACAAGGACAACACCAAATGTTGACTTCTGGCGGTTTAGGAACTATGGGCTATGGCTTCCCTGCAGCACTAGGTGCTCAAATGGGGAATCCAGATAAGCGCGTATTTGCCATCTGTGGTGATGGTGGGGTGCAAATGAACATCCAAGAGTTTGCTACAGCTATGCACTATCGTTTACCTGTGACACTAATTGTTTTAAACAATGGGTTCCTCGGTAATGTACGTCAATGGCAACAATTGTTCTACGATAAACGGTATGCTTGTACGAATTTGATGATGGATGAAAGCTCCATTGTTACACGAGATATCATTGATAATGATGGATTTGAATATGTGCCAGATTTCGTAAAATTGGCAGAGGCTTATGGCGCTAAGGCAATGCGCATTACTAAAGTTGAGGATATTGAAAAAGGGTTCCAATTGGCGGATACTTTCAAAAATGGCCCAACCTTACTTGAGTTCATCATTCCTACAGAGCTTAATGTATTGCCAATGGTACCTGCAGGTAAATCTTTAAGTGATATGTTATTAAAGGATAAAAAATAGGAGGGGCTATGGAAGTACATATGAAAAAGCGCTGCATTTCAGCGTATGTAGAAAACCAAATCGGTGTATTGGCTAAAATTTCAGGTCTCTTTGCTGGTAAAAACTATAATTTAGATACATTGACAGTAGGGGAAACAGAAGATCCTACTATGTCGCGTATGACGATTGACCTTACTTGTGATGATTTGACGTATGAACAAATTATTAAACAATTGAACCGCAGTGTAGAGGTCATTAAGGTTATCGACTTTACGGATATGCCGATTACGAAAAAAGAGTTATTATTTATCAAGGTTAATAACTGTAAAGAAGCAGATAAACAAGAAATCTTTCGTATTGCTCAAACCTTTGATCTCTTAGTGGTGGACTATAACCGTAAGTCTGTACTGATACAATGTGTAAAGACCGTATCTAAAAATAATGACATGATTGCCTTATTTAAAGATATGTTCGTGAATCGCATTGAAGTTGTACGCGGAGGTAGCGTGGCAATCGAGGCATTATCTACACCTGATAAATAAGAGCTGTTTTAAATCTAGCTTAAGCCTATTTATAATGTAAGTGTATTACAGAAATGGTAATGGTTTAGAGTGTATACAACTGCATATGATATAATATTTATATCGACCATTATTGATATGAAGACCTTGGTTGTGTACCAAGGTCTTTTTATATAGGAGGTACTATGAGTTTATTAGATGATATTTTAGCCCATAATAGAGAATATGTAGAAGATCAAAATACGGGTTACGTTGAAACCGACACTAAATGTAGTAAAATGCCGAGCCGCGAAATGGCTATCGTTACATGTATGGATACGCGTCTCGTAAACTTTTTAGAGGACTCCATGGATATTGGCCGCGGTGAAGCAAAAATCGTTAAAACTGCAGGTAACTGTATTACAGGTCCTTTTGATGGTATCGTGCGTAGCTTACTTGTATGTATTTTTGAGCTAGGTGTAAATGAAATCTTTATCATTGGTCACCATGAATGTGGTATGGCTAAAACGACAGCTGAAAGCTTGTCTAAAAAAATGTTGGCTCGTGGCATTGCACCTGAAGCGATTCACATGGTGAGAAAAGAAATGGAACGCTGGGCCGATGGCTTTACACATCCTGCTGAAAATGTAGAGGATACAGTAGACGAATTGCGCATGAATCCTTTGATTCCTAAAGATGTGCCTATTCACGGTCTTATCTTCCATCCTAGAACGGGTGAAATCGAAGTCATCGTTAATGGCTATACACAAATGAAGCAATATTACGAAAAATAACAGATAAATCTTCTTTCTACCCAAATTAAATCATTAGATGGTCTAGAATGGTCTTTTGATAAAGGCTCCACTAAGGTTTGTAGTGCTGACGAAAAGGGCTTAAAAAAACGATGCAAAGTTGGCATAACATATCGACTACAGGTTGAGTTATCTCAAGTTGATACGGAAATTATTTGGTCAGAATTTAGTCGATTTTGGGGTGCCACTACGTTAAATCAGGTTGAAAGAGTATACAGTAATGAAGAATTAGGGCGCTATCAATTTATAGCCAATAATTCTATAGGTGATGAAATCACATGTGATATCTATTTACCTAATGAATGGAACATACCGCAATTAAATATGTTGGGTTGTGTTTCTGCTAGATATAGAAAAGTAGATATTCAAGAGGTATAGCAAAATCTTATTTGACTTAAAGTTAAGTGTAAGTTTTATAATGTGTTCATATTAAATATTAGTCAAACAGTTTAGTTAATAAAGGAATTATATGAACAAAAAAAGATTAATTATATCTTTACTAGCTATTATTACCGTGGTTGGTGCCACTGTAGGTAGTTATGTATATAGGGATACTATATACAGTCGAATTGCTCGGACTGCAGCTGTTGTGAGTGGTCAAGCGATAAAACCGCTCCTTGATTCCGAAAGCCGTTATATTCGACAAATTGTAGCTCAAGATAATAGCACAAGCCGAACCATTATGTGGCAGTCTGATAACAGTGAATCTGATGCTATCATAGAATATCGCCAAGATGGGACCGATACTATACAAACCATAAATGCTACAGATAAAGCTTTTACCGATGATGGTAGTACTACCTATATTCATGAGGCTACATTGACAGGTTTGACACCTAATACTAAATATGAATATCGCGTAGGTTACGGTACAGACCGCCGTAGTGATTGGTACCGTCTAGAAACGGCTGGTGCTAGCGTATATGATGTGCTCATCTACCCCGATTCTCAGTCGGGGGATTACTCTCAGTGGGAAGAGATTGTAAAGAGCTCAGCACTACGCAACCCAAGGACCGCTCTGTATATTAGTATGGGTGACCTTGTAGATAATGGGGAACAAGCCTATCAATGGCGTACATGGCTTAACTCTATTAAACCGTTGAGTGCCAATGTGCCATTAGCAACGACATTAGGCAACCATGAGATGTATACATTAGATTGGAAAATGCGCGAGCCTTATGCGTATTTGAATTACTTCGCAGTTCCGCCTAATGGGAATGAAATTTTTAATCGTCGTTACTATTCCTATGACTTCGGTGATGTTCATTACATTGTATTAGATACAATGTTATATGAAAGTAATCATGAGGATAATCATGATACGCATCATCCCGATTTGTACGATGTACAGGTTCAGTGGTTACACCAAGATTTAACGACTAACACTAAAAAATGGACCGTCGTTCTTATGCATAGAGATCCATTCCAATATGCCTTTGATCGACCAGGTGCAAATAGAGCTATAGGTTTTGATGACGAAGGCGTATTATTTATGCCTATCTTTGATGAGTTTAATGTAGACTTAGTTCTGTCAGCTCATTTACATTCCTATCGTAATAGAGGGCATGTGCGCAATTTTGATCGAGATCTATCAGGTCCTCTTTATATCCTTACTGGAATCGCAGGTGATGCTCGCCGTCCTAAGTGGAAAGAGCATCCACTAGACGTATATGTTGCGCCAGATCGTGATAAGAATAACTATATGACTATGACTGTTACACCAAATAAATTGATTGTAAAAGCATTCTTGCCTGATGGTACACAGCTCGATGAATCAGTCATTGAAAAATAAGATTATAATAATAAATAAGACGAAATAGCGAAAAGACACCTTCTTTAAAAGGTGTCTTTTTGTTTTTATACTAAAATAATATTAGCCATATATTAATTATTTTTATGAAAAATCTCCTAAGAATGTAATATGTTAACGTTAAGTTTACAGTTCTATGACTAAAATTAATTTGTAATATATAAAATAAAAATACATAAATTACGTATAAATACTTGTGGTTTGTGTTTGGAGGTATTATAATACGTACATAGGTTATAAAAATACACAAAAAATGTATAAATAATACATTATGTGTATAAAGGAGATACAGTAATGAATACATTACAAGTTTTAATTAAACAATACGCCTCACAATATATAGAACAAGTTATAGCATGGCGTCGACATATTCATAGTCATCCAGAGTTATCTGGTGAAGAGCAAAATACGTCTTTATTTATTCAAAAGGTTCTCACCGAACTAGGGATTCCTTTTGTAAATGATATTTCTGATTATGCGGTAATCGGCAAGATCGAAGGAGCTCATACAGGTCCCGTTATTGCATTGCGTGCCGATATAGATGCATTACCCATTCATGAGGAAACAGGTTTACCATTTGCCTCCCAAAATAAAGGTGTTATGCACGCTTGTGGACACGATAGCCACATAGCGATTTTGCTTGGAGCCGCAGCTATTTTACAGTCTATAAAAGACCAATTGCACGGTACTGTAAAGCTCGTATTTCAACCTTCGGAAGAAGAGGCTTTATTCCCAGGTGCTCAAGGTATTATAGATAGCGGTATCCTCGATGACGTAGATGAGATATATGGTCTTCATGTGTGGCCTCAACTACCAGTGGGAACTGTAGGGCTTAAAAAAGGAAATCTCATGGCTGCTTCGGATCACTTCCTCGTACACATTAAAGGGAAGGCTACTCATGGCGCAGAACCTCACAATGGGATAGACGCCATCGTGGCTGCTGCAAACTGGATTGTTAATGTTGAGTCCATGGTGGCTCGTGAAACGAATCCAATGGAAAATCTTGTATGTACTATCGGTGTCATCAATGGTGGTGACCGATATAACGTAGGCTGTGGTGATGTGTATCTAGAGGGCACTTGCCGTACATATGAACCAGAAAAACGGGATTATATTGAGCGACGATTAGGTGAAAGCTTACAGGCGCTTGATGTGATGTTTAAAACAGAAAGTACTTTAGATTATAAACGTGGTCATGGTGCTACTATCAACAATCCAGACGCCATCGATTATGCCACATCTATTGTAGAGAAATATCTTGGTAAAGAAGCGGTGGTACATCCTGAATTCCCGTCTATGGCTGCAGAAGATTTCTCCGCGTATCTTCATAAAATAAAAGGTGCTTTCCTTTGGTTAGGTACTGGATTTGAAGGTAATCCGGCCTTGCATAATGAGGCTTTCACCATTGATGAAAGCATCCTAGAACCTGGTATAACAATGATGTCTGCCATTGCCGCCGAATTTTTACAAGAAAAATAGTTAAACAAGTAGTTTGAATATAAGAGGTTATCATGAAGAGTTTACAACATACATCATTTAAAACAATGCTTCAATACACACCAGAAGAAATTAAATACTTCTTGGACTTAGCAGCAAAATTAAAAGCCGATAAAAAAGCAGGCAAAGAAATCAAAACATTAGTAGGTAAAAACTTTGCATTAATTTTTGAAAAAGACTCTACGCGGACACGGTGTGCCTTTGAGGTCGGTGCTGCTGACCAAGGGGCCCATACTACGTATCTTGGACCTACAGGGTCTCAAATGAATAAAAAAGAATCTTTGAAGGATACAGCTCGTGTTCTAGGATCTATGTATGATGCTATCGAGTTTAGAGGTTTTGATCAAGCCGATGTAGATACATTAGCTGATTATTCTGGTGTACCTGTTTGGAATGGCCTTACCGATATGGATCATCCTACACAAACATTAGCGAATTTTTTGACGCTTCAAGAAAATATTGATAAACCATTGAATGAAATCTCCTATGCTTATGTGGGTCATGGTCAATCTAATATGTGTAATGCCTTAATGAGTGGCGCCGTTAAAATGGGTATGGACTTTAGACTTATCGGTCCTAAACAATATTGGCCAGCCGGTCCATTCTATGAAGAATGTTTGAAAGTTGCAAAAGAAACAGGTGCTACCATTACCTGCACAGATGATGTAGCGGAAGGTGTTAAAGGCTTAGATGTAATCTACACAGGCGTATGGGTAACTATGGGCGATACATATGATATGTGGGAAGAGCGGATTAATACGTTCAAGCCATTCCAAGTTAACGCTGAAATGATGGCATTAACAGGTAATCCAAATACAAAGTTCTGCCACTGTTTGCCAGCATTCCACAATACGGAAACTCAAGTAGGTAAAGATATTTTTGAACGGTTCGGCATGAATGGTATTGAGGTAACGGAAGATGTATTTGAAGGTCCAAACTCCTTAGCATTCCAAGAAGCAGAAAATCGTCTCCATACGATTAAGGCCGTTATGGTTGCTACATTTAGCGACTATCCAATGAAATAAATTCATCTCTCTAATGGTGATGAATTGTATAGTTTATTTCCTGTTTATAATAGCTGAAAGGCTACATAGATAGGTGTGAGTCACCACTAGGTGAGAATTGAGGTTTATTATGACACCCTATAAAGTATTTATCGTTGGTCATGAAGGCACAACGGGACTAAGAATTCATGAACGGTTATCCAATAGAAAAGATATAGAGTTACTCGCCACTGCTGATGAGGATCGTAAAAATGTGGAAGCTATTAAAGAGGTAGCTAAAGGGGCAGATATTGTATTTCTCTGCTTGCCTGATGCAGCATCTAAAGAAATCATGGCTGCTATCGGTGAATTACCGTGTAAGGTCATTGATACATCGACTGCCTTTAGAACGGAGGCTGATTGGGCTTATGGCTTCCCAGAGCTCGGTGCGGATTATAAAACAGCCATCGCTACTAAAAAACATATTGCTAACCCTGGTTGTCATGCGAGTGGGATGATTGCTTGTATTGCACCTCTTGTAAAAGCTGGTCTTGTGCCAACAGATTATCCTTTCACTATCACATCCTTAACAGGCTATAGCGGTGGTGGTAAAAAGATGATTGGCCAATATGAAAGTGAACCAAAGGATTATTTCCTCTATGCACCGCGTCAATATGGTCTTAGTCAACAACATAAGCACTTGCCTGAGGTGCAGCATGTGTGTGGACTTAGTGAAGCACCTATTTTTATGCCTATCGTTGATGACTACTATTCTGGTATGGAGGTGACGGTTGGTATTCATAGTCGCTTGTGTAGAAAACCAATCAGTATTGATAAAGTGCAACAGGTATTAGAAGACTTTTATAAAGATAGTACTATCATTACAGTGATACCGTTTACTGACAATAGTAATACGGGTATATTACATGCCAATCAGTTAAGCAATACGGATAGCATGAAAATCTATGTGACAGGCAATGATGAACGCATCATGGTTCATGCCATATTCGATAATTTAGGTAAAGGTGCATCTGGTGCAGCCGTTCAATGCATGAATATTGCGTTAGGCTTGCCAGAAGAGACTGGATTAGCATTGGGATAGAGGTAATACTATGAAGGATGTATCAAACGCAATGCGGGCGCAAATACTAACGGCAGCCGTTCCATATATAAAAAAATATACAGATCAGTACGTAGTCGTTAAATACGGCGGCAATGCCATGATTGATGAAGAATTAAAAAAATCTGTTATGAAGGATTTGTTATTACTCCAATTAGTAGGCGTAAAGGTTGTTCTCGTACATGGTGGTGGACCTGCCATTAATAGCACCTTAGAGGCTATGAACATTGAGTCCCATTTTGCTAATGGTTTACGCGTTACCGATGAAGCGACGATGGATGTTGTGCAAATGGTGTTAGCTGGTAAGGTTAATAAAGGTCTCGTAGCAGATCTTACCGATCTTGGTGGTAAAGCAATAGGTCTTTGTGGTGTAGATGGTAATATGATTCAAGTTCACAAACAAAACGAAGAACTTGGGTATGTAGGCTCTGTAGATACCATTGATACGAGCATTATCCACGATGTCATTAGCCGTGGCTATATTCCTGTTATTTCGTCTATTGGTATGGGTGCAGATGGTAAGACCTATAATATTAATGCTGATACGGTAGCGGCGAAAATTGCAGGTGCTCTCAAGGCAGAAACTATGGTGGCCATGACTAACATTGATGGTGTACTCAAAGATGTGCATGATCCAGGGTCTTTAATCTCTAAAATTACTATGGCAGAGGCGGATCAATTAAAAGCAGATGGAATTATTGCAGGAGGCATGATTCCTAAAGTAGATTGCTGTTTAGAGGCCATCGAAGCAGGGGCACAGAAGGTATTCATCATCAACGGTGAAATTCCACATGCCATTCTTATCGAATTATTGACCGATGAAGGTCTTGGTACTATGTTTGTAGCTTAAAACAATAGATGTAATGTTGGTAATCATTTGATTACCTTTCACATAGATAGACGACGGCAAGGCCGTACGTTCGGAGGATGTAATGAGTAATACAATCGATTTTGAACAACAAGATAAAGAATATATAGCCAATACGTATGGCCGGTTTAACGTATGTTTTGAAAAGGGTAAAGGGTCCCTTTTATGGGACATAACTGGTAAAGAATATATAGATCTTGGATCTGGTATCGGTGTAACGGCTTTTGGTGTAGATGACGATGAATGGACAGAGGCGGTGACAAAACAATCTCATGCGTTGAACCACATTTCAAATCTATACTATTCTTTGCCACAAATTGAGTTGGCAAAACAACTGTGCGCTAAAACGGGCATGAAGAAGGTATTCTTCTCTAATTCTGGTGCAGAGTCTAATGAATGTGCTATCAAAGCAGCTCGTAAATATAGCCATGACAAATACGGTGAAGGTCGTCATGTCATCGTCACCTTGGTTAATAGCTTCCATGGTCGTACTATTACTACCTTGTCTGCTACAGGCCAAGATGTATTCCATCAACATTTCTTCCCATTTACAGAAGGCTTTATTCATACACCTGCTAATGATATTGATGCGGCCTTAAAAGCTCTTGATAATCCAGCAGTTTGTGCCATCATGATGGAACCTATTCAAGGTGAAGGTGGTGTTATGCCTTTGGATAAAGAGTTCGTACAAGCCGTAACAAAATATGCTCATGAACAGGATCAACTCGTGTTAATCGATGAAGTACAAACTGGTAATGGCCGTACTGGTAGTCTATATGCATACCAACAATTTGGCATTGAGCCAGATGTAGTATCTACTGCAAAAGGTTTAGCAGGGGGCCTTCCTATGGGGGCTACATTATTCAATGAAAAGATGCAATATGTGTTAAATGCTGGTGCACATGCTACAACCTTTGGTGGCAATCCAATCTGTGCGGCAGCAGGCAATACTATTATTAATCGTTTAACACCAGAATTCTTAGATTCTGTAAAAGCAAAAGGGGACTATGTAAAAACTACCTTAGTAGGCAAACCTGGTATTCTAGGTGTGAGCGGCATGGGCCTTATGCTTGGTATTGAAACTACAGTAGATCCAAAAGCAGTCATTCCGAAATGTCTTGAAAAGGGCGTTGTATGCTTGTCTGCAAAAAATAAAGTACGTCTTTTACCAGCTCTTAATATTCCTCAAGACCAATTGGAAAAAGCGATTGCTATTGTAGCTGAAGCTATTGAAGAGTTAGCTGCAAAATAATGTTAAGGATAACTTTCATAAATATCATTTAAAATAGTTACGTAACCGTGTAATTATTGAAATAAATCGATGAATATATAGACTTTAGTTCTCATTCGTGTTACCCTAGAAGAAACAGTCTATATTGGAGGAGTAAATATGAATACAGAATCCTTACGTAACGAAGTATTGGTTCCTGCTGTAGCAAAAACTTTGGATATTGCTGCTAAAGCAAAACCTACAAAAAAAGAACTTTTCACAACAGCAAAAATCACTGCTACTGTAGCAGTTGCAACAGCTGTTGTATCCTTAGCGGTACAAGCAGTATTGCGCAACCGATAAGAAACTAAGAAAACGACATGGCACTGCCTGTCGTTTTCTTTTACTTTTACCATGTTATTCCTAGTAATATTGGGATTTAGTGAGGAGGCGATATCATGCATAGTCGCGATTTAATAGAACAATATAAAGGCTACGTTCAAGATTGGCGTAGATATTTTCATAAACATCCTGAGCTCAGTAATGAAGAGTTTGAAACAACTAAGACACTGGCTAAAGAATTAGAATCTATGGGCGTAGAGGTTCATGTAGATACAGCGCGTGGTATCGGACTAATTGGTATCATCCGAGGTGGTAAACCAGGCAAAGCCATTGCTTTGCGCGCTGATATTGATGCATTGCCTGTTCACGAACATAATACAGTAGACTATAAATCAGAAACTGAAGGCAAAATGCACGCCTGTGGTCACGATGGTCATATGGCTATTTTGTTAGGTGCTGCCAAGATGTTAATGTCTATGAAAGATCGCATCGAAGGCGATGTATATTTAGCATTCCAACCTGCTGAGGAGACAGGAGCGGGTGCACCAGATTTCATCAAATTTGGTGATTGGTATGATAAGATAGATGCTATCTTTGGCGGTCACGTGTGGATTGATTTGCCAGCAGGACTCATATCTGTAGAAGAAGGTCCTCGTATGGCTGCAAGTAGCCAGATTACTATTAATGTAAAAGGTAAACAAGGCCATGGTGCACAGCCACATCAAGCGATTGATGCCATTGTAGTAGCTAGTGCTATCGTCATGAACTTGCAAACTGTAGTGTCTCGTAATGTTAGTGCCTTAGATTCTCTTGTACTCACTATTGGTAACATTCACTCTGGATCTGAATGGAATGTTATCCCTGGTGAAGCTAAAATGGGGGGAACTATTCGATTCTTTGACCCAGACCAAGAAGAGTACTATGTTGAATCCATACGACGCGTAGTAGAACATACTGCTGAGGCTTATGGAGCAACTGCTACATTAGAATATGTAAAAAAAGTACCGTCTACCATTAATGATCCTGCATCTAGCGAATTGGCGGAACGTGTCGTTATTGATACATTAGGTAAAGACAAACTTTCTAAAATGCGTAAAGTAATGCCAGGGGAAGACTTTGCATGGTATTTACAAGATAAACCAGGTTGCTTTGCTTTTATTGGGATTCAAAATCCTGAAATCGAGGCTACGTACGATCATCATAATAATCGATTCAATATGGATGACTCCGTACTATCTGCGGCATCTGCCGTATATGCAGAATATGCCATTGCATGGTTAAAAGAGCATAAATAAAAGTATAAGAAGGAATAAAGCACTGTTATCTTAAGGATAATGGTGCTTTTTCATTGTATCTTTATTTATCTTTTGTGCATGATATAGGTATAATATAGGTATAACATGGGTTTAATACAAGTGTAGTATACATCTTATATAGGTCTAATATATATTCTCTAGTTGAGAGGTGCTTATTTATGAATATAGTTATATGTATCACCATTATTGCTATTACAGGTATATTGTTAATGAAGCGCTATCAACCACAGCCAGTTTTAATTGGTATGGGGATTCTCATGATGTTTATTGCTTATGAAGCAAATTGGATTGATGCTATACTCGTTGAGTCTCAATCTACAGGTGTCTTAGTATTTGATGCTATGGATATTGTGCGAATTACGACGTCCGAGAATATAGTAAATTTAGGCCTCATGATTATGACCTGTGCTGGTTATGCAAAATATATGGAACATATTGGGGCAGGGACGAGATTGGCACATACATTTATACGTCCTTTATATCGTCTGAATCGCCCATATATTGTACTGGCCCTAATGTTTCTTCTTAATATGGGATTGTCTATTTGTGTACCTAATCCATTGAGTCTTGCCCTCCTTATGATGGTTACTATGTATCCCGTATTGCTTCGCCTTGGGGTGAGCCCAGTGGGGGCTGCAGCGGTTATTGCTACGGGACATCTTATGGACGTAGGACCTGGTGCGGTATCTACCTTACTCATTGCAAAGACCTTGAATATGCCTGTGCCAAACTATTTTGTAGGCTACCAGTTGCGTCTTTATTTCTTAGTCGCTATTGTGACGGCTATAGCACACTTTTTCTGGCAGAAATATCGTGATCGAGTGGAGGAACCTAAGACTATAGATGCTTGTGAAAGTATTCCAGAGGCTCCAATAGGGCCTAAGCTGTATATGATATTCCCATTATTACCATTGTGTTTTATCTTGGGCTTTAGTCAATATGGTTTTCCTGGTGTGAAGATGAATGTAACCCTGGCTATGATGCTCGCTTTTGGTATTGCCTTGTTAGCGGAATTGATTCGACACCGTAATTTACGGATCGTCCTTAAGAGTACAACGATTTTCTTTGAAGGTATGGGGAACCAATTCTCCTATGCAGTGACCCTTATTATAGGGGGACAAATCTTTGCACAAGGACTAGTGAGTTTAGGTCTTATTGAATCCTTAGTTAGTGCACTTCAAACACTATCCCTTAACTCCATAGGACTTACCTCTGTCCTAGGGGGTGGTATGTTAGGTCTTAGCATGGTAACTGGCAGCAATGTGGCACCTTTATTTACATTAGTTCCACTAGTACCAAATATCGTAGCTCATCTAGGACTTGATCCGATTACTACTATGCTTGGTATGCAAAACGGTGCAAGCCTAGGCTTATTCCTTAGCCCTATTAGTCCTGTAATGGTCGGCGTAGCAGGTGTGGCACATATTAAGTCAGTAGACTTACTTAAACGAACTGCGGTACCTGTTCTTGTGGCATTACTTACTAGCTGTATGGGGATATGGATACTCTATTAAACTTAGATATATACTAAAACTTGTGTAATATGTTATGGTACTAGTTAGTACTGTTATTAATGTTTTTTAGATATATGAAATACGGGGCTTGAATGATTAACTTTAATTTTTTGGATGAATGGCTATTATTAAAGTCTAATGTTAAGAATCTTTTTCTTAACCAAAGGCTAACAAGATTTCCATACCTTATAGGGGTATTGTTTCTTCTCTTAGAAGTCTATATTGGCAATTTAATAAATCTTTTAGGTATTGTAGACTCTTTAAAGTTAACTCCAAATGATACTTTTTCTAATTATTTTGGACGAATTGTTCTCACCTCTGATTATTATATTGATGAGCCGATATTTTTTATCATGACAATTGTCATCAATCTTCTAGGTGCTTTTACATTATCAGAATTAGGTAAACGACGCTTAAATGATTATAGTGGTAGTGCTCTTGGACGGTGTTTACAGTATATTATTTTAATTTTTAATATACTACTACTAGGCTTTTGGGGATATAATCAAAACCTTACTGATATAGATCTTAGAGTGACTGTAGACTTTTACATTTATCTTTTCTATGAGTATATAGTACTCTTATTGCTAATATTTGTGCCTTCTAATAAAGAATCTAATCGTTATGGTTTGCCAAATGGAAAGCAGAAAAGTGGAGAATACATTATCAGCTATAAACCGATATATAGTTCTAGTGGTGATAAAAAGCGAGAGGATATTTGGGATACGATTGGTTTATCTCATTCTATAGATTCCTTTAGAACTATGTTTATTAACAAGTTGTTTGATTATCGAACTAGAGCAAAAAGACAAGAGTTATACTGGGGCGTATTTATGTTCCAGATCATAACATATGCTCTCAACCCTATTTTGTTTTACTTCTATGAAAATATTTTTAATATAGATACAGCTATTGTTGCTAGTTTAGTTATCTATTGGTTTTTTTGGATATGGTATATGTTAGCTAATATCAGTTGTACTGTTAGAAGATTACATGATACAGGTCTTAGCGGGTATTGGTTAGTAGCCTTGTTTATTCCGTTTATTAATATCTATACTTTGTATATGACTGTGTTTAAACCATCTATAAAAGGCATTGAATTAAATTCTATTAACGAATAACGTTAATATTGAATTATGCTAAATAAACCTCTTTACATTTTCTGTAAAGAGGTTTATTATATTCCAAGATTAAATCATATGTAATTAAAATGGTTTCCTGCAATGGTGCAAGTTTTAGCCCGCTGCGGATAAAAAGGGCCTTTCTTCGCCGGACGGTTCTAGAAGCCAGAAAGGATGTAATGAACAATCAAGTTTCTATTTCAACAGCAAATATTCGTGGTGCTTTCGGGGCCTTTTTTATTCCTGGCATGTATACCGCCTTATGGGCAGGCTTCGTGCCGTATTTAAAGGCAAAGCTTAACATCGGTGAAGATGTACTAGGATCCATGATTTTGTTGCTCGGTGTAGGTTCTTGTTTAGCTATGGCTATAGCAGGCAAACTGGTAGAGTCCTTAGGTTGCAAGAAAACCGTTACCATTGGTAGCTTTATTGGTATGTTATCCCTTGGTATTGTGACGTGGTGTTCTACTATTTTTGAAGCTACCATAGCCCTGTTTTTCTTTGGCGTTGGCATGGGGCTGAGTGGTGCCTCTGCAAATTTACAGGCAATTTTGACAGAAAAGGTAAGTAAGAAACATTTAATGGGTGCCTTCCACGGTGGATGGAGTTTAGGTGGTTTTGCTGGTGCTGGTGTTTTGCTGGTGCTCTTGAAAATATTATCCTTACCTGTTAATGAAAGTATTTGGGGACTTCTCATCGTATTATTCATTGCCATGGTTGTGGTTAGCCAATTTATGTTGACCTTTGGCAGTGATCCAAATGCAAAGGTTACAAAAAAATCTAAAAGCCCATTATCCTTCCATCCCATTGCTATTATCTTTGGTCTTTTGTCCTTTGTATCTTACTTAGTTGAAGGTGCAGTAGGGGATTGGAGTGCACTATACTTATTCGAAGATAAAGGTATTGTTATCGAAGAAGCCGTTATGGGCGTTATGCTCTTTAATGGAACTATGTGTATTGGCCGTCTTCTTGGTAATACAATTGGTAAACACTTAACCTCTAAACAAGTTGTTATTGGTGGTTATTTGTTAGGTGCCATTGCAATGGGCCTTATCGTATTCTTACCTGGCTATGGTTCTATGTATACCTACTTATTACTTGGTATCTCCTTAGCTATGGTAGTACCAAACTTGTTCTCTGCTATGGGGGAACAAAATGTAATTCCTATGACACAAGCTGTGGCAACATCTACAATGCTAGGCTATATGGGAATTTTGATGGGACCAGCATTGATTGGTTTCATCGCTCATGGTACAAGTCTTACAGTGGCATTTATCGTATTGACTGCATTACTCGTAGTAAGTGCAGGTACTGGTAAATACGCTTATATGTTAATGGAAAAATCAAAAGAAGCTGAAGTTTAATTTAAATAATAGCCCCAGAGACACAAAAAAGCCACAGGATATAACCTGTGGCTTTTACATGTAGTATTAATTTTAGCGATCGCCGTTGAAGATGGAGTTTTTAACAAGTACGTAGTCTACTTTGCGGATTGCTTGTAAAGTAGTGCCGCCAGCATAAGAGATAGCAGATTGTAAATCTTGTTCCATTTCAACTAATGTATCAAAGATAGAACCTTTGGAGTCGATGAAGATTTTTTTGCCTTCTACGTTTTTGCGTTCCCCTTTTTGGAACTCAGAAGCAGAACCAAAGTATTCTTTTACTGCTTTACCGTCAACGATTTTTTCATCCCCTGGGGATTCTTCGTGACCAGCAAAGAGAGAACCGATCATAACCATAGTCGCACCAAAACGAATAGATTTAGCGATGTCGCCATGGTCACGGATACCGCCGTCAGCGATGATAGGTTTTGTAGCTGCTTTTGCGCACCAGCGAACAGCAGCTAATTGCCAGCCACCAGTACCAAAGCCCGTTTTTAATTTAGTGATACAAACTTTACCAGGACCAATACCTACTTTAGTAGCGTCAGCGCCAGCATTTTCAAGTTCACGAACTGCTTCTGGTGTACCAACATTACCAGCGATAATGAATGTTTCAGGTAAGTTCTTTTTAATGTATTGAATCATTTCGATTACTGCATTGGAGTGACCATGTGCAATATCGATTGTGATGTATTCAGGTGTTAAGTTTGCTTTTTTGAATTCATCAACTAAAGCAAATTCTTCAGCTTTTACGCCGATAGAAATGGAAGAATATAAGTTAAGGTCGTGCATGCGTTTTACAAAGTCCATACGACGTTGAGGTTGAAAACGATGCATGATATAGAAATAGCCTTCGCGTGCTAATTTTTCAGCCAACTCTTCGTCAATGATAGTTTGCATATTTGCAGGTACCACTGGTAAGCGGAATGTGCGTTTACCTAATTTTACATGTGTATCACATTCGCTACGGCTACTGACGATACATTTATTAGGAATTAATTGCACGTCTTCATAATCAAAGATGTTCGTTGTGTTAATCATAGTTTCTATATCTCCTTCGAGTATTACATATTGAACCTGTACCATTATACAAGAGACTCGCAAAATTTTCAATACGTTCCGAATATTTTGTTTGGTATCACAAAAAAACTGTAGTACAATACAAGTAGACTTTATAAATAGAAAATATCAGTTAAAATACATATATGAAAACATATAATTGTGAGGAGGTCGATTGAAATGGATCAATCAAAAACTCGTATGCTTACTGAAGCAGGCGTGGCAATTGCTATTGCCCAAGTTTTGTCATTTATTACGCTTTTCCATATGCCACAAGGGGGATCTATTAAGGCCGCAGCTTTAGTGCCACTTATGATTTATGCATACCGTTGGGGCGGTACACGCGGTATTTTTGTCGGTGTTGTGTACGGTATTTTACACTTTATTTTAGGTTTTAAATCATCTGTTCATTATTTAAGTATTATCTTAGATTACTTGGTAGCGTATGGTGTTATTGGCGTTTGCGGTTACTTCAAAGATTCTATTTTTGGACTTATTACTGGCTCTATTGTAGGTATCGCATTGCGTTGGGCAGTATCTGTTATCAGTGGCGCCGTAGTCTTTGCTAGCTATGCACCACAAGGGCAAAATCCTTGGATTTACTCTATGGTTTATAATGCTTCCTATATGGTGCCAGATGGCATTTTAAATATTGTAGTTTTATTATTCATCTATCAAGGTGTTAAACGAGGTTTACGACGTCGTGGATAAATTAGGTTTAATTATTTTAGCTGGTGGTCTTAGTACCAGAATGGGCCAACCAAAGGCTTTATTGTCCTGGGTTGGTGGTGAAAGTCTCATATCTCATGCCCTCCGAAAGGGGCTTGATGCAGATGTACATGATATTTTGATCTCTATTGGGGACGATGAGCAATTAGGTCATGCCATACAGACTCATATTATTGATACATTATCGAACGATGAACAAGAAAAAGTTTCTATTGTTCGTGATTCTATTGAGCGATGTGGACCGTTAGGAGGCCTGTATAGCACCTTGGCGGTAGGACCTAGCCCTGCTTATGCAGTTATGGCCGTGGATATGCCATTTATGGAGATGGATCTCTATTTTGATTGGCTATACCAAGTAGATCATAATGATTGGAACGCCATTATTCCTTATGGTGACAGAGATAAAGTTGAGCCTATGGCTGGCATTTATAGAACGCATATTGCATCTTTAATTCAGTCTGTTCTCGTCGGTGAGGATATGTCTTTGCATCATGCCCTTGATGTCATCGGTCATGTTGAGCATGTAGATGCTAGTGATTATACTTGGGAACTAAGTAATATTAATCGATTTGAAGACTACCAATGGGCACGTGCTTTAGCAGAAAATGAGTTCCGTCGTGTGCCGCTTATTAGTGTAGTGGCATCTAAACGGAAAACAGGAAAGACAACGGTAGTAACACGTCTAGTATCAGAATTACAACGAGTTGGTTTATCCGTCGGTGTTGTAAAGAGTGATAAACACGGCTTTCACATGGATCATGAAGGGACAGATACAGACCTTGCCTATAAAGCAGGGGCTAATGCGGTTGCTATTGCAGGGCCTAATGAAACAGCAATTCGTATACGTACGAAAGAACAGTCTAGTCTGTATGATTTGACACAGCATATGCCAGTCGATATAGTTATACTAGAAACACGGTCCCAAGGTATTGCCCCTATTATAGAGGTTACACAAGAGGGACATACGGAAGAGCTTATCTCGGATGCAATGGACCGAGTGGCGACAATTGAAATTGACAAGTTGGATCAAGACGTACCTGAATTGGTACGCCATATACAGGAAATGATGAGGTGTTTACATGGCCGTCGTTACTGTTGAGAAGGCACTCCAATTATGGGATGAGGCCTTACAAACACAAGTTCATAAAACTGAAACTATTGCTGTTAAGGCTGCGAAGGGATACGTATTAGCTGAGGATATTATGGCCTCAACTGATGTACCTGCATTCCCCAAATCTGCGATGGATGGCTATGCCATTGCCTACGAAGAGGGTCGTAATGACTATATCGTTGACGGTGTTATTGGTGCCGGCGTTGTGTGGGAGCACCCTGTTGAACCTGGTCATGCAGTTCGTATTATGACTGGTGCACCTGTGCCTGATACATGTGATACGGTTATCATGCAAGAACAAGTGGTTGGCACAGGAGAACCGCAAACAACGATTACTATTCAAGGCAACTATCAATGTGGCGATCATATTATCCCTCAAGGTGAAGAGTGCGTTGCGGGAACCCTTGTGATTCCACGAGGTACAGAGGTAACATCTACGGTACAAACCATTTTGACGGGTCTTGGGCTGACTGAGGTTATTGTCAATGTGATGCCTCGCGTGTTAGTTCTTACATCAGGTCATGAGGTAATTGAGCCTGGTGAAAGCTTAACACCTGGTAAAATCTATAATTCTAATCGAGCTATGATTTGTGGCCTCTTAGAAGATTTAGGCTTTCACAAGATTACACACTATCACGTAAGCGATGCTCCTGAGGAACTAGAGTCTGAAATCAACCACGTGTTGAAACTTAGTGAAGAGGCAGATATTATCATCAGTTCTGGTGGTGTATCGGTAGGTCTCTTTGATACGATGCCACTTATTTATGAGAAACTAGGTGCTCAATCTATTTATGCACGTATTCAAATGCGTCCTGGTGCGGCATCTTATGGTGCTGTGACACCGAAAGGTCAAATCATCTTTGGTCTATCTGGTAATCCAGGGGCTGCCTTTAACGGTTGGCATTTAATCGTAGCACCAACCTTGAAGCGCTATAAAGGTTTGGCAAACTGGACTACACCAGTGGTGGCCTGTGTTATGGATTCGGAAATTTTTAAACGCAATGCTTTTGATCGCTATGTACAAGGTAAAGTAATCTTTGGTGGTGGTGCGCCACGCTTTGTGGCTAACCGTCACTTTAATAGTAGTAGCATGTTAGGCTTATATACGGTTAATGCATTGGCATGTATTCCGCGTGGTGTACACGAAGTACATCCTGGCGATACCTTTGATGTGTATCTATTAGGGCTGCTACCTGCGATTTAAATTATATGAGATTAATAGTTATAGACGTTTAACATTTCAAAATTTAGGATGTTACATATCTGTAATATTTAGTGATAATAATAAGACGAGGTCTATTTAGAGGCCTCGTCTATTTGTTTATATAAAATTATTTTAATTCTGTTGCTATAGGTACTGAAATTAAATCTCAATTAATTTATAATAAACTCAACGAAAGGATAATCCTTTTAGTTACATCAATTAAGTTTTGACAAAATGTATTTCAATCTACTTTTTAATTACTTTTACCATCATATAGTTATATAAGGAGTGATTTCTATGAGTAAGACTTTCACAAAAAATATCCCAGTGAACGAAATTTTACATCTAGACGATCGTTTAGAGTATAAAGAAGGGCAAGTGATTAGTATTACGATTGCCCAAAATGAACGCCTCAGTATTACCTTGTTTGCGTTACCAAAGGGCGAAGAAATCTCAACGCATGTAACTGTAGGTGACGCGATTGTGCAAATTCTTGATGGTGAGGCACACATCGTCATCGGTGATGTAGAACACAATGTGAAAGCTGGTGAAACATTGATTATGCCATCTGAAGTGCCTCATAGCCTCGATGCCCGAGAAAACTTCAAGATGCTGTTGACCGTAGTTAAATAAATATATCATAATGAATGCATCCCTTGGATTATAAGGGATGCATTTTTAATGCGTTAAGAGAGGTCGAATGTATGAATGTCGTTGAACAGTATAATTTAACTTTACAAATAGAAGTTCTAAAAGAACAAAGCGCGGAAACATTAGCGCGTCTCTGTAACTTAGTTGAGGGGAGTGGCACTAGTGACTGTGTAGAGCTATTAAAAGCGTATTCTCATATTGTAAATACAGAGTTATATTTAGCTACGTCTATACATGAGTTAGATATTCTAAAGTTAGATATGGTAAAACTTGAAAATACTATTACAGAGTCATTAGCACAAGCTTCTTATGACATTAGTGATGTTAAAGCTGTTAAAGAGACTAGTGATGTACAAGCTATTGAGTCCTATAATTCTGAAGACTTTGATAAGGCCTTAGAACGTACCATTAATTTATTAACGTTTAATAAAAATATATCTAGTACACCTCGTGCTGTTATTTTAGGTGGTCAAAGTGGAGCAGGGAAAACCACAATTCATCGTGTGAAAATGCTAGAGTCAAAAGGTAATTATATTGTCATTGATGGCGATACATATCGTGCTCAACACCCGTATTTTAGAGAGTTACAAGAGAAATATGGTGTTGATAGTGTAGATTACACAAAAATGTTTGCCGGTAAGATGGTAGAGGCTGTAATTGATAAATTAAGCTCTTTAAAATACAATTTAATTATTGAAGGCACATTACGTTCAGCCGCAGTACCAATTAATACAGCTACATTATTAAAATCTAAAGGCTATACCGTCGACTTTTGTTTGATTGCTACTAAGCCAGAGTTATCTTATTTGACGACGCAATTACGTTATCTAGAAATGCTTGTAGTAGATCCGCTGCAAGCGAGAGCCACACCTAAAGGGCATCATGATGGAATTGTAAAATCCTTGGTCGCTAATATTACTGAACTAGAACAGAGTGGACTTTTTGAAAGCCTTCAAGTGTATAAACGTAATTTAGAACAAGTATATAATTCAAAATTATGTACTGAATCTGTTGGAACTGTGGTAGAACAAATTTTATTTGGTCCGTGGACTAAAGATGAATCTACCTTGTTAGAAGTGAGTAAATCACAGGAACAGGCGTTAAGAGCGAAATTGCCTTAGGGAGTAAAAGTGTAATGGATTACTTCGACTATTCATATAAACATAATTACATAGAGTTTAGTAGTACCATATATCGAGTTGGTACATACCATTACAACTGGCATGGGGAAACAGAGATTCTCATCTTATTAAAAGGGCGCATTGAGATGAGTTGTAATGACGAATTGTTTACCTTAGAGCCTCTTGATGCAGTTATTATTTCACCTCAAGTGGGGCATTCAACATTAGCCCTTGAGGAGGATGTAATAGCTTTTACAATTCATGTGGGGAACGAGTTTTATCAACAGTATGATCCCGATTTTGGATCCTATCAATTTGTTGTGCGTTCTGATGAAAGTACTAGGCATAATCAATTTTTTACCACCTTACGTCACCATGCGGCGATGATGTTGTTGTTGATGGCTAAAGGTGAAAGTCCCGTACATCGCATGTGGGTTGAGCATCATTATTTAGCGTTAGCAGGTGATGTATTTAGAGAATTTGAGCCAGTTAAACTTGTTCATGAAAACGCACGACCTGGCGATATTAAACCTGCTACCTTTGATAAGATGATTGCTTATATTGATGGACACTATCGGCAAAAGCTTGAGTTAGAAGATATTGCTAAGATTGGTGGTTATAATGTGGCTTATACGTCTCAATTCTTTAAGCGCCAAATGGGGATTTCCTTTGTAGATTATGTACTGAGATTGCGATTAAGAGATGCAACTGTTCAGCTGACGAGCTCAGATGAGGCGATCGCTAGGATTGCGAGTAGTTGTGGCTTTGCAGATATTAAAGCCTTTAATGTAGCTTTCAAAAAGTATTTCCGTATGACTCCCACCGAATATCGAAAGCAAGTAAAAGCCATTGGCCGTAAAACTACATTGCAAGACGGCGTAGAAATCGTATCAGTTGAAAATCAAGATGTCCTTGAGCTACTACATTCGTTTTTATCTTATGAAGATGATTCGCGTGCTAAGAGTGAGCTAGAGTTTATGAGTCAAAAACTAGAAGCTTTAAAAGCGAAGTTGGCCGACGTGGTAGACGTGGTAAAGGCATTATAATTAATGTTCTAATTAATCTTCTGATTGATGGTTTAACTCGAATATGTTGTAAATAGAATTTGGACTAATGTAAATTAAATTTTTGGATCATATAGAAACATTAGAATTAGGTGATTTTCTATATATTAAATTTAGGGTAAATGATTTAAAAAGCACTGTTCGTTATGAATAGTGCTTTTTTACATATGTTTCCTAGAGAAATTTATATATGTGTGTGTCATCAGAATAAGAAAAAGATAAGGGAAACTATACTTTTGGCTTAATTTTATTCAAAAATTTACCTTTTATATTGGATAGTTAGATTCTCTAAACTGAGTAGAATATAGTTCATGAGGAATTAATAACAACATAAAGTTAATCAATTTGGAGGATATAATGAATCAAGTAAAATTTATGGAAAACTTAGGGAAAGTTGCAACTGTTACTGCTGTAGCAATGTATGTATCTTACTTCCCACAAATTATGAACAACTTAGCACATCCAGGTACTGGTGATTGGATCCAACCTTTAGTAGCGGCTATCAACTGTACATTATGGGTTTTATATGGTTTGTTTAAAGAACATAGAGATATTCCAGTAGCATTAGCCAATGCACCAGGTATCTTCTTCGGTTTAGCAGCAGCGATTACAGCTCTTATGTAATTTTATATATAAGATTGTCACACTCCCAGACTTAATTACAAATTAAGTTGCTGTTGACCGTTGTTAAATAAATATATCATAATGAATGCATCCCTTGAATTTCTAAGGGATGCATTTTTTATGTAAATAAGAGAGGTTTTTGTGGTTAATAGTACTGACTCTATTAGTGTATATAGACAAATTTTTAATGCCGTTGTGAGTCCTAACTTATGGTTGCCATACTTTCGGGATAGAGGAACTTTAAGCGGTTCTATAAAAGCTGTTGTATTTTATATAGTATTCATGCTATTTATTATGACTTTGGGGAGCGTAAGTGTTAATTTATTAAAACCTGAATCTACAACAACATTAGCTGAACTTTTAATTAATCCTACTCTTGCAATGAATATAGCAGGATCATTTGTAACTTTTGTCGTTATGTCTGTTGTGTTCGTGCCTGTCTTTTTGTTGATAGCAAGAGGGGCTGACGCTGCATTAACATTAAAGCGAGTTTTTATGGTGTATTTATATGCTTATTCAGAAATATTTTTAGTTAAGAGTATAGAGTTATTTATTTTTTCACTGATGTCTGTTTTTGTACTGACAAATATTGTTAATATGGTTTTCGCAGGCGCAGTAATTTTTGGGACAACCTTGACCTGTGGACTTTTACAGATAGTGCTGTTTTTTAAAACGTTTAAAATAGTTCTTGATATTCCGTATCTGACAATATCAGTAGCTGCTGGAATCGGTGCAGGTATTTCTATGTTTACCTTATCTCTATTAGAGAAAATTGGCTTATAAAACTTGGTACTTAATAATTATTGTTAAAATTTTAGGGAGCATATAGCTAATATGGATTATTTCCACTATACATACAAACATAATCATATAGATTTTAGTAGCCATATATATAAGGTTAGTACCTATCATTACAATTGGCATGGAGAAACGGAAATCCTTATCTTATTAAAGGGCCGTATTGAGATGAGCTGTAATAGTGAGGTTTTCACGATGGAGCCACTCGATACAATTATTATTTCTCCTCAAGTAGGACACGCTACATTAGCTTTAGAAGAGGATACAACGGCCCTCGTTATTCATGTAGGGAAGAACTTCTTCCAACAATTTGATCCTAATTTTAGTATGTATCAATTTATGGTTCGATCTGATGAAACGAATCGTTATAATCCATTCTTTACATCAGTGAGATACCATGTAGCCATGATGATGTTGTTAATGGTGGACGGTAAAAGTCCGGCCAATCAGTTGTGGTTAGAGCATCATTACTTAGGCTTAGCTAGTGATGTATATAGCGAGATTGAGGCGGTTAAGTCTATTCATTCAAATACAAAGCCTGCTGATATGAAGGAAGCTGCTTTTGACAAGATGATTGCTTATATTGACGAAAACTATCAGCAAAAAATTGAATTGGAAGATATTGCTAAAATTGGTGGTTATAATGTGAACTATACGTCACAGTTCTTTAAACGCCAATTAGGTGTTTCCTTTTTAGAATATGTATTGCGTTTGAGACTACGGGAGGCTACCGTAAGTTTGGCTAACTCTACAGATAGTGTGGCTCATATTGCCATCAATTGTGGTTTTGCAGATATTAAGGCTTTTAATGTGGCTTTTAAAAAGCATTTTCATACCACCCCATCAGAATATCGCAAGCAAGCAAAAGAGTTGGGACGTAAAACAAAGTTACATGATTGGAAGGAAATCATCTCTACACAAGAAGAGGATATTATGGACCTATTACAATCTTGCTTGCCCTATCAACCTGAAGCTAGAGAAACGGTTGAGTTGGATGAAGCCAATCAAAAGTTAGAGGATGTGAAAGCACAGCTAGAAGCTATTGTTAGTAAGTTGAAGTCATAGTAGTAAAGATCAAATACGCTAGTAAGCAAACAATATTGTCATAATTTCGTAACTGATTTTAGGAATATATACAATCATTAGGTATAGGTAATTTTGTATATTCTAAAGTAATTGATCATTAGACATTGAAAGAGCACTACTTTTTGATAGGTAGTGCTCTTTTTGTGCTTGTATATAGGTGAAATTGTATATTTTGTATGCGTTAAAATATAACCATATAGGTGATTTATTATAGTTCCCTTACACTTTTATCAGAAAAAATCAACTTGTAAATTGGATAGTTATATCCTGAAAAAAGAGTAGAATGAAATCATCGAAAGGAGCTAAGGTTCCGAAACAGAAATAATTGCGTCTTAAATAATGAAGTCCTTTTGGAGGTTTACGATGAGTACGAAAGAACAACAAGTGCAAGAAATGACAAATGTCATCGCAAAGTTCATTGCTTATGTAGCAAAGAAATTACCTGATGATGTGGAAGCTAAAATTAAAGAGCTTGCTGCAGATGAAAAAAATCCATTAGCTAAAACAATTTATGAAACAATGAAAAAGAATCAGGAATTGGCCTTCGATTTAAATCGTCCATCCTGCCAAGATACAGGTGTGTTACAGTTCTGGGTAAAAGTAGGTTCTAACTACCCATTGATCGGTGAACTCGAAGAAATCTTGCGTAATGCTACATACCAAGCTACACAAGATGCACCACTTCGCCATAACTGTGTAGAAACCTTTGATGAATTTAATACTGGTAAAAATATTGGTCGTACAGCTCCGTACATTACATGGGATATCGTACCTGGCCGTGATGATGTAGAAATCTTCCCATATATGGCTGGTGGCGGGTGCTCTTTACCAGGTTCTGGTAAAACATTGATGCCAGGTGAAGGTTACGAAGGTGTAGCTAAATTTGTACTTGATTTGATGACAAGCTATGGCTTAAATGCATGTCCTCCATTATTAGTTGGTGTAGGCATTGCAACATCTATCGATACAGCAGCAGCTATGTCTAAAAAAGCATTGATGCGCCCAGTATCCTCTAAAGCAGATAATGAAAAAGCTGCATATATGGAACAATTGCTTGAAGATGGCATCAATGCATTGCACATTGGTCCACAAGGCATGGGCGGTGATAAATCTGTAATGGGTGTTAACATCGAGCATGGCTCCCGTCATCCATCTGTAATTTCTGTAGCTGTTAACGTTGGTTGTTGGAACCATCGCCGCGGGCATGTAGTATTTGATAAAGATGGTAAGTACGAAATTCTATCTCACAAAGGAGTGACATTCTAATGGCTAAACATATTTTGACAACACCAATTCAAGCAGCTGATCTTGAAGGTATCAAAGCAGGGGATATTATATATTTAAATGGTCATATCACAACATGCCGTGATGTTGCTCATCGTCGTCTTGTTGAATACGGCCGTGAGTTACCTGTAGATGTACGTAACGGTGCTATCTTGCACGCAGGTCCAATCGTACGTGATCATGGGGATGATAAATTTGAAATGATTTCCGTAGGTCCTACAACATCTATGCGTATGGAAAAATTTGAGTACGAATTTGTAAAACAAACTGGTGTACGCCTTATCGTTGGTAAAGGTGGTATGGGTCCTGAAACAGCACGTGCATGTAAAGACTTTGGTGCACTTCACTGTGTATTCCCAGCGGGTAATGCCGTACTTGCTGCTACAGAAGTAGAAGAAATCGAGTCTGCTAACTGGCGTGAACTTGGTATGCCTGAAACCTTGTGGACTTGCCGTGTAAAAGAATTCGGTCCACTTATCGTATCCATCGATGCAGAAGGTAATAACTACTTTGAGAATAAAAAAGTAGAATACAATGCGAAAAAAGAAGAAGTGTTAGAAGAAATCTATAAACACGTAAGCTTCATTAAATAATTTCATTGTAAGAATTAACTTAATAGGGGGATTATACGGATTTTGTACAATCCTCCTTTTTTGTACCCTTTTTTAGGTATATTACACGTATTGGGAGGTATTTATGGATACGAGTGTAATGATAACTCTTGGCTTTTTAGTATTTGCCATCGTCATGTTTGCGTGGGAGAAAATTCCATTGTCTATTACTGCTATGATCGTAGCTGTAGGCTTGCATCTAAGTGGCGTTTTATCTGCTAAAGAAGCATTTGCAGGTTTTGTAGATCCAAACGTTTTACTATTTATGGGCATGTTTGTTATTGGTGAAGCCTTCTTTGCAACAGGTGTTGCTGTAGGTGTAGGTAATGTAGTTCATAAGTTTGCTAAAACTGAAACATCTTTACTTGTTGCAGTTATGATGATTACAGGCATTTTATCTGGTTTCTTATCTAATACTGGTACAGCTGCTGTACTGATTCCTGTAATAATCGGTATTTGCAAAAAAAGTGGTTTTAAACAAACTAAATTATTGATGCCTCTTGTATTTGCTGCAGCTATGGGTGGTAATATTTCACTTATCGGCGCGCCTGGCAATATGATTGCGCAAGCGGGCTTACAACAAGCGGGCCTAGGCTCCTTTGGTTTCTTTGATTATGGTCTAGTAGGTTTGCCAATTCTAATTGTTGGTACTATTTTCTATGCTACAATTGGTAAACGTTTCTTACCAGATGCTCCAAGTCATCAACCTGACGGTGCTTTTGAAGGTAATGATGATTATAGTCATGTGCCGTCTTGGAAAAAATGGACTGCTGCAATTGTATTGATTTTGACAGTTGTTGCTATGATCTTTGAAAAACAATTAGGTGTAAAACTTTATGTGAGTGCCTGGATAGGTGCTCTTGTATTAGTTGCTACTAATGTTATTAGTGAAAGTGCAGCTGTTAGATCTATAGATATGAAAACAATCATGCTCTTCGCTGGCTCTATGGCCCTTGGGGACGCAATGGTTAAAACCGGTACTGGCTCTGTAATTGCAGATCTTATCGTAAACAGCCTTGGTGCTAGTCCATCTCCAATTGTTGTTCTAGTAGTAATCTTTGTGCTTGGTGTATTCATGACGAACTTCATGTCTAATACTGCTACTTGTGCATTATTAGTACCAATCGGTCTTAGCTTAGCATCTCAATTGGGATTCGATCCAAAAGCGGTGCTTGCAGCTATCGTAATCGCTAGCTCCTTAGCATATGCTACCCCAATTGGTATGCCTGCGAATACTATGGTATACAACATTGCTGGTTATAGCTTCATGGATTATGTGAAAGCTGGTTTACCACTTATCGTTGTATCTAGTATCGTGGCACTTGTATTATTGCCAATTTTATTCCCGTTCTAAGTTATTTTAATATAATAATTGCCTAGCGTATAAATGTATGCGCTAGGCTCTTTTTATCTATTTAGTTATGTACTAAACAGGCGTAATATATTAGATGAAGTACTAAAATTGTTAGACATAACTATTAGACATAAGATGTACTTTCATATATAATAGATTACTATAGTTGTACAAATATACATCTACAGTAGACATTTAATATTGAATATTAGATAGCAAGTTTATAGTTATTATATAGTTTTGAGGTGGCCATAGTGCCGAGGAGGCTTTATGTTAAGCGATATTGAGATTGCCCAACAGAATGAAATGGAGAAGATTCAGGTTATTGCCGATAAATGTGGTTTAACACCTGATGACATTGAACAATATGGTCATTACAAAGCGAAGATTTCCTTTGATGCCATTCGCCGATTAGAATCTAAGCCAGATGGTAAATTGGTGTTAGTTACAGCCATTACACCGACGCCAGCAGGTGAAGGTAAATCTACGACGAGCATTGGTCTTGTTCAAGGCTTACAAAAAATTGGTAAAAATGCTATTGCCACATTGCGTGAACCATCTTTAGGCCCTGTATTTGGTATTAAGGGCGGTGCTGCAGGTGGCGGTTATGCTCAAGTTGTACCAATGGATGATATTAACCTCCATTTTACAGGTGATATGCACGCTATCACAGCAGCTAATAATTTACTATCTGCTATGATCGACAATCACATCCATCAAGGTAATGAATTGCAAATTGATTTGCGTCAACTTTCTTGGACTCGTGTTCTAGACATGAATGATCGTGCTCTTCGTAATGTAACGGTTGCTCTTGGCGGTAAAGTGTGTGGTTTCCCTCGAGAAGATCACTTCATGATTACTGTTGCTTCTGAAATCATGGCTATTCTTTGCTTGGCTAAAGATTTAGAAGATTTAAAAGAACGCTTTGGTCGTATCGTTATCGGTTGTAATTTAGCAGGTGAGCCTGTTTATGTTCATCAACTTGGTTGCCAAGGTGCGATGGCGCTTCTTATGAAAGATGCTATTAAACCAAATCTCGTGCAAACATTAGAACACACACCAGCTATCGTTCACGGTGGTCCGTTTGCTAACATCGCTCATGGTTGTAACTCCATCGTAGCTACAAAGCTTGGCCTTAAATTAGGTGACATCGTAGTTACAGAGGCTGGCTTTGGTGCTGACTTGGGGGCTGAAAAGTTCCTAGACATCAAATGTCGTTACGGTGATATCTTCCCTGATACAATTGTAATCGTTGCTACATTACGTGCTCTTAAAATGCATGGCGGTGTACCTAAACAAGAGCTTAGCACTGAAAATGTTGAAGCTGTTACAAAAGGTTTCAGCAATTTGCAAAAAGCCATCGAGAACATGCGTTACTTTAACGTACCTGTCTTAGTGGCTATCAACAAATTTGCTACCGATACAGATGCAGAAATAGCTGAGTTAACTCGTCTCTGCGATGAATTTGGCGTACCTGTAGAACTTAATGAATGTTGGGAAAAGGGTGGCGAAGGCGGCACTGATATGGCGAAAAAGGTCGTGGAGTTGCTTGAAGGTCCAAAACCAACACCTAAATTCGTATATGATTTAGAAGATAGTTTGGAAGAGAAAGTTAATAAAATTGTTAAAACCATTTACGGTGGGGACGGCGTTATCTTTACAGACAAAGCTAAAAAACAAATTAAACAATTAGCAGATTGGGGCCTTGATCGTTTACCTGTATGTATGGCAAAAACACAATACTCCTTGTCTGATAATCCAGCTTTATTAGGTGCTCCAACAGGCTTTACCATCACTGTATCCGATATCCGTGTTGCTAATGGTGCAGGTTTTATCGTATGCCGCACCGGTGATGTAATGGTTATGCCTGGCCTTCCTAAACGTCCTGCTGCTCTTAATATGGATATCGAAGCAGACGGTACAATTAAAGGCTTATTCTAATATAAATTCTTTGTAGTACATATTTTCTTAACTACCTATTGGTAGTGTCTGCTTTCACTAGTTTATATAGTGTGTTACCTGTATATTTTTATAGAAATGACAAAGCGATAACAAGGATATCTTGTTATCGCTTTTACATGAGGTCTTGTTATGAATTTAGTAGAACAACGTGTTATAGATTTTGTAGCTGCTACTGCGTCTAAAGAGCCTACACCAGGTGGGGGTGCCATTGCAGCCTTAACTGGAGCAACTGGTGCAGCATTAGCAGAAATGGTAGCGAACTTAACCTTTGGTAAAAAAGGCTATGAAGAGGTTCAGTCCGAAATGGAAGAACTACAAACTAAGGCCGAAGCGATTCGTAATCGCATGCTCGAATTATCTCAAGCTGATGCAGATGTATTTAATATCTTTATGAATGCCTTAGGTTTGCCAAAGAATACAGATGAAGAAAAGGCTACGCGCACAGCGGCAATTCAACATGCTTATAAAGACGCGGCTATGGTGCCTTTTGAAATCGGTGAATTAGCGTATCAAACCTTTGATTTAGCAGAGTTAGCATCTAAAAAAGGTAATCAAAATCTTATTACCGATGGTATCATTGCGGCTATTAATGCAAGGGCGGCGGTAAAAGCAGCATTTTTAAATGTACGTATCAATTTGTCCGGTATTAAAGATGAGGCTTTTGTAGCAAATGTAACGGCTAAGATGAATGCTATTGAACAAAATCTTGATGCTAAAGAAGCCGCTATTATAAGCTTATACAAATAATAAAAGCTGTTATAATACTCTTTTTTTAATACGTCGTTAAATTATAAAAATGAGAACTCTATTCGTTGAGAATAGAGTTCTTTTTTTAGTGATTAAATTCACAGGGAAAATGTACGAATACTATGTTATAATATATAGATAATTGTAAAAGTATTTTGTGATGCTTTCACCAAAATGAGAATCACAAGTTTATTTTGCAATTAAATGTTTATATAAAGTTATGTATATATGGTATGTTCCCATAAGAAGGGAAGGGCTACATGGCAGAAGGAAAAATTATTGCTATCTCCATTAGTGAGAAAAAAGGGCAAAAGAAACATAATATTGAATCCGCAAATCTTATCGTAGATCATGGTATGGAAGGTGATGCTCACGCAGGCAATTGGCACCGTCAAATTAGTTTGCTTGGCATTGCAAGTATCGACCATATGCGTGCTCAAGGGGCGGATGTAAAACCTGGTGATTTCGCTGAAAATATTACAGTTGAAGGTATGGTACTGTATGAATTGGCAGTAGGTACACAACTACAAGTCGGTAAAGACGTTATTCTTGAAATCACACAAATTGGTAAGGAATGTCACCATGGTTGTGAAATCATGAAACAAGTTGGTTCTTGCATTATGCCGACACAAGGCATTTTTGGTAAGGTTCTTAAAAATGGTACAATTCACGTAGGTGATGAAGTATCTATTATTAAATAATTCTGTATTGGTAAACGAGGTGTGTTATGAAAGACGCATGGGGCCGTACAATTGAATATGTACGTCTGTCGCTGACAGATGCGTGTAATTTCTGTTGTCCCTATTGCCGACCTGCAGAAATTACGCCTCAAAGTCAAACACAACTATTAACTGTTGATGAATGGATGACTATTTTAGAGGCTTTCCATCGGATTGGTGTAAAAGCTGTGCGCCTTACTGGTGGTGAGCCATTGTTATATCCTCATATTGAAGAGCTTCTAGGACGCATTAATGATACAGGTTGGTTTGAAGATATTTCGATGACTACTAATGGTAGTCTCTTGGCATCTCGAGCGCAACGGTTGAAAAAACTCGGGTTAAACCGCGTGAATATTAGTTTAGACTCGCTTGAAAGTGAAGCCTTTGCTACTTGTGTAGGTAAAGAGGGGCAACTTGAGTCTGTACTAGAAGGCATACGAAGTGCTATTAATGCTAACTTTAAATCTGTAAAGATTAATACCGTTTTATCTCGCTACTGGTCTGATGAAGAAGTTAAATCGTTATTGCAGTATGTAGAAAAGTGGCCTGTTGTTTGGCGTTTTATCGAGTATATGCCGTTCCAAGGGGATGCATTCCATGGTCCAACCTTTGATGAGTGGAAGGCTCAATTGGAACGTGTGAGTGGGGGCCCTCTTACAGAGGTTCACTCAATATATGGTTTTGGACCTGCTACGTATTTAGCGTTACCAAGTGGTAAGGCGGTAGGTTTTATTTTCTCAATGTCTCATAGCTATTGTGATACATGTAATCGGGTTCGACTCACATCAGATGGTCAGATGCGCTTATGTTTACTGCGTGATGATGAGGCCGATTTAGTTTCGCTTGTGCGAAATGGCGCTACAGTAGAGGCGTTAGCTGAGCATATTGAGCGTGCTTTACAACGTAAACAAGAACGACATGATGGTATAGGAATGGATCAACCAGAACGTCCAATGTGGCGCATCGGAGGGTAGTATGGGATTTTTTGATTTTCTAAAACCAAGATCAAAAGAAAATATTGAATCATGCTGGCCTGGTGGTAAATTCCTTCAAGTCCATATAGAGTACGATACTGTAAAAGCTGTATTTACCTATTTTGGCCGTTACGGTTTGCAATTTAGTGTACCTAAGGATACTCTAACACATGTCGTTGTTAAAGAGGTAAGTCGTACTCATAGTGTACTTCAACTATATAGTGGTGAAGACTGCGTAGGAACGAGTGATTTACTCCCTACAGAGGCTTGTAATACCATGAAAGATTGGGTGTTACAATATTAATGCACATGTTTTATAGGAATGTAATAAATATTCTTTACATTCCTATAAAAGAGGCATATAATTAGTCGTGTCATGGACCACTAGCTCAGCTGGCAGAGCACCTGACTCTTAATCAGGGTGTCCAGGGTTCGAACCCCTGGTGGTCCACCAAAGAAAAGAGAACTCACAGATATTGTGAGTTCTTTTTTGTTTTATCGAATACAATCATGTTTTGAAACGAATATGGTTTTTATCTTAGTCTAATAACACAAATATTATACATACTAGACGACATGTATATATTGGCTTATTATAGAAATATAGTATATAAGAATTTTTCTCATTAGGAGGTATTCAATGGCAGTAGATATTTCTAGAACACAAGATGTGTATAAAGATGCTGGCCAAAGTGTCAACTTCACAACGTTGTTATTAAACCGCGAGGATCATGATGCAGAGCTTGAAGTGATTCAAGATATGGCAGATAGAATCCAAGCAATTAAACGTTCTGTAAGCATTCGTGCTAATAATTCTGGTTTAGCTATTGCTTTTGGTTTTAGCCGTAAAGCATGGGATTATTTATTCCCTAATGCTCCAGTGCCAAAAGAATTAGAAGATTTTACTGGCATTAAAGGGGATAAACAAGACGTACCTGCTGTACCAGCTGATTTATTCCTCCATGTACGTTCTAATGATGAGTCTGTAACGTATACTGTTGTAGACCAAATTATGGGGTTCTTACGTCCTATTACATCTGTAGTAGATGAAACTCATGGCTTCCATTATGAACAAGGTCGCGCCATCATTGATTTCGTAGATGGTACTGAAAACCCTGTTGGTCAAGAAGCTGTAGAGTGGGGTGTTATTGGTGATGAAGATCCTGAATTCACAAATGGCTCCTATGCATTTGCTCAAAAATATACTCATGATTTAGATGCGTGGCGTGCACTTCCTACAGAAATGCAAGAAAGCTTTATCGGTCGTCATAAGTTTAGCGATATTGAATTAGATGATGATAAAAAAGATCCAGCAGCTCATACAGTTGTTGCTCAAGATAATCGCGATGATGAAGAGCATAAAATCGTTCGTATGAATGTGCCGTTTGCACAACCAGGTCAAGGTGTGCGTGGCACATACTTTATCGGCTATGCTCGTTATTGGGATGTAACTAAAACAATGCTTACCAATATGTTTACGCAAAACGATAAGTTGCTCGACTATTCTAAACCGATTACAGGCATGTTATTCTTCATCCCATCCCTTGATACATTAGATGCGATAGCAGAAGGTGAACTATAATCGATTTGAACTTATAGGTGTTGCCAACTTCAATATTCCTATAATAGGTCAAATAACAGGTTAATTACCTTAGTTACATCTTTATATAATAAAAATAATATATTATTCTATAGAAGCGCCCCTTTTAGGGCGCTTTTATGCTATAATAGTTCTATTAGACTCGAAAAATACATTGTAGTTATAAATGAGGTATTCTATGAATTATACTAGCACCCGCGGTACCGTTGCGGTAAATGAAACATATGCATTGTTGCACGGCTTAGCAGAGGATGGTGGTCTATACGTACCATCTTTATTCCCTACGAACTGCTTAACTTACAATGATGTGAAAGATAAAAACTATCAAGAGGTAGCAGCTGTTGTATTAGCTAAGTTGTTCCCATGCTTCTCTGTGGCTCATTTAAATGAAATGATCAACTCTGCCTATTCTGATGCTAACTTTAGCACACGCGATATTGCACCATTACATTCTATCTTAGAAAAAGTATCTGTCTTGGAATTATTCCATGGCCGTACACAAGCTTTCAAGGATATGGCATTATCTTTATTCCCTTACCTTTTAGTAGCTGCTAAAGAAGCAGAAGGTGAGAAAAAAGAGGTTCTTATCTTAACTGCTACATCTGGTGATACTGGTAAAGCAGCTCTTGAAGGATTTAAAGATGTGCCTGGTACACATATCCAAGTATTCTACCCAACAGATGGCGTAAGCCCAATGCAAGCTGAGCAAATGCAAAAGCAAGAAGGGGAGAACGTTAATGTAACTGCTATTCACGGCAATTTCGACGATGCTCAACAATTCTTGAAACGTTTATTTGTAGATAAAGCTACAGCCGAAGAGGTTGCTGCAAAAGGCGTTATGTTCTCTAGTGCGAACTCCATTAACATCGGCCGCTTGGCACCGCAAGTAGTGTACTATGTAAATGCTTATGCTGAGCTCGTAGCACAAGGTGCTATCCATGAAGACGAAGCTTTTAACGTAGTTGTTCCAACAGGTAACTTCGGCAATATTTTGGCTGCTTACTATGCTAAGAAAATGGGTATTCCTATTGGCAAATTGGTTTGTGCATCTAATCAAAATAATGTACTTACTGATTTCTTTGAAAATGGTACATACGATATGAATCGTCCGTTCTATACGACGATTTCTCCGTCCATGGATATTCTTGAATCCTCTAACTTTGAACGCTTCTTGTACTATATTTCTGGTGAAGACAGTGAACGTACAGCAGGTTGGATGAAAGATCTTAAGTCTACTGGTAAATTGACTGTTAACGAAGAAGAGTTCAAACGCGTTAAAGCTAATTTTGCTGGTGCTTACGTTAGTGATGAAGAAACAAAAGCGATCATTCAACAAGTATACAATTCCTATGGTTATGTAATGGACCCTCATACGGCGGTTGCTATGGGTGCGTACATGAAGGAATTAGAAAAACATCCTGAAGATGGTGCTCGTCATACTGTAATTGCATCTACTGCACATCCGTTCAAATTCCCTACACCAATCTGTGAGGCGTTGGACATTAAGGTGGGCGAGACTCCTTATGAAAGCTTAGATAATATCTCTGCTGTAACGGGTGTGGCGTTCCCTAAACAATTAGAAGCATTACAATCTAAACCATTGCGCTTTACAAAAGCAATCGATAAAGAGAATATGAAGCAAGAAATCTTGGATTTTGTAAATACATTCTCTAAATAATACAATGCCGCCTTTCATTAGAAGGGCGGCATATATTTTGTTAAGGGATAGTATGATTTAGTATATAGGGAGGTAGTATGGCTAAAAAAGGCCTAATGTATGCACTGTTGTCGGCTCTATTGTTGAGTACGATGAACTTGTTTGTAAAAATGCTAGGCTCTAATATTCCGTCTGGGGAAATTGCCTTCTTCCGCGGTTTATTTGGGACCATAGCAGTTCTCATCGTTATGTATACGCAAGGCATTCGGTTCTCTAAAGAGGATAGAGGATATCTTATTATGCGCGGCCTTTACGGTGGCTTTGGTATGGTATGTAACTTTATTGCATTGGTGCATTTAAAGTTGTCCGATGCAACGATTCTATTTCAAACATCTGGCATATTTGTACTTATATTTAGTTCTGTATTCCTTAAGGAACGTGTGCCTAAAGGAGCAGGTAAATGGCTTCTTTTAATCTTTGTAGCCGTAATGGTAATGGTAAATCCATTTAGCTTTACTGGTTTTACTTGGTATGCTTTGGTGGCAATTTTAGGTGCTGCCTTGTCTGCAGGGGCCTATACGACAATCCGATTGATCTCTAAACGTGGTCAACATAGTAATTTTGAAATTATGGCTTATTTCATGATTACTGGTATGATTGCAGGTCTAGTGACAACTGATACATTGGTTATGCCACAAGGTACGGACTGGCTAATCATTTTGGCCATCGGTAGTATTAGCGTGGTGGCTCAGTTCTTCTTGACCGGTGCCTTTGTTACCACAAATGCCGTAGTGGCTCAATTCTTGCAATACGTTGGCGTATTTATTAGTTCCTTCTATGGATTCTTGTTCTTTGGTGAAAGCTTATCCATCGAAACCGTTGGGGCTGGTATTGCCATGTTTGTGTCCTCTGTTATGCTAGCACGCCTTAAAGAGCAAAGTGGTCCTTTGCGTGAAGGCAAGGTTATAGAGGATAAAATTAAATAAATGTCGAATATATACAATATCAAACGTTGTATGACAGTGGGGTGCTGATCACATTCGTGATTGGCACCTTTTAATATATGGATGCGAAAAATGATTTGTGCTAATGTTTTATCGGGGTGTTATTAAAATATACTAGGGCTCTTTCGTTTTGAAAGTAGCTGCAGAAGGAGGGGCTATGTATATAAAATGGATGCATATTGAAAACTACCGTAACTTGGCTGATGTGACCTTAAGCTTTCACAATGATATTAATTATTTCGTTGGTGAAAATGCAGTAGGTAAGTCTAACTTTTTAGATCTCTTAGAAATTGTAATGGAATGTCACGGTTTTAATGAGCATGATTTTACGGATGTACATAAACCGATTCGCATAGATTTTGAACTATCACTTGGTGAATTAAATAATAAAAGTATGTTCACCCCTAATGAGGGGCCAACTTATCGACTGCGATTAGAGCAAGTGGTACAAGAGGTATATCCGCGCCTATATAGCGTGACTGATAAAGGTGTTGAACCTATGGCGCTATCTATGATTCGGCATGCTTTATATATGTGTCATCGAGATACTTCTGAACAAGAGTTGTTTACTATTCCATCATCAGTTTATGTAGAGTTAGGAAAGCTATTAGAGGACTATGTATCTAGATTGGAAATGGTAACCGATGATGTACAACGTGAAATCGTCAGTTTGCGTAAGGATTTAGATCCCTATTGTATGCTCAATATTCAACACCTCATAGAGGTGTTGTCCACTTCGTCTGCAATGGAACGGAAATACTCTTCTGATAATGTGCGTTTAATTATGACCGTGGCCCTTAAGATTTTGGCTCAAATCTATATGAAGATTAATAGCGCTACCACGAATTTAGAGTCCCTTCTTGTATGTGATGAAAAGGGGCGTAAGTATTTACCTATTTTTATTAGTGTCGATGAGCCAGAGTTACACTTAAGTCCGTACTTACAACGAGCCGTGCTAAATTATTATCGCCAAATTGCAACGAATGAAAACGAAGAATTTTTGGCGTTGCTAAGAGATGTATTTAACATTAATGGTCTTTTAGGCCAACTCTTTGTTGTTACCCATAGTACGGATGCGCTAGTTGACGACTATCGTCATATCATTCGTCTGTACCGTGATGAGAACCATATGGTTTGTGCTGCTTGTGGAGTGACCTTTAATTTCCCTAAGGAAGTAGAAAAGCACTTGATCATGCACTTCCCTGAGGCTAAAGAGGCACTTTATGCACGGTGTATCATTCTTGTAGAGGGTGAAACAGAGTATGGCAGTTTTGCTGGCTTTGGGAAAAAATTAGGTGTAGATTTTGATTACTTTGGCATATGTCTTATCAATGCACGTGGTGAGTCCTCTATTAGTAAACTACAAAAACTGTTTAATCGATTTGCCATCCCTACTGTCGCTCTCTATGATCGAGATGTAGAAGGGAAATACGCTAAAGCCCATAGCAATATATTCTATACAGATGAAATATGTTTTGAAATGGACTTTGTTACGCATCTATTATCCTTGCGTAAACGTTCCATTATGGATGCAATTATCAAGGATATAATTGATGATGCAAGGCCAATGGTGACAAAGGATATGGCCCGACGAGGTTATGCTAAGCTAGGAATTACGAAAAACCAAATTGTACAACGATGCTTACCAAATATTTTAGATCGCAAATTAGATGATTTACATATTTATTATTTCTCTTGGTTCTACGCTAACAAAGGTGTTATTGTAGGGCGTCGTATCAGTCAATTCTTAGAGTCCGAAATGATACCGCCGGCATTTGTTGCAGTTATAGAACGGGCTAAAGCTCTTTCCTTAGGTATAAACATATAATAGTATATATAATATATAGGACTATAAATTATTTTTTCTAATTAATAGAGTTTAACCGATGTAGGATTAGACTCTATTTTTTACGTATTTCAAATAAAATTTTGGGAGAAGTATATAATAATATGGTGCGAAAAGTACGCATGATTGCTGGTTTATTACAATAATAGATAGAGTCATGAAAAACTATATTAAATAAATTCGAAAAACTAAATCGAAAATTCTTGACATCTCTTCATCTTTCCTTTATGATTAGTACAGTTATTAACGCATTCTCAATTAAGTGTATCTAGGAGTAGTGAAATGAAAGAATTTTTGAACGATTTTAAAGCTTTTGCCTTCAAAGGTAACATGATGGACCTAGCTATTGGTATGATTATTGGTGCTGCTTTCACAGCGTTGGTAAACTCTGTTGTAAGCAACTTGTTCATGCCTCTTATTAGCTTGTTCACAGGTGGTATTGATTTCAGCAACTTGTACTTGCCATTGAGCGCAGGTTCTAAAGATGCATTCATGGCTGGTGCTGATATCGCTACAGCTCGTGCAGCTGGTTCTGTATTGCCATACGGTACATTCATCACTGACTTGATTCAATTCTTGATCTTGGCGTTCGTTGTATTCTTGATGGTTCGCGCATTGGCTAAAATGATGAAAAACGCGAAAGAAGAAGAAGCTGCTGAAGCACCAGCTACTAAAGAATGTCAATTCTGTAAAACAGAAATCCATGTTGATGCAGTTAAATGTCCTAACTGTACAGCAGATTTGAACTAATTTAAACTAAAATGCTAAATTAAAGGAGTAAGGCTTAGGCCTTACTCCTTTTTGTTGTATTAATTTAGCTTTCTAGTATAAAATATAAGTATAATAATAGAATTCTTATGGGAGGGATGCATATGGAACAAAAACCTCTAGTAGTAGTAAATGGTCTCGTTCGCAAGGATGCGATTGCATATTTAAAAGAGCATGTAGAAGTGCGCCAATGGACTGAAAAGACAGTAATGCCTCGGGAGACATTAAAGGAATGGCTCGTTGACGCAGATGGTTTGTGGTGTGTTCGTCCTTTAGATGTAGATGGTGATCTTGTAAAAAATGCACCTAATTTAAAGGTTATTGCTCAGGCCGCTGTTGGTTATGACAATGTAAATATTGATGAATTAACAGCTGCAGGCATTCCTTATGGCAATACGCCAGGTGTTTTAAATGAAACCGTAGCAGAGCTTGCTTTTACCTTGATTGCCACAGCTAGTCGTCGTATTCTGGAAAATGCTAATTTCGTAAAAGATGGACGTTGGGCGCAAAGACCATCTAACATTAAAGGGTTTGATTTGAGTCGTCGTACCCTTGGTATTATTGGTATGGGCGCTATCGGTGTATCTATTTCTCGTCGTGCTCGTGCCTTTGGTATGACCGTTGTATATCATAACCGTAATCAACGTATAGATGACAAGATTCATAAAATTACGTATATGGAGCTGGATGACTTATTAGCTACTAGTGATGTAGTATGTGTGATGGCTCCATTAACAGACGAAACTTATCACATGTGCGATGATGCGTTCTTCAAAAAAATGAAGAATACTGCACTATTTGTTAACGTTGGTCGTGGTCCTATCGTAGATACGGATGCGCTTATTAATGCACTTAAAACAGGGGAAATCGATTATGCCGCGCTAGATGTTACGGATCCAGAACCTCTACCTGCTGATCATCCATTATTAGAGGTAGAAAACTGCCTTATTGTACCACATATTGGTTCTTACACAGATAGAACTCGTTATGATATGTCTATTTTGACTGCGGACAATATTATTGCTGGTGTTCAGAAGAAACCGTTAAAGACTTGTGTAAACGAAGAAGTGAACTATAAAAAGCCACAAATGGACGTAGAATCTGCATTAGAAGAGCTTAAAAAGGCGGGCGTTGATTTGACTGACTTTGACTAAAATGATAAGACCTTAAAAAATATGCGGTTTTATGCAAAATATGGTAAAATAAAAGAATATTTATCCTATGGAGGTAAGAACGGTGGAACATAAAGACATTGAAAGAACTGTAGCTCCTGAAGAAGTTGTATCTGTTAACTTTATAGAAGCTATCATCAACAAAGATAACGAAACTGGTAAATACGGTGGTCGTGTATTAACACGCTTCCCGCCAGAACCAAATGGCTACTTACACATTGGCCATGCTAAATCTATTTGCCTTAACTTTGGTATTGGCAAACAGTACAATGGCTTAACAAATCTTCGTTTTGATGATACAAACCCAACAAAAGAAGATATTGAATACGTAAACTCCATCATGGAAGATGTAAAATGGCTCGGCTTTGAATGGGATGGCGAGGTTCGCTATGCATCCGACTACTTCGGTGAAATGTACGAATATGCTAAGAAATTGATTACTCTTGGCAAAGCTTATGTAGATGACCAAACTGCAGAGGAAATTAAACAAACTCGTGGCGATTACTCTACACCTGGTATCAATAGCCCTTATCGTGAGCGTAGCGTAGAAGAAAACTTGAAACTCTTCGAAGAAATGAAAGACGGTAAGTACGATGATGGTGAAAAGGTGTTGCGTGCAAAAATCGACATGGCACATCCTAATATCGTTATGCGTGACCCTGTTATTTATCGTATTGTAAAAGCTGAACATCACAATACAGGTAATGAATGGGTAATTTACCCTATGTACGACTATGCTCATCCTATTGAAGATGCTATTGAACGTATTACACATTCTATTTGTACATTAGAGTTCGAAGTTCATCGCCCATTATATGATTGGATATTAGAGGACTGGGACGACACTGAAATTCCACAACAAATTGAGTTTGCTCGCTTAAATGTAACTAAGATGGTTATGTCTAAACGTAAATTGCGCGCTCTTGTTGAGGCTGGCCTTGTAGCTGGTTGGGATGATCCTCGTATGCCTACTATTTCCGGCTTACGCCGTCGTGGTTACACTCCAGAAGCGATTCGTGATTTCTGTGACCGCATTGGTGTAGCTAAGGCTGACAGTATTGTAGATATTGCATTGCTTGAGTTCTGTATCCGTGAGGACTTGAAACTCAAGGCTATGCGTCCGATGGTTGTAATTGATCCTGTGAAAGTTGTTATTACAAACTATCCAGAAGGTCAAACAGAACTTGTAACAGTTGAAAATAACCCTGAAAACGAAGAACTTGGCAACCGTGAAGTTGTATTTGGTCGTGAAATCTATATCGAACGTAATGATTTTATGGAAGAGCCAGTTAAGAAATTCTTCCGTTTGGCACCAGGTAAAGAAGTACGCTTAAAAGGTGCTTATTTCATTACATGTACTGACGTTATTAAAGACGAGAATGGTAATATTACAGAAATTCACTGTACATATGATCCTGAAACTAAGAGCGGCAGTGGTTGCACGCGTAAAGTTAAAGGTACATTGCACTGGGTTGAAGCATCTACTGCAGTAGATATCGAGTCCCGCTTGTATGATTACTTGCTCAAAGAAGACTCTGACGGTAAAGACTTCTTAGGTGACTTCAATCATGAGTCCTTACAAGTATTCAATAGTAAAGGTGAAGCTTGTCTTGCTACAACTGTGCCTGGCGATCGTTTCCAATTCTTACGCCAAGGTTACTTTGTAACTGATAAAGATAGCACTCCTGAACATATCGTAATGAACCGTATTGTTGGTTTGCGCGATAGCTGGGCTAAAGAACAAAAGAAATAATATTGTATTCGTGGTAGCTAACCATGATGCTAAAGAACCGCCCCTCGGTGGGCGGTTCTTTAATACTGTGTTGTTATTAGAGATAATTTGTTCGTAATAGATTATTAGAGACCTTTAACCTATGGTTGTTGTTAGAAATTGTAGCCCATTGTTAGAGTCACCTCTTGTTGTTGTATTGATAATGTATTATGAACATGTTTCGTTGAGGAGAACTATGAAAAAATTAGTATTACTTGCTACGGCAGCAGCTGTATTAGTATCTGTACCAGCTGTTGGTTCTGCAGCGAATATTAAGTCTATTTTGAATAGAAGCCAAACGGTAACATACCAAGGTGTTAAATTGCCTGAAGGTGTTGCCGTGTATCCGAACAATCCTAAAGCTCTATTTGCTGGAGATGCTAAAAAGGATGTAAAGTCTGTTCTTGTTGAAGCAGGTGCAACTTCTGCAGATGTATATACATTAAATATTAAAAACGAAAATGAAATGCATTATGCAGTGTATGCTAATGTAGTATTAGGTAAACAGTTATCCAGTCGCATAAGTGAAACAAAACATGTAAATACTGATCCATCTGCCCTTGGTGCATTAGCAGCTGCTATTAACAAGGGGGATAGCCCGGTACTTGGTACTTTTACAGTAGTAAAACCATTAGTAAAACAAGGTAATGCCTATGAGGGTACATTAAAATATAAAAGCATAGCTAATAATAATTCTTATAATGAAATCTTGCATATTAATCTTTCTGAAGATAAATATACAGGCCCTAATGCACGTTTTATCGCTATTGATGAGGCTAATGATGCTACGGTTTTCCCTAAAGTTAAAGGTTTACTTAATGCCAAAAAATAAATAATTATTGAAAATATATATCAATTATTCTTGACAATTTTTCTCATCAAGAGTACTATGGGCGTATAGGAATTATTCTCATTAGAGAGAATTCTAACGATGTGCAACAGGCAGGTACTATTATGATGAATTCAATTGACCATATCATTGGATATCATTGTGCACCGGCAATTCGAGGGATTAAGCTTTCGAATTTGGTTTCTATTCCACGGGACATGAATGAACAAATCCAATTTGTATTGACAGAATATAATAAAGAGTTCAATGAAAAAGGATTGTTCTTCTTTGAATTATGTCGCTGTAAAGCGCGTAGACTGTTATTGGTATTCCGTGAGAAGCAATTACGAGACTATGTACGGCAACCTGCGGTGATGACATTTTTGAAAGCTTACGGTTATCATGATCGCATGAGCATTATGGAGATGCTTGAGCATTTAAGATATCGTATGGAAGCGAGTATTGATTTTCCACATGAAATCGGCGTATTTCTAGGTTATCCATTAAAAGATGTGAAATATTTCATTTCTCGTCGTGGCAACGGATACCATATGTGTGGAGAGTGGAAAGTTTATCATGATGTGGTAGATGCAAAGCGCTCTTTCTTATGTTACAAAGCATGTCGTAATTTTTGTCAAACTCAATTGATGTTGGGAAAAACATTTAGTTCATTGGTCGCAAGAACGGCCTAGGAGGTACAAGATGATTGGTGTAATTTATTGGTCCGGTACAGGCAACACAGAACAAATGGCTCAAGCAGTAGCTGAAGGTATCAAAGCTGCAGGTCAAGAAGTTGAAGTTAAATCTGTTTCTGAAGTATCCGTAGATGACGCAGCAGCTTACGAAAAACTAGCTCTTGGCTGTGCTGATATGGGTGCAGAACAATTAGAAGAAGGCGAATTTGAACCATTCTATACAGAATTAGAAGCTAAATTGGGTGGTAAAAAAGTAGCAATCTTTGGCTCCTATGGTTGGGGTGGCACTTGGTTAGAAGACTGGGGCACTCGCATTAAAGATGCTGGTGGTGAATTAGTAGCTGATGGCGTAGCACTTTTAGGTGAACCTGATGATGATGGTAAAGCTCAATGCCAAGAATTAGGTAAAACTTTAGCGAACGCTTAATTTGATCTCAACAATATACAAAGGCTGTAATAACGATAAATTCGTTATTACAGCTTTTTTTACATTTATTATATATAACATCAATGTTTCAATTAGAACGAAAAATTTCTTTCTAATGAATACAAAGAATATTTATAAAGCATATATATAAATCCCGATATAGATATGAAGAACACGCATTACTTCTATAGAATTCCATATTATTTATTTTTGCAAGATGTTATCTCTTGCTTATCAAAAAAAATGATAACTAAAAAATAATATGATGAAAAACACAATGTTTATATATGTTCTTCGCTATTGATGAATATGCTTGCATAATTACAAATAACTTTGATGCATATTGTCGTTGCATTTTTGTGCACATAGAACTATAATCAAGTTAGGGAACCTAACAAAAAATTAGGTTGCTACAAAATTAGTTAGAATGAATCTCAACATACTAATTAATTCGGAGGCTGAAGCTTTCAGTCCACAAAATAGTAACCAATACCGATGAGAGGAAGGTTATTTTATGAGTACACTAGAACGATTACAGGTGATAGCTCATGGGTTGGCCGTTCAATTTGGGCCTTCTTGTGAGGTATTGATTCACGACTTGCAGCGTGATATCGATACATCACTTGTATATATTGAAAATGGTACCATAACTAATCGTCATGTTGGCGATGGACCATCTCATGCCGTTTTAGATGTACTAAGTTATGACGACGGTAGCGAAGGTCGATTCGGTTACCTTACAAAAACTAAGGATGGTCGAATATTAAAATCATCTACTATGTATATCCGTGATGATAAGGGGTGCATAGCCTACTTGCTAGGGATTAACCAAGACATAACCGAGCTAGTTATGATGCATCGGGCTTTGGATAGTTTAGTAAATACAGGTCAAGGTGATGCTGGATCTGTTGAAAAAATTACTACAAGCGTGTCAGAACTATTAGATGATTTATTACTAGAAGCAGAACGTTTAGTGGGGAAACCTGGGCCACTCATGAGTAAGGTGGAACGTCTTAAAGCAATTACCTACTTAAATGAAAAAGGGGCTTTTCTTATCTCTAAATCTTCAGAGAAGATAGCAGAGTATTTTAATATTTCTAAGTTTACCCTTTATAGTGATTTAAATACTGTAAAGGAAGAATCCTAGGAGGCAAATATGGAACGAATTCAGTGGAAACGTAATACGATGGCACCATCTAGCGACAAGTTTTTGTCGGTTATGGATGTTAGAGAAATTAAGAAAGCTAAAGCGTTTCACGAAAGTTTCCCGCAATATACGGTAACTCCACTTGTTTCACTTAAAAATTTAGCATCTCATATCGGTGTTGATTCTCTCTTCGTAAAAGATGAGTCCTATCGCTTTGGTCTAAATGCTTTCAAAGTGTTGGGCGGTTCTTATGCGATGGGTAAATATGTGGCTCAACAACTTGGTAAAACAGTTGAAGATGTACCATATGAGGTATTAACATCTGCAAAATTAAAAGAAGAATTCGGCCAAGCTACATTCTTCACTGCAACTGATGGTAACCACGGTCGCGGCGTAGCATGGGCTGCAAATAAATTAGGTCAAAAATCTGTAGTATTTATGCCAAAAGGCTCTACAGAATACCGCAGAAAACAAATCGAAAATGAAGGCGCTACAGTAACAATCGAAGAATTCAACTACGATGAATGTGTACGCCTAGCAACTAAAAAATCTAAAGAAGTTCCAAATGGTGTTGTAGTTCAAGATACGGCATGGGAAGGTTACGAAGAAATTCCAAACTGGATCATGCAAGGCTATGGCACAATGGCTATGGAAACAGCAGCTCAATTAGAAGCTGAAAACTGCAAAGTTCCAACTCATGTATTCGTACAAGCTGGTGTAGGTTCTCTTGCTGGTTCCGTAGTAGGTTACTTCACTAACTTATATAGCAATGCAGCTAAAAAACCTAAATTGGTTGTTGTTGAAGCAGAAGCAGCAGCTTGCTTATACAAAGGCGCTGTAGCTGATGATGGGGAACCTCGCATTGTAGAAGGCGACCTTGAAACAATCATGGCAGGCTTAGCATGTGGCGAACCAAATACAGTTTCTTGGGATATCTTAAGAAACCACGCAGACGTATTCGTATCTGCTCCAGACTGGGTAGCACGTTTAGGTATGCGCGTTGGTGGTGCACCAATAAAAGGCGATACTCCAATTACAACTGGTGAGTCTGGTGCGGTTCCATTAGGTCTTGTAATGGCACTTATGACAATGCCAGAATATGAAGACTTACGCAAAGAGTTAGAATTAGATGCGTCTTCAAAGGTTCTCTGTTTCTCCACTGAAGGTGATACAGACCCTGAAAGATATAAAAACATTATGTGGTACGGTGAAGATCGTTAGGAGGCATTAATTATGGATTTACAAGCAATTAAACAAGCAGCGGCAACTTATGGCCCAGCGATGACAAAATTTTTACGTGAAATTGTAGCTTTCCCTGGTGAAAGTTCTGAAGAAAAAGAGCACGTTCAACGCATTGAAAAAGAAATGAAAGACCTTGGCTTCGACGAAGTTGAAGTAGACCCAATGGGTAACATTCTTGGTTACATGGGTTCTGGTAAAACTCTTATCGCTTTCGATGCTCATATTGATACTGTAGGTATCGGTAACCGTGACAACTGGAACTTCGATCCATATGAAGGTTTCGAAGATGAAACACAAATCGGTGGTCGTGGTGTATCTGACCAATTAGGTGGTATCGTATCCGCTGTATACGGCGCTAAAATCATGAAAGATTTAGGCCTTCTTAACGATAAATATCGCGTACTTGTTGTAGGTACAGTTCAAGAAGAAGACTGCGATGGTCTTTGCTGGGAATACATGATTAAAGAACGCAATATTCGTCCTGAATTCGTAGTATCCACTGAGCCAACTGACGGCGGTATCTACCGTGGTCAACGTGGTCGTATGGAAATCCGCGTAGACGTACAAGGCGTATCTTGCCACGGTTCTGCTCCAGAACGCGGTGACAACGCTATCTACAAAATGGCAGATATTCTTCAAGACATCCGTGACTTGAATGCTAACTCTGCTGATGAAAGCACAGCAATTAAAGGTCTTGTAAAAATGCTTGACCCTAAATTCAACCCAGACCACTACGAAGAAGCTCGCTTCTTAGGTCGCGGTACTGTAACTACTTCCCAAATCTTCTACACTTCCCCAAGCCGTTGTGCAGTGGCTGACTCCTGCGCCGTTTCCTTGGACCGTCGTATGACTGCTGGTGAAACATGGCAATCCTGCTTGGCAGAAATCGAAGCATTACCACATGTTCAAAAATATGGTGCGAAAGTATCCATGTACGAATATGCTCGTCCATCCTGGACTGGTTTAACTTATCCAATCGAATGTTACTTCCCAACTTGGGTAATTCCTAAAGATCACAAAGTAACAGAAGCTTTGGAAGAAGCATACACTAGCTTGTATGGCAACGAACGTATCGGTGCAGAAGACACAGTTGAAATGCGTAAAGCTCGCCCATTGACTGATAAATGGACATTCTCCACTAACGGTGTATCCATCATGGGTCGTAACGGCATCCCTTGCATCGGCTTCGGTCCTGGCGCAGAAGCTCAAGCACATGCTCCTAACGAAATCACATGGAAACAAGACCTTGTTACATGTGCAGCTGTATATGCATTATTACCATCCGTATACTGCAAAGACTAATATCACACATTAATTGAATTAGATCTATTTTAAACGGATATAACTAGAAAATAGTTAATTATTAAGGATTTCATATGGTACCTCACCATTTGATGAGGTACCATATAAAGTTAGATTCTAAGTAGCCCTTTAGGGAATTGAAAGAGAGGACTTACAGATGACAGACTTCAATAAAAGTATTGAAACTTTACAAAACTTAGACGTTAGCAAAATGTACGGCGAAGATTTCTTCTTAACTTGGGAAAAATCTGATGACGAATTACAAGGTGTTTGGGCAGTAGCTGATGCATTACGTGCTCTTAGAGAACGCAATATCTCCACTAAAGTATTTGACAGCGGCCTTGGCATTTCTTTATTCCGTGATAATTCCACAAGAACTCGCTTCTCCTTTGCTTCCGCTTGTAACCTTTTAGGTTTAGAAGTTCAAGACTTAGATGAAGGTAAATCCCAAATTGCTCACGGCGAAACAGTTCGTGAAACAGCTAACATGATCTCCTTCATGGCTGACGTTATCGGTATTCGCGATGACATGTACATTGGTAAAGGTAATGCTTACATGCATGAAGTATCCGATGCAGTTAAAGAAGGTCATGAAGATGGCGTATTAGAACAACGCCCTACACTTGTAAACTTACAATGTGATATCGACCATCCTACACAAATCATGGCTGACGCAGCTCATATCATCAAAGAGTTCGGCGGTGTTGAAAATCTTAAAGGTAAAAAACTTGCTATGACTTGGGCATACTCCCCATCTTATGGTAAACCTTTATCCGTACCTCAAGGTGCTATCGGTTTGTTCACTCGTCTTGGCATGGAAGTTGTATTAGCTCATCCAGAAGGCTATGAAGTAATGCCAGAAGTTGAAGAAATCGCTAAAAAACAAGCTGAGGCTTGTGGAGGCTCCTTCCGTAAAACTAACGACATGAAAGATGCTTTCAAAGATGCTGATATCGTATATCCTAAGAGCTGGGCACCATTCGGCGCTATGGAAAAACGTACTAAATTGTATGGCGATAACGACCATGAAGGCATTAAAGCATTAGAAAAAGTTCTTCTTGAAGAAAATGGTAAACATAAAGATTGGGCTTGTACTGAAGAGATGATGAGTCTCACTAAAGACGGCAAAGCTCTTTACTTACATTGCTTGCCAGCAGATATTACAGGTGTAAGTTGTGAAGAAGGCGAAGTAGACGCAACAGTATTCGATCGCTACCGCGTACCTCTTTACAAAGAAGCAAGCTACAAACCATATGTTATTGCAGCTATGATCTTCTTAAGTAAATTCAAAAATCCTGTAGAAACTTTAAAAGAATTAGAACGGAAGGGAACTGACCGCGTTCAACCGTAAAGTAAAGTTTAGGGGCCATCCGTGTTGATGGCTCCTTTTTATTCTTAATTGTTTGTAATTTGTTATGAGGAATAACATGAGAAAAAGAGTTGTAGTAGCGTTAGGCGGGAATGCGTTAGGTAATTCCCTTCCAGAACAAAAAATTGCTGTAAAAAGCACAGCAAAAACTATCGTTGACTTAGTTGAAGCTGATTGCGATGTAGTTGTAACTCATGGCAATGGCCCTCAAATTGGTATGATCAACAATGCGATGGCTGCATTGACACGTGAAGTAGAAAGCCAACCAAATACACCATTGTCCGTATGTGTGGCTATGAGCCAAGCATATATCGGGTATGATTTACAAAATGCCCTTCACGAAGAGTTGTTAAATCGTGGTATTGAACATTTGCCAACCATGACAATGGTTACGCAAGTACTTGTTGATAAAAATGATCCAGCTTTCAAAAATCCTACAAAACCAATCGGTCACTTTATGACTAAGGAAGAAGCTGAATACGCAGAAAAGAACTATGATTACGTTGTAAAAGAAGATTCTGGTCGTGGCTATCGTCGTGTGGTAGCATCTCCTGCACCTAAAGAAATCATCGAGTTAGAAGCTATTAAAGGTTTAGTTGGTAAACAATTGATTGTTGCTTGTGGTGGCGGTGGTATCCCTGTAACTAGAGAAGGTAATGAACTTCATGGTGCAGCAGCCGTTATCGACAAAGACTGGACTAGTAGCTTATTGGCACAACAAATTGATGCAGATGTGCTCGTTATCTTAACTGCTGTTGAAAAAGTTGCTATTAACTTTGGCACCGAAAAAGAACAATGGTTAGACGAAATCTCTGTTGAAAAAGCTAAAGAGTATATCGCTGCAGGCGAATTTGGCGAAGGTTCTATGAAACCTAAAGTAGAAGCAGCTGTTGCATTTGCTGAATCTCAAAAAGGCCGTGTTGCGATTATCACATTATTAGAAAAATCTAAAGATGGTATAGCAGGAAAAACAGGTACACGTATCGTATTATAATAATATATAGATTTATAAGTATGCATTTCAACGTTTTGTTGAGGAGGTGCCCACATGATTATTTTAGGGAAAGGTACTGTTATTACTCGCGACGCTGATAGACCTATCATTTATGATGGTGCTGTTGCTATCGACGGGACTCAAATTGTTGATATTGGTACATATGATGAATTATGTAAAACTTATGCAAATGCAGAAATCATTGACGCTCATGGCGGCTTGATTATGCCTGGTTTTATCAATGCACATCATCATATTTACTCCGCTCTTGCACGAGGCTTATCGTTACCAGGTCCAGCACCGACTAACTTCGGTGAAATCTTGGAAAGACTTTGGTTCTACTTAGATAATAAATTGACAGCTCCTGATGTAAAAGCAAGCGCATTACTTACGTATTTAGGCTGTATCGAAAATGGTGTAACTACTATTTTTGACCACCATGCTTCTTATGGTGAAGTTCATAACAGCTTATCTGTTATTGCTGATGTAGCCAAACAGTTCGGCGTTCGTTCTTGTTTATGCTACGAAGTATCTGACCGCAACGGCGTAGATCAAATGAAAGCTGCTGTTGCAGAAAACGTACGCTTTGGTAAAGAAGCAAAACAAGATCCATCAAGACTTGCTGCTATGATGGGCTTACATGCATCCTTTACGCTAAGCCCTGAAACATTAGATTATGTTAAAGCTCACAATGAAGATAAATTAGGTTATCATGTTCATGTTGCAGAAGGCCCTGAAGATGTGGCAGATAGTAAAGAAAAATATGGCATGACACCTGTTAGACGCCTTGTAGAGTCTGGCATTTTAGGTCCTAAGAGTATTGCAGGTCACTGCGTACACGTAACAGACCAAGATGTAGAATTATTGAAAGAATCTCAAGCTAAGGTTGTACACAACCCAGAAAGTAACATGGGTAATGCATTAGGCACAACAGATATCTTGAAACTATTAGGTGCAGGTATCACAGTTGGTCTAGGTACAGATGGTTACACAAATGACATGCTCGAATCTTACAAAGTAGCAAACTGCCTTGTAAAACATGAGCAACATAAACCATATGTAGGCTGGGGTGAAGTTCCTCATATGCTATTTGAAAACAACCGCAAAATGGCGAATGAATTCTTCGATACTACAGTTGGCATCCTTAAAAAAGGTGCCGCAGCTGACGTAATCGTTCTTGATTACGCAGCACCAACGCCACTTGATGAAAATAACATCAATGGTCACTTATTATTCGGTGCTAATGGTATGTATGTGGTGACAACTATTAGTGATGGTGTACCACGTATGATCGATCGTAAGTTACAAGGCATCGACAAAGCTGAAGTAATGAACGAAGTTTTAGCAACATCTAAAGGTTTATGGAAACGACTAAACCCATAACGCAAGCGCTTTAAAGGAGTGTGACATTATGAGTGACATTATGTATCCGGTAAGTTTCGGAAATTTGATGAACCACATTATGACTGAGTACAAGATGTACAATCGTATTTACAATGTAAATAAAATTCATCGTACTAATCATGAACAACGCTTATCTATCTTTGGTAAATCCATTGAAAACCCTGTAGGTCCTGCAGCTGGCCCTAATACACAGTTGGCACAAAACATTGTGGCATCTTATGTAGCTGGTGCTCGTTGCATCGAATTAAAAACTGTACAAATTATGTACGGTGAAGAATTAGGTATTCCTAGACCTTGTATCTACTCTGTAGACGAAACATACAACGTAGAATGGTCTTCCGAATATAGCTGTGATGAAGCTGCTGATGAATACATCAAAGCTTGGTTCGCATTAAAATTAATCTCTAAAGAATTAGGCTTAGGCGATCCAGATGGCTTCTTATTCATCATGAGTGTTGGTTACAACTTAGCTGGTATTAAGAGCCCAATGGTTGATAAATTTATCAACACAATGCGCAGTGCATCTCAATCTCCTATGTGGGATGAATGTAAACAATGGTGTCTTGACCATGTAAATGAATTTGAACATATCGATGCTGATTTCATCAACTCCATTAGCGATGAACTTTGCCAAGCAATCACATTGTCCACAATGCACGGTTGCCCAGCTGAAGAAATCGAATCCATTTGTTCTTACCTCATCAGTGAAAAAGGCCTTCACTTATACTTGAAATGCAACCCTACATTGTTAGGTCCAAAACGCATTAGAGAGTTATTAGATAATGCTGGCTTTGAATACATTGACTTTGAAGATCATCAATTCGAAGTTGACCTTCAATTCGATAAAGCTGTTCCAATGTTAGAACGTCTTATCGCTCTTGGTGAAAAACACAACAAAATCTTTGGCGTTAAATTGACAAATACATTCCCTGTACAAATTCATAACAATGAATTGCCAGGTGAGCAAATGTACATGTCTGGTAAATCCTTGTTACCTGTAACAATTGGTGTAGCTGAGCTTCTCAGTGCTCAATTCGGTGAACGCTTACCAATGTCTTACAGCGGTGGTGCTGTAAAACAAAATATCAAAGCTATCTTTGATTGTGGTATCTGGCCTGTAACAGTATGTACAATTCTTCTACAAGGCGAAGGTTATAATACTTTCAAAAGCTTGGCAGATGAAGTTGAATCTACTGATTACAATGCTGCATTAAAAGTTCATAAAGAACTTATTGCAGAACTTGCTAAAGACATCGCTGAAAATAAAATATTCAAGAAAAGCGATGCAATGAAGAAAAAACGTGAAGCAATGCCATCCTTCCCTGGTACACGTAGCTCTGACTACCACTGCCGCGTAGTGTGTGGTGCTTGCGTTCGCGTATGTCCTAATAGATGTAATGAAGTCGTTACTGTAAATGATGCTAAATTGATCGTCCATGTAGATCAAAGCTGTAATGAGTGTGGTAACTGTGCATGTCATTGCGTAGAACCTTGTCAACCATACAAGGATCGCATTACATTCTTCCACAATGCTGAAGCTTTAGCAGATAGTACAAATGATGGTTTCTACATCACAGGCACTAGCTGTGGTTACCGCTTCAAAGGTGAAGAAGCCGTATGTGACATTGATGCATTACCTGAAGAATTGAAAGGAGTTGTACATGCCTTCTGTAAAGAGCATGTGTACTATGTATCATGATTATCATACAACAAGGGGAATTGGTCTTAACTGATCGAATCCTTACCGGAGATTTATTAATTGATGGCGACAAAATTGTCGCCATCGATGAACACGTTCCTGTTCCAGAAGGAGCTAAAGTAATTGATGCAAAAGGTTGCTATGTATTCCCAGGATTTATAGATCCTCATACACACTTCCAAATGACTAATGCTTTAGCATCTACTGCGGATGATTTTGATAGTGGCACAAAGGCTGCTATCCTTGGCGGGACTACTTCAATTATCAATTTTGCTTCTCCTGAGGAAGGCTCCCTTTGTAAAGGCTTAGAGGTTCATAAGGAGCGTGCCGCAGGGCATTGCTCCTGTGACTACAAATTCCATATGGAACTTGTAGAAATGAATGATACTGTGGCCGGTGAAATCCCAAAAGTAGTTGAAGCTGGTGTATCATCCTTTAAGGTATATTTAGCTTATGGCTTCCGTTTAACGGACCGTGAGATTTATGACGCTATTGAAGCTATCAAACCAACAGGCGCACTTGTAGGAGCTCACTGTGAAAATGGTGATCTCATCGATGCACTCGTAGCTGATAAGCGTAAGCGCGGTGAATTAGATATAAGTAATCATCCTCTTACGAGACCAGCTATGATTGAATCCGAATCAATTAAACGATTTAGTACAATCGGCGCTTCTCTAGAGTATCCAGTACATGTTGTGCATGTAAGTTCTAAAGAAGGGGTAGAAGAAATCCTTCGAGAACGCGCATTAGGTCATACTGTAACTTGTGAAACCTGTCCACAATATTTGGTACTTGATGAATCACGATATAGCTTGCCTAACTATGAAGGCGCTAAATATGTGATGAGTCCACCTCTTAGAACTAAAGTAGATCAAATGACATTAAAGGAAGCCTTAGTAAATGGAACATTCCAAACTATTGGCTCCGATCACTGTAGCTTCAATTTTGAGGGTCAAAAACTAAAAAGTCGTCATGACTTTACCCGTATTCCAGGCGGCATTCCAGGCGCTGAGGAGCGGGGTATCGTCGCTTATGATGTATTGGTAAACCAATGCAATATGAGTGCCGTAGATTTTATGAAACTAGTTAGTGAAAATCCCGCGAAACTATATGGCATGTATCCTAAGAAGGGGACATTAGCTGTAGGTAGTGATGGGGATATTACAATTGTTGATAAGAGCGTAGAACATGTTCTTTCAAAAGAGTCTGCCCATACAAAGGCTGACTATATACCTTATGAGGGGATATCCGTAACCGGTAAGGTTCGCGATGTAATCCTTAGAGGTCACCATGTGGTACAAGATGGATCCTTAACAGAATCATATCTTGGTGAATGTATTCCTTAATGAAAGGAGGGCTATATATGTACCGCTTTCAAGTGAATGGCACCCAACATGAGGTTCAAGAGGATCAGCGTTTAATTGATTTCTTGCGAGCTGATTTGAAATTAACGGGCACTAAAGAAGGTTGTAGTGCGGGTGCTTGTGGTACGTGTACAGTAATTATAGACGGAAAAAAAGCTAAGGCTTGTGTAAGTAAATTATCCCAATTGGATGGTAAATCAGTTGTAACGATTGAGGGCCTAACTGAGTGGGAAAAAGCAGTATACACCTATGCTTTTGGTGAATGCGGAGCAGTGCAATGTGGCTTCTGTATCCCTGGTATGATTATTAGTGCAAAAGCGTTGATTGACGAAAATAATAATCCTACAGCTGATGATGTTAAAAAAGCTATTTTAGGTAATATTTGTCGTTGTACAGGCTATGTGAAAATCGAAGAAGGCATTATGCTAGCAGCAAAAATGTTCCGTGAGAACTTACCAGTTCCTGAAAAGGATACAACTGGTAATGTAGGTGCTCGTTTACACCGTGTAGACGCGGAGGAAAAAGCACTAGGTACTGGACAATACGCTGATGATATCCATATGGACGGCATGATTTATGCTAAAGCATTGCGCTCTAAATATCCTCGCGCTAGAGTTGATCGCGTTGATGTTTCTAAAGCACTTGCACATCCTAAATGTGTAACGGCTTTAACTGCAAAAGATGTTCCATTCAATAAAACTGGTCACTTAGTGGCAGACTGGGATGTGCTCATTGCAGAAGGCGATATCACTCGTTATGTAGGTGATGCAATTGCACTCGTAGCAACTACAGAGAAAAAATACTTGGACGAAGTTCTTGCTCTCGTTGAAGTTGATTATACAGAGTTAGAGCCTGTAGTAGATCCATTAGAAGCATTGAAACCAGATGCGCCTCAATTACATCCAAATGGAAATGTATTGTCTCGTCAAACATTATCTCGTGGCGATGTAGATAAGGCTATTGCAGAGGCTGCATTTGTTGTTACAAATCACTATTCTACACCTCAAACAGACCATGCGTTCATGGAGCCTGAATGTGCTGTAGCATATCGTGAAGGCGATGTAATTCATTTACATTCCGGTAGTCAAAACGTTTACGATGATCGCCACGAAGTATCTCGTATGCTTGGCATTCCTGAGGAATCCGTAAAAGTTCATAGCATGCTCGTAGGTGGCGGCTTTGGTGGTAAAGAGGACATGAGTGTACAGCATCATGCATCTCTTGTAGCTTGGCTTACAGGTAAACCAACTAAGGTTCTATTCTCTCGTCAAGAAAGTCTTAATATTCACCCTAAGCGCCATGCGATGGAAATGGATATTACTACTGCTTGTGACGCAGAAGGTAACTTGGTAGCAAGTAAGGTAAACATCGTATCTAACTGTGGTGCATATGCATCCTTAGGTGGTCCTGTACTTCAACGTGCAGGTACACACTCTTGTGGTCCTTACAAATTTGATAACTTTGCCTTTGATGGGGTTTGTGTTTACACAAATACTGTTCCTGGTGGTGCGTTCCGCGGGTTCGGCGTAACACAAACTATCTTTGGTCAAGAACAAAATATTGATGAATTAGCTGCATTGGTAGGTATGGATCCTTGGGAATTCCGTTATAAAAACGTTGTTCGCCCTGGTGACTCCTTACCAAATGGCCAAATTTGCTCCGAAGAAACTGCATTAGCAGAATGTTTGGAAGCAGTAAAAGATGCATACTATGCATCTGACCGTACAGGTCTTGCAGTATGTTTGAAAAACAGTGGTATCGGTGTAGGTTTACCTGATACTGGCCGCATTATCTTAGAAGTACGTGACGGTAAAGTTCGCATCCGTACTGGCGCAGCTTGTATCGGTCAAGGTATGGCTACTATGGCTACCCAAGTTCTTTGTGAAACAACTGGTTTGACAGCTGACAAAGTATTTGTAGAACGCCCTGATACAGTACGTACACCAGACTCTGGTACAACTACTGCATCTCGTCAAACAGTATTCACTGGTGAAGCAACTCGCAAAGCAAGTCTTCGCTTGAAAGAAATGTTAGAAACTAAGACATTAGAAGAACTGAATGGCGTAGAAATTTATGAAGAGTTCCTTGGTGAAACAGATCCATTCAACTCTGATAAACCACATCCAAAAAACCACGTTGCCTATGGTTACGGTGCTTGTGTAGCAACAATTGGTGAAGATAATAAAATTGCTGATTTACATGTAGCATACGACGTAGGTCGCGTAGTTAACCCACAATCTTGTGCTGGTCAAGCTGAAGGCGGCGCTATCATGGGTATGGGCTTTGCTGTAACAGAAGACTTCCCTTATAAAGATGGCTATGTAACAGCTAAATATGGTACTCTAGGTCTTCTTAGAGCGACACAATGTCCACCAATTCATGTAAATTTGATTGAAAAGGGGACACCAGAACAATATGCATACGGCGCTAAAGGTATTGGTGAAATTTCCAGTATTCCAATTGCACCAGCTATTGCAAATGCGTATCGTCGTATTGACGGAGAACCACGTAGATCTTTGCCAATTCAACATACCGGTTATAAAAAATAGAATATTTGCTTAATGGGTAGGGGCCTTAGGCCCCTAGCTATCAAGGTTCTCACGTGAAGTCGATGAGATTTCTCTAAACTCTATCATGTACGATAGTATGACTATATTATTTTACTAGTAACTAAAACGTAAGATATGAGGTGATTCTTATGAGTAAAGCTATATCTGGCGTCGACCATGTAGATGGTATGCTGCCAATCCCGCAATTGTTTGCTTATGGCTTACAGCACGTACTAGCTATGTACGCAGGTGCAGTAGCGGTACCAATCATCATCGCACAAGCGATGAACTTACCTATTGAAGACTTAATTCGTTTGATTACGGCCGACTTGTTCACATGTGGTGTTGCTACATTGATTCAAACATTAGGCTTTGGTCCTATCGGTGGTCGTATTCCTCTTATTCAAGGTGTAACATTTGCTTCTGTAGGTCCAATGATTATGATTGGTCAGCAGCATGATATTACAACTATCTACGGTGCGATTATCGTAGCCGGTCTCTTTACATTCCTTGTGGCTCCATTCTTTAGTCGTTTAATTCGTCTATTCCCACCTGTAGTAACAGGCACTATCATTACTATTATTGGTATCAACTTGATGCCAGTAGCAGTTAAATGGATGGGCGGCGGTGCAGGCAGTCCACACTTTGGGGATCTGCTTAACATTGCTCTTGGTGTAGCTACATTTATTATTGTTATTATAACCTATCGATTTGGTAAAGGATTTATTGGTAATCTAGCAATCTTAGTAGGTCTTATCCTTGGTACAGCCCTTGCTATGCTTTGTGGTGTTACTGACTTCTCCGAAGTAGGTCGTTCTCAATGGGTATCCATTGTAACACCGTTCTATTTTGGTCTTCCAACCTTTGACTTTGCTTCTATGATTTCTATGATTATTGTAATGCTCGTAGTTATGGTTGAAACAACTGGTGACAGTATCGCAGTAGGCGAAATCGTTGATAAACCTATCGGTCAAAAAGAGTTGGCTGCAGTACTTCGTGCTGATGGCTTATCTACTTTAATCGGTGGTATTCTTAACAGCTTCCCTTACACAGCGTTCGCTCAAAACGTTGGTCTTATCGCTGTAACACGTGTTAAGAGCCGCTTCGTTGTAGCAGCATCTGGTGTTATTCTTATTTTATTAGGTCTTTTCCCTAAATTAGCTGCTATCGTAGCTTGTATCCCAAATGCCGTTTTAGGCGGTGCAGGTATCGCAATGTTTGGTATGATTATTGCCAGCGGTATCCGTTCCCTTGGTAAAGTTAGCTTTGATGGTAACTACAACTTGATGTTAGTAGCAATCAGTATTGGTGTATCCATGATTCCTCTAGCTGCGCCTAACTTCTACGCTCATTTCCCAGATTGGGCTCAAATTCTTTTGAAATCTGGTATCACAGCTGGTAGTATCATTGCCGTTCTTCTAAACGTTGTATTCAACGGCTTTGGTTACAAAACTGTTAACGAACCTAATCGTGCAACACGTAAATACCGTCACTTCACACGATTCAAAGGCTACCCTAAACATTTCTATCAATAATATATAGTTAAACGAGTTTATTCTCATACGATTACATGTATTGTATTTCACAATAGAAACCTTGTTTGTATAGGTAAAACATCTATATACATGTTTTCGATTTTAAAAGGGCTCACTCTGGATTTAGAGTGAGTCCTTTTTTGTATGGAATCGTGTACTACTTTGGTATATAATTAAATAATATTATTGCAAAGGAGAAGCATTATGAAAGACGAGCGATTTATAGTTACGTATCGAATAGAAGCAAGTTCATATGAAGAAGCAAAAGCCATTGCTTGGGCTGTTCAAGTAGAACAAACCATAGAATTCCCTTATGAGTTTGTTACTGACCCATATATCAAAGAGACCGTCACTGGTCGATTAGAATCTCTTGAGCCTATAGAGCAAGGTTCTGCATATGCCAATGTTGGCATTATGCCAAATGCTGTAATCGATGTATCTCGTTACTATGTAGCTCGTATTTCGTATCTTGTAGATACTACAGCTTTAGAAGCGACACAATTTTTGAATGTTGTCTTTGGAAACTCGTCCTTACAACCTCATATCTGGGTGGTAGATGTAGAATTATGTCAAACTCTTTATGATGTGTTTAACGGACCTCAGTTTGGTTTGCAAGGTATTCGTGAATTAGTACATACAACGGCACGACCTATGATTCAAGCTGTTGTAAAACCTATGGGAACACCTAATGAAGAGTTAGCTCGTATGTGTGGTGCTTATACACGCGGTGGGGCAGATGTGATTAAGGATGACCACGGCATCTCCAATCAGTCTTTTTCTCAATATAAAGATCGAGTAAAACGATGTGCTGCTATGGTGCAGGAAATGAATGCTGCTCATGGTACACATACTTTATATGCAGCCAATGTATCTGGAGATGGTACAGATGTAATTGAGCGTGCTTATTTTGCTAAAGAGGCTGGTGCTACGGCCCTCATGGTGGCGTCAGGTCTTGTAGGTTTTGGGTGGCTTCATAAATTGGCTACCGATAAGAAACTAGGTCTGCCAATTATTCATCATCCAGCTTACTCTGGTGGCTTTGTGAGCCCTGGTACGTCTGGTGTGGCAGATTATCTACAACTAGGCTTGTTACCTCGTATCTTTGGAGCCGATATGCCTATCTTTGTTTCTTATGGTGGACGTTTTACTTTCACAGAGGAGCAATGCAAGAGAATTTCGAATTATATTAAACAACCCATGGCATTGATGAAAGCCGCTTGCCCAGCTCCAGGTGGTGGTGTAACCGATGCTCGTCTTAATGAACTAGTTAAGTTATATGGCAATGATACAATGTTCCTCGTTGGAGGCGATATGTTCCGTAGAGGTCCAGATATCGAATCTAATATGGCTTATTTTGTAGAGCGTTTGTCTGACTTATCTGAAAGCAAGTAATGATAGTTTACGGTTATATAACTTAATACAATAGTTATATCGAATAAGTAAGTCACTGACTTTCACAAGAATATGTAAAGAATTATGATTAAGTATATGGAGTGTTTTGATGAGTGAATCCTCACCGTTGGAGGTCCATGTCATTGCTAGTGGTAGCAAGGGCAATTGTACAGTAATAAAAAAAGGAAACTCCGTCATATTGCACGATGTAGGCATTAGTTGTCGACGAATCGTCAATGGTTTAAAAGAATTACATATCGATATGGCACAGGTAGAGGGTATATTTATCAGTCATGAACATAGTGATCATATAGCTGGGCTACAGCAACTGTTGAAACGTTTTGATATTCCTGTGTATACAAAGCAAGGAACGTGGCGTGAGATTCAAAATAAGTTAATCGTACCAAAGAATCAATTAATTGAACTGACGAAAGGTAGTTTAACATTGGGAAATCTCATTGTGGAACCCTTTGCAGTGAGTCATGATGCGGCAGACCCTATTGGAATCAATGTTTTTGCAGGAAAAGATAAGGCTACTATCGTTACCGATACAGGTGTGATTTCCGATAGTATCTTGCACCGCATGGATGATACGACCTTGTTAGTGCTAGAAGCTAATTATGACCCTCATATGCTGCGCTTTGGTCCATATCAACCGTTTTTGAAACAACGGGTCGCTAGTGATGAAGGTCATCTAAGTAATGAGATGGCCGCACAAGCGTTGCTCATGATGAATCGACCTGACTTTATGCAAGTTATTTTGGCCCACCGTTCTGAGAATAATAATAACGCGGTCCTTGTTACCCAAACGATTGGAAAAATGCTTGTTGATGGTGGTGTTCGCATTGGACCTGAAATGAAATTGCAACATGGACAACCTAATGAAATTGTATCTATGAAATCCGTAAAGAGGTAAAATATGAGATTTTATGTAGTTTGTATTGGCAAGCTAAAAGATGCTTATTTGCGTGATGGCGTTGCGGAGTTTGTAAAACGAATGCGACCATACGGGGGCATTACGATTACAGAACTAAATGAAAGTAAAATTGGAGATAAACCAAGTGATGCGGATCGTAAGCAAGTAGTAGATGATGAGGGGGAACGATTACTAAAAGTAGTTCCTAAAAATGCCTATACGGTTTTACTTGATGTGTACGGTAAAACGATGTCTTCTGAAGATTTAGCTAAGACTGTAGCAAAGCTAGAGGTTGATGGCGTTAGCGATATGGCTTTTATCATTGGCGGAGCTTTTGGTGTTAGTGAAGCATTGCGCCAGTCGGTAAATTTTAAATTATCCTTTAGCCCTATGACCTTTACTCACCAAATGGTGCGATTACTATTGGTGGAGCAAATCTATCGAGCGTCAAAAATTAATCGAAATGAACCATATCATTGGTGAGTTTAATAGTTTATTAATTTAATTCTAGTAGTTTAGTGAATAATAGTTACTATAACTTATACACTAGGGATAGACTTATAAATTATTTATATAATCAGTTCACAAAAAAAGGAGTTTTATTATGCTATGTCGAATAGTATAATAAGGCCATATATATTTGGTGAGGAGGAATTCACTATGAAAATTCAAGAAGTAATGAATAAATACCCTGTTACTGTTGGTAAAGATGCACCAATTTCTGATGTAGCTGATTTATTAGTTAAGTACAATTTAACTGCTGTATCCGTAGTGGATGACAATAATAAATTATTAGGTATTATTTCTGAAGGTGATTTACTTTATAAAAAAGTGCGCCCTCATGTACCTCATTACGTAAATGTTTTAGGCGCTAGTATTTATTACAATGGCATTGGCGAATACAATGCAAAGTTCAAAAAATTGTTGGCATCTCATGTTCATGAGTTAATGACTGATGAAGTAATTACGACTACACCAGATAAAGAGGTAGAAGAAATTGTATCTGTTATGTTAGACCAACATTTGAAAAATGTTCCTGTTGTAGATAAAGATTACCATTTGGTTGGCATCTTATCTCGTCGAGACATCATCAAATTGATCGCTAAAGATAACTAATTAGCATAATTATGTAAAACGTATAAAGACCACCCGTTTTGGGGTGGTCTTTTAGTGTAAATTGAGAAGAATTGCATTGACCTTGCATTTATGTTATTATTAGGAGTGCATAATATACTACAGAAATTTGGGCGTATTGCCCTTTGAGGAGGACATATTTTAAATGAAAGCAACTGTAAATCCTGTTGATCAACACGTAGTAACGTTAACTATTGAAGTACCTGCAGCTGAAGTAGATAAAGGCATTAAACAAGCTGTAAAACGCATTGCAGGTCAAGTAAACATCCCTGGCTTCCGTAAAGGCCATGCACCTCGCCGTATTTTGGAAATGAACTTCGGCAAAGAAGCTATCATGGAAGAAGCATTCGAAGTATTGGCTAGCCAAAACTACACTGCTGCTCTTCGTGAAAATGATATCGTTCCTGTATCTGATCCAGAAATCGAACGCGAACAATTCGAAGAAGGTAAAGATTTAATCTTTAAAGCTACTGTAACTAAACGCCCTGAAGTTAAACTTGGCGATTACAAAGGCTTAGAAGCTGAAAAACAAGACGCTACAGTAACTGATGAACAAATCGAAGAACAATTGAACAACATTCGTGAACAACAAGCGAAAATGGTTGTTGCTGAAGAAGGCGCTACAATTCAAAAAGACGACTTTGCAGTAATCGACTTCGCTGGTTCCGTTGACGGTAAACCATTCGATGGTGGTGAAGGTAAATCCTACCCATTACAAATCGGTTCCGGTAGCTTCATTCCTGGCTTTGAAGATCAATTGATCGGTGCTAAAGCTGGCGATGATGTAACTGTAAAAGTAACATTCCCTGAAGACTACTTCGTAGCAGAACTTGCTGGTAAAGAAGCAGAATTCAAAACTCACATCCATGACATTAAACGTAAAGAATTGCCTGAATTGAACGACGAGTTCGCAAAAGAAGCAAGCTCTTACGAAACTATTGAAGAATTGAAAAAAGATCTTCGCGCTAAAATGGAAGAAGAAGCTTCCCGCCGCGCAATCGATACTTACAATGCTGATTTGATTCAAACAGCTGTTAAAAACGCAACTGTTGAAATTCCAGAAGTAATGATTGAAGATCGTGTAGAACAAATGATTCAAGAATTGGCTATGAACATGGAAGGTCGTGGCTTGAAACTTGATGATTACTTAAAATTCTCCAATAAAACTATCGAAGATTTACGTTCTGAATACAAAGATTCCGCAGCTGAAAACGTACGCGCTGATTTAGTATTAGATGCTATCGCAACTGCTGAAGGTATCGAAGTAACTCCTGACGACATGAACCGTGAAATCTTCATTATGGCTCAAAACTTTGGGGCAGATCCTAAAGAAGTTTGGGATATTATTGCAAAAGAAGGTCGTGTAGCTATGTTGGCAGGCTCTGTAGCTCGCAAAAAAGCAGCTCGATTCATTATTGATAATGCAAAAGGTGCTGAAGCAGCTGAATAATAGTTTGCTCAACTAGGTACATGAAAAGGTGAATATATGTATGTACCAATCGTAGTTGAACAAAGTGAACGCGGCGAGCGTTCCTATGATATATACTCTCGCTTGTTAAAGGATCGCATTATCTTCCTCGGTGGTCCTATCGATGATAATGTGGCTAATGCGATTATTGCGCAAATGCTATTCCTAGAAGCAGAGGATCCTGACAAGGATATTCATTTGTACATTAATAGCCCCGGCGGTGTTGTAACTGCCGGTATGGCTATTTATGATACGATGCAATATATCAAACCAGATGTGTCTACCATTTGTGTAGGCTCTGCAGCGAGCATGGGTGCTGTGCTTTTAACAGCAGGTACTAAAGGCAAACGTTATGCGTTACCTCATGCACGCGTTATGATTCACCAACCATTAGGTGGTGTACAAGGGCAAGCATCTGAAATTGAAATCCATGCCCGTGAGATTCTTCGCATGCGTGAAGAATTAAATGGTATCTTAGCTTCTCGCAGTGGACAAGATATTGAAGTAGTAGCTCGCGATACAGATCGCGATAACTTCATGAGTGCTCAGGATGCCGTTGAATACGGCTTAATCGATGAGGTGCTCACTAGAGAACCTGTAGAAGGCAAGTAATGGAGGCGCCCCTTGGCAAAAGATAAAGACACTATGCGCTGCAGTTTTTGTGGACGCACAAGCGAAGAAGTCCGCAAATTAGTGGCGGGTCCTAACGTGTATATTTGTGATGAATGCGTTGAAGTATGTGAACGTATCATCGCTGATGAGTTGGGTGCTGTTGAAACGTATGACTTCAACTTAAAAGAATTGCCAACGCCGAGAGATATTAAGGCTCATCTTGACGAATATGTTATTGGTCAAGATGATGCTAAAATCTCTTTAGCTGTGGCTGTATATAATCACTACAAACGCTTACAAACAGATAATGTAGTAGATGATGTAGAATTACAAAAGGCTAATGTATTGTTCATTGGTCCTACTGGTAGTGGTAAAACACTATTGGCTCAAACCTTAGCGAAAATGCTAGAAGTGCCATTTGCTATTGCAGATGCTACAAGCTTAACTGAGGCTGGTTATGTAGGGGAAGACGTAGAAAATATCTTACTCAAAATTATCCAAGCTGCAGATTATGATATAGCTCGGGCTGAGCGCGGCATTATCTATATCGATGAAATTGATAAGATTGCTCGTAAGTCTGAGAATCCTTCCATCACACGTGACGTGTCTGGTGAAGGTGTACAACAAGCATTGCTTAAAATCTTAGAAGGTACCGTTGCTTCTGTTCCACCTCAAGGTGGTAGAAAGCATCCAAATCAAGAAATGCTTCAAATTGACACGACAAATATTCTCTTTATTTGTGGTGGTGCATTTGATGGTATGGACCGGGTTATTACTAAGCGTACCGCCAAGAAAACCCTTGGTTTTGGTGCAGACGTGCAACGTAAAGAAGAACGTAATGTATCGGCTATCTTAAAAGATGTTGTACCTGAAGATTTATTGAAGTTTGGTTTGATTCCTGAGTTCATTGGTCGTTTACCTGTGATGGTAACATTAGACCAATTGGACAGAGATGCATTAATCCAAATTTTGACAAAGCCTAAAAATGCATTAACAAAACAATATGAAAAAATTCTATCCCTTGATGGTGTAGAGTTAACTTTCACTGAAGATGCATTAGAAGAAATCGCTGATGAAGCATTACAGCGAAAAACAGGTGCTCGTGGTTTGCGTGCTATCATTGAAAAGGTGATGAAACGCGTTATGTTCGAAGTTCCTTCCATGCCGGAAGTAACTAAGTGCATCGTGAATCGTGAATCCGTGCTGAGCACAGGTGAACCTATACTCAAAAATGAGGCAGACCAAGACATCCAGTTGAAATCGTAATTCGAAGAAACTCATTTCTGTGTAGGAATGAGTTTCTTTTCATAATATAAATACCTGGAGGAAGTATGAATTTACTCGAAATTGGGATCCCTACCGTACCTCTTAGAGGCATGGTTGTATACCCAAATATCGTGATTCACCTCGATATCGGTCGAGACAAATCCATTAAAGCGGTAGAGGCCGCGATGAACGAGGATCGCATTTTAGCAGTTGTGACCCAAAAGGATGATGCTGTTGATGCACCGACCGTTCATGATTTAGCCCAAATGGGTACATTAGTAAAAATCAAGCAAATGTTACGCTTACCAGGTGGTATTGTACGTGTTCTTGTAGAGGGCATTACACGTATTCGCGTAATGAATATTACAAGTATGGATCCGTACTATGTAGGGGACTACGAACGCGTAGCCTCTGAGTTCGAAGACGATGTAGAGCTAGAAGCTTACCGTCGTCTTGTACAGTCTAAATTCGGTGAATGGGCAGAAGAAGCTAAATCTGTTACAGATGAAGGGGTAACGCGCGTTATGGAATTGCGTGATCCATGTGAATTAGCTGATCAAGTTGCATTCTTGTTGCCAATCAATAATTTAAAACGCCAAGAGTTACTAGAGGAATTATCTGTAGCTCGTCGTCTAAATATGATTGTAGGCATCTTAAATATGGAGCTACAAATCTCTGATTTGGAAAATTCTATTAATAACCAAGTGCGACAATCCATGGAAAAAGCGCAAAAAGAATATTTCTTGCGCGAAAAAATTCGAGTTATCCACGATGAATTGGGTGACAAAGGTGATCCAGAGGAAGAAGCCGAAGAATTACGCGTTAAATTGAAAGCGCTTAACTTAAGTGAAGATGTACATACGCGTATTGATAAAGAAATTTCTCGTTATAGCCGCATGCCACAATTGATGCCAGAAGCAACAATTTTGCGCAATTACCTAGATTGGGTATTGGCGTTACCGTGGAATGAATTAACTGAAGACCGCTTAGACATCAAGGAAGCTCATGCGATGCTTGATGCTGACCATTATGGCCTTGAAAAGGTAAAAAAACGCATCCTTGAATTCTTAGCTGTTCGTAAGTTAACTGGTAAAAATAGTGGTTCCATTCTCTGCTTAGTGGGCCCACCAGGGGTTGGTAAAACATCCTTGGCCACATCTATTGCTAAATCGATGAATCGTAAGTTTATCCGTGCATCCTTGGGTGGTGTTCGCGATGAAGCTGAAATCCGCGGTCATCGTCGTACGTATATTGGCGCCTTGCCGGGTCGCATGATCCAAGGTCTAAAGAATGTAGGTACTAAGAATCCTGTATTCTTACTGGATGAAATTGACAAACTCGCATCTGACTATAAAGGTGATCCATCCTCTGCATTATTAGAGGTGTTGGATCCTGAACAAAATAGTACATTTAGCGATCACTTCATCGAAGTACCGTTCGACTTCTCCGAAGTATTCTGGATTACTACGGCTAACGTAGCATCCAATATTCCTGGTCCATTGTTAGACCGTATGGAAATCATTGAATTGTCCAGTTATATGGAAGAAGAGAAACTAGAAATCGCTAAGCGTTACTTAACTCCTAAGCAAATTAAGAAAAATGGCCTTGAAGACTACAAGGTTAAATTATCTGATGCTGTGTTGAGAAAAGTAATTTCCGAATATACTCGCGAAGCGGGTGTTCGTACCTTAGAAAAAACAATTGCTAAGATTTGCCGTAAAATCGCTTTCAAAGTAGTCGAAGAAGGTGGCGATGCACCAAAAGTAACGACTAAGAATCTTCATGAGTTCTTAGGTGCTCCGATTTTCGTTGATCAAGAACGGGAAAAGAAACCACAAGTTGGCTATGTAAATGGCTTAGCTTGGACTTCTGTTGGTGGCGTAGTATTACCTTGTGAAGCTACGACTATGAATGGTACCGGTAAATTGGCATTAACTGGCAGCCTCGGCAAGGTTATGCAAGAATCTGGCCAAGCAGCTATGAGTTACATTCGCCACAATGCAAAAGCATTAAAAATTGAAGAAGATTTCTATAAGAAACTCGATATTCACGTTCACTTGCCAGAAGGGGCAACGCCTAAAGATGGTCCTTCTGCAGGTATTACCATGACATTGGCTATGGTATCTATTTTGACAAATCGCAAGGTTCGTTCTGATATTGCCATGACTGGTGAAATTACATTGCGTGGCCGCGTATTGCCAATAGGCGGTTTAAAAGAGAAATTATTAGCAGCCTTGTCTCATGGCATTAAAGAGGTATTGATTCCAAAAGGCAATGAAAAGGATATTGCAGAATTACCTGACATTGTAAAAGAAGGACTCATTATTACGCCAGTTAAGACAATGGATGAAGTATTAGCAAAGGCACTTGTGTAATGCAAAAAAAGAAAAAATCCACTAAACAAATGGGGCCAAAACCACAATATACACGAAAAGAACCGAAGGGGCCTCGTATTATAGCAGCAAAATATAATACATCCTGTGTGAAGGCGGATCAATATCCTGAAGGGGATACTGTGGAAATCGCTTTCCTAGGACGCTCTAATGTGGGCAAATCTTCGTTGATTAACTCGTTGTGTAATTATCGTGGGTTAGCCCTCGTTAGTGGCCAGCCAGGTAAGACAAAGACGATAAACTATTTTGACATTGAGTCAAAAGAGGATATTTCTGAAACAGAGGAACGCAGATACAATTGGTTCCTCGTAGACCTTCCTGGGTATGGTTTTGCAAAGACAAATAAAGGAAACCGCAATTTGTGGTCTTCCTTTATTGCCGATTATATTTTACATTCTGAACGATTGATGTTGTTGTGCTTGCTTATCGATGGTCGTCATCCAGAGATGCCTATTGATAAGGTGGCCTATGACTGGCTTGTTGAGGCTGGTGTGCCACTACAAATTGTAGTTACTAAAGCTGACAAGCTAACAGCTAAAGAAAAGTCTGCGAACTTGGCTAAAATTAAGGAAATGTATCCAACGGATACACCGCCTATTTTATATAGCTCCTTAAAACATACAGGTCGTGAGCTTTTACAACAACGCATCAATACAGTTCTAGTAGGAGATGAAGCATGAGTCAAACCAATGAGTTAGAGATTATGGAACGCATTGCTCTAGATTTAGGGGGCGTTGAAGAATCTCTTGCATCATCTTTTAATACCGGTGCAGAAGACTTTAATGCACTGATTCGACCATTATCAGCGGCTGGTGGCAAGCGTTTACGCGCTCAATTATGTCTACTGATTGCCAATGCAGGCACATCTGTAGAACGTCAGCGCATTAGAATTGCAGAAGCCGTAGAAATGCTTCATTTAGCAACCCTGATTCACGATGATGTATTAGATCAAGCTGAGATTCGTCGCGGTGAAGATACAATTCATATGCACAAAGGCAATAAAGTCGCCATTCTTAGTGGGGATTACTTGTTTGCCAAAGCATTCCAAATCGTATCTGAAATGCCCAATATGAAGTATTTACAAATTTTCTCTCATATCATTACATGTCTCGTTGAAGGCGAGTTCATGCAAATGGAAGACGTATATCGTATCGATCAAGGGATTGAGCGCTATATGACTAAGACTCAAAAGAAAACAGCGGACTTCATGGAAGGTTGCATGGAGCTTGGTGGTCTCTTAGGGGGCTGGAGTGAGTCTGAAATCGTTGAGTTGAAAAAATACGGTCACGCTTTGGGGATGGCATTCCAAATTACAGATGATATCATGGACTATCGTGAAACGACTGAGACTACAGGTAAACCTGTAGGAAATGACCTACGCGAAGGTTTATTGACCTATCCTTTATTAAGTATCGTTAATGATGACAATAAAGATAGATTGCTTGCAGATATTAAAGCCTTGAATAATGGCGGTAATGAGCAAGATATTATCGAATACGTTATCGCTCAAGGCGGTATTGACAATACATTGGCAGTAGCTGATAAATATTGCAAAGATGCTTTGGCTGCTCTTGAAGCTATACGTGATTTCCCAGGGAAGGAATTCCTTGTGATGGCTGTAGAAAATCTAGCTGATAGAAAGGTATAATATGGAACCATTCGAACCAAAACCGGATTTCGAATATCCCATAAAAAAACCTTCTTTTGATAGTGTAGTTCGTCAAAAACGGCGTGAAGCAGAGCAAAAAGCAGAGCAAGAACGGTATAAGGTGGCAAATTTACAAGTTCCTGAGGACCCAGAGAATGAACCTCTTTATACTGAAATGGAACAGAAAATGATGGATGAAGCTCGGGAGCTATCCCTTGTAGGCCATCTATCTGAATTGAGAAAACGGCTTATTCTGATGGCGGTGGCCATTATTGTGGGGACGTGTATTTCTTACTATTATGTAGACGTATTATTAGAAATACTCCTCAAGCCTGCGGGCAAGCTCTATTATATGAAACCTACTGAAGCTTTCTTTACATATATGAAAGTATCTATAGTAGGGGGGCTCATTATAGCAGCGCCTATTATACTGCATCAGATTTGGCTCTTTGTTAAGCCTGCCCTTACGGTGCGAGAAAAACAGTTGTCCAACTGGATTTTGCCGGTAGCGATTGGTTTATTCGGAATTGGCATTGTATTTTCTTATTTTCTTGTATTGCCGGCGGCCGTGAAGTTCTTCATGGGCTTTGCTACAGACGAATTACAACCGATGTTTTCCATTGGTCAGTATATGGATTTTGTGTTGTCCTTTGTACTGCCTTTTGGATTTATCTTTGAATTGCCGTTGATTTTAATCATCTTGGGATATTTCAACTTAATAACATCACGTTTTTTAAAAACGAAACGAAAGATATTTATTCTTATATCCTTTATCATAGGTGCTGTCATTTCACCAACACCGGATATGTTCTCTCAAACGATGATTGCATTACCTATGATATTGCTATATGAAACGAGCCTGTTTGTATTGGCTAAGATTATGAAGCGCTAAGGAGTATTTTTAGGAGGAACGATGAAAACCTACGAAAATTTAACCACTTATAATCCCGGTGAAATAGAAGGGAAATGGTATTCTTATTGGGAAAATCAAGGATACTTTCACGAAGAAGTAGACACTAATAAAGAACCATTCAGTATCGTCTTGCCGCCTCCTAATGTAACTGGTATGCTTCACATGGGCCATGCGCTAGATAATACGTTGCAAGATATCCTCATCCGTTTTAAACGCATGCAAGGTTACAATGTATTGTGGATGCCTGGTACTGACCACGCTGGTATTGCTACTCAAATCAAAGTAGAAGAGATGCTCGCTAAAGAAGAAGGTAAATCTCGCTATGATTTAGGTCGTGAGAAGTTCGTAGAACGCGTATGGGAATGGAAAAAAGAATACGGTGATACTATCGTTAAACAAATCCGTAGCCTTGGCGCATCTTGTGACTGGACTCGCGAACGCTTTACATTGGATGATGGTTACTATCATGCAGTGCGTGAAGTATTCGTAAAGCTTTATGAAAAAGGTTTGATCTACCGTGGTGAGCGCATTATCAACTGGTGCCCTCGGTGTGCCACAGCTTTATCTGATGTAGAAGTTGAACATGAAGATGAACACGGCCATTTATGGCATATTAAATATCCTGTAAAAGGTGAAGATAATCGCTTCGTGGTAGTAGCTACCACACGTCCAGAAACCATGTTTGGTGATGTGGCAGTAGCGGTAAATCCTGAAGATGATCGTTATAAAGACCTTATCGGTAAAACTTTGGTATTACCATTCGTTAACCGTGAAATTCCTGTAATTGCCGATGACTATGTAGATGCAAGTTTCGGTACAGGTTGTGTAAAAATTACGCCTGCTCATGACCCTAACGACTTTGAAATGGGCCAACGCCACGATTTAGAATCTATCGTTGTTATGAACAATGATGCCACAATGAATGAAGGCGCGGGTAAGTTCAATGGCTTGCCTCGTGAACAAGCACGTAAACAAGTAGTAGCTGAACTTCAAGAGTTAGGCTTGCTTGAAAAAATCGATGACCATGACCATGCAGTAGGTCATTGCTCTCGTTGTAATACCATTATCGAACCAATGGTATCTAAACAATGGTTCGTAGATATGAAACCGTTGGCTGAGCCAGCTCTTAAAGTTGTTAAAGACCATGAAGTAGAGTTTGTGCCTGAACGCTTCACTAAAACATATGTAAACTGGCTTGAAAACATCCGCGACTGGACGATTTCTCGTCAATTATGGTGGGGCCATCGCATTCCTGCATGGTACTGTGATGACTGCGGTGAAACTATCGTAAGTCGTGAAGACATTACGGAATGTCCTCATTGTCATGGTCATGTAACACAAGATCCAGACGTTCTTGATACATGGTTCAGTTCTGGCTTGTGGCCATTTGCTACGATGGGCTGGCCTGACCAAACTCCAGAGCTTAAACAATGGTACCCAACAAGTGTTCTCGTAACTGGTTACGATATTATCTTCTTCTGGGTAGCGCGTATGATCTTCATGGCTCTTGAGTTCGAAGATGAAATTCCGTTCAAACACGTATTCATCCACGGTCTTGTTCGCGATAGCCAAGGTCGTAAGATGAGTAAATCCTTAGGCAATGGTATTAATCCACTTGATGTTATTGACCAATTTGGTGCCGATGCATTGCGTTTCACTCTTGTAACAGGCAATACACCTGGTAATGACATGCGTTTCTACATGGAGCGTGTAGAAGCGAACCGTAACTTTGCTAACAAGATTTGGAATGCTTCTAAATTCGTATTGATGAATCTTACGAATTATGATGAAAGCTTCGTTCCAACTGCAGATGATTTAACATTAGCTGATCAATGGATTATTCAAAAATACAATGAAACAGTACAAAGCGTAACATCTAACCTCGATAAATTTGAATTAGGTGAAGCGGCAAGTTCTGTATATGACTTCATTTGGAATACGTACTGTGACTGGTATATTGAGTTGGCGAAACCTCGTTTGTATAGTGAAAGCAATGAACGCGATCGTCGTACAGTTCAATACTTGCTTGTAACTATCTTGCGTCAAATGCTTGAGTTGTTACATCCGTTCATGCCGTTCGTAACAGAACATATTTGGCAACACTTGCCTCATGAAGGGGATAGCATCGTAGTTACTAAATGGCCAGAAGCATTGAACTTCGACAATCTTGACGGTGCAGCTCGTCAAATGGAAGTGATGATGGATGCTATTAAAGGCATTCGTAACATGCGTGCTGAAATGAATGTGCCGTTAGGTAAAAAAGCAGAGGTTATCGTAGCACCAACAGATGAAGCATTAGCTCAAACGGTAGCAGATCATAGTGATTACTTCGTAACATTAGCTTGGGCTGAAAAGGTAACTATTCTTGGTGCCGATGATCCAAAACCAGAAAATGCAACTGTAACAGTTGTAAATGGTATGGAAGTATATCTCTTGCTTAAAGACTTAATCGATGGTGAAAAAGAAAGAGAGCGTATCGGGAAGGAAAAAATCCAAATGGAAAAAGAAATTTCCCGTTTGGAAGGCAAGTTGTCTAATCAAGGTTTCCTAGCAAAAGCTCCAGAAGCTGTAGTAGCAAAAGAAAAAGAAAAGTTAGAAGAATATAAACAAAAACAACAAGCGTTATTGGAACGTGAAGCGTTCCTTGAAACCTTATAATAGGAGGTTTATATGACATATCAAGAGGCCTTAGCCTATTTAGAACAGGCATCCTCATTCGGTATAAAGCCTGGCCTTGAACGAATTACAGCTCTTATGGAAGCCCTTGGGAATCCGCAAGAGGACTATAAAATTGTTCATGTGACAGGTACGAATGGTAAGGGCTCGGTTACCTCATATATTTCCTACGCACTGTTTACAAGTGGATTACGGGTGGGGCGATTTACATCGCCTCACCTTCAATCCTATACGGAGCGAATTCAAATTAATGATGGAAATATTACAGAGGAAGCCTTCGGTGAATTAATCAATCGTGTAAAAGCAGCAGTAGATACTATCATCAGTAATGGAGTAGAGGCACCGACGCAATTTGAAATGTTGACGGCAGCCGCATTCTTGTTCTTTAAAGAACAAGGCGTAGATTATGCAGTAGTAGAAGTTGGTTTAGGTGGATTGCTAGACTCTACTAATATCGTTACTCCTAAAGTATCTGTTATTACTAATGTATCTATGGATCATCAAGCGTACTGTGGTGATACTGTTGAGGACATTGCACGTCATAAGGCGGGTATCATCAAATCTAACGTACCTGTCGTAACAGCTGCACAAGGTACGCCTCTCAGTATTATTGAGGACGTAGCCAAAGAAAAGAATGCTAAACTGTATGCTTTCAATAAAGATTTTGGCATCGATAGTCGAAGTGCTGTAACAGGCGGTCAAATGATTACGGTCAGTACTAATGATGCAGCGCCTGCTATGCTCTTTACGACGATGGCAGGTATTCACCAATCTGTAAACCTCGCTTGTGCGTTAATGGCGGTGCGCCTATTGATGCAAGAAGATAAGAGTATTAGTGAAGAAACAATGCGCGAAGGTTTTGCTCGCACTACGTGGGCTGGTCGTTTCGAAGTTAAACGCGGGCTAGATCGCACCTTTATCTTTGATGGTGCTCATAATGCGGCAGGGGCTGAATCTTTCGGTATGACTTATGCTGAATTATTTAAAGATACTTCAAAAACAATTGTTATGGCCATTCTTAAAGATAAGAACCAAGAGGCTATCATTCGTGAGGTTGTTAACGCAGGGGATACAGTTTTAGTTGTACCGGCTCCAACAGATAGAACGGAAGTACCTGAAGCTTTGGTTGAGGTCATTCGACGCATTGTACCAAAGGCGACGGCTCAAACTGCTGACTCTGTTGAGGAGGCTTTGGCATTGGCCTATAAGCATACTAAGACTGGTGATATTATTGCCGTATGCGGTTCGTTATATATTCTAGGGGATGCTCGTCAGTGGTTTAACCATGAGATGAGTCACTAAGGTGAGATTATGGAACTCTCACTTATTCCTAATCAGAAGCGACTGACCTTTTATATTGAACGGCTAATTTACGGTGTTGTCGTGGCTATGCCGTTGCAACCGATGGTAGGGGATGTACTCCTTTGGCTAGCTATAGGACTGGCGCTATATGATTTAATATCTAGTAAGTCTTTGAGCTTACCTACCGGATATCTATCTTGGTCCGTGATGATCTTTGTTATCTGGACTGGTTTATCATCGCTCATGTCACCAAACTGGGACTGGTCTATTCAAAGTTGGTTCTACCAAATTGTAGCAGGTGGTGGGATGTACTATTTAGTGCGTACCTATATTCAAACGCCTAAACAATGGAACTATTATCTACGTGCTTTTTTAGGCACTGCAGTTCTTGTCTGTGTTATTGGGGCCTATCAGTATCTATTTGTTCCTAATATACATATAAAAGAATGGGTAGATGCTGCACAGTTTCCGACATTGATGCGCCGTATGGCATCAACATTACAAAATCCTAACTTGTTAGGGGCTTATTTGTTGATGGTGTTAAGCGTATGCATTAGTTATATTCTCGTTTATATGAAAGAAAATCGCACCCGTGACGTGGTGACGATGCTCATCATAGGTATCGTTTTATTCTTAACGATGCTTTTAACCTATTCTCGTGGTATTTGGATTAGCTTTGCCGCTATGATTCTCTATTGGGCAATCTTTGTAGAGCGGCGCCTTTTCCTATCCTTGTTAGCCGTACCGGTCATTTTGTACTTCTATGAAGGTGAAATTGCGTCACGACTTTGGTCTATATTCCAAGGTCACGATACGTCAGCGGATCTTCGCTGGGCATTGTGGGATAGTACTATGTATATCATACGAGAAAATCCTATCTTTGGTATTGGCTGGAATACATTCTACTTAGTATATCCTGAGTATAACTACTATATTCAAGGCCCTAATGTTTTAATGTATCATGCGCACAATTTATATTTGAACATATTAGCCGAAATAGGTATTCCAGGTTTGTTATCATTCCTTGCAGTTATCGTAGGTCATGTAATTACATCTATACGATTAAAAGGGGATCTATTCCGACAAGCAGCACAAATAGGCGTAGGCGCCTTAGCGGTGGCTGTTCTCATTAGTGGTTTATCTGACTTTGAGCTCTATAGCCATCAAGTGACCATTGTATTTTGGCAATTGTTAGGCTGGGTTGGAGCCTTTGTGAAAGTACAACTTTCAGCAAGTGACCATATAAAATAGGTATATTATGTATAATTAGCATATTTTATGGTAGCTATATAATTTCATAATATGGTATAATTAATACATTCCATGGTAGGGTAAAGTATAAGTATTATTAACCGGTTTTCTAATGTTAGACATAATTGAACATTATTGTTAGCATTTGAAAGCCGGTTTTTTGCATATCATTGTATTTTTATAGGGAGGTGTGTGGTTCATTTCTTGTGTATAAGATGTTGTTTTTATATTGAAAAGGTTCTATATATTGTATAGAGATAGTTCGATTTAACCGAAAAACATCAATATATACTACTAAATCGATAATTCCTGTGAGTTATAACGATGTGAATAAAACTTATGTGAAAATATGAAAATCTATGCGTTTTAGTCATAATGCACTGGTGAAGTGTATAAAAAAATACATTTTAGTCATATAAGTTGACAATACATTGGTTCTGGACTACGATGAAGTCGGTTTAAGGAACGACCAAGAGATCAAACTGTCGTTTATACAATGTTACTCTTAAAGGAGATGGTAATGGTGATAGACATCAAAGACCGCGTAAAAAGTGCGGCCCTCCAAGGTAAAATTGTCACTGCTTCTGAAGCAGCTCTTTTGATTAACCCAAATGATAAAGTTGGTATTTCCGGCTTTACTCCATCCGGTTATGTCAAAGCTGTGCCATTGGCATTGGCAGAAAGAATGGAAAAAGAACCATTCAAAATCGATTTGTGGACAGGTGCTTCTGTAGGTGATGAAGCTGACGGTGCGTTAACTCGCGTTAACGGTATCCATCGTCGTTTCCCATATCAAACTAACAATGACACTCGTAAAGCTTTAAATGGCGGTAAAATAAATTATATCGACATGCATTTAAGCTTGATGGCACAAAACGTTCGCTATGGCTTCTTTGGCGATTTAGATGTAGCGATTATCGAAGCTGCTCAAATCAACGAAGATGGTTCTATTGTTCCTACAACATCTGTTGGTAACTCCCCAACATTTGTGAGCCAAGCAAAAAAAGTTATCGTAGAAGTAAACGTATCCCAACCACTTTCCTTGGTAGGTATGCATGATATCTACGAGCCTCTCGATCCACCATACCGTAAACCAATTCCATTGGAAACACCTGGTGATCGCATTGGTACTGATGCAATTCCTTGCGACCCTGAAAAAATTGTGGCTATCGTTCCTTGCGACATCCCTGATACAACTAGACCTCTAGCTCCTATCGATGATGATGCGAAAGCAATGAGCCAACACTTAATTGATTTCTTCCAAGAAGAAATTAAAGGTGGTCGCTTGCCAGAAAACTTACTTCCATTGCAATCTGGTGTAGGTTCCGTAGCAAATGCTGTAATCAGTGGTCTTGCTAAAGGTCCATTCACTAACTTGTCTATCTTCACTGAAGTTATTCAAGATGGTATGTTTGACCTTATCGATGCAGATAAAGTAACTGTATGTTCCGGTACTGCATTGAGTCCTTCCCCAGAAGGGTTGAAACGTTTCTATGACAATATCGATGAATACCGTAAAAAAATTATTCTTCGCCCTCAAGAAATTTCCAACAACCCTGGTATCGCAAGACGCCTTGGTGTTATTGCCATGAATACTGCAATTGAATTTGATATTTTTGGCAACGTAAACTCTACTCATATTATGGGTAGCAAAATGATGAACGGTGTTGGCGGCTCCGGCGACTTCGCTCGTAGCGCATACCTCACAATCTTCTGTACTAACTCCGTTGCTAAAAATGGCGACATCAGTTCTATCGTTCCTTATGTATCTCACGTAGATCATACAGAACATGACACTATGATTTTCTGTACAGAACAAGGTGTGGCTGACTGCCGTGGTTTGAGCCCAGTGGAAAGAGCTCGTTTGATCATTGAAAAATGTGCTCACCCAGACTACAAACCAATGTTAACTGAATACCTAGAAAAAGCATTAGAAGCAACTAAGAATGCCCATACACCTATGTTGCTTGATGAAGCTCTTTCTTGGCATAAACGCTTCACAGAAACTGGAAGCATGAAAAAATAAACCTGTTTTTTTAGGAGGATGATGAAAACATGGCTTACGAAAACTTAAAAGCCCAAATTGCTGAGTATAACAAACTTTGTGACGAAAGAAGTGCAAAAACTCCAGAACGTCAAAACTTGAAATACAACCGTGTGTATACACCAGTTGATATCGAAGGTTTCGACTATGAGCGCGATTTGGGGATGCCTGGCGAATTCCCTTATACTCGTGGTGTACAACCTACTATGTACCGTGGCCGTTTCTGGACAATGCGTATGTACGCAGGTTTCGCAACTGCTGAAGAATCCAACAAACGTTACCGTTACCTAATCGAGTCCGGTGCAACTGGTCTTTCCTGTGCATTTGACTTGCCTACACAAATCGGTTATGACTCTGATGATGTTGTAGCTGAAGGCGAAGTTGGTAAAGTAGGTGTTGCGATCGACTCCTTGAAAGATATGGAAATCTTGTTCGACGGCATCGACCTTGGCAAAGTATCCACATCCATGACAATCAACGCTCCAGCGTCTGTTTTGTTGGCAATGTATATCGCAGTAGCTGAAAAACAAGGTGTACCTTCCACTGAATTGATGGGTACAATTCAAAATGATATTTTGAAAGAGTATGCAGCTCGCGGTACTTACATTTTCCCTCCAAAACCTTCCATGCGTTTGATCACTAATATCTTCGAATATTGTTCTCAATACGTTCCAAAATGGAATACAATTTCTATCTCCGGTTACCATATCCGTGAAGCAGGTTCCACAGCAGCGCAAGAAATCGCATTCACAATTGCAGATGGTATCGCGTACGTAGAAGCAGCTTTGAAAGCTGGTCTTGACGTTGACTCCTTCGCTGGTCGTCTTTCCTTCTTCTGGAATGCTCATAACAACGTACTTGAAGAAGTTGCTAAATTCCGCGCATCCCGTCGCTTATGGGCAACTATCATGAAAGAACGTTTTGGTGCTAAAAAACCAAAATCCATGATGCTTCGTGTACATACTCAAACAGCTGGTTCCATGTTGACTGCACAACAAGTTGACAACAACATCGTTCGTGTTGCTCTTCAAACTGCAGCTGCTGTAATGGGCGGTACTCAATCCTTACATACAAACTCTCGTGACGAAGCTTTGGCTCTTCCTACAGAAGCATCTGTACAAGTAGCTCTTCGTACTCAACAAATCGTGGCTTACGAATCTGGTTTAGCTGACGTAGTTGACCCATTGGGCGGTTCCTACTATGTAGAAGCTATGACTAACGCTATCTATGACGAAGCTATGTCTTACATCAAGAAAATTGATGAAATGGGCGGCGCTGTAGTAGCAATCGAAAAAGGCTACATCCAAAAAGAAATTCAAGAATCCGCTTACAAATGGCAAATGGAAGTTGAATCTGGCTTGCGCACAATCGTTGGCGTAAACAAATTCCAAGTTGAAGAAGAAGCTCCAAAAGACTTGCTTCGCGTAGACGCTTCCGTAGGTGTTAACCAATCCAAGAAAACTCAAGCAGTTCGCGCTAACCGCGATCAAGCAGCAGTTGACACAGCATTAGCAGCTCTTAAAGTTGGCGCAGCTGACGAAAATGTTAACTTGATGCCATTAATTCTTGATGCAGTTAAAACATATGCTACATTGGGTGAAATTTGTAATGTATTGCGCGAAGTATTCGGTGAATACGAAGCTCATTCCACATTATAATATCGGCTAATTTCGGAGGTAATAAATCATGGCAGAAAAACGTATTAGAGTAATCGTAGCAAAACCAGGTCTTGATGGTCATGACCGTGGTGCAAAAGTAGTAGCACGCGCTCTTCGCGATGCTGGTTTCGAAGTAATCTACACAGGTCTTCGTCAAACTCCAGAACAAATCGTTGAAGCAGCTCTTTCTGAAGACGTTAATGTAGTTGCATTATCCCTTCTTTCCGGTGCTCACAACACATTGTTCCCTAAAATTGTTGAACTTTTGAAAGAAAAAGGTATGGGCGATGTACTTGTAATCGGCGGTGGCGTTATTCCTGACGCTGATATCCCTGGTTTGAAAGAAGCTGGCGTAGCTGCTGTATTCACACCTGGTACACCAACTGGCGATATCGTTAAATTCATCAACGAAAACGTTAAATAATTAATGCATGGGTGAGAGGGACTCATTTAGAATAGATGAATCCCTCTATTCCCATATTCAAAGATAGGTGGTGAAGCGAATGGATTTAGTTAAAGGACTTTTTGAAGGTTCTCGACTAGCCTTAGCACGGTCCATCACAGCTGTAGAAAACGAGTATGAAAATGCCATTGATATTATGAAGGCTATTTACCCTAAAACAGGGAATGCACGTATTCTCGGTATTACTGGGGCCCCTGGTGCTGGTAAAAGTACATTGACAGATAAAGTTGTAAAACATTATTTAGATCAAGGTAAAAAAATCGGCATCGTTGCCATCGACCCAACTAGCCCATTCTCTGGTGGTGCTATCTTGGGGGACCGTATTCGAATGAACGACTTAACATTAAACGAAAATGTATTCATTCGAAGCATGGGCACGCGTGGTAGTCTTGGTGGTTTATCCAAAAAGACTGCAGACGTTGTAAAACTTATGGATGCCTTTGGTATGGATTTAGTTATCATTGAAACAGTAGGCGTAGGTCAATCTGAAGTAGACATTGTAAAAAATGCAGATACTACATTAGTTGTACTTGTTCCTGGTCTCGGTGACGATATCCAAGCTATCAAAGCGGGTATTCTTGAAATCGGCGATGTATTTGCTATCAATAAAGCTGACCGAGATGGTTGCGATCGTTTGAATGTAGAAATTGAAATGATGCTTGACCTTGATTCTCGTGAAGTGAAATGGCGCCCACCAATTAAGCGCACCATTGCTAGCAAGGACCAAGGCGTAGATGAACTCATCGACGCTTTAGATGAACATTTTGAGTATCTTGAAGATTCTGGTGAATTGGAATCTCGTCGAGCAGAACGTACTCGTGATGAAATCATCGCAATGATTAATGAACAAATTGGTCGTTATGTAGCTGAAAAAATCATTACTAGCGACGAATTTAATAGCCAAGTGACAGCTGTTAATGAACGCGAAAGCGATCCGTACACAGTTGTTAACGGCGTAATGACAAGCGTGCTAAAGTAGACGGCGACTACATAGCACTAGAGATTTAGCCTTGAAAAGGAGATAATCGAAATGGCTTTTAAAGTATTACAAGTGGATCACATCGGTATTGGTGTTAATGATTTAGCAGCAACTAAAGAATTCTACAAAAATGCATTGGGTATAGAACATCTTCCTGAAGATGAAATCGTAGAAGAACAAAAAGTAAAAGTATCCTTCTTCCCATGTGGCGATGCTGAACTTGAATTCTTAGAAACTACAACTCCAGATGGCCCTATCGGTAAATTCATCGAGAAAAATGGCGGTCGTGATGGTATCCAACACGTAGCATTGCGCGTTGATAATATTGAAAATGCTATTGCTGATTTGATGGCTAAAGGCGTTCGTATGATTGACGAAAAACCTCGTTATGGTGCAGGCGGCTCCGCAATTGCTTTCTTACATCCAAAAGCAACTGGCGGCGTATTGCTTGAATTATGTCAACGTATGAAATAATACAGTGTCCAATTCACATCATTATGTATGAGTTATAGAGATACATATACATATAATTTCAAGTTATATGTTAAATATGTATTATGCTTGAACTTTAATTATTAATGAAATAAAATGATACTGTAACAATTTTTATTTGGAGGTGCTATAATGGCAACAGTGCAGGAAAAAATCGAGTTATTGCACGAGAAACTAGCTAAAGTTAAAGCCGGTGGTGGTGAAAAACGCGTTGAGAAACAACATGCTCAAGGCAAAATGACTGCTCGCGAACGTTTGGCTAAATTGTTCGATGATAATTCTTTCGTTGAACTTGATCAATTTGTTAAACATCGTTGTGTTAACTTCGGTCAAGAAAAGAAAGAATTACCAGGCGAAGGTGTAGTAACTGGTTATGGTACTATCGACGGTCGTTTAGTGTACGCATTCGCACAAGACTTCACTGTAGAAGGTGGTTCTCTTGGTGAAATGCATGCGGCTAAAATCGTTAAAGTACAACGTTTAGCAATGAAAATGGGTGCGCCAATCGTTGGTATCAACGACTCCGGCGGTGCTCGTATTCAAGAAGCAGTAGATGCCCTTGCAGGTTACGGTAAGATTTTCTTCGAAAATACAAATGCATCTGGCGTTATTCCACAAATTTCCGTAATCATGGGTCCATGCGCAGGCGGTGCTGTATATTCTCCAGCATTGACTGACTTCATCTACATGGTTAAACACACATCTCAAATGTTCATCACTGGTCCTGCAGTTATCAAATCTGTAACTGGTGAAGAAGTAACAGCTGAAGATCTTGGTGGTGCAATGGCTCACAACTCCGTTTCCGGTGTAGCTCATTTTGCTGCTGAAAACGAAGATGATTGTATCGCTCAAATTCGCTACTTATTGGGCTTCTTGCCATCCAATAACATGGAAGATGCTCCATTAGTAGACACTGGTGATGATCCAACTCGTGAAGACGAAGGCTTGAACAGCTTGTTGCCTGATAACAGTAACATGCCTTACGACATGAAAGATGTTATCGCAGCTACTGTAGATAATGGCGAATATTATGAAGTACAACCATTCTATGCTACAAATATTATCACTTGCTTCGCTCGTTTTGATGGTCAATCCGTTGGTATCATTGCTAACCAACCAAAAGTAATGGCTGGTTGCTTGGACATCAATGCATCTGACAAATCTTCCCGTTTCATCCGTTTCTGTGATGCTTTCAATATTCCAATCGTTAACTTCGTTGACGTTCCTGGTTTCTTGCCTGGCACAAATCAAGAATGGGGCGGTATCATTCGTCATGGTGCTAAAATGTTGTATGCTTACTCTGAAGCAACAGTACCAAAAATTACTGTTATCACTCGTAAAGCATACGGCGGTTCTTACCTCGCTATGTGTTCCCAGGATTTGGGCGCTGACCAAGTATACGCTTGGCCTACATCCGAAATCGCTGTAATGGGTCCTGCTGGCGCAGCTAATATTATCTTCAAGAAAGATGAAGACAAAGACGCTAAAACAGCTAAATACGTGGAAGAGTTCGCAACTCCATACAAAGCTGCTGAACGTGGCTTCGTAGACGTAGTTATCGAACCAAAACAAACTCGTCCAGCAGTTATTAACGCTTTGGCAATGCTTGCAAGCAAACGTGAAAACCGTGCTCCAAAGAAACATGGTAATATTCCATTATAATTCGATTCGGTAAACATATCATCGAATTTGGGAGATACCTTTCTTTACTACTTTTTTAGAAAGGGGAATGATTATGGAAGGACAAGCAGTTACTACCAATCCTTGGCTAATTATGGCGATTAATATGACAGTTGTGTTTGTTGTGTTGATTCTTCTTGGCGTTCTTATGGAAATCGTACATTTAGTCGATCCAACTAAGAAAAAAAAAGAAGTACATAAAACTGAAACAACTGTTGCAGCTCCAGCAGCAGCTCCTGCTGCAGCAAGTGCATCCGCTCAAAATGAGGATGAAGTAGTAGCAGCTATCGTAGGTGCCATTGTGGCGATGGGGTACTCATCTGAACAAATTGCATCTATCCGACCTACAGCAACCAGTGCTAAATGGCGCTTGGAAGGTCGCTTAAGCGGTAGAGGTTAAAAAATTTAGGAGGCATTTTAATGAGCAATGCTACAACAACTAACGGTAAAGCTCCATCTCAAGATGTAGTAGCAGTAATCGTTGGTGCATTAGCGGCAATGGGTTATTCCGCTGATCAAATCGCGCACATCCGCCCAATCGTAAGCTACAATTGGAAAATGGAAGGTCGCTTGCGCGGTAATCGATAAGATTATTGCCTAATTAGATAATCACTAAGATTATCCGATTTATATGTGTAAAAAATATTTATAAGTTTGGTGTAGACATACACATTTTGGAGGAATTTAAGATGAAAAAATTCAACGTTACAGTAAATGGTACAGCATATGATGTAGAAGTTAATGAAGTAAAAGGCGCAGCTCCTGCAGCAGCTCCAGCTCCAGCAGCAGCTCCAGCTCCTAAAGCAGCTCCTGCACCAGCACCAGCTCCAGCTGCAGCAGCAGCTCCAGTTCCAGCAGGTGCTGAAACTGTAAAAGCTCCAATGCCTGGTAAAATCTTATCTGTAGCAGTATCCGCTGGCCAAGCAGTTAAAAAAGGCGAAACTTTGTTGATCCTTGAAGCTATGAAAATGCAAAACGAAATCGCAGCTCCACATGATGCTGTAGTTTCCGAAGTACGCGTTTCTGCTAACCAAACTGTATCCACTGGCGACGACATGGTTGTACTTGGCTAATACCAAGTTTTGTATGGCGCGGCCGTGCCGCGTCATATAACAATTTTATATTTGTGAAAGGGGAACTCATATGGAGGCTTTTGCTGTTGCGATACAATCCGTTATAAATGATAGCGGTTTCCTCGCTTTTTCCGCAGGCAATGCTATCATGATTCTTGTAGGTTTGATCCTATTGTATTTAGCATTTGCTAGAGAGTTTGAACCATTATTGTTGGGACCGATTGCCTTTGGTTGTGTACTTGCTAATATCCCTCGTAACGGCTTCGAAGAAGGCGTTATGGCACTTATTAGCGCAGGTATCTCTCAAGAAATCTTTCCACCTCTAATTTTCCTTGGTGTAGGTGCAATGACTGACTTTGGTCCGCTTATTGCTAACCCTAAAACATTACTTTTAGGTGCTGCTGCACAGATTGGCGTTTTCGTTGCATTAGGTGGTGCAATGATGCTTGGCTTTACTGCTCAAGAAGCGGCTGCTATCGGTATCATCGGTGGTGCAGATGGTCCTACATCTATCTATTTAGCTACTAAGCTAGCTCCTCATTTATTAGGTGCTATCGCGGTTGCTGCATATTCTTATATGTCTTTGGTACCGTTGATTCAACCACCTGTTATGAAATTATTTACTACACAAAAAGAACGTGAAATTGTTATGGAACAATTGCGTGAAGTAACACGTTTTGAAAAAGTTGTATTCCCAATCGTTGCTACAATCTTCATTTCTTTATTGCTTCCTTCCATTACATCCCTTTTAGGTATGTTGATGTTAGGTAACTTGTTCCGTGAATCTGGCGTAACTGAACGTTTGTCTGATACATCTCAAAATGCGTTGATCAATACTGTTACAATCTTCTTGGCAACTGGTACTGGTTTAACAATGGATGCGGAACATTTCTTAAGCTATCAAACTATCCTAATCATTTGCTTAGGTTTAGTTGCATTTATCGGTGGTACTGCTGGTGGCGTATTGTTCGGTAAATTGATGAGCTTTGTTGATGGTGGTAAAACAAATCCACTTATTGGTTCTGCTGGTGTATCCGCAGTTCCAATGGCAGCTCGCGTATCTCAAGTAGTAGGTGCGAAAGCTAACCCAGCTAACTTCTTGCTCATGCATGCTATGGGTCCAAACGTAGCTGGCGTTATTGGTACAGCAGTAGCAGCAGGTACAATGCTTGCTATGTTGTCTAGCCACTAGTAATTTAATAATTATTCACCAAGGTGTGCCTAATTAGGTACACCTATTGGTGAATATAAAAACCCTTCAATTCTATGTATTCATGCATAAATAGGGTATATTTGCAATAAATGCTTTTCAGATCGGTCATTAGGTGATACAAGAATTCACAGAATAACCTTCTAGTGCTTTGAATATAGTAGAGGTGGTCACTTGTTATCAATAGAATTAAAAATACTGATTTGTTTTATTTGGGCATTTATTGTTTTTTTTATTACTGCACTGATTATCGGTAATGAAGGAAAGGCCAAATGGTTCCAACGTAGAACTAAATATTCCTGGTTTAATCGCCGAGGTTTTTTAGGAGAAGCGTTATTTTTTGGCTATCCTAAAACTAAAGAGGGTTATGGTATAACTTTCTTGATGGCTTCTGCTATCAGTATTGTAGGCTATATTTTATATCTCATCTAATACAATCAGTGCATTTCTCTGAAGGGAGATGATGATGTATGGGTACTGCAGAACAAACCTTAATCGTCCTTGCAGTCATGGCTGTTTTATTCGTTACGGAAATTATTCCTTTAGCTATTACTTCTCTAGGCGGTGCTATTGCTCTTGGCCTTATGGGGATTATTACTCCTAAGGTTGTATTCTCTGGTTTATCTGATAGTACAGTTGTGTTGTTCGCTGGCATGTTCGTTGTTGGTGCTGCATTGTTCTACACTGGTTTAGCTCAAAAAATTGGGGAAACAGTTGTATCTCATGCAGGTACTAGTGAAAATGGCTTAATGCTTGCAATCATGGTTGTTACAGCAACTATGTCCGCATTCTTGTCCAACACTGGTACAACAGCTGCTTTACTTCCAGTAGTTGTTGGTATCTGTGCTGTTGCTAAGATTCCTGCGTCTCGCCAATTGATGCCTTTAGCATTTGCTGCTGGTATCGGTGGTATCATTACAATGGTTGGTACACCTCCAAACATTATCGTAAGTGGTACATTAACTAAATTTGGTGAACAACCATTTGGTTTCTTCGAATTCGCTTGGATTGGTATTCCTTTGACTGTTGCTACTATCATTTTCATGATGCTTATCGGTAAACACTTGTTACCTAAACATGAAATTCAAGATGCTGGCGAAGTAGAACAAGAAGTAGCTGCTGAAGATATTTCTAACGATCCTAAGAAACAATTATTCTCCGGTCTTATTCTTTTAGGCGTAATCATCGCTATGATTTTAGGCGACTTCCTAAAAGGCTATGGTATTAACTTACCATTGAGCATGGTTGCAGTTATTGGCGCAATGCTTTGCGTATTAACTGGTTGCTTGAACGAAAAACAAGCGTACACTTCCATTGACTGGGTAACAATCTTCTTGTTTGCTGGTATGATGCCAGTGGCAACTGCACTTGACCAATCTGGTGCAGGTAAAATGATTGCAAATGCAGTTATTGGCGTTATGGGTTCTGACCCTAGCCCTTACTTTGCAACAGCTGTATTATTTGCATTGTCTTGTGTTATGACTCAATTCATGTCTAACACTGCATCTTGTGCATTATTGGCTCCTATCGGTATCTCCATTGCCCAAGGTATGGGCGCTGACCCTCATGCTGTATTGATGGCTATCGGCGTTGCTGCATCTTGTGCATTCGGTACACCTGTAGGTACACCTCCAAATACATTAGTACTTGGTCCTGGCCAATACAAATTTACAGACTATGTAAAAGCCGGCGTTCCATTGATCTTAGTTTGCTTCGTAGTAAGCTTAATTATTATCCCAATGGTATGGCCATTCTTCCCTGGTAAATAATAGGGGATAGGTTACTCTACTATAAGAGCACACACGAGGTCGAATCGTAAGATTCGGCCTCGTTTTTTGCTGTGTGCTTTTAGCTTGTATGATTTAAATATAGATTACATATTAGGGACATCAAAAGTAATATGAATTAAACTTATTTATACAATTAATTTTATGCGGTTGACTGCATTAAAAAGATATGATATAGTATATTGTATAATATGTAATTATATACTATTGAATAAGGAGGTCATATATGACAAAAGAAAGATTTAATATGTTAGTTGGTTCTATTGGTGCATTTATTGGTGTATTTGTATTTTTAGCTTATATCCCACAAATTATTGCTAATCTTCAAGGTAATCCTAGTCAACCATGGCAGCCATTATTTGCAGCAGTATCTTGTTTGATCTGGGTATTATATGGTTGGACAAAATCACCTAAACGTGATTTTATCTTAATTGTACCTAACCTAGCAGGTGTAGTTTTAGGTACGCTAACATTCTTAACATCTTTCTAAGTGTTATATGTAGAAAATAAATAGTATTAATTTCTATGGTGAATAATAGGTCTATATTTAATAATAGTGAAGCTATTAAGTTGCTATATAAATATAAATTAGGTCGAATCGTATGATTCGGCCTTTTTTAGAAGAGTAAAACTTATCTGTTAAATTAAAATATTGATTAGCGATAAATTTACTATAATAAAAAATAATTTTTATGATAATGAATATTGATAATTAAATTCCTAGTATAGTACTAAGTATTTTAATTAAAATGATAATTGGTGCATTCTCATTTATTGAGTATAATACTCAATAAATTAAATGAAAAATAATATCAAAATATAGATAAATATAGGCTTTTTATGATAAAAAGGAACAATTATTATGCAAAAAAATATACATTTTTTTATCATTTTCATTTGACTTTCAATTAGAACTGTGTGATAATGAGAACATAAGTTGAGGCAAGTGCCTTTCTAAATGATAACAAAAGTTCTGATCTATATTTTTGACGGAGGTCCTAATTATGAGAGTTATTGCTGATGGTTGCATTAAATGTGGTTCTTGCGCATCTGTTTGCCCAGTTTCTGCTATTTCTGAAGGCGAAACTAAATACGAAATCAACGATACTTGCATCGATTGCGGTTCTTGCGAATCCGTTTGCCCAGTATCTGTAATTTCCGCTGAGTAATCACAAATAAAACACGCCCCTCATTGAGGGGCTTTTTATTTTGCCTAAAATTGTGTAACTTAGTATAATAGGACTATTAAGATATATATTATAGTAAGGGAGTTAATCTTGTTTTATACTGTACTAATTATTTGGCTTTTATTAGACCAATTATCTAAATATTATGTAATGAACCATTTTTTGTTAGGTGAATCGTTACCGGTTATTCCTAATGTATTCCATTTAACATATATTATTAATCGCGGCGCTGCTTTTGGAATGTTAGCAAATCAACGTTGGTTCTTTTTGCTCGTAGCGTTCATTTTACTTGGTGTATGTGCTTATTATTGGAAGCACTTGTCTAAAGGGCCTTGGACATTGCAAATCGGATCTGCTTTATTAGTTTCTGGCGCCATTGGTAATGGTATAGACCGTTATATGATTCACGGCGTTGTGGATTTTTTTGATTTCCGTGTATGGCCTATTTTTAATATTGCAGATATCGGTATTTGTGTAGGTGTAGCTTTTGTGGTGTATCATTTATTCACTGTGAAAGAAGACCATGAATAATCGATACTTTCAAGGTGATGAAAGATTTTTGAAACTGTGGACATATATAATACGTAGCTATAGAGAGGTAAAGGATGAACGAATATATTGTTAGTGCTGAACAGGAAGGTACGAGACTAGACGTGTTTTTAACGGAACAGATGGAAGGTTCTCGCAGCTATATTCAAAGCTTAATTAAAGGCGGTCACGTTATCGTTGGTGGTAAAGTAGGTAAGGCCAATCTTCGTCTCACTCCTAACATGGTCGTTCAGGTAGAGATTCCCGAACCTGAATCCGCAGAGGTAAAGCCTGAAGATATTCCATTAGATGTATTGTACGAAGATCATGATATTATCATCGTAAATAAAGCACGTGGTATGGTGGTGCACCCAGCGGTAGGTAACTATTCTGGTACACTTGTAAATGCCTTGTTATTCCATTGTAAAGATTTATCTGGTATCAACGGTGAAATTAGACCTGGCATCGTTCATCGTTTAGATAAAGATACATCTGGTGTTATGATGGCTGCCAAAAATGATGCTGCTCATATTGGATTGGCGGAACAAGTAAAAGAGCATTCTGCAAAACGTACATATTGGGCTCTTGTACAAGGTAATATCGTAGAAGAGAAGGGGACCATTAAGGCTCCTATTGGTCGACATCCTAAGGATCGTATGAAAATGGCTGTAGTCTTTGAAAATAGTAAAGATGCAGTTACTCATTTTAGAGTATTAGAGCGTTATGGTCATCAAACCTTGGTAGAGTGTAATTTAGAAACAGGTAGAACACATCAAATTCGCGTTCACTTTGCTCATATTGGGCATCCTGTTGTTAATGATCCATTCTACGGCTATCGCCGTATGGACTTCCCTATTGAAGGGCAAGCGTTACATTCTCGCTCTTTAGATGTAAAACATCCGATTACAGGCGAAGATATGCATTTTGAGGCACCAGTACCAGCTGATTTTGAGGCGTGTTTGGAATTCGCTAAGACGTATCGCGAAGATAAACGAAAATAATCTGATAGAATACATTTTTGTACTTAGTTTACTACTTATTTGTATATAGGGGCATAGAGATATCTATGCTGTAAGGGCGTATATATGGAAAAGAAACGCTTACTGATGGACCAAGACGCTATTATGCGTGCTGTTCGTCGTATAAGTCATGAAATTTTAGAACGCAATAAAGGTTTATCTGATGCACTTATTGTCGGCATTGAACGGCGTGGTGTTATCTTGGCAAAACGTTTACAAGCCGAAATCGAGCGCATTGAAGGCATCCATATTGACTGTGAGTCTTTAAATGTTGCTATTTATCGTGATGATCGTGATGCCCGTCCTAAAGAAGGGGAGCCTTGTACGATTGATACGACGGAAAAGACGATTATTCTTGTGGATGATGTGCTATATACAGGTCGGACCATTCGTGCTGCCTTAAATGCATTGATGTCGGCAGGTAGACCTAAATCTATTCAATTAGCGGTGCTCGTCGATCGTGGTCATCGTGAACTACCTATTCGAGCAGATTATGTAGGTAAAAATATTCCTACGTCTCATCTTGAAAGTGTACGCGTTGCTGTCGCTGAACTAGATGGTGAAGAAGGGGTTACAATACAGGAATAACCTGTATTGTAACCCCTTTTTGAGTTCAGATGATGTACACCAGTCTAGTTGTATAGATTTATTATAGAGTACTTAAGTACTTATAAAACAGTTACTTAATATATTGCGGTGTATAGGTATAGTCCCTATGACCTATACGATTACTTTCATTATGGAAGCATAAGGCTTGTATATCGGTAGCTAACGTGTCGATATGATGCATTGTTTGGCCTAGTGCGCTTAGTTCATTAGCTGCTTTAGCCCATTTTTGAATAAGTGGTATTTCGTATTCGTTACGGAGCCATTGACGACCTCGATTGTTAAAGGCTAATAGTCGAGCATATTGTGGGCCTTCTTCTATGGCGTTTTGTAATACATCTTTTTTTATACCTAGTGTGAGATAAGCGCCCATTCGTTGTAAGCGGGCATAGGTATAGCGCTTAGATTTAATTTCTTCTGTGGCTGTAGTCCAAGAAGTCTGTTGAGCTGCTTTTGACCATAAATGCTCAATTCCTTCACTGAAATCACCCAATTTTTCTAGCTCTTTTGGCGTTGTACGCCGACTTAAACTGTGTACCATATCATAGTAACGGTTATAATTCACATAATTACCGTTTTCTGTTACTTGAGTCATATCAGATGCAATTGATAGAGGAATAGTAGCTTGCAGTTGAGAGGATAGATTACCAGTGCTAGTGATACATTGAGAGGATAGATTACCAGTGCTAGTGATAAGTTGACGCAATGCTGTGCCGGATGGCAATTCATCAGTAAGCGTTTCTTCGTGATGATTAGAAGTACGTAAAATAGGTATGTATTCAAGCTTTGCATTATACGCCAAGCCTGCACGAATATATTCAAGGCCTAATAATGCATTTGGTGTATTGAGTATTTCCGTATCTAAGGCTTTGCGGAAAGCCGCACCATAGGACAGGCCTTCCTTAATATAGGTTCGCAACTGTTCTTGCGTACTTTCACAATCCATACGTTTGGCTATGTCTACGAGAGCATCTAAATCAGCAGTTTCAGAACCAAAGGAGAGTGCATCAATATCGAGTGCTTTCACCATACGAATGGCACCAGTCCCAAATAATTGTGCGCTACCCGTGGAGTAGAGGGTAGGTAGTTCAATGACGATATCTGCACCACCGAGAATGGCCCAGCGAGCGCGATCAAATTTGGAAAAAATCGCCGGTTCCCCCCGTTGTACAAAGGAGCCACTCATGATACAAATTCGTAGAGCATCTGGATGTAGCTGTGCTAAGGTATGCAGTTGATGAGCGTGACCATTGTGAAATGGATTGTATTCGCAGATAATACCGATTGTTTTCATAGAGACTCCTTTCATTAGTGATAGTGTAACAAAGCCTATAGATACTGTAAATAAATTTTAAGGATATGTAGATAAAAAGAGCCATTATACGCATAAAATTGTGTGTTAATATAAAGTTTTTTGTAGATTTTCTTGGCTCTATAAGCTATAATTAACTGTAAATGCTGAATTGATGTGAGGTATATGATGAAACAAAATTGGAAACGTACATTACAAGGGGCTCTGCTCGGTGCTGCGCTACTAGCAATGGCGGGATGTGGGTCAAATAATGTAATGGATACATATAGTTTTGGCCATCAAGTTATCCGTGCTGGTCAATCTGAGATTACCATCGCTTTGCCTTATGAAATGGGTAAAAGTACAAAAAATATGACTGATGATGGATATCCTATCGATATTTATGGGTCTGTTACAGAACATATGGTAATTGAAGTTGAAGCATTGCGTGCTGGTGAAAATAAACCATTACCTACAGTTGATGAATTCTTAAATCGTAGCAAATCTGAATTCACTAAACTGGGTGCAACCATCAAGGAAGAGTCCGTAGCATTGGGTGGAACATCTGCTAAGAAGCTAGATGTAACGTATGCAACGCAAGGGCAAACATTTAGATTTTCTCAATACGTATTCTTAGATCAAGGCGTATTGTGGAATATAATCTACCAATATCCTGAGAAGGATCAGGTAGGTGCTGATATCAGCAAAGAAATTCAAAACAAGATTCAAGTTACACAACAGAAAGAGGGTTAATCGATGAACGTATTAGTAGTTAACTGCGGTAGTTCTTCCTTGAAATATCAATTACTTGATATGACAACTGAAACAGAATTGGCAAAAGGTCTTTTTGAAAAGATTGGTGATCAAGACGCTATGTTCACTCACAAACGTCCAAACGCAGACAAATTAGAACGCGTTGAACCAATCTTGAACCATAAAGAAGCACTTCGTATTTTGCTTGATATTTTAGTTGATGCTGAATATGGTGTAATTAAGTCTATGGACGAAATCGACGCTGTTGGTCATCGTGTAGTACATGGCGGTGAAAAGTTTGCTGACTCCGTATTGATCACTCCAGCTGTTATGGATGCATTAGAAGAATGTAGCTCCTTGGCACCATTGCACAATCCTCCAAACATTCAAGGTATCGAAGCTTGCCAAGCTATTATGCCAAACGTACCACAAGTTGGGGTATTTGATACTGCATTCCACCAAACAATGCCTAAAGAAGCTTACATGTATGCGCTTCCTTATGAATACTATGAAGATTATGGTATCCGTCGTTACGGTTTCCATGGTACATCCCATAAATATGTTGCACAACGCTGCGCTGAATTGATGGGGAAACACATGTCCGATCTTCGCATTATCACATGTCACTTGGGCAACGGTTCCTCCGTGGCAGCGATCAAAGGTGGTCGTTCTATCGATACTACAATGGGCTTTACTCCATTGTCTGGCTTGATTATGGGTACTCGTACTGGTGATATTGACCCAGCTATCGTTCCATTCTTGATGAATAAAACTGGTATGAACTACGATGAAGTAGACACTGTTATGAATAAAAAATCCGGTGTACTTGGTATTTCCGGCGTGTCTAACGACTTCCGTGTAATCGAAGAAGCAGCGGCTAATGGTAACAAACGTGCTCAATTAGCATTGAATATGTTCCACTACAAAGTTCGCCGTGTAATTGGTGCGTTCGCAGCAGTTATGGGTGGTGTTGATGCTATCGTATTCACAGCTGGTATCGGTGAAAACGGTATTGGTAACCGTGATGCAATCTGCAATGGTTTAGAATACTTAGGTACTCGTATTGACTCCGAACGCAATAATGTTCGTGGTAAAGAACAAGAAATCAGTGCTGAAGGCTCCAAAGTTAAAATCTTCGTAATCCCTACAAATGAAGAAATCATGATTGCTCGCGATACTCAACGTATTACATCAGCTTTGAAAAAATAATATAGTTCGTATCTGAACTAGGTGACTAATAGAGTCATTAAACCCCGTCTATATCTAAGATATGGACGGGGTTTTTGTAGTTTTTATGCATAGAATACCTTATAATAGGATGTATAGTTATAAAGTAGTGATTTCTTTTAAAGGGGTAAAGTATGACGGTATTATATGAAGAGAAGTCTCAGCGCGCTAAAAGTGCAGAGTTATTAGTAATGTGTTTTGTATTCTTGTTGCTGTGTGCAGTAGCATATACAACATATCGAAGCATTCAATTACATACGGTATTATTAGCTGAGTATTTCATTGAAATTATGGCTATCATTGTTATTGTTAAACAAGCGGTTAGTCGATATACATATATTTTGACAGATACAAAACTCATCATTGAAGAATCTTCTTTCTTTAGAAAACGTCATTTTGAAGTAGATTATGACATGATCGATGGGGTATTTAAGTTTGAGCGCGAGCTATTGTCGAATATTAAATATCGCTACAAATATAGAAAATGTTCCACCTCTGATCCACGTCCAATCTGGTCTTTGGTATATGCTATTGTAGAGGACAATAAGGTTAAGAATGGTCGATTGTTGTTGAAAGCAGAAGATAGATTCTTTGAAATATTAGAAGAAAAAGTTCCAGGCCGTATTCGTGTGCCACAAGCAGATATCGTCTTTTATGCATCAGTTCGTGCTGATGCGGTAAAACATGGTGAAGATGTACAAGAATATTACAAAAAGTTAACAACACCTGAAAAGGATGGCCCTGATATTCTTGTTTAATTTACAGATATTTTCTAATTTATTTTATCTAAATTAGTTGGAATAGTTTTATTTATAAAACGGTAAAATTAACTAAAATTTGTATACGATAAAGGAGTGCATATGGCGGGATTGTATTTGGCGAGCCAATCACCACGCAGAACTGAATTATTAACACAAGTTGGTATTGACCATACTGTAGTATCGAGTAGTTATGAAGAGCCTAATGAAGGTTACGATAGCCCTATTGAGATGGTAAAAGCTCAAGCTCTAGGTAAAGCTCGTTGTGCTGTAGGCATTCCTGAAGGTGGCATCGTACTAGGTGCAGATACTATTGTGGTCCTAGATAACGAAGTATTAGGTAAACCTCAAGATGAAGCTGATGCACGGCGAATGCTAGAACGTTTGTCGGGTCGATCTCATTCTGTAGTAACTGGCGTAGCACTGCTTATCAAAGGGGACGAAGTAGTATTTCACAATGAAACAAAGGTGTATTTCAAAGAATTAGCACCTTTTGAAATTGAATCTTATATTGCTAGTGGCGAGCCTATGGATAAGGCGGGTGCCTATGGAATTCAAGGTAAAGGAGCACTTTGGGTAGAGAAAATAGAAGGCTCTTATACCAATGTAGTAGGATTGCCAGTTGAGCATGTATACGACGAACTATGTAAAGCATTAGGGGCTAAATAACTCTATCATTTTATAGCTATAAAGTTATAATTGGCTGTGCTGTGCTGTGCTGTGCTGTGCTGTGCTGTGCTGTGCTGTGCTGTGCTGTGCTGTGCTGTGCTGTGCAAGAAATATATAGAGAGAGTAGATGTGTTGGTTACTTGATTGATAGATAGATGGGATAATCTTTTTGAATGGAGAGATTCTATGGAAGTACCAACAGTAAGTGTAAAAGACATGTTGCCATTTCAACGTCCCCGAGAGAAGTTTCTTACTCTCGGACCATCTCACCTGGCAATGGAGGAGTTACTTGCTATTTTATTGCGAACAGGCGTAAAGGGGCAGTCCGCCATATCACTGGCCAGTGATATTGTGCAATCCTTTGACGATGGTGTATATGGTCTCAATCGAATGACCGTTGAAAATCTCGTGAAAATTAAAGGTATTGGCACCGATAAAGCAGTGACCTTATGTGCAGCTCTTGAAATGGGAAGAAGATTAGGGGAACTTAAAATTAAGGAAACATACGAAGATTTTTCGCAGCCTTTTGTTATAGCCCAATACGTAATGGAACGACTTCGCCATGAAGATGTAGAGCATGTGTGGGCTGCGATGCTCACATCGCGCAATAAGCTTATTCAGTTAGAGCATATTTCTAATGGTGGTCTAGTATCGAGCCTTGTAGAGCAACGGGCGGTCTTTAAAAAGGCCATAGCTTGTAATGCTGCGGCTATCATCTTGATTCATAACCATCCGTCAGGAGATAGTCGGCCTAGTGATGAAGATATACGCCTTACCAAGTTATTTGTCAGTGCTGGTCAATTTATGGGGATTCCCGTGCTTGATCATATTGTCATAGGGGACAATGAATTTACTAGCCTCAGTGAGATAGGTAAACTTAGCTAGGAGAATAAAATATTATAAAACCATAAATTTTTAGGCTCATATATTAACAAAAAGCACTCATTTTGATGAGTGCTTTTTACTATTTTTATGTATGACTTATGAGTACATGACGTATGCGTTATCAGTGCTTTTACCATAGGGGAAAACCCTCTATATCAATGGAAAAAGTCTTTCTATCTATGGTAAAATGGAATGATGATGTAATGAAGGAGAAATTACTATGAGTTCCATTTTACCTACTCTAGGAAGAGATGTAAGTATAGATATTGGTTCCATACAAACGCGCCTCATGGGTGGGACGCGAGGAACCGTTATAAGCGAACCATCGATTATAGCAACAGATACAAAACAAGAAAAGGTAGTTGCCGTTGGGGATGAAGCAGCGCGCCTTGTGTTGCGCATGCCAGATATGTGGCGTCCTTTGACGCCTTTAAAAGACGGCTTTATCGTCGACTATCGCGTTATGCATACCATGCTTAACTATTTTTTAAATAAGGTTTCTAATGCATTGCGTCGTGCTCGAGTTCTCGTAGGTGTTCCTTGTGGCATGACCGATGTTGAACAAAGAGCTATGATGGATGCTGTTATTCAAGCTGGTGCTCGAGAGGTATTCCTCATTGAAAGACCTGTAGCAGCAGGCATTGGTTGTGGGGTACCTATCTTTGAAGCCCGCGGATCTATGATTATTGATATCGGCGGCGGTACCGTTGATATGGGCATTGTTTCCTTAGGTGGCATTGTAGATAGTAAAACCATACGCTTTGGTGGTTCTGATATTAATAATGCGCTTTTGCGTTACGTTCGAGAGTGCTTTGGTGTTATCGTATCAGATGAAACTATCTTAGATATTAAACATACCGTAGGTACTGCCATTGCTCCATTAGAGGATGCTGAGTATGCCTTCCAAGGTCGTGATATGATGAATGGCTTAGGTAGACGATGTGTAATACACCAATCAGAGGTATATCAAGTAATCAACGATTGTATTGCGGGCTTACTTGATGAAGTTAAGCAAATGATTCGTTCTGCAGCTCCTGAGATTGTAGCGGACATTATGCAACATGGCATTTGGTTAACCGGTGGTACTGCAAGACTAGCTGGTTTAGCCGATCGTATCGGCACTGAGTTAGGTGTGCCTGTTCACGTTCCAGAAGCGCCTGAAACAAAGGTCGTTGTGGGCCTTAACGGTGCATCTTCTGATTTAGTGAGCTTATCGCGTTTTATTGTAAATTCTAAGAATAGAAAGGGCCGAGACTAGTATGATACAGTCAGATAAAAAATTAATTATCGTCGTTGTCATTAGCTGTATCCTCTTGGCATTGCTCGGTTTTGCTTGGAAACAACGAACTAGTATTCCTTTTGTTACTGTTACCCTTGAAGGGATTACGACTCCTTTTGCCTATGGCTCTGCCCGTCTATTAGAGGGCGTACAAACAAGCTTTACGGTGCTGAATAACGCTATTTCTTCTACCATTGAAAGTGAAGCAGAAGCGTCTCGTAAAGCTGCATTAGAGCAAAAGGTTGTTAACTATGACGAGGTTGTAGCAGAAAATATTCGCCTGCGTCAACTTTTGAACTATAAGAGCAATCATCCAGAGTTTTCCATGACTTTGGCTGGCGTTATTACTAAGGATTACGGTACGTGGACAAATACTTTTACCATCGATAAAGGTAGTGAAGAAGGCATGGCCGTAAATATGGCCGTCGTTGTACCAAGTGGTGTAGTTGGTTTTATTACTGACGTATATCCACACTCTGCTCGGGTGCAAACGATTCTTGACCCTCGTAGTGCAGTAGGCATTCTTGTACAGCGTCCCGAATCTCGTTTGTCTGGCGTTGTAAAAGGTAATGGTAATACCCCGCGCACACCATCCATGGTGAACATCGCTCGCGATGGTGACGTATTGGTAGGGGATAAATTGATTACCTCTGGTTACGGCGGTATCTATCCTAAGGGGTTACCAGTAGGCAATGTGCAATCTATTGAAAATGATACAGAAGGCTTTGTAAAAAATGCGGTAGTTACACCAAGTGTTGATTTCCATCGCATTGAAGAGGTGTTCGTACTCACGTCATCCTCCCTTAGTGCACCGCAAAAGCCTGAGCTTGAGCCTAAACTTGTGCCTCAAACGCAACGAGATCAAGTAGAAGGGGCAAAGGGGGCCGTTAAACAATGACGCGTCTAGCTTTAGTCCTTTGTGGATTTTTAATTTACTTTATTCAGGCTCAACTGTTACCTGCTATATTCCATACAAACTGGTTACCAAACTTGATTTTAACCATTACTGTTATGGTAACGCTTTTTAAAGGGCGTCGCATGGGCCTCATGGTAGCCGTTGTAGGTGGTATCGTTCACGATGTACTGATATCTAACTTCTTTGGGCTCCATTTATTCCCCTATGTAATCGTGGTGTATCTCTTATCTGCAGTGAAACATCGCATTTATGAAGAACGTTGGTATTGGTCGAGTGCCATAGTGGCTATCTGTACATTATTAGATGGCTTGATTCGTAGCTTTATGATATTAGCTAGTGGTGGTGACTTACACCTGGGTGTATATCTATTACATATGGTCGTACCTGTTCTATTTTGGAATGGCGTATTGGGTGCTATTGTACATGGCTTGTTGTGGCGTAAAGAGGAACAGCAAGATTATATTTGGTAAGTTTGGTTAGGAGGTGAAAGAGTGCTAGAAGGCCTCTATAAACGGAAAAAAACGAGTCGCTTTGATGTACTCTTTTACATTGTAGCGGCCATATTTATAGTGTTAGCTCTGCGTTTGTTGACGTTGCAAATCTTGGCTGGTGGTTATTATCAAGCTAAGGCAGAAGGTAATCGACTGCGCATGGTTACAATGACAGCTGCTCGTGGTATTATGTACGATCGAAATGGTCAAATTTTAGTCGGCTCTAGACCAGCTTATACTATTTCTATTATGCCAACCGGTAAGGCCTTAGATGAAGGGGAAGTTGCTAAATTAGCAGCATTACTAAAAATGAAGCCTGAGGATATTACGAAAAAGGTGAATGACCACAAGTATGGTTATGAGCCAATTCGTATTGCCAACGATATTTCAATGGACGTAGTAACGACTATTGAGGAACACCGTCATGAATTACCAGGCGTAACGATTGATGTGGAGCCACTTCGTTATTATCCATATGAGACGATGGCATCTCAGCTCTTTGGCTATGTAGGGGAAGTGAGCGAGGAAGAATTAGAAGAGTTAAAACAGAAGGATCCGAATACCCTTGTTAGTGGCGGCACTATTCTAGGTCGTTCCGGTCTTGAAAAATTATATGATTCTATTTTGCGCGGTACCGATGGTGGTAAGCAGGTAGAGGTAGATGCTACAGGTCGCCCTGTGGCGGAGGTGGACCGGAAACATACGGTTCCCGGCTCTAATATTCATCTAACCATTGATGTGAATTTACAAAAGGCTGCAGAAGAAGCTGTTAAAAATCAACTCGATCAACTGCGGGCCCAAGGTATTCCAGCCCAAGGGGCTGCTGTAGTGGCCATGGACCCTAATACAGGCGCCATTTTAGCTATGGTTAGTGCTCCTGAGTTCAACCCAAACTGGTTTGCTAAAGGCATTACAACAGCTCAGTGGAATCAGCTTAATAACGATAAGAATCATCCCTTTGATAATAAGGTTATTTCTGGTGAGTATCCACCAGGTTCTCCGTTTAAGATTATTACGGGGACGGCTGCGCTAGATCTTAAAAAGGTTACGCCTGAAGAGATGATCTTTGATAGCGGTAAACATTGGCTTATTGATAAGCGTAATGCGGAAGGTGAAGCATTAGGTTGGCTTAACTTTAATAAAGCCCTTGCCAAGTCTGACAACGTTTACTTTTATGAAATGGGTAATCGCGTTGGCATAGAAGAGCTTGTAAAATATGCGGGCTATTTTGGTATTGGTGAAAAAACGGGTATCAATTTGGCGGGCGAGGCTGCTGGTAATATGGCAAGTCCTGCGTATAAGCGTAAAGTCTTTGATGAGGATTGGTATTTAGGGGAAACCTTTGATGCGGCTATCGGTCAGTCTTTCACCTTAGCTACGCCGTTACAAATGGCAGTTATGCTTAGTGAAGTCGCCAATGGTGGTATTAAATATCGACCATATGTGGTAAGCCGTATTGATAATAAGGATGGTACGCCGAAAGAAATCTTTGGACCTGATAAACTCGGTATTCTACCAGTTCCTAAAAATATTATGGACCTCATTCGAGAAGGTTTGCGTGATGTTACTAATGAAGGCGGTACTGCAGGGGATTTATTTAAAGGATTTCCAATTAATGTGGCTGGCAAGACTGGTACTGCGGAAAATGCACATGGCCGAGATCATGGCTGGTTTGTAGCCTATGCACCATATGATAAGCCACAAATTGTTGTGGTTGCACTTGTAGAACAAGGTGGATTTGGTGCCGGATCTGCAGGTCCTATCGTACGTGATGTATTGGCTGCGTACTTTAATGTACCAGTGAATAAGAAATCTAATGATACAAATAGTAAAAGTAACAAAGAGACCGCTACTGGGGCCAATACTGCTAATGGACAGAAGCCGCAGAATACGGTAACGAGTGGGCAACCAAGAAAGGATTAGTATGGGCGAAATCATCGGTGTTGTATCTGGTAAGGGTGGTGTAGGTAAAACTACCATTACCGCTTGCCTAGGTGCAGCCTTAAGCCATGCAGGGCATCGCGTATTGCTCTGTGATGGAGACTTTGGATTGCGCGATTTAGACCTTGTATTAGGTGTGGCAGATGAAATCATCTATGATGCACTTGATGCGAGTGAAGATAAAGACTATACAGATGACGCGATCGTATCAATCGCTGAAAATTTAGATTTTTTACCTGCTAGTCAAAGTGCTCGCTGGGAAGATATAGGTCGCAAGAAATATAAAAAGTTAGTACGTCGCCTCTGCGATGTATATGATTATATTCTAATTGATGCACCTGCAGGTATCGGCAAGGGAATAGAGTCTATTTTAGACTTAGTCAGTCGCTGTATCGTTGTGACCCATCCTTTATGGGTGTCCTTGCGTAATGGAGCTCGCATGATTCAAGTCTGTCAGGAACATAATATTCGTGACTATGCCATAGCATTTAATTCAGTGCCTATGGAAGGAGAGGACATCAATTTATATGATATGTTAGAGGTCCTACGCGCTGAATATGTAGGGGCTATGATTCCTTACGATGAAGATGTATTAACGTATACGCAAGACGGTCATTTATTAGAACTTGTTTCTATGGATCTAACATCAGTATTAGCACCTCTTGTCGATTATGTTGTGACTGGCGATTGTTGGGAAGATTACGATGTACAAAAGCAATTTGATGATTATGTAGCTAAAAAGAAAGCTAGTAAGGCGCAAGCGAGTACACCTAGTCTTGCTACAACAGGAGAGTCGATCTTTGACGATTCTAGCCATGTTCATTACATTAATCGCGGTGGTTGGACTACGCAACGATTGTTGGTACAAGGTAAGCAAAGCTTGTGGCGCCGCCGCAAGTTGAATTAGGTGGTATGATGTGGCAGAAAATATGGACAGATAGTGATTGGACTATCATCATATGCACTTTATTACTCGTTGGAATTGGCCTTACCGCTATTGGTAGTGCTACCCATGTGAATCAAGAGGCCATCGGATTTGGTAGTTTAGTAGTAAAACAGCTAGTATTCTTTTTAGCCAATGTAGCTGTTGTTATAGGCATGCAATTTATTGATTATCATCGCCTTAAAGGGTGGGGGAATATTATTTATGGTATTACCCTACTTATGTTAATAGCCGTTATGGCGGTTGGTACCTCTGCACTAGGAGCGCAACGTTGGATTCAATTGGGGCCTATTACGATTCAGCCATCTGAATTTTCTAAACTATTGATGATTATCTGTATGGCAAAAATGCTAGAGCCTCGCATTGGTAAGTTAAATACATTTAAGTCTTTAATATTGCCTGTATTATATGTTGGGGTACCTATTGCACTTGTATTTTTACAACCTGACTTAGGTACATCTCTAGTGTACATTGCCATTTTTGTGGGGATGCTATTTATCTCTGGTATTAAAACTAGACTCATAAAAATCATTGCGGGCACTGGTTTATTATTGATGCCTTTAGGCTGGTTTGTACTGAAAGAATACCAAAAACAACGTATTCTCGTATTTTTAAATCCAGATATTGATCCGTTTGGATCTGGCTATCATATTATTCAGTCTAAGATTGCCATTGGTTCAGGTTTGATTTTTGGCAAAGGTATCTTTAATGGTACACAGAGTCAGTTGAACTTCTTACCAGAAAACCATACGGATTTTATTTTCTCCGTTATTGGTGAAGAATTTGGCTTTGTTGGATGTATTGTGGTATTGCTCTTATTGTTTATGTTGATTTATCGCAGCATTCAAGTGGCATATACGTGCAATGATAACTTTGGTATGTTATTAGCGACGGGGATTGGCACAATGTTTGCCTTTGAGGTACTCGTAAATGTAGGGATGACCATTGGTATCATGCCTGTAACGGGTATTCCATTGCCATTCCTAAGTTATGGTGTTAGTGCATTAACAACTAATATGCTGAGTATCGGTATTTTATTAAATATTGCTATGCAGCGCACAAAATATATATTTTAATATCCTTTCATAGGATTGATTGTGAAAGAAGTCTTTCAAAAAAGACGGAGGATGTATGGTTCAATTAGATACGTCATGGTTACAACATGTCCAAAAGCCCGCTCGTTATACAGGCGGCGAATATAACAGTATCGTAAAAGATCACAGTACTGTTGATGTAACGATGGCATTAGCTTTTCCCGATGTGTACGAAGTGGCAATGAGTCACTTGGGCATCAAAATTTTATATGGTTTAATAAATCGTCGTGAAGATGCGGCGGCAGAGCGCGTATTTGCACCGTGGCACGATATGGAAGAAGAAATGCGCAAGCGCAATATTCCTCTATTCTCCTTGGAAACGCGTACGCCTATTAAAGACTTTGATGTGTTAGCTTTTACACTTCAATACGAAATGAGCTTCACAAACATTCTAAATATGCTCGACTTAGCGGGCATTCCAATGTACGCTAAGGATCGCGATATGGATTTTCCATTATTAGTATGTGGCGGTCCATGTGCGTTTAACGTAGAGCCTATTGCAGATTTCTTTGATATTGTATCCCTCGGTGAATCTGAAGAGTGGGGCGATGAATTTGTTGACCTTTATAAAGCTGAAAAAGCAAAAGGATTCCCAGATGGTAAGGAAGGTTTCTTACGTAAAGTAGCGCAAATTCCTGGTACCTATTGTCCAGCGTTATACGATGTAGAATACACAGAACAAGGTGATTTTAAATCTATTACACCTCGCTTTGAAGAGGTGCCAGCAGCTGTGGCAAAACGCATCGTAGAAGATGTAGAAAATGTGTTCTACCCTACAAAACCTGTAGTACCATTCTTGGATATCGTGCATGACCGCGCAGTACTAGAATTGTTCCGCGGCTGTACACGGGGCTGTCGTTTCTGTCAGGCTGGTATGTTATACCGTCCTGTTCGTGAAAAGACGCCAGAGCGTTTGCTCCAAATTGCCAAGGATACGATTGCTAATACTGGTTATAATGAAATCTCTTTGATGAGCTTGAGCTCTGCGGATTATTCTAAATTGCCAGAGCTAGTAGATATGCTCATGGAAGAGTTCAAAGACAAACAAGTGAGCGTAAGCTTGCCATCCTTGCGCATCGATAGTTTCTCCATTGATATTGCAAAAAAGGTGCAACAAGTACGTAAGAGTGGTCTCACTTTTGCTCCTGAAGCAGGTACACAGCGCATGCGCGATGTTATCAACAAAGGCGTTAGCGAAGAAGACTTATTGGCAGCGTGTACAAATGCCTTTAAATCTGGGTGGAATACAGTTAAATTGTACTTCATGATGGGCCTTCCTACTGAAACTGATGAGGACCTAGCAGGTATTGCTGATTTGGCTTATAAGGTGCTTGATTTGCATCGTGATATTACTGGAAAACGCAATGGTTCTGTAACTGTCAGCGTATCCTTCTTCGTACCAAAAACACATTCTCCATACCAATGGTATGGTCAACAAGATGTAGAGGAAATTCATCGTAAACAACGCTACTTAAAATCTCTCATCAATAATCGCAATATTTCCTATCATTACCATGATGGCTATACTGGCTACATGGAGGCTGCCTTTGCTCGTGGGGACCGCAGATTATCTGAAGTTCTTGTAAAAGCCTGGGAAGCAGGTTGTAAATTTGATGGTTGGACTGAGTTCTTCAACTATGAAACATGGTTGAAAGCCTTCGCTGACTGTGGTTTGGATCCAGCATACTATGCACGCCGTACACGTGACTTTGATGAGCCATTACCTTGGGATCACCTAGACTGCACGGTAAGTAAAGCGTTCCTAAAACGCGAGTGGGAAGAAGCGGTAGAAGCAAATCTTACAGGCGATTGCCGTCGAGCTCCATGTAAGGGCTGTAATGTATGTCCAGAGCTTGATACAGCTATTATTGACTATAAGGAGGGTGGCAGAGTTGAAAAAGTTACGTTTGGCCTTAAATAAAGGCGAAGAATTGAGATTCTTGTCGCACCTTGATTATGCACAAGCTGTAGAGCGTATGATTCGCCGCGCAGAAATTAAAATGGCTTATTCTGAAGGCTTTAATCCACATATGAAAATTAGCTTCTCCTCCGCACTTGCTCTAGGTGTAACAGCAGCGGCTGAATATATCGATATGGATGTACTGGAAGAAGATTCTGTAGAGTCTATCATGGAGCGTTTAAACCGCGTAGCACCGCCAGGTCTTGAAGTGCTAGATGGCAAAGAAATGCCTGAAAAGGTGAAAAAGATGATGGCTATTTGTAACTTTGCTATTTACGAAGTTACAGGTCCTATAACGGATGAACATGCTGATTGGAATGCATTGCTTAAACCTTTTAATGAAGCAACGGAAATTTCTTATGAAAAGGTAACTCCTAAGAAAACTCGTACCATTGATGTGAAAGAATTTGTAAAAGAACCTATCGTAGCATCTGTTAAGGATGGTATGGTAACCCTTACAATGGGCATCGGTATTTATCCGCAAGGTACAATCAAACCTAGTGAAGTGTGGAACCTTGGTAAAGATCAATATAACTGGCCTATTACGACGGGATATGAAATTCACCGTAAAGCCATTATGGTAGAAAACGAAGAAGGCCGTTACACTCCATTGGAAATTAATTACTAATTCTTTTTACATAAATTTTAAGCAGTTATATAAGCTTTAGTGATTTAAATGAACTATATATTTTGAATTGAAAGAAGGGAGGGATAGGATGCATAAAATTTTGGTCAATGTTATGCGCGAAGAAATCCGCATGGCTGTTATCGACGAAGAAGGTCAGTTAGTAGACTTTGTCTTAGAACGTACTGATGAGTCTCACATGGCAAATCATATGTACAAGGGTACTGTTAAGAATGTACTTAACGGCATGCAAGCGGCCTTTGTTGATATTGGGGGCTCGCAAAACGCGTATTTGAACCTTCAACAAGGGAAGGAACAGAAAATCTTGCCACGCCTATCTGTGGGGCAACAAGTTCTTGTTCAAGTCGTAAAAGAGGAGATGCTCGGTAAAGGGGCTCGCGTTACTGCTGATGTGAGCCTTGCCGGTCGTTTTATGGTACTTTTACCATATTCTGAAGGTATGCACATTTCTAAAAAGATTACCGATGAAGTGTTGCGAGCTAAGTTACAAGAGTTGGCGGCACCGTATGTGCAAGAAGGTTGCGGCTTTATTATCCGTACAGCAGCGGCTAAGGCTAGCGCTGATGAAATTGGTCGAGATATGGACTACTTGTGGCGCACATGGCAACATGTGTTAAAGCGCTTTAAGGTGGCTAAGAGCGGCACTGATCTCTATAGTGATGCGGACTTCTGGTTCCGTCTTGTGCGAGATTATGCGCACCGCAATGTAGAGGAAATCATCGTCGATTCCGATATGGGCGAATCTCGATTGATGGATCTCTTAGGTCATGGCCCTACATCACAGCAAATTAAAGTGACACGCCATCGTGATAGCACACCTATCTTTAAAGCCAATCACATTGAACCTCAATTAGAAGATCTTATCTCTCGTGATATCAATCTTCCTTCTGGCGGATCCATCCGCATTGATCATACAGAGGCACTTACCGTATTCGATGTGAACTCTGCTCATTATACGGGCAAATCCAACAAGCTTGAAGATCTGGCTTTCACCGTTAATAAAGAGGCGGCTAAAGAAATCTGTCGTCAATTGCGATTGCGAGACATAGGTGGCATTATCGTTGTCGATTTTATTGACATGAAAGATAAACAAAATCAACAAGAATTGTTGAAAGTGTTAAGTGCGCAAGCCAAGTTAGACAAGATGAAAACTGTGGTATGTGGTATTAGTTCACTTGGTCTCGTGGAAATGACGCGTAAGCGTGCGCGCCAAGGCTTGCAGACATTGATGTTTGATACTTGCCCTCAATGTGGAGGGACGGGGTATATGTTGTCTGGTAGAACAGTATATATGCAGATTGTTCGACGTATCCGTGAATTGTTTAAATCGGGTCGTATTAAATCTAATCTAGAAATTGAAGTCCATCCAGAGGTAGCTCAATATTTAACAAAGGCCGTTCTTGAGGACCTAGGCGAGTCTATGGGCCGGAAGATTTCGATTGTGGTAAATCCACAAATTAGTCGCGAAGGCTATTCTTTGATGGCTGTCGCAGAATAAAGTAAGTAGTTTGTTGATAGAGGAATATTGTGTCAGTATTTGAAATTGTATTAATTAGCATGGGTCTTGCTATGGATGCCTTTGGCGTATCTATCGGCAAAGGATTGTCCATGCCCGTAGGTGAGAATGGACGAAAAGTGACCTTAGCGTTTTTATTTGGGTTGTTTCAGTTTCTCATGCCCGTTATCGGTTGGCTCATTGGTCGCCAGTTTATCGATGTAATCGCCGATTGGGATCATTGGATTATCTTTGGCCTTCTCGGCTATTTAGGTATCGCTATGATTAGAGAAGGCCTTAGCGATGAAGATGATGAAGACGATGATAAGCAGTTTTTAGGTGCTTGGGAAATGATGATGCTCTCTGTAGCCACCAGCCTTGATGCCATGGCTGTCGGCCTTACCTTTGCCTTCATGCCCATCAATGTGTGGGAAGCATCTACTATGATCGGTGTTATTACCTTCGGTATTTCTTTAATTGGTGTATACTTAGGTAAATTTATGGGCCAGTTTGTTGGGAAATATGCAGATATTCTCGGTAGCGGTGTACTAATTCTCATCGGTACCAAAATACTTTTACAACATCTCGGAATTATCGGAGAATTTTAGAGGTTTGTATATATATGAAAGTATCAGAAACTGAACTATTTATGTTGAATTTTGTTTGACATGGATAGGTAAATAGGATATACTATATCAGTATTAGTTCGGTTTACTGAACTTTGCAATCCGCGTGAAGCAGGTTTAAACGCCCGACCGAAGTTCGGGTCGGGATACCGAATTCAGCGAGTTCGATAACAAGGAGGTGTTCTCATGTACGCAATTATTAAAACTGGTGGTAAACAATATCGCGTTGCTGAAGGCGATGTAATTACTATCGAAAAATTGGAAGCAGCTGCTAACGAGTCCGTTACATTCGAAGAAGTTTTGACTGTAGTGAATGACGGCGATGTTAAAGTTGGCGCTCCTCTTGTAAACGGTGCAAAAGTTACAGGTACAGTTCTTGAGCATGGTAAAGGTAAAAAAATCTTAGTATTCAAATACAAAGCTAAATCCAACTACCGTCGTCGTCAAGGCCATCGTCAACCGTTCACAAAAGTTCGTATTGAATCTATCCAAGCTTAATTATGGTTTCCATTAGAATCCAGCGGAATAGTGATGGTCAAGTCATTGGTTGTCACCTATCCGGTCATGCAGGATATGATGAGCATGGCTTCGATATCGTATGTGCTGCAGTGTCTGCCTTAACGGCAACGGCAATGTTAGGACTTACCCAGATTGCTCAACAAGAAGGGGAATATACGAATAGCGAAGGTCGATGTGATATAGTTCTCTCTGGGACGATTAACCAGAGTGGACAGGATATTCTGGGGACTATGCTTCTCGGTTTAGAGGAAATTAGCCGTCAATATCCAGAGTTTGTCCAAATACACGAAATATAGGAGGTGAACTTAATGTTTACTTTTGATTTGCAATTGTTCGCACATAAAAAAGGTGTGTCCAGTACTCGTAACGGTCGTGACAGTGAATCTAAACGTCTTGGTGTTAAATGCCATGATGGTTCCATCGTAAAGAGCGGTAACATCATCGTTCGTCAACGTGGTACTCACTTCCACCCTGGTACTAACGTAGGTATCGGTCGTGATGACACTTTATTCGCACTTGTGCCTGGTAAAGTAGCATTCGAACGTGCTGGTCGTTATAACCGTAAAGTTAGCGTATACCCTGTAGAAGCTTAATTTTACAAAGACTATTAATCCCTAGTGGTTTTCCACTAGGGATTTTTTGTTTTTCTGTAGTATGTGTCTGATAGATATATTATAATTAAGCTTAGCATTATCATATTGGCAATGATATCATAATTAGAATCATTAAGCTTAAGAATGCTAAATAACTAGCCACAGTAAGCCGATATTTTGCTTTTAATATACATATGACGAGATAGGGGGCATTATGGCACTGCTAGAATTATCCAATATATCTTATATTGTAAAAGACAAATCTATTATCCGTGATGTATCTTTATCGGTCAATCAAGGCGATTACATTACTATTGTAGGTCCTTCTGGAAGTGGTAAGAGTACACTTTTAAAATTATGTAGTGATCTGATTAGTCCTACATCGGGCACTATTACTTATAATGGTCGTCCCTTAACGGCTATAGATCCTGAATCTTATCGCAAAGAGGTAGGGTACTGTTTTCAAAGACCTTATTTGTTTGCGAAAACAGTACGTCGCAATATTCTATTTCCTTACGATATTCGCGGTTTAGAACCGGATATGAGTCGTATAGAATATCTCTTTAATCTACTACATATGCCACTAAATTATATGGAGCGCCGTAATGATGAGTTGTCTGGCGGTGAAATGCAACGAATATGCCTCATTCGGAGCCTTATTTTTGAGCCTAAAGTGTTGCTTTTAGACGAGGTTACGTCTGCCTTGGATACGACGAATACATCGATTGTAGAAAATGTTATTGATGAGCTTCATAAAAAGGGAATCACCATTATCTCCATTACTCATAATGAAGAGCAAAGCTTGCGTACTGCAAATCGCCGCATCACTATCGTAGACGGTCAATTAGCTAAAGAGGAGGTACTGAGATGAGTCAGTTTCAAACTATTTCTGCTACTTCCTTATGCCTTGCATCTGTATTAGTGATTATCAGTATACTGATATCTTATAGACAAGAGTTGAAGCTAGAAAAGGATATTTTCATCAGTGCTATACGTGCTACAGTTCAACTATTAGTTATCGGGTTTATTTTATCGTATATTTTTAGTACGGAAAGTCCAATATTTATAATTGGCTTACTTGGATTTATGGCTTTTAATGCGGCTTATAACTCAGCTAAACGAGGGCAAGGGATTCCGCATGCGTTATGGATTTCTTGGTTTGCTATCACCATTGGTGCATGGATAACCTTATCTATTTTATTGGTAACTGGCGTGCTTAGCTTTACTGCGTACCAATTGATTCCTGTTGGTGGTATGGTCATTAGTGGTGCCATGGTAGCGATTGGGCTTTGTTATCGCCAAATGCTATCAAATTTTGAATTGCGTAAACAAGAGGTGGAAATTAAATTAGCCTTGGGTAGTACACCTAAACAAGCTTCGAAAGCGATAGTTCGTGATGTTATAAAGACGGGTCTACAACCTACTGTAGATAGTGCCAAGACATTAGGTATCGTAGCGCTGCCGGGGATGATGACAGGCCTAATATTGGCGGGTATGCCTCCTTTAGAAGCTGTAAAATATCAGATAATCGTTACATTTATGTCGTTATCCACTATATCAATTTCTTGTTTTATTACGTGTCAATTAGCTTATAAAACATTTTTTAATAATCGAAATCAGTTAAATAAGTAGTTTTAGATATATTTATTTAACATCATAATTCACTAATAGAATATTTACTCAGTTTTTAGAGTGGTATCCGAAAGGGTACTACTCTTTTATTATAGTATGTCAAATTCCTATGTTTTTTAGTAGGAATAGTGGTATACTATATACAGTATCAGTGAAATGCCAGAAGACTGGTTGTCATATACTTTCATAAACCTAAAGAGGGGTGGCATTGCCACTAGAAAGAATTGAGGTAAGTACTATGTATGATGTAAAATCTCCAAAGGCGGAGGAGTTTATTTCCCATCAGGAAATCCTTGATACTCTTGCTTATGCAGAGGAAAATAAGGAAAATCGGGAGTTGTTAGATGCTATTTTAGCAAAAGCTGCTACGTTTAAGGGGTTAAACCACAGAGAGGCAGCAGTTCTCTTAGAATGTCCGTTACCTGAATATAAGGAAAAGCTCTTTGCTTTAGCAAAAGAAATCAAGAAAGCCATATACGGTGATCGTATCGTATTATTTGCACCATTATATTTATCTAACTATTGTATCAATGGCTGCGTGTACTGCCCGTATCACTCTAAAAACCGCGATATTAAACGTAAGAAGTTGACCCAAGACCAAATTAGGGAAGAGGTTATTGCTTTAGAAGCGATGGGCCATAAGCGTATCGTAATTGAGTCTGGTGAAGATCCTCTTAATAATCCACTTGAATATATTTTGGAATCCATTAAGACTATTTACAGTATTAAAAATAAAAATGGTGAAATCCGTCGTGTAAATGTAAATATTGCAGCTTGTTCCGTTGAGGACTACAAGAAATTACATGAAGCCGGTATTGGTACGTATACACTGTTCCAAGAAACATACAATAAAGAAAACTATGAAGCATTACATCCAACAGGCCCTAAGAGCGACTACGCCTACCATACAGAGGCGATGGACCGCGCTATGCAAGGTGGTATTGATGATGTTGGTATCGGTGTTCTTTACGGATTAGAACATTATAAATATGATTTTGTAGGTTTGTTGATGCATGCAGAGCATTTAGAAGCAGTGTTTGGTGTAGGTCCACATACTATTTCTGTTCCTCGTATTTGTCCGGCTGATGATATTGATGTAGATGATTTCAGCAATGCAGTACCTGACGATGTATTTGAAAAAATTGTTGCTCTCATTCGTGTATCCACACCATATACAGGTATGATTATGTCCACACGCGAAACTCAAGAAATGCGTGAACGCGGATTGGCTCTTGGTATCTCCCAAATCAGCGGTGGCTCTCGTACTAGTGTAGGTGGTTACAAAGAAGAAGAGAAACCAGAAGATAATTCTGCTCAATTTGATCGTAGCGATACGCGTACATTAGATGAAATCGTAGATTGGTTATTAGACCTTGGTTATGTACCAAGCTTCTGTACTGCATGTTATCGTGCAGGTAGAACAGGGGATCGGTTCATGGCCCTTGCTAAATCCGGTCAAATTCACAACTGTTGCCAACCAAATGCGTTGATGACATTAAACGAATACATCATGGACTACGGTGATGAGAAGACTAAAGCTCATGGTGCGAAGGTTATCGAACAACAGTTAGAAAATATTAAAAATGATTTAGTTAAAGATAAAGCTAAAGCTTATATTGCACAGATGAAAGACGGCGAACGGGACTTCCGATTCTAGGTAATTCACTGATATAGAACCTCCTATTGATAATGGGAGGTTCTTTTTTGTTGAGAAAATGTCAAAAGTTAAATGAGAATAAAGTATATAAAATAGTTTATTTTATTCGTTTTTTAGGTTATAATAAATAAAAATGATAATGATAATACGTTAAATTCTAGAATAATATTGATTATAAACTACTGAGGGATATGATGATTAAGAAAAAACGTTGGCGCCTCTGTGAAGGTGATCGAGAAAAAGAAAATATCTTAATCCGTGAACTTGGTGTGAACCCTATTGTGGCAAAATTAATGGTAAATCGCCACATAGATGTTGACGAAGGGCGGAAGTTTTTACAAAGCTCTTTGTCAGATTTGTTAGATCCATTTACCTTAAAAGATATGGATGTAGCTGTTTCGCTAGTTCAGGAGACAATTGAAAAACATAAACCAATCGTTATTTATGGCGATTATGATGTAGATGGTATTACGGCCACATCTGTTCTATATCGATTTTTAAAGAAGCTAGGTGCCGATGTTACCTATTACATACCAGAGCGTCAAAGCGAAGGATATGGTCTAAATTTAGAGGCTTTAGAGCACCTTATAGAGAGGGAAACTTCTCTGGTTATTACCGTAGACTGCGGTATTAGCTCTTACGATATTGTAGAGGCTGTACGTGACCGTATCGATATGATTATTACGGATCATCATACGGCACCAGATTTGATCCCACGGGCTAAGGCTGTTATTAACCACAAGCAAAAGGATTGTCCATATAAGGATAAAAATTTATCTGGCGTCGGTGTGGCTTTTAAATTATGCCAAGCATTGTGGCTTACCAAGCATGGTGAATGGTATTTAGATGATTTAGATATCGTTGCTTTAGGTACTGTGGCGGATGTAGTGCCTTTGGTGGGTGAGAACCGCATCATCGTAAAAGCAGGCCTTGAGAAGATGAATAGTCAGCCTAATTTAGGCATTAAAAAGCTCATCGATGTAGCGGGACTACATGAGCGAACTATAACATCTGGGCATATTGGTTTCACCTTAGCACCTCGCCTGAATGCAGCTGGTCGTGTAACGCATGCTACGCGTGCTGTTGAACTACTCGTGACCGATGATGGTGATATAGCAGAGGCGATTGCTGAGGAATTGAACGAAACCAATCGTGAGCGACAAGAACTAGAGCGTAATATCCACGAATTGGCTCGCATTGATGTGGCTAATCAAGGCCATAAAGCTGACTATGTAACTGTTGTAGCTGGTGAAGAATGGCATCCTGGTGTCATCGGTATTGTTGCTTCTCGTCTCGTGGAGGAGTTTTATAAACCGACCTTAGTTATCAGCATTCATGATGGTGTTGGCAAAGGCTCTTGTCGTAGTATCGACGGTTTTAATATGTATGATGCGTTAAAGTCTTGTGAAGACCTTTTGCTACAGTTTGGTGGTCATTCTGCAGCAGCAGGCTTTAGCATTGACGCAAATCGCATTGACGAATTGCGAGAGCGTTTAACGGAGTATTGTAAAAAGATTGTTACTGCCGAGGAATATATTCCTGTAGTGACAATTGATGCAGAACTACCTGTTGATGATATCGATGTTGATATTATTGACCGCGTATCAGCCCTTGAACCTTATGGGATGGCTAATAGCACACCGATTTTTGCTGTAATGGAAGCTACGGTACAGGATATTATGCTCATGGGGCAGTTAAAAAATCATTGTAAGGTGATTTTTGCAACCTCGAATGGAACCGTAGATGCTATCGCTTGGAATCGTCCAGACTTATTTAAATCTATATTTGTAGGTTCTGTTGTGAAAGTAGCCTTCTCCTTGCAAAAGAATGAATGGCAAGGTATGGTTTCCCCACAACTTATGATTCAAGCGATTGAGCCATTGACTGAAGAGCCTATAAAACTGACTACAGAAGGGCTTAGACAGATGTATGTTATTGTAAAACAGTCTATGCGCGGTCACAGTCAATCGCTTTATAATGTAGAACAAGATATATTGCGCCGTAAGCCGGCAGATCAAAATAATCGCAGTGCTCTTACATCTATCGATGTCTTTAAAGAATTGGGCATTGTTGAAGAATATACAAGTGATGATGGTCAATTAATGCTTAGATGGAATGCCATTGAAGGAAAATTAGATCTTGTCACATCCGTAACATTCCTTACTTATAGTGTATAGGAGGTGACACCATGACAACTGTAAATGAAGAAGGCAAAGCTTTAGTTGAACAAAGCACTTTTGATAAAGAGAAAGCCTTAGCTGAATTTATGGAGTATATCCATACGTATTTAACAGATGACGAGTGTAACCAAGTATTAAAGGCGTTTGAACTTGCTGATAAGGCTCATGAAGGTCAGTTTAGAGCTTCTGGTGAACCTTATATCATGCATCCACTAGCTGTAGCTGATATTTTGGCACACTTACAAATCGACCATATTACGCTTATGGCAGCGCTTATGCATGATGTGGTTGAAGATACATCCTACTCCAAGGAAGATTTAGAGGAAATGTTTGGCTCTGAAGTAGCATTCCTTGTTGATGGGGTAACAAAATTAAACCAATTCCAATATGAAACAAAAGAAGATCGTCAAATGGAAAATTATCGGAAGATGATTTTAGCGATGGCAAAGGACGTGCGCGTCGTTGTTATCAAATTGGGTGACCGTTTACATAATATGCGTACCTTAAAGCATATGCGCAGTGATAAACAAAAACGCATTGCTAAGGAAACGCTCGAAATCTTTGCTCCACTTGCGCATCGTCTCGGTATTTTCAATGTGAAATGGGAGTTAGAGGATTTATCCTTCCGCTATTTAGAACCGGAAAAATATTATGATCTCGTAGATCAAATGAAGCAAAAACGCCAAGTCCGTGAAGATATCGTTAATGATACGATGAGTCAACTCACTAAGGCTTTAGGTGAGGCCCATATTAAGGCAGATATCAAAGGCCGTCCTAAACACTTCTACAGTATTTACAAAAAGATGAAAAAGGACAATCGCGATTTGTCACAAATCTATGATTTGCTTGCAGTTCGCGTAATCGTTGATAGTATCCCTGATTGTTATGCGGTACTCGGTATTGCGCATAGCTTGTGGAAACCATTGCCATATCGATTTAAAGATTATATTTCCATGCCGAAATCCAATATGTATCAATCCTTGCATACTACGGTTATCGGTACCATGGGACAACCTGTAGAAATCCAAATTCGTACTTGGGAAATGCATCGTGTATCCGAATACGGTGTTGCTGCTCACTGGCGGTATAAAGAAGGTAATAAAAACGGCGATAAAGAGTTCGACCAAAAGGTTGCTTGGTTGCGCCAAGTTCTAGAATGGCAAGATACAAGCAATCCAACAGAGCTCGTTAATGCTTTGAAATTAGACGTCTTCTCCGGTGAAGTATTCGTATTTACACCTAAGGGGGACGTAGTTAAGCTGCCAATTGGTTCTGTACCATTAGACTTTGCCTATCGTGTTCATACCGATGTAGGTCATCGCTGTGTAGGTGCTAAGGTAAATGGCAAAATTGTACCGCTCGATTACACCTTACAAAATGGTGATATCGTCGATATTATTACATCTAAAACGAGTAAACCAAGCCTTGATTGGCTTAACATTGTAGGTTCCTCTGAAAGTAAGAGCAAAATACGCAACTGGTTCAAGCGCGAAAATAAAGCTGAAAATATTGAAAAAGGCTTAGAAGCTCTTGAAAAAGAAGCAAAACGATTAAATTATAGCTGGAAAGAATTGATTGCAGATAATCGACTTCAACAGGTTACGAAACAGCTCAAAGCAGGTATAGAAGAAGAAATGTTTGCTGCTTGTGGTTATGGTGGTATCCCTGTAAGCACTGTTCTCTTGCGTTTAATTGAACTCTATAAAAAATCTAAAGAAGCAGAAGAATCTAAACGTAGTACAGCGCAAATTCTTGAGAAATTAAAATCTCAAGGCCAAAAGAAAACGAAAAATGGCACTGGTGTCCTTGTAAAAGGAGAAGCTGGCGTTATGGTGCGGATGGCAAAATGCTGTAATCCTGTACCTGGGGACGATATTATCGGTTATATCACTCGCGGTCGTGGTGTTTCAGTACATCGCAGTGATTGTTGTAGCCTAGGACATACACCTGAGGATTTAGAACGTATGATAGAGGTGGCTTGGGATGGCGCTTCTAGTGAATCCTTCCACGTAGGTATCGATATTCAAGCTTACGATCGGGCTGGTATTCTTATGGAAGTTATGGCTGTCCTTTCAGAGTTGAAAATTACCATTACCAATATCAATGCTAAGGTCCAAGAGGATACAAAAAATGTAAGTATTAATGTTACGGTTGATATCCGTGATATTTCACAATTAGATTTTGTAATGACTAAGTTGCGCCGTATTCGTGAAGTGTATACGGTACAACGTAGTAGAGGAGGGGCTTAATGAGCGAACAACAATTAGTGCTTATGCGCATGCCTTTAGGTCCACTAGGAACCAATTGCTATGTCATAGGCGATAAAGCGGTTGGTGAGGCTTTCATCATCGATCCTGCCACACCGGAAGTATTAGATGCGATAAAGAAACATGACTTGAAGCCAAAAGCTATTTTGCTTACACATGGTCATGGTGACCATATTGGGGGCGTTCAAGACATTGTAAATGCTCATCATGTACCTGTATATGTGCATAAGGGTGATGTGCCGTATTTATCTGATCCTGAGCTTAATCTCAGTGCCTATAGCAATCCTACGCCAATTAAAGTGAAGGCTGATATTATTGAGGTACAGCAAGGTGACCATATTACCTGTGGTGATATTGACCTAGAAGTCTTAGAAACACCAGGGCATACGCCAGGTGGTGTGTGCTATTACATGGAAGGTCTTGTATTTGTAGGGGACACTCTCTTTAGAGATTCCGTAGGTCGTACAGATTTTCCAAATGGATCATATGAGACGTTGATGGAATCCATCAAAACTCAGCTTTATAAACTGCCTAATAATACGATGGTATATCCTGGTCACGGGCCAGAAACCAATATAGAGTATGAAAAACAATACAACCCATTTGTTGGGCAGTAGGTTTAAATGAAGTATTTTTACAAATTGTAGAGGGGATAATTATCATGAACACAACATTAGAAAAATTAAAAGAACGCATTAAAGACAAAAAATACAAATTAACAACGCAACGTCAAACAATTTTACAAGCCTTCATCGATGCTGATGAAAATCATTTAAGTGCAGAAGACGTATATGTACTTGTAAAAGAAGTGGCTCCTGATATCGGCTTGGCTACTATTTACAGAACACTTGATCTCTTCACTGAACTTGATTTGTTGAAACGTCTTGATTTTGGCGATGGTCGTAACCGTTACGAATTGAATGACGAAGAGTTTGCTCATTTCCACCATCATTTGATCTGCGTAAAATGTGGCAAAGTATCCGAGTTTGAAGACGATATGCTTGAAACATTAGAGTCCATTATCGCTAAAAAATTGAACTTCCGTACTATTGACCATCAATTAAAAGTATATGGTTATTGCAGTGATTGCCAAAGCCATATGACTGAAGCAGAGCTTGAAAAATTAGAGCGTATGGCTCATCACCATGGTTAATACATATCTATATACGGGGCCATTACCCCTTGGCTCCGTAGTAGCTCATAACTGTGGTGCAGCGGGGCTCTTTTCTGACAAGGTGGAGCCAGATGTAATCCTTGAAGCTTGTGAAGTGGATGGGAATTATACACTAACAGTTACCATTGGCGATACAATTCAGAAGTTTACTGGGCCTGTTTCCTCTATGGGACGACGTCAAATAGGTCAAGCCTTACTGCGCTACTTGCGTGTATATCAAGGTTTACCAGCTGAGGCTCCTTGGGGGACTATGGTAGGTGTACGCCCAACTAAGCTACTACATAAATATATAGATACATATGGCTCTGTCCACGCAGCAACTCGTCACATTAGGGACGAGTTTTCTGTGTCTATGGAAAAGCTTAATACATTAGGGGCCATCGGTGAGTATCAACGTCCATTTTTAGCTGATACAGACGATAAAAAGGTGAGTCTCTATTGTGGTATTCCATTTTGCGATACTCGTTGTGTATACTGCTCATTTCCTTATGGACTCTATCAGGACTATGATGGAAAAAGGCAATTTTTAACTGCCTTAGGCCGGGACATAGAGGATATGAAAACTATTGTTGAATCGTATGGTTTAACGGTAGATACTCTTTATATGGGTGGCGGTACTCCGACGGTGTTAGGGGATGAAGACTTTCACCAAGTTCTAAAACAGCTGTCTATACTTGTTCCTGAAGGTCATGAGTTTACCGTAGAAGCAGGGCGGCCAGATTCTGTGAATTCAGTAAAACTACAATCTATGTTAGAGCTAGGTGTAAATCGTATTAGCATTAATCCACAAACTATGCAAGACGATATTTTACGGCGCATTGGTCGTGGACATAGTGCACGTGATATTGATGAACTGTTACAATATGTAAAAGCAAATACGTCTCTAGCGGTAAATATGGATTTTATTGCAGGTTTACCGAATCAAACGATGCAAAACATGGTAGAGAATATGGATTATGTATGTCAAAATCTGCCGGAAAATGTTACAATTCATACGTTAGCATTAAAACGTGGTAGCCCGTTGTACGATTTAAATATGCAAGATGATATTCCAGCGGAACATCTGGTAGCAGAAATGGTACAATATGGTAAAGAGCGTCTTGAAGCGGCTGGGTATGTGCCATATTATCTATATCGCCAACAATATATGCGGGGGCAGTTAGAGAATATCGGTTATACCTTACCAGGCAAAGCATGCGAATACAATATTCAGATTATGGAAGAGCGACAAAGCATTCTATCCATGGGGCCAGGAAGCTCGTCCAAGTGGATGCGCGCCCCTGAATATCGACAATTGAAACAGCATATGCCAAAGGATGTAGATGTTTACCACGTAACGATAGATGCACTATTAGAGAAACGACATAGAATTTGTGAAAAATTTTGGGAGGTTGTGTAATGGCTATTAGAAAACCAAGAGGTACACAAGATTTTTTGCCAGAGCAAATGATAAATTGGCACTATATTGAACAACGTATGCGCGAGATTTGCAAAGTATACGGGTTCAATGAAATTCGCACACCTGCCTTTGAAGATACTAAATTATTCTTACGCGGCATCGGTGAAACTACAGATGTAGTACAAAAAGAGATGTACACCTTTACTACAGGTGATGAAGGTGGTTCTAGCTTCACATTGCGCCCAGAAAATACAGCATCCGCTGTGCGCGCATACTTAGAAAATAAAGTATATGGTAAAGAAGGCCTTACAAAATGGTATTACATGGGGCCTATGTTCCGACATGATAAACCACAAGCAGGGCGGTACCGTCAATTCCACCAATTCGGTGCAGAGGTACTAGGTTCTCAATCTCCAGTGGTAGATAGCGAAGTTATCTGCATGGTCGTACAATTGCTAAAAGACTTTGGCCTTAAAGACCTCAATGTAGAGGTAAACTCTGTAGGTTGTCCAACATGCCGCCCTGTATACCGTGAAAAATTAATTGAGTTCTTTGAACCTAAAAAAGAACAATTATGTAGCGATTGCCAAGAGCGTTTATACAAAAATCCATTGCGTATCTTGGATTGCAAAAATGAAACATGTAAATCCTTATCCGTAGGTGCTCCTGAAATTCACGAACATTTATGTGAAGAATGTCATGATCACTTCGAAGAATTAAAAACTTATTTAACGGCTGCTAATGTGCAATATACATTAAATCCTCGTTTAGTACGTGGCCTTGATTATTACACTAAAACAGCGTTTGAAGTGCAATACACTCCATTAGGTGCACAAAGTGCCGTAGCCGGTGGTGGACGTTACGATGGCCTCGTAGAGGAACTCGATGGTCCTCATACGCCAGCGATTGGTTTTGCTATGGGCATGGAGCGTTTATTATTAGCTCTTGAAAAACAAAACTTATTGCCTGAACCAACTGTAGAACCATCTGCGTTTGTAGTAGCCCTAGGTGATGCGGCTAAGGTAGAGGCTTTCAAAATCTGCCAAGCATTACATGATGCCTATGTAACCGTTGAAATGGACGGACAGGGCAAGAGTATGAAGGCACAATTAAAATATGCTAACAAAATTAATGCAAAATATGTTATCATATTGGGTGATGATGAATTGGCTCGTGGAGAAGCCATTATCCGATTCATGGATACTAGTGAACAAGAGACTGTATCTCTCGATGCAGTGTCTGAGCGTATAACTTCTTTGGTGAAAGGATGACAATTAGAATGGAAACAATGCAAGGCTTACACCGTACGCACGGTTGTGGCACCATCTCTGAACAAGAGGTAGGTAAAGAGGTCGTATTATGTGGTTGGGTTGAACGCCGTCGTGACCATGGTGGTTTGATTTTCTTGGACTTACGCGATCGTTCTGGCGTAGTACAAATAGTAGCGTCCCCAGATCATAACGTAGAATCTTTCCACAAAGCAGAGGATGTTCGTAATGAATATGTTCTTTGCGTGCGTGGTACTATCACAAAGCGTGATGATTCTGCTATCAATCCAAATCTTCCTACAGGTGCATATGAAATGTTCTGTGAAGAGTTGCGCGTATTGAACTCTGCTAAAACGCCTCCATTCTATATCCAAGATGATATCGATGTAGATGAAAATATTCGTTTGAAATATCGTTACCTTGACTTGCGTCGTCCAGAAATGCAACGCAACTTGATTTTACGTCATAAAGTAACAAAAGCTATGCGCGACTTCTTCGATAGCCGCGATTTCTTGGAAATTGAAACACCAATGCTTACTAAATCTACACCTGAAGGTGCACGTGACTATTTAGTTCCTTCCCGTGTAAATGCTGGTACATTCTACGCGTTGCCTCAATCTCCACAAATCTTCAAACAAATCTTGATGGTTGCTGGTTATGAAAAATACTTCCAAATCGCTCGTTGTTTCCGCGATGAAGATTTGCGTGCAGACCGTCAACCTGAGTTCACTCAGCTCGACTTAGAAATGTCCTTCGTAGACGAAGAAGACATCTACTCCATGCTTGAAGAAATGGTAGCTCATGTATTCAAAACTGCAATGGGCAAAGAAATCACGTTGCCTATGCCTCGTATTACATGGGACGAAGCAATGGATAAATATGGTTCTGATAAACCAGACCTTCGCTTCGATATGGCGTTTACTGATGTAACTGATCTTGTAAAAGATACAGAATTCAAAGTATTCCGCTCTGTAATCGACAATGGTGGCGTAGTTAAAGGTATCGTAGTACCTGGCGATGCTGGTATTCCTCGCCGTGAACTTGATGACCTCGTTGAATATGTAAACCGTTATGGTGCAAAAGGCCTTGCATGGGCTTGCTTCAACGAAGATGGTTCCATCAAGTCTCAAATCATGAAGTTCTTAGGGGAAGATACAATCCGCAATATCGGTGAAAAAATGGGCGCTAAAGGTGGCGACCTCGTATTGATGATTGCTGATAAACCTGCTACTGTGGCACGTGCATTAGGCGAATTGCGCCTTGAAATGGCACGCCGCATGAACATGATTGATTCTGATAAATTGGCATTCACATGGGTAACTGACTTCCCTATGTTCGAATATAACGAAGATGAAAAACGATATGTTGCAATGCACCATCCGTTCACAATGCCACGCCATGCTGATCTTGATAAATTAGAATCCGATCCTGGCAGCGTAAAAGCGATTGCTTATGACATGGTATTAAATGGCGTAGAAATCGGTGGCGGTTCCTTGCGTATTTACCAAGCTGACGTACAAGAAAAAGTATTCAAAGCAATTGGTTTATCTATCGAAGAAGCAAGATCCAAATTTGGCTTCATGCTTGATGCATTCCAATATGGTGCACCTCCTCATGCAGGCTGTGCATTCGGCTTAGATCGTCTTGTTATGTTAATGGCAAAACGTCAATCTATCCGCGACGTAATCGCATTCCCTAAAACACAATCTGCTTCTGACATCATGAGCCAAGCTCCATCTGAAGTAGAACCTAAGCAATTAAAAGAATTGCATATTAAACCAGATATTGAGGAAGAAGAAGAGCAATCTTTGGTGTAAAAACATAGGCAAGAATTGATTAAAATTGAAATGTCAAGTCTTGTTAATTACTAATCTTTCTGATACTATTTATGTATAAGATATCCCTGCCATGTGCGTGTGATATCGCAGTTTTGAGCCAACACATTTACTTCGGGAGTCCGGACTCTCGTCTGAACGTTACGCCCTTACGGGACAACCGCAGGATGAGGAGGACACCCACCTGCCCTAAGCAGGATCAAAACGCGGTACATTACGGCATGGTGGGGCTTTTTTGCGTGTAAAAATAGCGTTAAAATATAAGAAATAGTTAATATATTATGGATTAATCAATAGTTAAGAATTTATGGATTGAGGTGAGAGAATGGATAGTTTATTTGATTTGACGCCTACAAATACATATGAGCCGCTTCCTGTACGGATGCGTCCTACTAAATTAGACCATTTATATGGTCAGGAGAAGGCTGTAGGAAAGGGGACTTTCTTGCGTGCTATGGTAGAGAAGGATACCATACCATCCATGCTTTTTTATGGGCCTTGTGGAACGGGTAAAACTACATTAGCTGGCATTATTGCCAAGATGAGTAATAGTCATTTTGTAAATTTAAATGCTACTAATGCAGGCATTGGTGAATTGCGCACCATCATTGAAGATGCCCGTAAGCGTGTTCGTTCTCTGCAACAGCGAACCATTCTATTCCTCGATGAAATTCATCGTTTTAATAAAAGCCAACAAGATGTGCTGTTACCTTGCGTAGAGGATGGCACAATTATTCTTATTGGTGCCACCACAGAAAATCCGTTTTTTGAGGTTAATAGACCTCTATTATCTCGATTGAGACTTATCACATTAGAGGCCCTTACACCAAAGGCTATCGGTCAAATTCTGCGTCGTGCTATTACCGATGAAGAGGTAGGTCTTGGTAAACGTCGTTTACAAGTAACCGACGAAGTACTAGAGGATGTAGGCATCTTCGTCAACGGTGATGGCAGGATGGCTCTCAATATTTTAGAGCAAGCAGCAGCTATGGTTCCCGACGAAGGTACTATATCTATTGAGGTCCTTGAAAAGGTCGTAGGCCGTCGTATTTATACATATGACAAAAAAGGTGATAGCCACTATGATACGATTTCTGCTTTTATTAAAAGTATGCGCGGCTCTGATGTACAAGCTACAGTGCATTATTTAGCTCGTATGATTGAAGCAGGGGAGGACCCGAACTTTATCGCTCGTCGTATCGTGATTTGTGCTGCTGAAGATGTAGGTCTTGCTGATCCTCAAGCATTGATTTTGGCAAATGCTGCGGCTCAAGCGGCTCATATGGTAGGTTTCCCAGAGGCGCGTATTATATTGTCCGAGGCTGCATGTTATGTGGCGTTAGCGCCAAAAAGTAATTCTGCCTATATGGCAATTGATGCAGCTATTGCCGACGTGCGCCACAAGGATTGTGGGCAGGTACCAGATCATTTGAAGGATAGTCATTATAGTGGGGCTAGCAAATTAGGTCACGGGAAAGCTTATAAGTATGCTCATAACTATCCGAATGGCTATGTAAAACAACAATATTTACCGACACCTCTTGTAGATGCCACCTATTACAATGGCATAAAAAGAGGTAGAGAAGAACAATTGCTTAATGACTGGGAAGAACGTCGTAAAAGTTAACTAAATACTTCGATATATGCTATAATATAATGATAAGTTAATTTACTGTAATGTTATATAAGTAAGGGGTTTGTATAGATTTATGGCAGAAGAAAACACTTCCACCAAAAAACGCAACACACGCCGTAAGCGAACAAGTACAAAACAGCAATCAAAGTCCCAAGGCTTTTCTTTGCGCAGCGAAGTTAAAGGCCTTATTGTCATTGCCTTTGCAGTGATTTCTTTGCTCGGGTTCTTTGGCTTTGAGCTTGGTCTTGTGGGTCAAATTTTAACAGGTATATTCCGCTATGGCTTCGGTCTAGGTGGTATTATTCCTTGTTTATGCGTTTTCTGGGTAGGTTGGCGATTATTATATAAGGGCACATTTATTTCCTTTACAAAACGAGGCGTAGTAATGACCTTGTTTTTCCTATTCTTGTTAGCTCTTGTTCCATTGTGGCGTGTTCCTGAGGGGCAGGAACTCATTACTACACAATTGGCTAATCAAGGTGGTGTAGTAGGTGGAGCTATTGCAACATTTATGCGCACTTTATTAGGTAATTTAGGTGCAATTATTCTCGATGTGTTCTTGTTATTAGCCTTTGGTCTTCTTATTACTAGATTATCCTTGCGCAGTGGCTTACAAAAGGCAGCAGATAAAACTCAAGTAGGTTTAGACGTAGCAAAAGAAGTAGCTGCTGAGAAGGTGGCAGTTGCGAAAGAGGTCTTTGAGGACTGGAATGAGCAACGCAAAGAAGCAGCGGAACAACGTAAAGCCTATAACAGGGAAAAAGATACACGCTTTGAAGATGCTGCTGATCAAGCATTAGATAGCTTAGAAAAACGTGGTATTACTACCGATAGAGATAGCTTTGAAACTGATACTTCTATAGATGTGGAACCTATTCCAGACACAGTTACAACTGTAGAGCCGCCAAAAGCGCCTACATCTTGGAAGGAATTAGCTGAATTAGAAGCGCGTAATCGTGCAGCTGAGCAATTGGCTAATATTTCTGATGCATCTGGCGATGCTAAGACTTATGATGCTGATGATTTTGATCAATTTTCTGATACGCATCGATCTACTGGTGATGATTATGTATATGTTCCAGATGAGGATTATACATATACACCTGACGAAGGCTATACTGATGAGTCTGAAGCAGCAAGACATACTGAGGTAAAAGAACCTGAATTTTCCTATCAAGATACAACGATTGGCCCATTGGAAACTAATCATGGGGCTATTGCGTCTGCCGTGCCTGGAACGGGTGCTGCTGCTAGTTCTGTAAGTGCTGGAGCCGGTATGGCAGGCATGGGCTTACAAGTGCCATCCATTATTAGCACTACAGAGGATACAGCCCAAGTTGCAGTATCTAAAGACGGTCAAATTCACCGTACTTACGATAGACCTTACCATTTCCCAAGCCTTGATATTTTGGCGAAAGGGAAGGGGAGTCAAAATAATGGGGAAGAAGTGGCTCACAATGCGATGATGCTTGAGAATGTATTGAGTAACTTCGGCATTACGGCTAAGGTTGTAAATGCTACACAAGGTCCGACCGTTACGCGTTATGAAATCGAGCCTGCTCCTGGGGTGAAGGTTAGCCGTATCGTTAATTTAACAGATGATATTGCTCTTAATTTAGCTGCGCAACATATTCGTATGGAGGCTCCAATCCCAGGTAAATCTGCTATCGGTATCGAGGTACCTAATAAGACAACTGAAGCCGTTCATTTGCGTGATGTTTTAGATTGTAGCGACTTTAAGGATGCTCGAGGTGGTATTCCTGTAGGTCTTGGTAAGGATATTGCAGGGAAACCTGTGATCACAGACCTTGCGAAGATGCCTCACTTGCTTGTAGCAGGTACGACTGGTTCTGGTAAATCTGTATGTGTAAATACATTGATTTCCAGTATTCTCTTTAGTCGTAAACCAGAAGAGGTTAAGCTTTTATTAATTGACCCTAAGATGGTTGAATTGTCTATTTACAATGGTATCCCTCATTTGATGGCGCCAGTTGTAACAGATATGAAAAAAGCAGCAGCTGTATTGCGATGGGCCGTTCGAGAAATGGAGGCGCGTTATAAAGCCTTTGCAGCATCTGGTAAACGTGATATTAAGAGCTATAATGAAGCACACCCTAAGGCGGCTATGCCGTTGATTGTACTGATTATCGACGAGTTGGCTGACCTTATGATGACTGCTCCAGATGACATTGAAGAATCCATTAGTCGTTTGGCACAAATGGCGCGCGCTGCAGGTATCCACATGGTACTTGCTACACAACGTCCATCTGTTAATGTTATTACTGGCTCTATTAAAGCCAATGTACCAAGCCGTATTTCCTTTGCTGTAGGCTCTCAAATTGACTCCCGTACTATCCTTGATATGGCGGGGGCCGAGAAATTGCTAGGTAAAGGCGATATGTTGTTTGCTCCAATTGGAGCGAATAAACCAATTCGTGTACAAGGTGCATTTATCTCTGATGATGAGGTAGAAAACCTCGTAGAATTTGTGAAAGCTCAACGCGAGCCAGAGTATGATAATACGGTAACGCAAGAGGCAGAAAAGGAAGCTGAAAAAGAAACTTCCGATGATAATGATGTATACCGCGATGAATTATTAGAGCGTGCGGTAAATCTTGTTATGGAATCTGGTCAAGCCTCTGTATCCATGTTACAGCGTCGCTTCCGCATCGGTTATACCCGTGCAGCACGCCTTGTAGATACTATGGAAGACCTTAAAATCGTTGGTCCTAGCATGGGCAGTAAGGCTCGAGAAATTTTGATGAGCCCTGAACAAGCGAAAGCTAGATATTTCTCTGATTCCACTGATGAACAATAATTGAATGAATATAATATTACGTAGATTTAGAAAGGAACGAAAATGGCTGAATTAGGCGAAGAATTACGACGTGAACGGGTAAGACGTAATCTAACCTTTAAAGATGTGGAGCAGGTGCTACATATCAAAACAACCTATTTAGAGGCTATCGAAGATGGCAACTATGACATCATTCCTGGACAGGTCTACGTAAAAGGCTTTATTCGTAATTATGGCAATTACTTAGATCTCGATGGAGATCGTTTGGTGAAAGCCTATCAAAGCCAAGTAGGAGATATTGATACCTTTTCTTTGCGCTCTGTGACGAGACAGAAAGCTCAAGCCGCTCCTACTTTGGTGCAAAGCGAATTTGTTGAATACCAAACCTCTAAGAAGCGTATGTCTTTGGAAACGCGACAACGAAAACGCCAACGTTCTATCGTTCAGGAACGTATTGTTTTAGGCATTATTTTATTCTGTATGGCATTATTTTTACTGTGGTTATTCCTTTTCTAATAGTTGATTAGGAATGATGGAAAGGCATTTACACAATCAATGGATAGATTTTTAGTAACAGAACCTTCGGATATGAAGGAACGAGGTTGGGCCGAATTAGATTTCGTTCTCATCAGTGGGGACGCCTATGTGGACCATCCGTCCTTTGCTCCTGCGGTTATCGGCAGATACCTAGAATCCAAAGGCTATCGTGTAGGCATTATAGATCAACCAGATTGGAATGATGTAGAGGCTTTCAAAAAACTAGGTAAACCGCGTCTAGCATCCCTTGTTACGGCAGGGAATTTAGACTCAATGCTCAATAAATTTACGGCGGCAAAGAAATTTCGCCGTCAAGATGATTACTCTCCAGGCGGTGAAGCTGGTCATCGTCCAGATCGTGCTACCTTGGTATATGCAAACCGGATGAAGGAGGCTTATAGTGATGTGCCGCTCATTATTGGGGGCATAGAGGCATCCTTACGCCGCTTTGGTCATTATGACTACTGGTCAGATACAGTGCGTCGCTCTATCTTAGTCGATTCTAAGGCGGATGTACTCGTTTACGGTATGGGTGAACTTCAAATCGTCGAACTAGCTGATGCGTTAGACCAAGGAAGATTTAAAGAGTCCTTGGCGTCTATACGGGGGATTTGTTACATGGCAAAGGACATTCCTACCATTGATTATGTGGAGTGTCCATCTTATGAAGCTATTAAGGCTGACAAAATGGACTTTGCCGATGCGTTTCGCATCCAATATGATGAACAAGATCCGTTCTATGGCCGCATAGTGGTACAGAAGCATGGTGACCGATATTTGATTCAGAATACGCCTGCATTGCCATTGACACAAGAGGAGATGGATGGGGTGTATAATCTGCCCTATACTCGTAAATGGCATCCTAAATACGATGATAAAGGTGGCGTACCAGCCTTAAGCGAGGTACAGTTTAGCCTTGTGAGCCAACGTGGTTGTTTTGGCAGTTGTTCTTTCTGCGCTATTACAAACCACCAAGGTCGTATCATCCAAAATCGCAGTCATGAGTCATTGATTGACGAAGCTCAGATGATGATTAATATGGATAACTTTAAGGGGTATATTCACGATGTAGGGGGGCCTACATCGAATTTCCGTCATTTAGCCTGTGATAAACAAGCTGTATATGGTGCTTGTAAAGGGCGTACTTGTGCCGCACCTGAGCCTTGTGAGAACTTGAATACAAATCATGATGATTACATTGCTTTACTTCGTAAGTTGCGTAAGTTAAAAGGGGTAAAAAAAGTATTTGTTCGCTCTGGCTTGCGCTATGACTATGTGCTAGCGGATAACAATAAAGACTTCGTCCGCGAGCTTTGTGAATTTCACGTCAGTGGTCAGTTAAAAGTAGCTCCAGAACATGTGTCTAAACGTGTAACCAACATGATGGGCAAGGCTGGAAAGGAAGAGTTCCTCACCTTTAAATCTTGGTTTGAAGAGGCTAATAAAAAACTTGGTAAAAAGCAATACTTAGTACCATACTTTATGAGCTCTCATCCAGGCTGTGCCTTGGAAGATGCTATCGAATTAGCGGAGTTTTTGCGCGATCACCACATGTACCCTGAACAAGTACAAGACTTTATTCCTACACCGGGTAGTCTGTCTACTTGTATGTACTATACAGGTATTAATCCCTTAGATGGAAAGCCTGTATATGTAGCTAAAAAGGGTAGAGATAAAGCTAAGCAACGCGCTTTGATGCAGTTTAAAAATATTGAAAACTATGACCTTGTTAAAGAGGCCCTTATAGAGGCTAATCGACGTGACTTAATTGGTTTTGGCCCAGAATGTTTAATTCCGCCACGTCCAATTGGTCGCAACACTAGTGAACCGCGTAGTAAGGGGAATACACGCTCTAAATCTGAAAGCTTAAGACGTACGTCGAATAGCAAATCTAATGTACGAGGCTCTTCTAATAGTCAATCTAGTGTTAGTAAGGGGAGACCATCTCGTAGTGGTATGACTAAAGGTCGTCCATCTAATAAAAGCCGTGGTGGTCGTTAATTATAGAGATTAGTTTTACTAGTTTCGTTGGGGATACGTTATGTCTTATAGGAGGCATATATGAAACGGTGGATTGCTCCGGGCGTTTTAGCCCTTTTTGTAGTAGGGATGTTGACCTACGGCATGAACTTTTACCATCAAGAACAAATCGAACAGGCAAAAGAGCCAGTTCGCGGTGAAATCACAGTCTACACAGACTTGCCAAATAATTTAACTACAATGCTAGCTGCTCGGTATGAAGTGGAACAAAATGTAAAGGTTACGATCATGCCTCTTACAGAGGATCAAATGGCACAACGGTCAGCGTCAACTGTGGCTGACACATCTGGCGATTTAGTACTCACCTCTGAGGATAATCTCGTTGTAGGTGCTAATACTGGTAAATATGCACCAATCGTTAATGAACGAATTGATGAAGTACGAGATACATTTAAAGATCCTAATGGCTACTGGGTTGGCCTTTGGTATGATCCTATCGTATTTGTTCAGAATGATACCTTCCATAATGGTATTGGCAAGTATATTACTACTTGGGAGACATTGGGAAAACAAGGCGACTGGTCCATTATTATGACGGACTTTGTAGCATCTCAGAATGCAGCAAATTTACTGTACAATATGGTGGAGTACAAAGGAGAACCAGAGGCTCTTGAATATTTGTATAGCTTGAAACCACATGTAGTACAACATGCTAAGTTCTTATCTACTCCAGTACGCTTAACTGCATTGGGGGAGACAAACATTGGGATTGGTAACTTATCTGATGCCGCTCAGTATAACCGTCATGGGTATCCAATTAAGTTCATATACCCTAAAGATGGCACGTCTTACTATGTGACTGGTGCTGCGGTGTTAAAAAACTCAAAGCATAAAGCAGATGGTGTTGAATTTATTAATTGGTTGTTATCTACAAAAACGGCAAAATATATGGTAGAAAATAATTTTACCTATATGTTCACCAATCCTGAAATGGATGAGCCGAAGGATTCTATGGGACAAGATTTAGTGCTATGGCCTGTGAATGGTGGCTATACTATGGAAGGTAAAAAGTTATTGTTAAATCACTGGGTTAGTCAAGTACGATTCCGTAAAGACTAAGACCGTTGAATAGATCCTAGCAATAGGAAAAGAGATAGAGATAGAATCGAGTGAAGAAAGGATATAGAATGGGTAAGAAATTAGGGTATGTTAGCCTAGGTTGTGCTAAAAATTTAGTAGATACTGAAGTAATGTTAGGTTTGTTGAGAGACAATGGCTATACCATTACTGAAGACCTAAGCGAAGCAGACCTTATCGTTGTTAATACCTGCACTTTTATTGAGAAAGCCAAGGCTGAGTCTATTAATACCATCCTTGAGGTTGCTCAATATAAGGAAGATGGCCTTTGTAAGGGCCTTATTGTAGCAGGTTGTCTTAGCCAACAATATCAGGATGAATTATTCCAAGAAATTCCTGAAATTGATGCATTAATCGGTACTGGTGCCTGGGACCAAATTATGGTAGCCGTTGATGCTATTGAGCATGGCAATCGAAGTTGTATTATGGAGAATATTACGAACATCTATGATGAACGTATGCCTCGCATTCAGACTACACCTCGTTACAGTGCATATGTAAAGATTGCAGAAGGCTGTAATAATGGTTGTACTTTCTGTATTATTCCAAAGGTGCGTGGTGCATTCCGTAGCCGTACAATTGAGTCTATTAAAGCCGAAGTAGAACGCTTAGCAGCATCTGGTGTTAAAGAGGTCGTTCTTATCGCTCAAGATACGACTAGCTATGGTATTGACCTCAACGATGGTACGCCATTGTTGACTACGTTGTTAAAAGAATTAACTACTGTAGAAGGCATCGAATGGATTCGTATGCTTTACTTATATCCAACATTCTTCTCTGATGAATTGTTAGATATTATCGTTAATGAGCCAAAACTTTGCAAATATGTAGACATTCCGTTGCAACATGTTAATAACGATATTTTGAAGCAAATGAATCGTCGCGATGATCGTAGTGATATTGAGCGTTTGCTTAAGAAAATTAGAAATGCTCCTACACATATTACATTGCGTACATCTATTATCGTTGGTTTCCCTGGTGAAACAGACGAGCAATTTGAGGAACTTTGCGACTTTGTAAAAGAAATCAAATTCGATAATATGGGTGTGTTTACCTACTCTCAAGAGGAAGGTACACCTGCAGGTGCTCGTGAAGACCAAGTCCCAGAAGAGATTAAAGAAGAACGTTACCACGTTCTTATGTCCATCCAAGCTGCTATCTCTGAAGAGAATAATCGCGACTTAGAAGGTACCATTGATTATGCGATGGTCGAAGAAATTGAAGAAGGCGATAATAATACATTGCTTGCAAAAGGTCGTTTGAAATCTCAAGCTCCTGATGTAGACGGCAATATGTACATCGAAGACTGCGGCGAAGATATTAAACCTGGTGACATTCTCAAGGTACAAGTAGAACAAGGTTTTGCGTACGACGTTGTAGCTACTGTTGTAGAATAATACACTTCGATATATTCGAGTGTGGAGGTGATCTGATGATTGTAGAACTTATTTCTACAGGCTCAGAATTATTGCTAGGCGATACAGTTAATACGAATGTATCTTGGCTAGCACAAGAGTTAAATAAATTAGGCTATACTATTGCTTATCAATCCGTAGTTGGCGATAATCCTAAGCGCATGGCAGAGGTCTTTCAGCTAGCTAGCACACGGGCTGATATTGTGATTAGTACTGGTGGGCTAGGTCCAACGCAAGGTGATATTACGCGTAATGTATTAGCCGATTCTATTGGACGACCTATTGTATTTAATCAAGAGGCAATGGATGAGGTTAAACGTTTCTTTGAAAGTGTAAAACGAACTGTACCTGATGCAAGTCGTCGGGAAGCGGAGTTGCCTGAAGGTGCAAAGATTCTTAAAAATCCTGTAGGCGTAGCTCCTGGTGTTGTCGTAGAAGATGGGGACACTACATATATACTTTTACCTGGACCTCCTGGAGAAATGAAGGGGATGTTCCAAGAGGGCGTAGTACCTTATTTAGATAGTCGATTCGGTTCGCAAGGTGTTGTTACATCCTATCGATATGGCGTATATGATATCCGTGAAATCGACCTAGAGAACACGTTGATGGACCTCATTAAGAATCAATCAAATCCGACCATAGCTTTGCTCATTAAAAAGGGCTATATCGAGGTTCGTATCACCGCTAAGGCTGACACCTTAGAAGCGGCACAAGCGCTTCTCAATCCTTGGGATACTATTATTCGAGAACGATTAGGCTCTCGGGTAGGCCGTGATTTGACGGTTTCTATGGAGGAAACCCTCGGTCGTGCTCTACTGGAGGAGCACAGTACGATTAGTACTGCTGAATCTTGTACTTCAGGTTTAGTTGGTAAATTACTTACTAATGTGAGTGGCAGTAGTGAGTACTACATGGGTGGCGTTATTTCGTATAGCAACGACATAAAACATCGTGTACTAAGTGTACCTCAAGACATGCTCGATACGTATGGTGCCGTAAGTGAACAAGTCGCTAAGGCTATGGCGGAAGGGGCAAGAGCTATTGGACAAACGACCTATGCCGTTTCTACGACGGGCATAGCTGGTCCTGGCGGAGGTAGCCCTGAAAAGCCAGTTGGTCTTGTATGGTTTGGCGTTACTGGGCCACATGGCACCGTAGCTCATAAAGCAAATCTAATTGGCAATCGAGATGATATTAGACAAAGTGCAGCAGAGCTAGCACTATATTATGTGTATACTTATATAACAGAAAAGGGGAAATAAAATAATGGCTGTAGATGGCAGACAAGCAGCGTTGGATAACGCGTTAAAACAAATTGAAAAAGACTTTGGTAAAGGCGCTATTATGCGTCTTGGTGAAGCGGCTGATCGCATGAACGTAGAGGTTATCTCTTCCGGTTCTCTTGCTATCGATATCGCTGTTGGCGTAGGTGGTTTCCCTCGTGGTCGTGTTATTGAAATTTACGGCCCAGAATCCTCTGGTAAAACAACAGTAGCGCTTCACGCTGTAGCAGAAGCACAAAAACAAGGTGGCATTGCAGCATTTATTGATGCGGAGCATGCGATGGATCCAGTATATGCTCGTAACTTGGGCGTAGATATCAATAATTTATTGATTTCTCAACCAGACAATGGTGAGCAAGCTCTTGAAATTACAGAAGCTCTTGTTCGCAGTGGCGCTGTAGATATTGTCGTAGTTGACTCCGTTGCAGCTTTAGTTCCTAAAGCTGAAATCGAAGGCGAAATGGGCGATGCTCACGTAGGTTTACAAGCTCGTTTGATGAGTAAAGCATTGCGTAAATTGACTGGTATCATCAGCAAATCTAAAACGGTTGTTATCTTTATCAACCAATTGCGTGAAAAAGTAGGCGTAATGTTTGGTAACCCTGAAACGACAACCGGTGGTCGTGCGTTGAAATTCTATTCTTCTGTACGCCTCGATGTTCGTAAAGGTGAATTAATTAAGGCTAATAATGAAAATGTTGGTGCCCGCACTAAAGTTAAAGTTGTTAAAAACAAAGTAGCACCTCCGTTTAAAACAGCTGAATTCGATTTGATGTACGGCGAAGGTATCTCTAAAGCTGGTACACTTATTGATATCGGTACAAATATGGAAATCATCAATAAATCTGGTGCATGGTATTCCTATAATGGGGAGCGTATGGGCCAAGGTAAAGAATCTGCTAAACAGTACTTACTTGATAACCCACAAGTAGCAGATGAAATCGATCGTATTATTCGCGATACATTGGCAGTAGGTACAGAAGAAATCGACGTAATCGGTGAAGAAGTAACTGAAGAAGTATAATCATGAGTGATGAAACGATGCAAGCTGCTATGGATCAAGCGTATCGCTTCCTAGCTCAACGATTTCTTAGTTCCTATGAACTAACACAAAAAATGAGACGTAAACAATTCGAGGACCCAATCATTGAGCGGGTCCTTGAACGCCTTAGAGAGTATGATTATATCAATGATGAGCGCTTATCTGAGCAGGTATTAGCGTACTTGATGAAAGAACAAAAATATGGGGCCTACATGATTAAACAAAAGATGAAACTTCGGGGGCTTGAGATTCCCCAAGAAATTTCTTCTTATGATGAAGTAAAAGCGGCCTATCGAGTGATGGAGAAAAAATTTGGCTCCACTCTCAATGAGGACCGCACTCCTCGTGTAAAAGTATTCAACTTTCTCAAATACAGAGGGTTCTCAACAAGCACGATTCAAGTCGTATGTAATGATTTTTATGAATAAAGTATGCTTTTTGAGAGTCCTTGCTAGGCTTGTAAAATCTTGACAGAAAGGGCTTTCAAGTCTAAAATTAAAAATAGCCTTATTTATTTAAATGATGATAAGGCTAATTGATAATTTAATGCATGAAGGGCATAAAAAGGAGCATGAAAGCTCGATTTTGAGAATTTAAGAGGAGGTGAGACAGATTTTAGAGAATGTGGGACAGATTTTAGAGTATTGTCTAATTGCAGTGGTAATGGTACTGATTGGACTAGGGGCAGGCTATTTTTTAAGAAAAAATATTGCTGAAGGAAAACTGAATCAAGCTGAGCAAGAGGCTTCACGCATCATCGCTAACGGTGAGCGCACAGCTGAGTCTAAAAAGAAAGAAGCTTTATTAGAAGCAAAAGAAGAAATTCATAAGCTCCGTTCCGATGTGGAACGAGAAAATAAAGATCGTCGTTCTGAACTTCAACGTATGGAACGCCGTATTCTTCAAAAAGAAGAATCTTTGGATAAAAAATTAGACAATATTGAGCACAAAGAGGAAACTTTACATCGCAAAGAAGCTGAATTAGCCCAAAGCCGTGAAAAGGTAGAAGCTTTGTATGAAAAACAAATGGCAGAATTGGAACGCATTTCTGGCATGACTTTCGAAGAAGCGAAAAATATCTTGTTAACGAATGTAGAACAAGAAATCCGTCATGAAACGGCGATTATGGTTAAGGAAATGGAACAGCAAGCTAAGGATGAAGCGGAGAAAAAAGCGAAAGAAATTATCTCCTCTGCAATCCAACGTTGCGCAGCTGACCATGTAGCGGAAACTACCGTATCCGTAGTGGCATTGCCTAATGATGAAATGAAAGGTCGCATTATCGGTCGTGAAGGCCGCAATATTCGCGCACTTGAAACATTAACAGGTATTGACTTGATTATCGATGATACACCAGAAGCAGTTATTCTTTCCGGTTTCGATCCAATTCGTCGTGAAGTGGCTCGTATCGCATTGGAAAAATTGATTGTAGACGGTCGTATCCATCCAGCTCGTATTGAAGAAATGGTTGGTAAGGCTCGTAAAGAGGTTGACCAAACTATTAAAGAGGCTGGTGAACAAGCGACATTTGAAGCTGATGTTCACGGCTTACATCCTGAAATTGTTAAGATTTTAGGTCGTTTGAAATATCGTACTAGTTACGGTCAAAACGTATTGAAACATTCCATCGAAGTATCTCATTTAGCAGGTTTAATGGCAGCTGAACTTGGCTGTGATGTAACATTGGCTAAACGAGGTGGCTTAATTCATGATATCGGTAAAGCATTGGACCGCGAACTTGAGGGCTCTCATGTTCAAATCGGTGTTGATGTAGCTCGTAAATATCGTGAAAGTGCAGCAGTAATCAACTGTATTGGTGCTCATCATGGTGATGAAGAATTCCAAAGTGTTGAGGCTGTATTAGTAGCTGCTGCTGATGCTATCTCCGCAGCTCGTCCTGGAGCGCGTCGAGAAACATTAGAAAACTACTTGAAACGTTTATCTAAATTGGAAGAAATCGCTGAATCCTTCGAAGGCGTTGAAAAATGCTTTGCTATTCAAGCAGGTCGTGAGATTCGCGTTGTAGTAAAACCGGACAAGATTGATGAAGCTGAGTCTACATTACTCGTTCGGAATATCGTAAAACGCATCGAGTCTGAACTCGAATATCCAGGCCAAATCAAGGTCGTAATTATTCGTGAAACTCGCGTTGTGGATTACGCAAAATAATATGCAATAAGCGATAAGTATAGGCTGCAATGTTATCATTGCAGCCTATTGTTATCAAAATATTGGTAATGGTATCGTTTAATACGACGTATAGGAATCCTTATGTATTTAGTTTGATAGATAAGGATTCCTATGATTCGTATTTAGTTTTTGTATTATTTTAATAATTTAACTAATTAAAATCTTTTACAAATAGAGGATTTTTTATTTGTATATCGAATTAATATATATATGGGGAAGGAGGCGTTGGCTATGAGCCGATATTTTGAAAATGAATTGATTGAACAAATCAAAGATGCTAATGATATCGTATCAGTTATATCCGAGCATGTAGCCTTAAAGAAACGCGGCAAGAACTATTGGGGTTGTTGTCCTTTCCATAATGAAAAAACGCCATCCTTTAGCGTTGCCCCTGAAAAGGGTTTTTATTATTGTTTTGGTTGCCATGCATCGGGGAATGTTATTAAATTCCTTATGGAGTTAGAACATTTAACCTTTGTAGAGGTACTAGAGCGGCTAGCTAATCGAGCGAATATTCCATTGCCAGAGGCGAAGCTTTCACCTGAGCAGCGAGCTCGAGATGAAAGGCGTAAAAAACTATATGAAGCTTGTGATTTAGCAGCCACATTTTTCCATAATTGTCTCACACAAACCTCTATGGGAAAGGTGGGGCTCGATTATTTAAAGAAGCGGGGACTTACGAAGGAAATCATAGAACAGTTCAAGCTTGGATTTGCCCCTGATGGTTGGGATAAGTTATATCGTGCCTTCCATGAGCGCGGTATTGATGATTCAATTTTATTAGAGTTGAATCTAGTACGCAAAAACCAAAAGGGACAATTCTATGATTTCTTTAGAAATCGTATTATGTTTCCTATAATGGATGGTAAAGGGCGAGTAGTTGCCTTCGGTGGTCGTGTCATGGATGACAGCACACCAAAATATTTAAACTCCCCAGAGTCATCTATCTTCGAAAAGGGTAAAATACTATTTGCTTTTGACAAGGCGTACAAATCGATTCGTCAGGAGAGACAAGCCATTCTCGTAGAAGGGTATATGGATGTTATATCAGCCCATAACCATGGCGTTACGAATGTGGTGGCATCTTTAGGGACTGCTTATACAAGAGATCATGGTCATATCTTGATGAGACAGGCTGATGAAATTGTATTAGCCTATGATATGGATGGTGCTGGGCGTCAAGCGGCTGCTAGGGCCATTGAATTATTACAAAATACAGATTTTAAGGTGCGTGTTCTCGCTATGCCAGATGGAAAGGATCCTGATGATTATGTACGTAATCATGGTGGACAGGCATTTAAAGACTTAGTCGCAAAGGCTGTGAAGCCCCTCGATTATTTATTGAGTGAGTCTTTAATTAAGCACGATACTAACGATACCGAAGGAAAACAAGCCGTTATGGCTGACGTGTTCCCATATATTGCAAATATAGATAGTCAAACACAGCGAGATGACGCATTAAAAACATTGGCACTGCCATTATGGCTTGATAATAGCAGCATATTTAGATACTTCCGAGACTATGTGAAAAAAGGACAAATTGAATTAGTGGATACTGCATCAGCTCCTTTGCCAACACAGGATTTACCTAAGGGGGATGCGGAAAAATTATTGTCCTTAGCTTTCACTAATGGGGAAATATTATCTCATATGATGAGCTATTTGCCGATAGAAGACTTTCAAAAAAGCGAATATCGATGTATAATAGAAAAGATATTCTCCTTGTACAAGACAGAAGGTCACCTGGATGAAACAGCAATTCAGTCTGTGTTAACCCCATCAGAGTATGATATTTACTCTAGATTGGTTGTGATGAGTGACGATGAATATAAGGTACAAGTGCCTGGATTAATCCGCAAGATAAGACTCCATTCATTGCGTGAACAGTATAAAGCGCATTCAATTATGGCGGATCAACTAAAACGGGCAGGAGATTCGACGTTTATTAGCGAATTACATAAATGTCAGGAAATACAGAATTTAATTAGAGAATGGTCTAAGTAAACAATACTATAAAGGAGAGCGCTGTGGCTAAGAAAGTACAAAAAAGTCAAATAGAGGAGATTGTGGAACAACTTCTTGAAAAAGGCCGTAAGACCGGTGTGTTGACACAATCCGAGATTTCAGATGCTCTTCATGAGCAGGCGGAACTCACTGCAGAACAATTAGATGACATTTATACTACGTTAGGTAAATTAAATATTGAGGTTGTAGCTGACATTGATGCAGAAGATGTAGAAGAACATCCAATCGAGCCAGAAGAAGATGCTGAAGAGGTTGTTAGTGAGAAGAATATCTCCATCGACTTAAGCGTAGACTCTGGTGTTAATATCGATGACCCAGTGCGTATGTACCTCAAAGAAATTGGTCGTGTTCCTTTGCTTTCTGCGGACGAAGAAATCGTTTTAGCAAAGCAAATTGAAGCTGGCGCAGCAGAAGATGCTACATATAAAGATATTCAACTTGCCAAAAAGGCTAAGAAAAAATTGGTAGATGCTAACTTGCGCTTAGTTGTCAGTATCGCGAAACGCTATGTAGGTCGTGGTATGTTATTCTTGGATTTGATTCAAGAAGGTAACCTTGGTCTGATTAAAGCGGTTGATAAATTCGACTATACAAAAGGTTACAAATTCTCCACATATGCTACATGGTGGATTCGTCAAGCGATTACGCGTGCTATTGCGGACCAAGCTCGTACGATTCGTATTCCTGTACATATGGTAGAAACGATTAATAAATTGATTCGTATTTCTCGTCAGTTGTTGCAAGATAAAGGTCGCGAACCATTGCCTGAGGAAATTGCGGAAGGCATGGGGATTACTGTAGAGCGTGTGCGTGAAATCCAAAAAATTGCACAAGAGCCAGTATCCTTGGAAACTCCAATTGGTGAAGAAGAAGATTCCCATTTAGGGGACTTCATCGAAGACCAAGACGCAATTGCTCCAGATGATGCAGCTAGTTATATCTTGTTGCAAGAGCAAATTGAAGATGTATTTACATGCTTAACTGATCGTGAGCAACAAGTATTGATCTTGCGCTTTGGTTTGAAGGATGGTAAACCTCGTACATTAGAAGAAGTGGGTCAACACTTCAATGTTACGCGTGAACGTATCCGCCAAATCGAAGGTAAGGCACTTACTAAATTGCGTAACCGCGGTAAACGCGATAAAATCAAAGACTTCTTATAAGATAAAGAATCTCGGAAGGGTTGTAATGCAGTGTTCTCTAGCACTGTGTTACAGCCCTTTTGTGTTAAAATAAAGATATGATTCATCGTTTTATGATCATGAAACAGTCATAGAAATACGGTGTACCTTGACTTAGTACTAGCCTATTCGGTATAATTAATAAGCTAGAAACTAACTGTGGGCCTATAGCTCAGGGGTAGAGCAACCGGCTCATAACCGGTCGGTCCCTGGTTCGAACCCAGGTGGGCCCACCAATTATGTTGATATCTACCGTCCTTGAGAATTCAAGGGCGGTTATTTTTATATACTAATAGTAGAGGATATTATGGAACCTAGACCTATGATGGACCGCTTAGAAGCGGTGTTTTCAATCGTGCCAAAGGCTCATGCTATTGCAGATATCGGTACTGATCATGGCTACTTAGCAGTAGAACTCATTAATCGTGGTCGTGCTGAATTTGTCATCGCTGGAGATGTGCATAAAGGACCGTTAGAGTCAGCAAAAGAATATGTTAAGTCCCGTGGGCTTGAGTCTAAGGTAGATTGCCGTTTAGGGGATGGTCTAAAGGTAACGGAGAAAGGCGAGCTAAATGGTGCCATCTGCTGTGGTATGGGCGGCTTTTTGATGCGCGATATTGTAGACGCAGGACCTGAACCATTAGAGTTCTACGTGTTACAACCACAAAATGGGCAAAAAGAATTGCGTCAGTATATGGTGCAAAAGGGCTATGTTATCGTTCTTGAAATTATCGTTGAAGATGCAGGTAAATTATATACTGCATTTTTAGCGATTCGCGAAGATTGTGTAGAAAAGTATACTGGTACACCAATTCAAGAAAATGTGTATGCCGCATTACCTGAAGAATCCTTATTGTGGTCTGTGGGGGCTCTTCTTGAACAGGAACGTCCACCTCTTTGGAAGAAATACATTGACTATTTGATTTACCAACGCCAATGTGCACTAGATGGTATGACTGATAAATTGAGTCATACCGATAAATATAAGGAATTAGATGCTGAAGTGGCATTTCTTTGTAGTCTTTTAGAAAATAGATAAAAGGAAGTGAGTTATATGACAACGGTTCAACATGTTATTTCATTGATGGAACAATTAGCACCGCGTTCCTATGCTGAATCATGGGATAATGTAGGTCTTATGGTAGGTGATCGTAATACAGTGGTCACAGGTGTATTAACGACCTTAGATGTTACAGAGGAAGCTATAGCCTATGCTATTGAACATAACTACAATATGATTGTTAGCCACCACCCATTAATCTTTAAAGGTTTAAAACAGTTATCATGCGATACGGTGCAAGGTCGTATGATTAATCAGTTGATTCAGCATAAGATTGCTGTTTATAGTGCTCATACAAATCTCGATATCGCACCAGGTGGTCTTAATGATATGTTGGCAAATCAATTAGGTCTTATTGACATAAAAGGTTTTGTTAAAACTGGTGAAGAAGTGCTATATAAGGTGACTACCTTTGTACCTGAAAGCTCTGCTGATGCGGTTCGTCATGCTATGGGGGCCGCAGGGGCAGGAAAAATTGGCAACTATGAGCACTGTAGCTTTAGTCTTCACGGTGAAGGCCGCTTCATCGGTAATGAAGCGTCTCATCCTGTCATCGGTGAAGCAGGTGTTTTAACGGTGGCACCTGAGGTACAAGTGAATGCTATCGTTGATGGTACTCATTTAAGCCAAGTGATTGAGTCTATGAAAGCAGCACATCCTTATGAAGAAGTGGCTTATGAAGTGGTGTCCTTAGTATCTCCTACAGCATCTACTCAGTATTTAGGTAGAGTTGGCCGCTTGCCAAATGCATTAAATTTAGATACATTCCGTGAATGGGTACAAGAAGCTTTACCATTGGCAAATATTCGCTTTGCAGGTATTGCACCTAGGGAGATTCAATCTATTGCGTTATGCTCCGGAGCTGGTGCTGAATTTATTAAAGATGCAGCTCGTTTGCATGTGGATGCATATATTACAGGTGATGTGAAGTATCATGAGGCCCAAATGGCTAAGGAGTTAGGACTCCTTGTAGTTGATGCAGGGCATTTTGGTACAGAATCTATTGTAGCTGATGGTTTGCGAGATTATTTAATCGGAACAGGTCTTTCTATTCCTGTTCAAGCTTTCACAGAGCAAAATGATTTCTTCTTTTTATAATGTTGCATTTTCTTGCAACAAATAGCTTAGCTATGATAAACTGAATTGAAGCAAGTATGAAAGACGGTTGCGAGTCCATAGGACTCGAGGAAAGTCCGAGCTCCATAGGGCAGGATGCCAGATAACGTCTGGCGAGGGTGACCTTAGGGAAAGTGCCATAGAAAAGGAAACCGCCACGTCAGTGGTAAGGGTGGAAAGGTGAGGTAAGAGCTCACCAGCAGTCTGGTAACAGGCTGGCTCGGTAAACCCCATCCGGAGCAAGACCGAATAGGGAAGGGTTAAGGGTGGTCCCGCCTACCTTCCGGGTTGTGTCGCTCGAGCGTGCAGGCGACTGTACGCCTAGAAAGATAATCGTCACCGCGCAAGCGGAACAGAACTCGGCTTATTGATTGCTTGCTTCCATATTTAGGATATAATTTATAGTAGTATATAAGATTGTAGATCTTTGTTAGGAGAACTTCATGGCAATTACAGCGATTACTAGTGTACAAGAATTTGATGAAAAAGTACTTGGCTCTAAAGGTTTAGCTATTGTTGATTTTTGGGCTGCTTGGTGCGAACCTTGCACTGTTATGCGTCCAGAGGTAGAAGCAGTAGCAGAACGCTTCGAAGGGCAAGTAGAATTCTTCAGTGTTGATGCAGAAGATAAAAACCTTCGTGGCGTTTTGTTGAAAGAAGACATCGATGGCATTCCATCCATGGTATTCTTCCGTGATGGCAAAATGCTTGATTCCCTTGTAGGTTACAAAAAAGCTGACGTGCTTGAGGCCCTAATTAAGGAAATCATGTAACAGCTAATAACTGTTAAAAATTACAAAAACATAGCATACAGAGCTGTATATAAGAGAAATTACCTCTTATATACAGCTTTTTTGCTTAAATTCTATAGTTATTAGTTTTATAAAGTGTTATAATAAAGTAATAAGAATGTGATTGTTATCATGTATTTTTAACTTTATCGTCTGATAAATTAAGCTTATAAAAATGATTCTATCATATCGTTGTAGTTTATTAAGTAATATACATATATTGCGCAAAGTTGTTGTAAGGAGGCTATATTCCGTGAAGAATCGTGTAAACAGTCTATGGACACTCTTCCAAGAGCGCCGTTTGAGTCGACGCACATTTATGAAATCCTGTGTAGCACTCACCGCCATTTTAGGTCTACCACCAACGATGTTAGACACCGTTGTTAAGGCTGCTGAAACAACTGAATTGCCTACGGTAATTTGGTTACATGGTCATGAATGTACTGGTTGTAGTGAATCTTTTATCCGTTCATCCTCTCCATTTACCTCTGATGTTATTTTGAACATGATTTCTCTTGAATATGATGATACTTTGTCTGCTGCCTCTGGTGCACCGTTAGAGGAACATCTAGAAAAAATCATCAAAGAAAAAGCTGGTAAATATATCTTGGCGGTTGAAGGTGGCGTGCCACTTGACGAAGATGGTGTTTACTGCACTGTAGGTGGTCGTACATTTAAACAATCCTTGTTAGAAGCGGCTAAAGGGGCTGCAGCGATCATCGAATATGGTTCTTGTGCTTCTTGGGGTGGTATTCAAGCGGCTAAACCAAATCCAACAAACACAGTATCTGTATCTTCTGTTGTATCTGGTAAACCAATTATTAAAGTTCCTGGCTGTCCTCCGATTCCAGAGGTTATGACTGGTGTAGTAATGCACTATGCATTGTTCGGTCAAATTCCACCTCTTGATGCACAAGGTCGTCCTAAACAATTTTATGGCAATCGTATTCACGATACTTGCTACCGTCGTGCCTTCTTTGACTCAGGTCTATTCGTTGAAAAATTTGACGATGATGCATCCAAATCTGGTTGGTGCTTGTACAAAGTAGGTTGTCGTGGACCTCAAACATATAATTCTTGTGGTAACTTGCGTTGGTGGAATGGTTTGTCCTATCCAATTCAATCCGGTCACGGCTGTATTGGTTGCTCTGAAAAGGGCTTCTGGGATAATGACGTATTCTATAAACGCTTACCTGACATTCCATTAGCGAATACCATTACAACTGCTGATACAATTGGTACTGTAGCTGCTGTTGGCGCTACTACAGCGGTTATTGCTCATGGTGCTGCAACCCTTATTCGCAATAAATATCTTGATATTCAAGAGGAAAAACGCTTGAAAGAACAAGGTTTATGGGATGAAATGAAGCATAATAATGGAGGAGGTCACTAATGAAACGCGTAGTAGTAGATCCGATTTCCCGTATTGAAGGTCATTTACGGGTAGAAATAAAAGTTGATGAAGCAAGTGGTAAGGTAGAGGACGCATTGTCTTCTGGTACTGCTTGGCGTGGTATCGAGCTCGTTGCAAAAAACCGTGACCCTCGTGATTTATGGGCCTTTGTACAACGTATTTGTGGCGTATGTACAACAACACATGCTTTAGCATCTTTACGTGCTGTAGAGGATGCATTAGGTATTACGATTCCTAAGAATGCGAACTATATCCGCAATATTATGCATAGCTGTTTAGATGTACATGACCATATCGTGCATTTCTATCACTTACATGCTCTTGACTGGGTTAGCCCTGTAGCGGCTCTTAGTGCAGATCCAGCTAAAACAGCGCAATTACAAAATGACGTATTAGCTACTTATAATATTAGTGGTTTAGCTCCGGCAGAAACAGCATCTAAAGATTCTGCATATCCTAAGGAGTTCCCTAAAGCAACCACTGCGTATTTTACAGCAGTACAACAAAAGGTTAAGAAAATTGTTGAATCTGGCCAATTAGGTATTTTCTCTGCTCAATGGTGGAATCATCCAGATTATAATTTATTACCACCTGAGGTTCATTTGATGGCTGTATCCCATTATTTGAATATTCTTGACCGTCAACGTGATATCGTAATTCCTCATGTTGTATTTGGTGGTAAAAACCCTCATCCACATTACATCATTGGTGGTATGCCATGCGCTATCTCCATGAATGATATGAATGCGCCTATCAATACGCAACGTCTTGCTGCAGTGGAACAATCTATTGCATTGGCTAAAGACTTGGTAGATAACTTCTATGTACCCGATCTTTTAGCTATCGGCAAAATGTACGTAGAAAAAGGCATGATTGATGGCGGTGGTCTTGCGAAAAAACGCGTTATGTCTTATGGTGACTATCCTGACGATACTTATACAGGTACTTCTGATGGTGACTACCATAAAAAATGTATCGTTCGCTCTAATGGTGTAGTAGAAAACTTTGCATTAGGCGTAGATAAAGCTACATTTATCCCACTGGAAGGTAAGGACTTCATGGATCCTCAATACCTTAGTGAAGAGGTTGATCACTCTTGGTTCACATATCCAGATGGTACGAAAACACTTCATCCTATTGATGGTGTTACAGATCCTAAATTCACAGGTCCTAAATCTGGTACTAAAGAGAAATGGGAGTATCTTGACGAAGATAAAAAATACTCTTGGATTAAATCCCCAACTTTCAAAGGTAAAACTGCAGAGGTGGGTCCATTAGCAAAATATATCGTTGTATATACAAAAGTAAAACAAGGTATTATTAAAGAACCTACTTGGGCAGAAGCTATGATTGTTCGTCAAATCGATACAGTGTCCCAAGTATTGGGCGTACCTGCACATGTATGGATGACAACTATGGTAGGTCGTACAGCATGTCGTGGTCTTGATGCACAAGTGGCAGCAAATATTAGCCAATACTTCTTTAATAAACTTGTATCCAATATCAAAAATGGTGATACTGCAGTAGCAGATATGACTAAGTTTGAACCAAATACATGGGAAAAAGATGCAAAAGGCGTTGGCCTTGTAGATGCGCCTCGTGGTGGTTTGGGTCACTGGATCCACATCAAAGATGGTCGCTCTGCAAACTATCAATGTATCGTACCGTCCACATGGAATGCATGTCCTAAGACTGCAGCTAATGAACATGGTGCATACGAAGATTCCATGATTGATACAAAAGTAAAAATTGCAGATAAACCACTTGAGATTTTGAAGGTTATTCACTCCTTCGACCCATGTCTTGCCTGTGCAACCCATTTATACAATAAAAAAGGCGAAAAAATCGTTTCCGTCAATACTGATGCATTGTGTAAATAAAGGGTGGTGGACTTATGTTAATACATACTGACAAAAAGGCGTATGTCGTATTTAGTTTATGGCTGCGCATCTTCCACTGGACTATGGTACTTAGCGTAACAGCTTTATTCTGGACTGGTCTATATATTGGTGACCCAGGTTTTGCTGCCATAACAGGTAATCCGGAGCCAACCTTTGCAATTGATGGCTGGTTTTCTATGGAGACTATGCGCCGAATTCATTTCGGTGCAGGGGCAATTTTAACATTCTCCTTTATTTTCCGTATTGCTGCGGGTTTCTTTAATCGTGGTGATAGATTATTACCTAAATTCAGCCAAAAACGATATTGGTATGGTCTTAAAGAAACTACATTACACTATTTGATGATTCCTCAAAAACATGAACATCATTGGATTCGTAACTCTTTGGCGAGAACGGCCTATTTGATGGTATATATTATGTTCTTCTTTGAAATCGTTACAGGTGCTACCATGTACGCTATGATCGATCCGAATGGCTTCTTAGGCACTCTTTTGTCTCCTTTAGTTGGCCTATTTGGTGGGGAATATAATATTCATATAATCCATCACTACATTGCTTGGGGCTTCTTGTTCTTCACAATTGTGCATGTGTACATGGCATTCCGAGAAGACGTTATGGAAGAATCTGGAGAGGTATCAGCTATGGTTTCTGGTATGAAATACTATGCTCACGATCCAATTGATATTGAGGACCTCAATGGTAAACGCCGTCGTGGTGAACGTATTGATAAACCATCCTTCACTACGTATCGTCCAAGCAATCCTGACGATCCAAAAGAAAGAGAATTAAAGAATGATGACTGATACAAGTACTGACTTCATCAGTGGCTTGGAACAATACGCGGACTCTGAGGGTCCGCGTATTGATTTAAGTAGCCTTTATGATGATGGAAATAATGAAATTGTTCTGCTTGGAGTAGGGAATATATTACTTACCGATGAAGGGCTTGGAGTACATGTTGTAAAAGACTTAAAAGAGTCTTTTACTTTTACACCTGCCATTACCATTATAGATGGTGGCACTATGGGGATGGAATTACTGACCTATATGAGAGGTATGAAGAAAATCCTTCTTGTAGATGCAATTAATGGAGGAGAACCGCCTGGAACAGTTTATGAGTTCCTTCATAAAGAGTTAGAGCAATATTTTACTGAGCATATTTCTGTGCATGAAGTAGGTATGCAAGATATTTTACGTATCCGCGCCATTCAAGAGGAGCCTCTAGAGGATGCTGTAGTCATTGGTGTAGAGCCAGAATCCCTTGAGATTGGTTTTGAACCAAGCGAGGTTGTTCAACGGGCCTTACCAGAGGTAAAAGACCGTGTCCTTAATGTACTTCGACAATGGGGCGTACAAGTAGAACCGAAATTATAGGAGTATATATGATTGAAAATTATAACAATGTAAGGGCTGTATTAAATGAATTGCGTTTAGCTCTTAAAAACTTACGTGAGACTGGTGAAACCTATTCTATTTATATTGAAAAAACAGGCCTTACAGAGGAAGAACAAGTGGAAGTATTAGAAACCCTTGGACGTGGTCATATTACAATTAGTTTTAATGAAACTGATCAACCTGTAGAGTGGTATGAATCTCAATTTTCAGGGATTTGGATTGGTACCTTTAAAAATGGTCGCGACGACTCAATTTTGCACACTGTAGAGGTAGCAAAATATCCTGTTGTTGCTGGTGCGTACGAAGAAGATATGGAAATAGCAGAAGAGGATTTACAATCCTGGATTGATGCTGCAGGACTATAACAGAAAAGGACCTTTGAAGTGGATTCCCAAATTAAACATGATTTGGGGATCCATTTTATGTTGGACTTCCTATTCATTTGTGGCTTTTTTGAAACTTGTATTTTATATAAGTGAAATATGTATCATTGTAAAAGTTATGAAATTGTATTATTATATAAAGACTCTTTTCTTTTAAGAGAGTTTTGTGGAATAAAAATTTAATTCATAATAGTGGGGCTAAATTAATAAAATAACTAAATTTTATATGAATATAAAATGAATTAAGGGCGTTTTGATGCGTTTGGTAACAAAAATACATCTGATATTTTGATTAATACTTTATAAAAGTAGAAATAATCATTATTCCTTAATTTAGTGGAGAAATAAAATTATTTTATAATTAGCTGTATTGAGTAAAATTTTAAATAAATAAATGCATTATTAATTTGTCGTACTTATATATAAGCTAAATGAAGCGTGTTTTTAGTAATTTCTTAAAGAATAGCTTAATTACTGGGTTTATAAGTAGAATTTTGTCTATTGTTAACCTCGATAATTTGCCTTAATTTACTAATTAACATAAAATATGTGAGTAAAATACTTTGGAGGATTTATGTTACTTTCTATTGTAGTACCTGTATATAACGAAGAGGAAAACATAGCAACTTTCTATGAAGCCGTCACTGATGTTATGGCAGGTCTCACGTACGATTATGAACTAATCTACGTAGATGATGGATCTAGTGATTCGTCATCTATGATATTACGTGAAATTGCATACAATGATAAACATGTGAAAGTGTTATTGCTTGCTCGTAATTTTGGGCATCAGACAGCACTTACGTGTGGTCTTGATTATGCTCATGGCGATGCAGTTATTACAATGGACGGTGATATGCAGCATCCACCGGCATTGATTCCTGAACTCGTTCGGTTATGGGAATCGGGGTACGATGTGGTGCGCACCATTCGAGATTCAACTGAGGACGCTAGTTGGGCCAAATCTTTCACGTCTAAGTATTATTACAAGCTAATGAACAAGATGGCTGATGTTCCTATTGTGGAAGGTGGATCTGATTTCCGCCTCATGAATAGTAAAGCATTAGGCACGTTGAAACGGTTTAGAGAACATGGTCGTTTCTTGCGCGGTATTGTTGGAGCCTTAGGGTATAGACAAGCTGAGTTGCACTTTGTAGCTCCACCTCGATTTGCAGGGGTTTCAAAGTTTAGTGTGCGCAAAATGATTCGATTTGCTCTCGATGGGGTAACAGCCTTTTCAAGGGTTCCTTTACGGGCCGCTTTGTATGTAGGTGTACTCTGTGGTGGTATGAGCTTCTTGCTTATCTTACATCTGTTGTATGTATACATTACAGGACAAGCCTTGAATGGGTGGACTACGTTAGGCGTATCCATTTTGTTTATTGGAGGGATTCAACTCGTCGGACTGGGAATTATTGGCGAGTATGTAGGTCGTATTTTTGAAGAGGTGAAGCAACGGCCTTTGTATTGGGTTAAGTCAGCTATAAATTTTGAAGAGCATGAAGAGGCTCCGTTACTCGGACCTAGTAGTGCAGATGTATTTATGGCATCAGAGACTTATACTCACAAACGCAAAGAAGACTAGCTGTATTTGTAGATGCAAATAAATAGACGGTTAGTATATTTTGAATAAATAACTTACTTTAAAAGTTTGGAAAGGAAGCATATGAAGTCAAAATATAGTAAGGTTAAAATAACGGCATTAACATTAACTTTTGTGTGTGCCACAACAGCCATGGTTGGCGCAACAACATTACAATATGGTGATAAGGGCAAAAGTGTTACAGCGGTTCAACAACAACTAATTAAGCACGGTTATAATGCTACAGACAAAAATGGTGTATATGGTAAGGAAACGAAATGGGCAGTTCGTCTGTTCCAACAAGATCGTGGCCTTCCAGTGGACGGTATCGTAGGTCCTGCTACGTATAACGCATTGATGGGTGCTCCTCGTTCTACGAAGGCAGTATTGACTCAAAATGCAGCGACTAAAGCAGTAGCAACGAAATCCGCTTTCACAAACAATAATGCGACATCTCGTCGTATTGCTGGTCAATCCATTAATGGCAAAAACGTTAAATTAAATAATATTGCGAAAAATGAAACACCTAGCAGCATTCATGCTATCTTGGCAGAAGCTGACAAATACCGTGGTGTACCATATGTATTTGGCGGTACGACTCCAAGTGGTTTCGACTGCTCTGGTTACGTTAAATATGTATTCGAAAAACAAGGTATTTCCTTACCTCGTTTGGCGGACGAACAATATAACGTAGGTGTTGAGGTTTCTCGTGCGAACTTGAAAGCAGGGGATTTGGTATTCTTCGAAACATATGAGCCAGGTCCATCTCATTCCGGTATCTATATTGGCGATGGCAAGTTCATCAGCGCCACTTCCAGTCGTGGTGTTGCAGTAGCAGACCTTGATACAGGATATTGGGGCGAACGCTACATCGGCGCGAAACGCGTTGTGCGCTAATTTAATAACTAGCTATAAAAGAGGCTATACGAATCAATTATGTTCTGTTGATTTGTATAACCTCTTTTTCTCATTTCTAGAAATATTGAATTTTATCCTTGTATTTGCTATTGTGAAAGTCGGTAAATTCCGCATAATCTCAATGTTTTTAATAGATTTTATGTCGTTTTTACGATATAATGAAGAGTAAATAATTTTAGGAGGAATATACACATGAAGGGTAATGAGCTGCGTCAAGCATATTTGCAGTTTTTTGAAAGTAAAGGACATTTAAAATTAGATACTTTTTCTCTTATACCAGAAAATGATCCATCTTTATTATTGATCGGGGCAGGTATGGCGCCATTAAAGCCTTTCTTTACAGGGAAACTGGTACCTCCTTGTCGTCGTATTACAACAAGCCAAACATGTATGCGTACAGGTGACCTTGAGAACGTAGGTCGCACAGCGCGTCACCATACATTCTTTGAAATGCTTGGTAACTTCTCTTTTGGTGATTACTTCAAAAAAGAAGCTATCCATTGGGCATGGGAGTTCTTAACTGAGGTTATTAAACTCGATAAAAATAGATTATACGTTACTGTATATCCAGATGACCAAGAGGCATATGATACTTGGCATAAAGAGTGTGGAGTAGAAGAAAGCCACATTTCTCGCTTAGAAGACAACTTCTGGGAAATCGGTGAAGGCCCATGTGGTCCAGATAGCGAAATCTTCTTTGACCAAGGTCCTGAACATGGTTGTGATGATCCTAACTGTGCACCGGGCTGTGATTGCGATCGCTACCTTGAAATCTGGAACCTTGTATTTACTCAATTCAATAAAATGCCAGATGGTTCCTATGAGCCATTACAACATAAAAACATCGATACAGGCGCCGGTCTTGAGCGATTGGCTTCCGTATTGCAAGGTTGCAGAACTAACTTCGAAACAGATTTGATTTATCCAATTATCGAAGCTACTGCAAAACGTGCTGGTGTTACTTATAACGATAACCCTAATACCGATGTATCTTTGAAAGTCATTGCTGACCACGCTCGTGCTGTAACAGCATTGATCTCCGATGGTGTATTGCCATCTAATGAAGGTCGCGGTTATGTATTGCGTCGTATCTTGCGCCGTGCTGTACGTCATGGTCGCTTATTAGGTATTGAGGGTATCTTCTTAACACCGCTAGTTGATGTAGTAGTAGATATTCTTGGCCCTGGTATTAAATCCATTGCTGAGAAGAAAGACTTCGTTAAACGGGTAGTTCAAAACGAAGAAGAACGCTTTAACCAAACATTGGAACAAGGTCTTGAGTTATTAAACTCCTTGATCGACACATTGGCTGCTGAAAAAGCAACTGTAGTTCCTGGTTCTGAAGTATTCAAATTATATGATACTTATGGATTCCCTTGGGAATTAACAGAGGAAATCGCATCTGAACGTGGTTTTACAATCGACCATGAGGGCTTCGAAGCTGCTATGAAAGAGCAACGTGAACGCGCTCGTGAAGCTCGTGTTAAAGAAGATGCGAAGGTAGCCACACCAGACATTACTTTCTTGAAAGACGAAGAACTTATTGAAGATGAGTCTGTTAAAGCATCTTCTGTATTGATGATAGGTAAAGGTGCTGAGCGTTTACAAACAGCTGCTGACGGTGATGAAATTACGATTATCGTACGCACAACTCCATTCCATGCAGAAGGGGGCGGTCAATTGGGCGATACAGGCTTCATCGTGGGCCCAATGGGTAAAGTAGAGGTTCATAACACAAAACGCTTACCAGAAGGCACAGTATACCATATCGGTACTGTTGTAGAAGGCTCCATCTCTGAAGGTGATGATGTAGCTCTTGAAGTAGATACAAACCGTCGCTCTGCAATGGCTCGTAACCATACTGCAACTCATTTGTTACATGCTGCATTAAAACAAATTTTAGGCGACCATGTTAACCAAGCTGGCTCCTTAGTAACGCCAGATTACTTGCGTTTCGACTTCACTCATTTCTCTCCTGTAACACAAGAGGAACTTGATCAAATCGAAGCTCTTGTAAATGAAGAGGTACTTAAAGCTACTGATCTTGCTATTGCTGAAATGTCCATGGACGAAGCAAAAGAAAAAGGTGCGATGGCACTCTTTGGTGATAAATATGGTGACGTTGTTCGCGTTGTAGAGGTTCCAGGCTTCTCCGTTGAATTATGCGGCGGTTCTCACGTAGGTAATACTGCCTTCGTAGGCTCCTTCCGTTTAACTTCTGAAGCTGGTATCGGTTCCGGCGTACGTCGTATTGAAGCTATTACTGGTCGTGCAGCTCTCGATGCAGCTAAACAAGATCGTTTGACCATCGAACGCATGGCGGGCGAGCTTAAAACTAAAGCACCTCAAGTAGAAGAACGTCTACATCAAGTGTTGGCAGAAGCTAAAGAAACTGCTAAAGAATTAGAACAAATTCGTAAAGAAGTTTCTGCTGCAGGTGCTGCGGATATCATTGCTGGGAAAGTCATGATTGGCGATGTTGCATTTGTAGCGGCTGCTGTAAAAGCATCCTCTATCGATGAATTACGTGACTTAGCAGATATGGGCCTAGATAAATTAAATGGCTCTGGCGTAGTCCTCGTAGGTGCTGCTATGGGTGACGATAAAGTTAACTTTGTATGTAAAGTATCTAAAGACGTTGTTGCTAAAGGTGCAAAAGCTGGTAACATCGTAAAAGCTGCGGCTCAAGTAGCTGGTGGTAATGGCGGTGGTCGTCCAGATATGGCTCAAGCAGGCGGTAAAGAGCCAGCTAAATTGATGCAAGCATTAAAAGCTGGTGGTGAGGAATTAACATCTATGTTACAATAGGCATATAATTTTATAATTATATTTCTATCTGTTATAGAAAAAATTCATAATACATAAAAAGTTAATGACTATGTACCTTTGATTCAAGTATAATAGTAGGCGAGGTTTCACTTTCACAAGTGAAGCCCGCCAATGTAATAAAAAGGAGGGATACGATGAAAGTTTCTGATGAAACCATGCTATTCCGTAAAGTAGACGATGAACCGATGACAGCAGAAGAAGTGCTTACTCGTGTTTATCAATCTATTCAAGAAAAAGGTTACAATCCAATCAATCAAATATTAGGTTATCTAATCTCTGGTGATCCAGCGTACATTACTAGTTATAATAATGCACGTTCTGATATTCGTCGCTTAGAACGAGATGACTTGATTGAGGAATTGTTGAAAGAATACGCAAAGGCTAAACAATTATAATGAGAATTATGTCATTAGACGTGGGCAGCCGCACTATCGGTATTGCCTGTAGCGATGCACTGCTCATGACTGCACAAGGTATTGAAACCATTCGTAGAACATCTCTTGAAAAAGACTTTAATCGCTTACAAGAACTTATTGCTGAATATGAAGTACATGAGCTTGTAGTAGGTATGCCAAAGAATATGAATGGTACAAAAGGTGAACGAGCTGAAAAGACTGAAGAATTCGTTGAAAAGATGAAAGAAGTCATCGATTTACCTGTTTCATATTGGGATGAGCGGTTATCTACGGTTATGGCTGAACGCCAACTCATTGCAGCTGACGTAAGTCGTAAAAAGCGTAAATCTGTTATTGATAAAATGGCAGCGGTTGTAATTTTGCAAGGATACTTAGATCGCTTGCAGTTCAATAAATAAATCTTTTTTTCCACAAGGAGGGTTTCCAATGGTTGACCAAAACTTTGAAGGTGAAGTGTATTATTTAGAATTCGAAGACGAAAACGGCAATAAACAATACTTCACAGAAGATGTTGTTCTAAACCATGAAGGTCGTGAGTATGCAGTTCTTGTACATGTACAAGACGAAGATGCAGACCACGAAGGTCAAGATGACACATACATGATCTTGGCTAGCATCGAAAAAAATGAAGAAGGCGTAGAAGAATACGTACCTTTAGATGAAGAAGATGAAGTTTTTGAAACTCTAGTAAAATTGTATGAAGAAATGGGTGAAGACGAATAATCGTCTTTAAACATAAATCTAGCGTATTGCGTAGAGCAATGCGCTATTTTTATGTTTGGAGATAGTTAGTATTGAATTATAAACTAAGGTGTTCATTCATATTATTAGCATGACAAAAAACTATAATTGATATATCACATAAGCAGAGGGAAACAAGGTGATTAATACCCTTTTGTGTAGGGGAAATATAGAGTTTATGGTATAATAAAGTGATAAATACTGTTATGTTACAGAAAGGAACTCAAGGACGTGAGAAAAGCCTTAAGATATATTCTAATTCTTGCTATTATTGGTGTATTGATTATTGGCGGTGGTCTTGGTGCACTATACCTGATACCTAATACCTTCGCTCAAGATGATGGTACCCAAGTTTTAGTTATTGAAAAGGGTCAAACGGGCTCTGAAATTGCAGATATGCTCTTTGAAAGAGGTCTTATCCGTTCTACCCAAGGTTTCAAACTTTGGTTGTACTTGAGCGGTACTAATGACAAGCTACAAACTGGGCACTACCAAATTCCTAATAAGGTAACTGTGCGCGAACTCATTTCTTTATTACAAGAAGGTCATGTAGAATCGATTCGTGTTACCATTCCTGAAGGATATACCGTTGGGGATATTGCTATTGTTCTAGAAAAAAATCAAATTATGAAGGCAAAGGACTTCTTAGCAGAAGCGAAAACCTTTGTACCATATCCATACATGAAGGGTACAAGACCTGCTACATATCCAGTAGAGGGCTTCTTATTCCCAAGTACCTATGAGATTCCAGTAGGGGCGACACCACGCGAAGTCATTCAAATGATGGCTGACGAAATGAATCGTTACCTCACACCAGCTGTGAAGAAACAAATTCAAGCGCAGCACATGAGCATTCATGACTTTGTTACATTAGCATCTATTGTTGAACGTGAGTCTTTATTTGATGCGGATCGTCCTACTATTGCGGGTGTGTTTAAAAAGCGTTTGGCTCATGGTATTCCATTACAATCTGATGCGACCATTTCCTATGTACTTGGTTACGCAAAAGAAAACGTAACAATTGGTGATACTCAACTACAAAGCCCATATAATACATATGTATCTAAAGGTTTACCACCAGGACCGATTGCTAACCCTGGTAAAAAATCTTTAGACGCAGTATTACATTCTGAAAATACAGATTACTTGTACTTTGTAGCAGATAAAGAAGGTCATAATCACTTCTCTAAAACATACGAAGAGCATTTAGCGGAAGTTAATAAGATTTATGGTGCAGATACTGCAACAAGTGCGACTCCTTCTGCCACTACAGAAATCGCAGCACAAGCAGGTCCTAACTATGACGTAGCAGTAGCAACTACAGAGCCTGACTACAACTATAGTTCTGCAGAAGCGGTGGAAGCAGATTCTCAATATGTTGACGTAGAACCTACGTATAAATACACGCCAACAACTGTTCCAGCAGCTGAGGTTCCAGCTCCTACGCCTGCTCCAACACAAAATCAAACACCAACTCAAGTTACACCAACTACTCCATCTAATGGTAATAGCAGTAATAATACTTATGTACCGACTACTAATCGTGCACCAGAAACGACTCCGTATGTAACTCCAAGTACACAAGAGGTACCGCGTATTGAAGTGAAACCAGCTGAATCAGTTGATCGTTCTACGATCAACGTGCCTACTGGTAATAGCAATAAATAATGTAGGAGATTGAATCTACTTTCATGACATTAAATGATATTTTAAATGAACAGCGTATTTATGCGATGATTAATGATGTACCGATTTTACGTGAATCCGAGGTTCATCTATTTGAAGAATTAATAGGTTTGTACCGGCCCACCTCTGTGTTAGAGGTGGGCACCGCCATTGGTTACTCAGCTTTATTGATGGCTCCGCTACTCGATAAAGAGGAGGGACACATTACATCTATTGAATCAGATGATGTGCGTCACGAAATGGCGAAATATTATATTAACCAATCCGATTATGCCGATAAAATTAGATTGTTGAAAGGCGATGCATCTCAAGTCTTAACGGAACTCACTGGGGAATATGATCTAGTGTTCTTAGATGGTCCTAAGGGGCAATATCTAAAGCAATTAGAGCTCATTTTGCCGCATGTGAAAGAAGGAGGCGTTATCCTAGCGGACAATGTACTCTTTAGAGGCTATGTGAGGGGCGATAAGGAGCCGCCAAAACGGTTCAAAACTATCGTAAAACGGTTAAAAGAATACTTAACATATGTTGAAAATAAAGAATTGTTTAACACCACCATTTACCCTATGGGTGATGGCATGAGTGTGAGTGTGTGGAAAGGGCACAACAAATAATGGCAGAACATTTTATGGAATTGCTTTGTCCTGCAGGGAATATGGACAAGCTTAAAATGGCGATTCGCTATGGTGCGGATGCCGTATATTGCGCAGGTAAACGTTTTGGCTTGCGCGCAGGTAACTCTAATTTCTCCGACGAGGAATTAAAGGAGGCTGTAGAATTCGTACATGCTCATGGTAAAAAACTCCATGTTACATGTAATATCATTCCTCACAACGAGGACTTTGAAGGTTTAGAGGACTATTTGAAATTCCTTGAAAGTATCGGCGTTGATGCAATCATCGTTGCCGATATGGGCATTTTTAGCCTTGCTAAACGCGTGGCTCCAGGTCTTGAACTTCACGTAAGTACCCAAGCTTCCACTACAAACTGGCACACAGTTCAAATGTGGAAAGAACTTGGTGCTACACGTGTAGTAGCAGCTCGTGAAGTATCTTTAGCAGATCTTAAAGAAATGAAGGATAATGTAGATATTGAAATCGAATCCTTCGTACATGGTTCCATGTGTATTTCTTATTCTGGCCGTTGTCTTTTGTCTAACTACATGACAGGTAATCGTGATGCGAACCGTGGTCAATGCTCTCAATCTTGTCGTTGGAAATACTCCCTTGTAGAATCTAACCGACCTGGTGAATACTATCCAATTGAAGAAGATGAGCATGGTACATATATCTTTAACTCTAAAGATTTGTGCTTGATTCACCGCATTCCAGATTTATACGAAGCTGGCGTAGATAGCTTAAAAATTGAAGGTCGTATGAAATCTGTTCACTACTGCGCAACAGTAGCGAAAGTATACCGTACAGCGATTGATGCATACCTTAAAGAAGGTAAAGATTGGTACGTTCGTCCAGAATGGATTGCAGAATTAGAAAAAATTTCCCACCGTCCATATACAGATGGCTTTGCAGAAGGTCGTCCTGACGAAACGGCTCAAAACTATGGCAAATCTACTAATACACAAAGCCATGACTTCATCGGCTTAGTTATGGGCTACAATGAAGAAGAAAAATACGTTGATCTTGAACAACGGAACAACTTCAAAGTAGGCGATAAAGTAGAATTCTGCCAACCTAAAGGGGACCTTGTAGAAACTGTAATTGAAAAAATGACAGACGAAGATGGTAATCCAATCGACGTAGCGCCTCATGCACAAATGAAGGTTCGTATCTATATGGATACACCACTTGAGCCGTACTCCATGATGCGTCGTGAGTGCAAACCTAAAGAGGATTAATAGTTTACATATACTAATATAAAAGATCTTACATTTGAGTAGTAGTTACATTAACAATGGTATTTAGATTATAACAGTAAGCGATATATGGAGTAGCTTTGAAGGAGGGCGATTATGAGTGGTATAGCTTTAGAACCGAGTAAATCTATCGGTGCATTTCCAGATATACCTGACTTACCGACCTCCGGAGAGGAAGCGTATGTGTACTTTCATATAGATCCTACACATACGAACTTCATCAATCGTATCATTGAAGGCTATGAATACTTAGGTGTTATGACCTCTGTAGATACAAGTGGGCGGTGCATGTTGCGCTGTACGCCCTCTACGCGGTCATTGGCTATTGACGTATTACGTAGTTTATCTGATTATGTCACTATCGAAAATTAAGTATATTGTTGGTTTTATCTATATCTAGTGTGCACCTATGTAAGTCTGTTACAGCATCTTATAGGGCATACAACTAGAACCAAGTATATGAATAGTAGAGAAATGAGAGTATATCTATGAAACAATCTATTTTGAAACGTGCATTATTAACAGCTTGCCTTGGTGTATCTATGGCAGGTGTGGCTATGGCAGGCCCTGTAGGTCCTGTCATCATTCCTCAAGCAGGGGATGTGGTTATTATCAATCATGGCCCTGATATGACTTTCACAGGGAATATCAATTTTGATGTGGAAAGCCAAACCAATAATAATTTACAAATTGGTTCCACAGTAATTCCTAATGTTGTATACGGTGCAGCGTTCAATAAATTAGGTGCACCAGATACAATTATCCCAGCGCAAACTTACGTATATGTAGGCACAAAAGATGGGGCGAACGCTTTCACAGAAGTTAGCGATGCTGACAAAAAAGGGGCTAACTGGAACGTAGAAACGTTGAAAAAAACTAAATCTGGCGACGTGCAATTGGCCAGCCGTGGTGTTCCTGAAAAGCCATTGGCAAACCAAGTAGCAACCATTAAAGATTCCATTATGCTTAGCGCTGTAGACCTTAGTACAACAGAGGTAGGTCGCAATAGCAAGGGCGTTCTATACATGACTGTACCTAAGGAATTGAAATTGACGGCTGATACTGCTATTCCAGAAGACGTACGGGAAACAATGCCAACTATGTTCCGTGGTAAAATGGGGGACTCCCTCATGGTAAACCTTATGCCTCTCAATGAAGAGGAGAAACAACAATTAGCGGTAAATCCACATAATGCAAATACAATCGTATTCAACCGTGGTATGAGCATGGCGAAAATGATTGGCTCTTCTGCACGTACTAGCAAAGTGTACACATACATGAAGGACCATTACTTAAACCTCGTTATCGTAGCGAAAGATTACGACGATAATGGTGCTCGTGGCAGCGGTGTTATGATGGTTTCTAAACAAGATAACTCCAATGATGTGCTCTTAACACTTTACAAAGGCCCAGACCTTTCCAATAGTAAGTTGGAAAAAGTAATTGGTGCTATGTTATCTACAAACTTCAAACGCTAATAATCTAGCCTATGTACAGTGAGCTGTAGTACAGCTACATTGGTTAGCGTATATATGATAATCTTAATAAACGGCTCGAGTTTGATATGTACCCCTTTTAATGGACAACCCGTAAAGGGGTACATATCAGTTATATCGGGCCGTTTTTATATGATGTGTTTGAAGGCATTTCTTTTATTTATAGATTTTGTGAAATTTACAGTTAAACTGTATTGAATTTTTTAATTCTCTATGATACTATAATCTAGTAAAAGTTATGCAAAGGACATGATTCTCATATCCCTGTGTACCAGAGAGAGGCTGATGCTGGAAATGCCTTACACATATATCAGAGTTACCCCCTTTAAACTGATTTGTCGAACCTAAGTAGGCAAATACGGCCGCCACCGTTATCGGGCTTAATGAAGTGAATTAACTATACACATATATTCGTATAGGTAGTTAACTAGGGTGGAACCGCGAATGATCTTCGTCCCTTGTTTGTAGGGATAGAGGGTCTTTTTTTATTACCAAAATCCAACTATCCTAGTTTATAAATTGGAGGAAAGAAAAATGGCAGATGTAAAAATCATTTTACCTGATGGTAGTGCAAAGGAATACGCTGCTGGCACTACTCTTGGGGAAGCAGTAAAACAACTATCTAACAGCTTAGCTAAAAAAGTACTAGCTGCAAACGTAAACGGTGAATTAACAGATCTTCGCGAAGAACTCGTAGATGGTTCTGAAGTAGCTTTCTTAACATTCGAAGAAGATGGCGGTAAACATACTTTGCGCCACACAGCTTCTCATATTTTGGCACAAGCGGTTAAACGCTTATGGCCTGAAGCTAAATTGGCTATCGGTCCTGCTATCGACAAAGGTTTCTACTACGATATCGATATGGAACATACTTTGACTCCTGAAGATTTAGGCAAAATCGAAAAGGAAATGAGCCGTATTGTGAAAGAAAACTTGCCTATTACTAAATCTGTAATGTCTCGTCAAGAAGCTATTGAGTTCTTCAAATCTAAAAACGAAGACTACAAGGTAGAATTGATTCAAGACCTTCCAGAAGATGCAGTAATCTCTTGCTACTCTCAAGGCGATTTCATCGATCTTTGTGCAGGTCCTCACGTAGCATCCACTGGTAAGGTGAAAGCTTTCAAATTACAAAGCATTGCAGGTGCATACTGGCGTGGCGATGAAAAAAATAAAATGTTGCAACGTATTTATGGTACAGCATTTGAGAAAAAAGAAGACCTTGATGCATACCTTCACTTGCTTGAAGAAGCAGCTAAACGGGACCACCGTAAACTTGGTAAAGAACTTGGCTTGTTCGTTATCAAAGAAGAAGGCCCTGGTTTCCCATTCTTCTTACCAAAAGGTATGGCACTTCGCAACGAATTAGAAAACTTCTGGCGTGAAGTTCACCATGAATTTGATTACGAAGAAATTCGTACACCAATCATCTTAAATAAACAATTGTGGGAAACATCTGGTCACTGGTTCCATTACCGTGAAAACATGTACACTACAATTATCGATGATGAAGAATATGCAATTAAACCAATGAACTGCCCAGGTGGTATCTTGGTTTACCAAAACGAAATGCATTCCTATCGTGACTTCCCATTGCGTTATGCTGAACTTGGTTTAGTTCACCGTCATGAATTATCTGGTGCATTACACGGCTTATTCCGTGTACGTGCATTCACACAAGACGATGCTCACGTATTCATGTTGCCAGATCAAATGCAATCTGAATTGATGAAAGTTATCGAATTGTTCGACCGGATTTACAGCCAATTTGGTTTGAAATACCATGTTGAATTGTCTACTAAACCAGACAATGCAATGGGTGATGATGCAATTTGGGAAGCCGCTACAGAAGCATTGCGCAATGCGATTGAAGCCAAAGGGATTCCTTACGTAATTAACCCTGGCGATGGTGCATTCTACGGTCCTAAACTTGACTACCATATCGAAGACTCCTTAGGCCGTACATGGCAATGTGGTACTATCCAATTAGATATGAACTTGCCTGAACGCTTCCAAATTGATTACGTTGGCGAAGATGGTCAAAAACACCGCCCTATCATGATTCACCGTGCATGCTTCGGCTCCATGGAACGTTTCATCGGTATCTTGACTGAACACTATGCAGGTGCATTCCCAACTTGGATGGCTCCTGTACAAGTTAAAATCTTGCCTATCTCTGAAAAACATGTTGAATATGCTAAAGAATTGGCAAAACAAATGCATCGCGACTATGTACGTGTAGAAGTGGATGATCGTAGCGAAAAAATTGGCTACAAAATCCGCCAAGCACAAATGGCAAAAGTTCCATACATGCTTGTTGTGGGGGATAAAGAGGTTGAAGAAGGCACAGTTAACGTTCGTAAACACGGCGGTGACGAATTAGGTTCTGTACCATTCGAAGAATTCTTCAATGCGATTAAAATCGAAATCAAAGAACGCAACTAACCTTAAAGGGCTTAGTTATTTCTGATGACTCTATAATAGGTAGGGTTTGGTCCTCACTAAGTGAACCAAACCCTACCTTTTTGTTTTTCTCTAAATAAAGTTTTTAGACAACTAAATAATTTAGAAGATTAAGAAATATATATTGCATAATTTTCACTAAGCTGTATAATTTAATGTTAGTGAACTTAGTACAAATATTAAGTTGACTTATATTCTCTTTAATTGTTACCTGTGAGTAGCGAAAGGAAAAAACTATGAAAGATGTAAATTCATACGGCTGGAAAGCTGTCATTGGTTCTTCTGTGGGCTATGCCATGGATGGTTTTGATCTCTTGATTCTAGGTTTTATGCTAACCTTGATATCAGGGGATTTAGGTTTGTCTACGGGACAAGCTGGTTCGTTAGTTACGTGGACCTTAATTGGTGCTGTATTAGGTGGCTTTGTTTTTGGTACCTTATCGGATAAATATGGCCGTGTTCGCGTCTTAACCTGGACTATCGTACTCTTTGCTGTATTTACTGGACTCTGTGCCTTTGCTCAAGGCTATTGGGACCTACTTATTTACCGTACAATCGCTGGTATTGGTTTAGGTGGTGAATTTGGTATCGGCATGGCATTAGCTGCTGAAGCATGGCCTGCGAAACACCGTGCAAAAGCGACTAGCTATGTTGCCCTTGGTTGGCAATTAGGCGTATTGGCCGCTGCACTATTAACACCGTTATTGATTCCTTACATCGGATGGCGTGGCATGTTTATGATAGGTATTATTCCTGCCTTTGTGGCCTGGTTCTTCCGTGCGAAATTACATGAACCAGAAATTTTTGTACAAAGCAAAGAGGTAAATGAACATTCCCATACGGAATCCTTTAAATTACTTGTGAAAGATGTAGCCACTACGAAAACATCGATTGGTGTGGCCATCTTAACATCGGTTCAGAACTTTGGTTACTACGGTATTATGATTTGGTTACCTAACTTCTTGAGTAAGCAATTAGGTTTCTCTCTTACTAAATCTGGTTTATGGACTGCCGTTACAGTATGCGGCATGATGGTTGGTATTTGGCTATTCGGACGATTAGCGGATAAACTTGGCCGTAAACCTACATTTATCCTATTCCAAGTATGTGCAGTAGCTTCTATTTTGATTTACTCCCAACTATCTGATCCAACAGCAATGCTATTTGCTGGTGCTATTCTAGGTGCCTCTGTAAATGGTATGATGGGTGGCTACGGTGCTTTAATGGCAGAAGCGTACCCAACAAGCGCTCGTGCAACAGCTCAAAACGTATTATTTAATATCGGTCGTGCTGTAGGTGGCTTTAGCCCAATGGTGGTAGGTATGATTATCTCTATGTACTCCTACCAAGTGGCAATTGCCTTCCTTGCGATTATCTATGTAATCGATATTTTAGCAACAGTATTCTTGATTCCTGAACTAAAAGGTAAGGAATTAGAATAGGAAAAGCAATCTAATACAATTAAAAATCCTACAATTTCCGGAAATCAGAAATTGTAGGATTTGGCTTATAGGACAAAAAGTGTGTGTAAAAACCCTTATAACACTAGATATTTACTAGTGTTATAAGGGTTTAATCTTTTTTTGGAGAAGTTTGAGGGTGGACAAAAAGTGTGGGTGAAAACATCAATTAACCCTTGTAATTACTGACTAAAATGAGGTTATATCTTCCTATATATAAACAAATATGGAGGAAGAGTTTATGCGACAAATAAAATGTCCTGATTGTAATGAAACATG
>NZ_PPCX01000011.1 GCF_002959775.1 Veillonella rogosae JCM 15642 | reverse complement strand
TTCCAAGATTACAGCATGATCGATAAAGCTCCAGAAGAACGTGAACGCGGTATCACAATCAACACTGCACACGTTGAGTATGAAACTGCTAACCGTCACTATGCACACGTTGACTGCCCAGGCCATGCTGACTATGTTAAAAACATGATCACTGGTGCGGCTCAAATGGACGGCGCTATCTTGGTATGTTCCGCAGCTGACGGCCCTATGCCTCAAACTCGCGAACACATCTTGTTGGCTCGCCAAGTTGGTGTTCCTGCAATCGTAGTATTCTTGAACAAAGCTGACATGGTTGACGACGAAGAATTGATCGAATTAGTAGAAATGGAAGTTCGTGAACTTCTTTCCTCCTACGAATTCCCTGGCGACGAAGTACCTATCGTTGTAGGTTCCGCTTTGAAAGCTTTGGAAGGCGACGCTCAATATGTAGCTAAAATCGACGACTTGATGGACGCTGTAGACTCCTACATCCCAACACCAGTTCGTGATACTGACAAACCTTTCTTGATGCCTGTAGAGGACGTTTTCACAATCACTGGTCGTGGTACAGTAGCAACTGGCCGTGTTGAACGTGGTCAAGTAAACGTTGGCGATACTATCGAAGTAGTAGGCTTGAAAGAAAAAGCTGAACAATACGTAGTAACTGGTCTTGAAATGTTCCGTAAAGTGTTGGATTCTGCAGTAGCAGGTGACAACGTAGGTGCATTGCTTCGTGGTGTTGACCGTAAAGACATCGAACGTGGTCAAGTATTGGCTAAACCAGGTTCCATCAAACCACACACAAAATTCAAAGCAGAAGTTTACGTATTGACTAAAGAAGAAGGTGGCCGTCATACTCCATTCTTCTCCAACTACCGTCCACAATTCTACTTCCGTACAACAGACGTAACAGGTGTTGTAAACCTTCCTGAAGGTGTAGAAATGTGTATGCCTGGCGATAACGTAACAATGAACATCGAATTGATTACACCAATCGCTATTGAAGAAGGTCTTCGTTTCGCGATTCGCGAAGGTGGCCATACAGTAGGCGCTGGCGTAGTAACAGCAATCGAAGGTTAATTCATAATCTTTGTAGTAAATAGGACCCCAATTGGGGTCCTATTTTTGTATTAATTTATATATTGTTTATTGTATATGTAACCCAAGGTACAGAATCATTCTACTAATAGTGCTATTATAAGCTTAAGGAGAGCAAAGGCTCTCCTTTTGTGTTTTTATAGAAAAGGAGGTAATGTGATGGGTGAATACAAAAAGTATTGGATAGCCGTAGTAGCCGTTCTTATTATTGGTTTTTCTATTCTTGGTTATCTAGGTACTGATGTGTATCATCAAGCACCGCCAGTGCCGACTGCGTATGTATCTCAAGATGGACAGGTCTTGTTCACTAAGGAAGATATTTTACATGGTCAATCGGCATGGCAATCTACTGGTGGTCAATCGGTAGGGACCGTTTTAGGTCATGGCGCATATCAAGCGCCTGACTGGACAGCAGATTGGTTACATAAAGAAGTATCCGTGATGTTGGATATTAAATCTCAAGAAGCCTTTGGCGTTCTTTATGACCAATTGGGACCTGCAGAACAAGCAGCTATTAAAGAAGTTGTGAAAAAAGAGTATTTAGGTAGTGCAGTCCGTGAAGATGGAACTGTTGTCTTATCTCCAGAACGAATTACGGCAATGAATTTAACTGGTCGTTATTTTGTTGAGTTGTACGGAGATAATCCTGATTTAACATTGACTCGTGATCATTTTGCGATGAAGGATAATACATTACCTGAGTTACAAGATCGCATTGATATGGCACGCTTCTTCTTCTGGACTACTTGGATGGCATCTACCCAACGTCCTGGTACAGATGCAACGTATACAAACAACTGGCCACATGAACCTTTGTTGGATCATAACCCTACACCTGAAAGTATCGCATGGTCTGTTGTGAGTGTTATTATCTTATTATGTGGCATTGGTGTAGTTGTATGGTTATGGGCCTTTGGTAAAAAGGATGATGAGCATGCATTGGTTCCGCCAACAGAAGATCCAATTAGCAAGATCACGTTAACGCCATCTCAACGTGCATTAGGTAAATATTTGTTTACAATCCTAGCATTGTTCTTATTCCAATTGGGAATGGGTGGGATTATTGCCCACTATACTGTAGAAGGTCAAGCGTTCTATGGTATTCCATTAGCGCAATATTTCCCTTATTCTATTGCGCGTACATGGCATATTCAGGCATCTTTGTTCTGGATTGCTATGGCATTCTTGAGTGCTGGTCTATTCTTGGCACCAATCATTAATGGTGGTAAAGATCCTAAATATCAAAAGCTTGGGGTGGACATCTTATTCTGGGCTCTTGTAGTTCTTGTAGTAGGTTCCTTCGCTGGTACATATTTAGGCGTAGCACATCAAATTCCAGCAGCGTGGAATTTCCTTCTCGGACACCAAGGTTACGAATATATCGAGTTGGGTCGTATTTGGCAGTGGATTGAATACATTGGTATTTTATTCTGGCTTGTACTCATGATACGTAGCATTATTGGTGCCTTCAAGCAAAAAGGGGATAAAAACCTCATTGCAGCCTTCATATTCTCCGTTATCATGGTAGGTATCTTCTATGGTCCAGGGTTATTCTATGGTGAACATAGCCATTTGGCGATTATGGAGTATTGGCGTTGGTGGGTAATCCATCTTTGGGTTGAAGGCTTCTTCGAAGTATTCTCCACTACATTAATGGCATTTATCTTTGTTACATTAGGGCTTGTATCGTATCGTGCTGGTACAGTTGCGGCGATCTCTTCTGGGGCTATTTATCTCATCGGTGGTATCCCTGGTACATTCCATCATCTATACTTCACAGGTGTTACATCCACTATCGTGGCAACAGGCGCATCCTTCTCTGCGTTAGAAGTAGTACCACTTGTACTCTTAGGTTATGAAGCTTTTGAAAACTATACACGTCTTCATAGTGCTCCTTGGATGCATCGTCTAAAATGGCCTGTGTATTGTTTTATTGCCGTGTCCTTCTGGAATCTAGTGGGGGCAGGGGTATTCGGGTTCTTGATCAACATGCCTGTATCCTTGTTCTACATCCAAGGTCTTAATACAACTGCAGTACATGCCCACACAGCATTGTTTGGTGTGTATGGTTTCTTAAGTCTAGGATTTGTATTCCTTATTGCTCGCTATATCCGACCTGAAGTAGAATTTAACGATAAGCTAATGAAGTTCGGTTTCTGGGCTCTCAATATAGGGCTTGCATTAATGGTGCTTATTAGCTTATTGCCAATCGGTCTTATCCAATCCTGGGCTAGTATCACAAATGGCTTATGGTTTGCGCGCAGTGAAGAATTTATGCAACAACCATTGTTACAAAATTTGCGGTGGGCTCGTCTCATCGGTGATACGATACTAATTGTTGGTGCTGTAGCATTCTTCTGGCAAATTGTAAAAGTTCTATTTACGAAGAAATCTTAATCTATAAATAGATTACTTCTTGATCTGTAAATAGATGATTTAATGGGTATTAAATCATATTATTAATTCTATTTAACTATATGAGTAAATGGCATAAAATGTATGAAAAATATGTGATGATTTAGTACCATATTAATGGCGTTCCTTTATAGACAAGGAACGCCATTTTTTGTTATACTATCCCTGTCAGGTACATGTGCCTGGCTTTTTTGAGTTGCTCAAAATTCTTGACATAGCTTGCTACGTATGATATAGTTTTTTAGTATGTAGTCGAGCGTTTTCGAGTACAAGAGACAGATTTAGTAAATATAAAGCGAGGTGTATCCGGATGCGTAATGCCATTACTTTAGCTTGCACAGATTGCAAACAACGTAACTATCAAACGAACAAGAACAAAAAGAACAATCCTGATCGTATTGAAATGATGAAATATTGCAAATTCTGCGGTAAACATACATTACACCGTGAAACAAAATAATTCTTATCATTCATTACCTGTTGATTTGAGGATGTGAAAAAAATGGCAAAGTCTAACTCAGCAGTGCAGCAGCGTGGTGGATTTGGAAAATTCTTCCGCGGTGTGAAAGCTGAACTAAAAAAAGTAGTCTGGCCAACAAAAAAAGAGCTTATCAATTACACAATAGTAGTATTCTTAGTGACTATTTTCATCGCTTTGGTTATTGCTGTGCTTGATGGACTCTTCGCCCAACTTTTTAATACGTTGTTGCACTTTGTTGGATAAGGGGGCCATTACATGGAAGCAGATAAGAAGTGGTATGTAATTCATACCTATTCAGGCTACGAAAATAAAGTTAAAACCACTCTTGAACTTAAAGTTCAATCTATGGGCCTACAAGATGTGATTAGCCGTATTTTGGTACCTCTTGAGGACGAAATAGATGAAAAAGATGGGGTTAAAAAAGTAGTAAAACGTAAGATATTTCCTGGGTACGTATTGGTTGAAATGGAAGTTAACGACCGTTCTTGGTATGTTGTGCGCAACACGCCAGGTGTAACAGGTTTCGTTGGTTCTGCCACTAAACCAGTTCCACTTTCTGATTCCGAAGTAGAACATATACTTAAGTCTCAGGGCTTGGATAAGAAACCAACCATCAACGTCGATGTCGAAGTTGGTGAAACGGTACGCATTACGTCCGGGGCCTTTGAAGATAAACTAGGTGTTATTACCGAACTTAACCCTGAAAAAGGAACATTGAAACTTAATGTAGAAATGTTCAACCGAGATACCGAGGTAGAGGTAGAGTTCTCTCAAATTGAGAAAGCTCTTTAATATATAAATATAACTCTAAAAAGAGCAATCGATTTTGGTTGCCAGTGGGAGGATGTATATCCGTTACCACCACAGTATAAGCATAGGAGGTTTAATTACCCATGGCTAAGAAATTAGTTAAACAAGTAAAACTACAAATTGAAGCCGCTAAAGCTACTCCAGCACCACCAGTTGGTCCTGCACTAGGTCAAGCAGGTGTTAACATCGTTGCTTTCACAAAAGAATTCAACGAACGTACTGCTAAACAAGCTGGCTTAATTATCCCAGTAGTTATTAACGTATATGAAGATCGTAGCTTCGACTTCATCACTAAGACTCCACCAGCTGCAGTATTGTTGAAAAAAGCTGCAGGTATTCCAAAAGGTTCTGGTGTACCTAACCGTGATAAAGTAGCAAAAGTAGGTCGCGATAAAGTTCGTGAAATTGCTGAATTGAAAATGCCTGACTTGAATGCTAATACCGTAGAACAAGGTATGCGCATGGTAGAAGGTACTGCTCGCAGCATGGGCATTGAAATCGTTGACTAATAAGCGTACGACTTGCGCATAAGGCGCAAATCGGTGGGAGGGAATTCCCGTTTGACCACATAAGGAGGATATTATAATGGCAAAAGTAGGTAAGAAATACGCTGAAGCAGTAAAACTTATTGAAGCTGGTAAATTCTACGAACCAGTAGAAGCAATTGAGTTGGTTAAGAAAACTGCAACTGCAAATTTCGATGAAACAGTTGAAATCGCTTTCAACTTGAATGTCGACCCTAAATACGCTGATCAACAAGTTCGTGGTGCAGTAGTATTGCCTCATGGTACTGGCAAAACTAAACGCGTTCTTGTATTCGCAAAAGGCGACAATATTAAAGCAGCTGAAGAAGCTGGTGCAGATTTCGTAGGTTCTGAAGAGTTAGTAGCTAAAATCCAAGGTGGTTGGAGCGACTTCGACGTAGTAGTTGCTACACCAGACATGATGGGTCAAGTTGGCCGTCTTGGTAAAATCTTGGGTCCTAAAGGCTTGATGCCAAACCCTAAAGTTGGTACAGTAACTCCAGACGTTGCTCGTGCAGTAAACGAAATCAAAGCTGGTAAAATCGAATACCGTACTGATAAAGCAGGTATTATCTCTTGCTCCATCGGTAAAGCGTCTTTCGATGATGAAAAATTACTTGACAACTACCGTACAATCGTTGATACTATTATCAAGGCTAAACCTGTAGCAGCTAAAGGTCAATACATTAAATCTGTAACCTTGTCCGCTACAATGGGCCCTGGTGTGCCTTTGAACGTGTTCAAATTGAGCAACGTTACAAAAGAGCAATAATCAAATATGTCTCTTAGCTGTAGACGGCTGGTATGTATAATGGATGAAAATCCGCCCGCTGAGGCTGACACTAGAACAACCTAGTACTAGTTCGACCTCATCGCGTGCGATGGGGTCGTTTTTTACGCTAAGATAGTACATAGAGCACCAAAAAATCTATAAGGAGGTAATCTAATGGCTGTCACTGAATCAAAAAAAGCAATTGTTGCTCAAATGAAAGAAACTCTTTCTGAAGCAAAAGGTGCTGTATTGATTGGTTACTCTGGTTTGACTGTTGCTCAAGCAACTGAACTTCGTCGCAAAATGTTGGCTGAAGGTGTTGAATACAAAGTAATCAAAAATACTTTGACTCGTATCGCTGCAAACGAATTGAATCTTGAAGGTTTCTCTGAGCACTTAGAAGGTCCAACTGCATTGGCTACTTCTAAAGAGGATGCTGTTGCACCTGCTCGTGTAATCGAACAATTCATCAAAACAACTGATAAAGAAGTTGTTACAGTTAAAGCTGGTATCGTTGAAGGCGAAGTTATGGACGCTGCTGGCATCAAAGCAATTGCAAATCTTCCAAACCGCGAAGGTATGCTTTCCATGTTGCTTTCCGTATTGCAAGCTCCTGTTCGCAACGTTGCATACGCTGTCAAAGCTGTTGCAGAAGCAAAACCTGCAGAATAATAATTACAAAGAATTATTCGTCGGCCGCATGAGGCTGGCACTATAAACTAATTTATGGAGGATACTTAAAATGGCATTGAACATTGAAAACATCGTTGCTGAATTAAAAGAAGCAACTATTCTTGAACTTAATGATCTTGTAAAAGCAATTGAAGAAGAATTTGGCGTAACTGCAGCAGCTCCTGTAGCTGTAGCAGCAGCTGGCGACGCTGGTGCTGGCGCAGCTAAAGATTCCTTCGACGTAATCTTGAAAGATGCTGGCGCATCCAAAATCAACGTAATCAAAGTTGTTCGTGAAGCAACTGGTCTTGGCTTGAAAGAAGCTAAAGCTATCGTTGACGGCGCTCCTGCACCTGTAAAAGAAGGCGTAGCTACTGAAGCAGCTGAAGCTTTGAAAGCTCAATTGGAAGAAGCTGGCGCAACTGTAGAATTGAAATAATTCTAGCCATATTAAAAGGCGTACCCTTGGGTACGCCTTTTTTGTTTGTTATTGAAGCTTATAAATTGATGCAATTTTTGTTTTGTTCACTAATTTTGCTTTTGGATATGGGAAGATATTCGTAAAGTCTTTATCATATTTGTTTGGTACTATTACATAAGCGCCATGATTCTGATTTCTTTGTTGTAAAAAAGTTTCTTTTGTTATGGTAGGCATTAACGCTTTACCTTCAGTCCATCTAGGATCATCAGTTGTATCTACAAAAATTTGAGTAGGTGTTGTGTCCATATAATATACGATAGAAGTATAGTAACTACCATATACATATATTGGTTTTGTTGTATCCTCAATGAAGGTTTTGAATTGTAATCCAGATTGACTCAATAATACTGGTGGTACTGTAATAGTAATAGCAGAGTATAACGTAAGTAATGGAACAATAGCATATATGGCAAGTCTGAAAGACGATGTTATGTATTGACCGCCAATATAAATTGTACATACTATGATAAAGGAGCCTACTACTAATGGTATGCTATCAAGGGTTTTATCAAAGGCTGTAGCAAACGTGAAAATTATATAATAAATACCTAATGGCAAAGTAACCCAATAATTAAATCTTTTCAGTGATGTGGTGAATTCACCAGTCTCTTTATCCGTAATTAACTCACCTATTTTAACTGCTGCCCATAGTATACATGGAATAATAGCAGGTAGCGTATAGGTTATATATTTCGTAGCTACTAATGAGTAGAATAGAACTATAACTACAAACCATATAATACCGAATAAATCAAAATCGTCTTTCCAGTTGATGCTTTTTAATTGATAACATATTACCGGTGTCCAAGGTAATAGTGAAAGCGGTACAATCAAGAGATAATAATACCATACATTAAATTTAGGATGTTCAGACACGAGGGCTCGATCTACATTGTGTAGGCCCAAGAATCCAGAAATAAATTGTTCACCATGTATTGAATACATAGCAATATACCAAGGACCAGCTATACATATAAAGGCCAATAGACCTAAAGGATTAAATAGTAGCTTAACATCTTTTGAAAGCTCGTAGTTTTCATCGTTCCTATGTACTACATAGCGTGCGCATACGTAAATGACTAATATGAGTCCTGGTAAGAGAATTCCTACAGGCCCTTTTGTGATTACGGCTAAGGCAGCAGCAATGTAAGCTTTTATTATTGATGCCTTGTCATTATTGTGAAAAGCTAAATAGCTATATCCAAATATGGCTAAGGTGAAAAGGAATAGGAAGCCATCGGTTATAACGGCATGTGATATATACCAAAACTGTAGTGTACTCATTAATAGAATTGCACAAAGTACACTGATAGAGACATTCTTAGACATGCGGTAGACCATGTGATACATAAAGGCCACACTAGCTCCCGCCACGAGTGTATTCGGTATCCGCGATGTAAAGTCAGATATGCCGAATAGTTTGTATGTTATCATAAGGGCCCAATAGGTGAGAGGTGGTTTGTCATACCACACTTGGTCATATATCATAGGCGATATCCAGGAGTTGTGTTTTAGCATGGTAATGGCAGAGAGTACATAGTTTGATTCGACTGGATCGGTGATAGGCAAATAGGCGTTGTAGAAACCATAACTCAGGATGGTCAATAAAAATAAAGCGCCTATACGCAGAGCGTGATAATTCATAGTCAATACTCCTTACTTACATAGTTTATACTATTGTACTATAGGGATAGTTATATTCAAAACCTGTCTTGATATAGTATATTTAATTACCGAAATAAATATTGTATAGAATATTGTTTGTTCAGGATACATGAAATGACTTTTATGTATACAAGATACATGCTATAATGAGCGCATAAGATAAAATTATTTCATCAAAATGTCATTAAATATATGAAATAGTGGAAAGAGGATCTAATATGAGAAAAGAACATGATTTCCTAGGTGAGTTAGAAGTAGCTGATGAGCTATATTATGGCGTACAAACTATTCGTGCCTTAGAAAACTTCCATATTACAGGAAAACATTTGGACCAAGACTTTATTAAAGCTTTGGCGATGGTTAAAAAAGCATCTGCTTTGGCTAATATGAAAACTGGTCGTCTCAATGTATCTATTGGTAAAGCAATTGTTCAAGCTGCGGACGAAGTAATTGAAGGTCAATTTGCCGATCAATTCCCAGTTGACCCAATTCAAGGTGGTGCAGGTACTTCTGTAAACATGAACATGAACGAAGTATTGGCTAACCGCGCTTGTGAAATTTTAGGTCATCCAAAAGGTAGCTACGATATCGTAAGCCCTAACAACCACTGTAACATGGCGCAATCCACAAACGATGCGTTCCCTACAGCAATTAAAGTATGTGCTATTATTAAATCCAAACCTTTACTTGACGCATTGCAACGCCTCGTTGATGAGCTCGAGAAAAAGGCTGAAGAATACAGCGAAATCTTGAAAATGGGTCGTACTCATTTACAAGATGCGGTGCCAATTACATTGGGCCAAGAAATGGGTGCTTATGCATCTGGTATTCGCCGTGGTATTAAACGTATTAAATCTGCCGTTGAAGGTGCACATGTAATCAACATGGGTGCCACTGCAGTTGGTACAGGTCTTAATGCTGAACCTAACTACATTCATGATGTAGCTTATGAACTTAGCGAAGTAGTAGGTGAACCATTCTACACTGCGGAAAACTTGATCGACGCTACAAACAATACAGACGTATTTGCAGATATCTCCAGTGGTTTGAAAGTAACTGCACTTGTATTGATTAAAATGGCGAATGACTTCCGCTTGATGGCATCTGGCCCTCGTTGTGGTATTGGGGAATTAAAATTACCTGCACGCCAACCTGGTTCTTCCATCATGCCTGGTAAAGTTAACCCTGTTATCGCCGAAGTATTGAACCAAGTATGTTACCAAGTTATCGGTAATGATACTACTATTACATTGGCTGTAGAAAATGGTCAATTTGAATTGAACGTAATGGAACCTGTATTGGCGTACAACTTGTTCAATAACCTTTGCTATCTCAAAAACGGTGTAAATACATTCGTTGATAAATTGCTCGTAGATCTTGAAGTAGACCGCGAACAATGCGAATACTGGTTGAACCGTTCCGTAGGTATCGTAACAGCACTGCTACCACACCTTGGTTACGAAACTGCATCTGCATTGGCTAAAGAAGCATATGAAACAGGTCGTGCTATCCGCGATATCATCTTAGATCAAGGTTTATTGACTGAAGATGAAATCAATCATATTCTTTCTCCTAAAGAAATGACTCGCCCTGGTATTGCTGGTGCGAAATTGTTAAAACAAAAAGGTAACTAATACATTACCCTTTGTTAATAGATGAACAAAGCATGAAAATGAAAGGCTGTCAACCCTTTTGGTTGACAGCCTTTTTTATTACTGATAAAATTATATATTGCAAAAGTAGCGTTTTCTGCTTTTGGATGTAAAAACTATAACTTTAATAGTGATGAGGTTTTCTTCCAAGGTTGTGCTTGGTTAATGGGAAGCAAGGTTATTTTAAAAAATGAAATGGACCTTGCTTTATTTGACGTTGCCCGAGCAGGAAAACTGAGACCTGAAAGATGTCTTTTCCATGCCGTTATAGAAAATGGTAGACCAGTGTGTTTGATAGGGGTGAAAGCAAATATGTTCAAACCTGAACAGGTAGGCAAACGAACTCGTTATACATATGCAAAAATTAACGAAGTTATTAAAATGCCGCATTTATTGGACATTCAACGTAAATCGTATGAATGGTTCTTGGAGAGTGGTTTACAAAATATTTTCAACGATATTTCTCCGATTAAAGACAATTCAGGTAATTTAGTACTTTCTTTTGAAGGTTTCAGCTTAGGTGAGCCTAAGTATGATATTAATGAATGTAAAAATCGTGATGCTACATACGCAGCACCACTTCGTGTAAATATTCGCTTGGTAAATAATGATCCAGAAAACATGGACATTAAGGAACAAGAAGTATTCATGGGCGACTTCCCATTGATGACTGATACAGGCACTTTCATCATCAATGGTGCAGAACGTGTTATCGTATCCCAATTGGTACGCTCTCCAGGCGTTTACTATAATAAAGAAATCGATACAATGGGTAACCGTTTATACGATTCCACAGTGATTCCTAACCGTGGCGCATGGATCGAGCTTGAAACCGATGCGAGCGAAATCGTAGCGGTTCGTATTGACCGTAACCGTAAGTTACCAGCTACAGTATTGGTACGTGCATTAGGTTGGGATACTAATGAAAGCATCCTTGACCTCTTCTGGAACGGTAAAACTGATGAAGATGGTTTGCCAATTTATGATGAGCGCATCGTTCGCACATTAGAAAAAGATACAACTCAATCCGCTGATGAAGCATTAGTTGAAATCTATAAAAAATTGCGTCCAGGCGAGCCTCCAACAGTAGAGTCTGCTCGTAACTTGTTCGATAACTTGTTCTTCGATGCACGCCGTTATGACTTGGCGCGCGTTGGTCGTTATAAATTGAACAAAAAACTTGGCTGGCGTCAACGTATGTTAGGTCACACATTGGCTCAACCTATCGTAGATCCTGAAACTGGCGAAGTAATCCTTGATGCGGGCGTACAAGTTGGGGAAGAACAACTTGATATCGTAGCAAATAGCCATGTATTCGATGGCGAAGGCTTTGCTGAATTCTACATCGTAAATAACGATGGTGTAGAGTCCAAAGTTATCTGCAACAACTGCAACTTGCCATTCGATCACCGCACAGTAACTCGCGAAGATATGATTGCTAACATCTCTTACTTGCTCAACCTTATGGATGGTGCAGGTCACACAGATGATATTGACCACTTGGGTAACCGTCGTCTTCGTTGCGTAGGTGAATTGTTGCAAAACCAATTCCGTATTGGTTTGACTCGTATGGAACGTGTTGTTCGTGAACGTATGACAATTCAAGAAATCGAATCTATCACGCCTCAAGCGTTGATTAACATTCGTCCTGTAGTGGCTGCAATCAAAGAATTCTTTGGTTCCTCCCAGTTGTCCCAATTCATGGACCAAACAAACCCATTAGCAGAATTGACTCACAAACGTCGTTTATCTGCCCTTGGTCCTGGCGGTTTATCTCGTGAGCGTGCAGGCTTCGAAGTTCGTGACGTGCATCATTCTCACTATGGCCGTATGTGTCCAATCGAGACTCCAGAGGGTCCAAACATCGGTTTGATCAACTCCTTGTCTAACTACGCGAAAGTAAACGAGTTCGGTTTCATCGAAGCTCCTTACCGTAAAGTAGAAAAAGTATATGGCAAAGGTGCTGATGCTGATAAAGTAGTTAAAGTACGCGTATCTGACAGCGTAGTATACATGACAGCAGATGAAGAAGAAGGCATGACAATTGCCCAAGCGAACTCTCCACTTGATGAGGAAGGTTACTTCACAACTGAACATGTAGCTTGTCGTCGTGGTCATGACGTATTAGAAGTTACACCTGATAAGGTTGACTATATGGACGTAAGTCCAAAAGAAGTTGTATCCATCGGTACAGCTATGATTCCATTCCTTGAAAATGACGATGCTAACCGTGCCTTGATGGGTGCGAACATGCAACGTCAGGCGGTACCACTCTTGCGTGCACAAGCTCCACTTGTTGGTACAGGTATGGAATATACAGCAGCGACTGACTCCGGCGTTTGCGTACTTGCACGTGAAGCTGGTAAAGTTGTACGTTGCTGGGGTAATGAAATCCACGTACTTCGCGATAGCGATGGTCGTGTTGATACATACCGATTAAATAAATTCCTTCGTTCTAACCAATCCACATGCTTTAACCAAAAACCAATCGTTAATCGTGGCGACCATGTTGTAAAAGGTCAAGTATTGGCTGACGGTCCTGCTACTGATGGCGGTGAATTGGCGTTAGGTTATAACGTTCTTGTAGCGTTCATGCCTTGGGAAGGTTATAACTACGAGGATGCTATCTTGCTTAGTGAAGAACTTTGCAAAGAAGATATCTACACATCCATTCATATTGAAGAATACGAATGTGATGCGCGCGACACTAAATTAGGGGCTGAAGAGATTACTCGTGAATTGCCTAATACTGGTGACGACACACTTAAAAACTTAGATGAAGAAGGTATTATCTGCATTGGTGCAGAAGTACACCCTGGCGATATCCTAGTAGGTAAAGCTACACCAAAAGGTGAAACTGAGCTTACTCCAGAGGAACGTTTATTGCGCGCTATCTTTGGCGACAAAGAACGTGAAGTTCGCGACACATCCTTGCGCGTACCTCATGGCGAATCTGGTAAAGTAGTAGATGTTAAAGTCTTCACTCGTGAAAACGGCGACGAATTACAACCAGGTGTAAATAAACTTGTTCGCGTATACATCGCTCAAAAACGTAAGATTCACGAAGGCGATAAAATGGCGGGCCGTCATGGTAACAAAGGTGTCGTTTCTCGCGTTATGAGAAAAGAAGATATGCCATTCCTTCCGGATGGTACTCCAGTACAAATCGTATTGAACCCATTGGGCGTACCTTCTCGTATGAACATCGGTCAGGTTCTTGAAACTCACTTGGGTTGGGCTGTTCAAGGCTTAGGTATGAAAATCAAAGCTACAGACCTTCATATTAAAAATGTGTTGAAAGAAGCTCGTACTGATGCATCTTACTGGGAACAAATCGATGCAATCCGCGATCTTTATGCTCAAATTGAAGCATTGGAAGCAAAAATTGCAGAAGATGTAACAGTAAGCCATTTCAAAGAGAATGAACAAATCATTACTTTGAAAACTAAAATTCTTAAACATGTAGAAAAAGCAGCACAAAAGAAATTGGATGCTATGGGCGGCGAAGCTCGTTACCAAGAACTTAAAGCTATTGAAGCAAAATACAATGCACTTCATGTAGAATTCTTTGACTCTGAAGAGGATGCTCCAGAAATGGATCCTGTACTTGTAGAGGAATTAGAAGCAATCAATAAAGTTAAGGATACTCTTAACAATATTCACTCTGCTGAAGAAAAACGCATTGAAATCCGCAAAGAGTTGGAAGGTCTTGGCTATGACTTCAAAAAATATGGCATGCCAACACCAGATGTAGCAGGTATTCATATCGCTACACCTGTATTTGATGGTGCACACGAAAAAGACGTATTCGAAACATTAGAAATTGCTGGTCGTCCTGAAAATGGTAAAACAGTATTGTACGATGGTCGTACTGGTGAACCTATGGATAACCACGTAACTGTTGGTTACGTTTACATGCTTAAACTCCATCACTTGGTTGACGACAAAATCCATGCTCGTTCCACAGGTCCGTACTCCCTTGTTACACAACAACCATTGGGCGGTAAAGCTCAGTTCGGTGGTCAACGTTTCGGGGAAATGGAAGTTTGGGCTCTCGAAGCATATGGCGCAGCTTATACACTTCAAGAGCTATTAACTGTTAAGTCTGACGACGTTGTTGGTCGTGTGAAAGCATACGAAAAAATCGTTAAAGGCGAAAACATCCCTGAACCAGGTGTACCTGAGTCCTTCAAGGTATTGCTCAAAGAACTTCAAAGTATTGGTCTTGATGTAAAAATCTTGAATGAAGATCAAGAAGAAGTTGTTATGAAAGAACTTGATGACGAAGATGAAGTGGTAGAAACTGGTATTGAAGAAGTTATGGAAGGCAGTACAGTAGAAACTGATGAAGTAACTGTAGTAGAACCAGAAGTAGAGGAAGAAGCACCAGCTGACAACGGTGGTGAAGATGATATCCTTAGCCAATTGGCGTTCCCAATGGGCGACTCCTCTAACGATGAAGACTAAAACTATCTATAAGGAAGGGAGCGATAGTAGTGCTAGACGTAAATGAATTCGATTCCATGCGAATCGGTTTAGCCTCTCCAGAGCAGATCTTAGCTTGGTCTCATGGGGAAGTTAAGAAACCTGAAACTATTAACTACCGTACGTTGAAGCCAGAACGTGATGGTCTATTCTGCGAGCGCATTTTTGGACCAACAAAAGACTGGGAATGTCACTGCGGCAAATATAAACGCATTCGCCATAAAGGCGTAGTCTGCGATAAATGTGGTGTAGAGGTTACACGTGCGAAAGTACGTCGTGAACGTATGGGTCATATTGCATTGGCCACTCCTGTATCTCACATTTGGTACTTCAAAGGTATCCCATCCCGTATGGGCCTTATCCTTGACGTATCCCCACGTTCCTTGGAACGCGTATTATACTTTGCTTCCTATATCGTAGTAGATCCAGCTGGTACTCCGTTGGCAAAACGTCAATTATTGTCCGAGCAAGAATACCGCGAATATGAAGCTCAATTTAACGAAGACGGTTACACTATCGGTGGTAAATCCGTTGTAATCGAAACAGTAGCTCAACGAAATGAACGTTTAGCTATTGTTCGTGAAGCACAACGCAAAGAGCGCTACAATGCAGCTCTTCGCGATGATGCAACAATTCCAGAAGCAGATAAAGAATATGAAGAATTAACTCGTGAAGAGCGCTATGAATTAGGTGCTGCAGAAGAAGTCCTCTTCGTATGTATCGACATGGGTGCTGAGGCTGTAAAAGCTCTCTTAGCAGAACTTGATCTTGAAGCATTGAATGCTGAATTGCGTGAAGAATTAAACACTGCTAGTGGTCAACGTAAAATTCGTGCAGTTCGTCGCTTAGAAGTAGTAGAAGCATTCCGTCAATCTGGTAACCGCCCTGAGTGGATGATTATGGACATCGTTCCTGTAATCCCGCCTGAATTGCGCCCAATGGTTCAATTAGATGGTGGTCGTTTTGCTACATCTGACCTCAATGATTTATACCGTCGTGTTATCAACCGTAACAATCGTTTGAAACGTTTGTTAGACTTAGGTGCTCCTGATATTATCGTGCGCAACGAAAAACGTATGCTTCAAGAAGCTGTTGACGCATTGATCGATAATGGTCGTCGCGGTCGTCCTGTAACAGGTCCTGGTAACCGTCCGTTAAAATCCTTGTCCGATATGCTTAAAGGTAAACAAGGTCGTTTCCGTCAAAACTTGCTCGGTAAACGTGTTGACTACTCCGGTCGTTCCGTAATCGTAGTAGGTCCTGAACTTAAAATGCACCAATGTGGGTTGCCAAAAGAAATGGCATTGGAATTGTTCAAACCATTCGTTATGAAACGTTTGGTAGAACGCGGTCAAGCATCCAACATCAAGGCAGCTAAACGCCAAGTTGAAAGAATTGGCCCTGGCGTATGGGAATCCTTGGAAGAGGTAATCAAAGAACATCCAGTTCTCTTGAACCGTGCACCTACATTGCATAGACTTGGTATCCAAGCCTTCGAACCAATTCTTTGGGAAGGCCGTGCTATCAAATTGCATCCATTAGTATGTACAGCCTTCAACGCCGACTTTGACGGTGACCAAATGGCGTGTCACTTACCATTGTCTGTAGAAGCACAAGCAGAAGCTCGTACATTGATGCTTTCTAGCCACAATATCTTGTCCACTAAAGATGGTAAACCAGTAGCAGTACCATCTCAGGATATGATCTTGGGTACATACTACTTAACCGTAGTACGTGAAAATACTAAAGATAACGCTAAAACATTTGCTACTTATGATGAAGTAATGCTTGCTTATGAAGCAGGTGTCATCGGCTTGCAAGATGTTCTCTATATCCGTATGCCTGGCTACGGTCGTGTTGAAACGACTGCAGGTCGCTTGATCTTCAACCATGCATTGTTCCCTGAATTATGGCAATATGCACAAAACGAAGATGGCACTTACACATTAGGTAAGGTTATGGATAAGAAAACAGTTGGTAAATTGGTTGACCAATGCTTCCAATTGTTTGGCAATGAAAAAACTGCAGAACTTTTGGACCGTATTAAATCCTTAGGTTACTCCTTCGCTCGTCGCGCAGGTATGACTGTAGCTATTGCTGATATTAAAGTACCAGAAGTCAAAACTGGCTTATTAGACACAGCGGAACAAGAGGTAGAAAAAGTATCTCGTATGTACCGTCGTGGTCTTATTACAGAAGAAGAACGTTACCGCAAAACAATCCAATTATGGACAAAAGCAACAGATGATGTTACTGATGCCATGATGGATAATATGGCGCGCGACAAAGATGGCTTCAACCCTGTTTACATGATGGCTATCTCTGGTGCCCGTGGTAACAAACAACAGATCCGTCAGCTTGCTGGTATGCGTGGTTTGATGGCCGATCCATCTGGTCGTATCATCGACTTACCAATCAAAGCAAACTTTAAAGAAGGCTTGACTGTATTGGATTACTTTACTTCCTCTCATGGTGCTCGTAAAGGTTTGGCCGATACAGCTCTTCGTACAGCTGACTCCGGTTACTTGACTCGTCGTCTTGTTGACGTATCTCAAGACGTTATCGTTCGCGAGGACGATTGTGATGTTGTAGGTATCGATCTCGTTCGTGAACGTGCTCGTTTGGCTACATCTCCGCGTCAAGCTTTGGAATTGTTGAAAGACAAACTCATTGGTCGTGTTCTAGATAAAGATGTAGTGAACGTAGAAACAGGCGAACTTGTTGTTCCTGCTGAAACTATCTTAGACGAACAATGCTTGGCGGATATCGCAGAATCCGGTGTAACATCTGTTGCATTACGTGGTGCACATCTAGGTTCTGATAGCGATATCAACCATACTAATTTGGTTCAAAAAATTATTCTTGGTGAAAGCGATGAACGCATCCGTGCAACATTAAAAGAAACTATGGTTCAAAATATGTTGAACAAGGATACTGTACAAGCAATTGTTGATAGCGAAGGGGTAGAAATCTTCCCTGCTGATACACGTCTCACTGAAGAAGGCATCGAAGCGATTCTTAACTCCGATGTAAAAGAAGTACAAGTACGCAACAATGAAATCCACGGTATTGAAGTGGAAGCAATCGTTGAAGGTACTGGTGTTATTGAGCCGTTAAAAGATCGTATCGTAGGTCGTATTGCAGCTGAAGAATTAGTTAATAAGGAAACTGGTGAAGTAATCGTTCCTCTTAACGGTGAAATCACAGAACCATTGGCTGATGAAGTTGTAAAACACTATGAAACAGTTAAAATCCGTTCCGTATTGACTTGCCGCAGCCCATATGGTGTATGTCGCAAGTGTTATGGTCGCGATTTAGGTACTGGTAACCAAGTTCAAGTTGGTGAAGCGGTAGGTATTATTGCAGCCCAATCCATCGGTGAACCTGGTACACAGTTAACAATGCGTACATTCCATACTGGTGGTGTCGCAGGTGACGATATTACACAAGGTTTGCCACGTGTCGAAGAATTGTTCGAAGCGCGTAAACCAAAACGTAATGCAATCATCGCAGAAAACGAAGGTACAGTTCGCGTTGTACCTAACGAAGGTAAAAAAGGTACAAATACAATCTTTATTACTGGTGAAGACGGTATTGAACTTGATTACCTCATCCCTTATGGTTCTCGCATTATCGTTAAAGACGGTGATGTTGTATCCTTGGGTGCTCGTTTGACTGAAGGTTCTATCAACCCTCACGATATTATGCGCGTAATGGGTACTGAAGCTACTCAACGTTACCTCGTATACGAAGTACAAAAAGTATATAAATCTCAAGGTGTAGAAATTAACGATAAACATATCGAAGTTATCGTACGTCAAATGCTTCATAAAGTTAAAATTGAAGCAGCTGGCGATGCAGATATGCTTCCAGGGGATATGGTCGACGTTAATACCTTTGACGAAGAAAACCGTCGTCTTACTCTTAATGGTCGTGAAACTGCTACAGGTAAACGCACGTTATTGGGTATTACAAAAGCCGCTTTGGCAACGGATTCCTTCTTGTCTGCTGCGTCCTTCCAAGAAACAACACGTGTTCTTACCGACGCTGCAATCAAAGGTAAAATCGATCCATTATTGGGCTTAAAAGAAAATGTAATTATCGGTAAATTGATTCCTGCAGGTACTGGCATGAGCCGTTACCGCAAAATTGAGGTTGTGAAAAACACACCTGAAATTATTGATATTACTGAAGAACCAGCTGTAGAAGAATAATCTATAGGGGTATTAAAAGAGCGTGCCTTAGGGTGCGCTCTTTTTATATATAATTACTATTCACTTATAATAGTTGCACTTTAAATAAAATACATAAAAATTTCGGTTACTTATACTTGTGCTATATCAATTATGCATACATGAAATGTGATTAATAGAAATAATATTAATATTGTGTATAAAAATGAGTTGAAATCCAGAATTACTGTATAAAAATTAGTAATAGATTTATATGATTCGGCATTATGAAACGCACGGAAACGTGTACACATAAAATGCAGTTGTATAGCGGTGTTGACCCTTGAAAAATGTTTGACAATGGCTAGTGTAATTGATATACTTACATAGTGCTCAGGGGCTAGTATGCCTAAGTAGCATAGTTTCGTAAGGAGAATTTTACTATGGACATTGCCCATCTGAAGTCGATGAACAAAACAATCGGTGCCAAGCAAACGTTGAAAAACATTGCTAAAGGAACTGTAAGCTATGTGTTCGTTGGACATGATAGTGATGAAAGTGTAGTTGAACCTATACGAAATGCTTGTGAAGCACAGGGCATACCTGTGAATGATAAGCACACTATGGATGACCTCGGTCGTGCGTGTCGCATTAAGGTGCGGGCCACAGCGGTAGGTATCCTTCGTTAATTTCGGTAATATCCGATGTAACACTTTGTTATGACGGATCAATTATAAATCTCAAATTTGGAAAGGAGGTGCCCAAATGCCAACAATTAATCAGCTAGTACGCAAAGGTCGCATGAGCTTGACTAAAAAATCTACAGCTCCAGCGCTTCAAGAATCTCCACAAAAACGTGGTGTATGTACTCGTGTGTACACAGCTACTCCAAAGAAACCAAACTCCGCGCTTCGTAAAGTTGCCCGTGTACGTTTGACAAACGCTATTGAAGTAACTGCTTACATCCCAGGCATTGGTCACAATTTACAAGAACACAGTGTTGTACTTATCAGAGGCGGTCGTGTAAAAGACCTTCCAGGTGTGCGTTATCACATCGTTCGTGGTGCATTGGATACAGCTGGCGTACAAAATCGTATGCAAAGTCGTTCCAAATACGGCGCGAAAAAAGCTAAAAAATAATTTTAGCCATTAAACGAAACTAACACACATCAGTATAAAGGAGGAATTGAACATGCCAAGAAAAGGCCCTGTTCCGAAACGTGATGTACTTCCAGATCCGGTGTACAACAGCAAATTAGTAACACGTTTCATTAACAAAGTTATGTACGATGGCAAAAAAGGCATTGCTGAAACTATCGTATATGATGCATTCGAAATTATTCGTTCCAAAATGGGTCAAGACCCAATGGAAGTTTTTGATCAAGCATTGAAAAATGTTATGCCTGTACTTGAAGTACGTGCTCGCCGTATCGGTGGTGCGAACTATCAAGTTCCAGTTGAAGTTCGTGCTGATCGCCGTCAAACACTCGGTATTCGCTGGGTTGTAAACTACGCTCGTCTTCGTGGTGAACGCACTATGAAAGAACGCTTAGCAGGCGAATTGATGGACGCTTTCAACAATGCAGGCGCTGCAATCAAGAAAAAAGAAGATACTCATAAAATGGCAGAAGCTAATAAAGCATTTGCTCATTATCGTTGGTAATAAGAGGTGACAACTGTGGCAAGAGAGTTTTCCTTAGCAAAAACTCGTAATATCGGTATCATGGCCCACATCGATGCTGGTAAGACAACAACTACAGAACGTATCCTCTACTATACAGGTATCGTTCATAAGATCGGCGAAGTACATGAAGGCGCTGCTACGATGGACTGGATGGAGCAAGAACAAGAACGTGGTATCACAATCACTTCTGCTGCGACAACTTGTCAATGGAAAGAACATCGTATCAACATCATCGATACTCCTGGTCACGTTGACTTTACTGTAGAGGTAGAACGTTCTCTACGTGTACTTGACGGTTCTGTTGCGGTATTCAGTGCTAAAGGTGGCGTTGAACCTCAATCCGAAACAGTATGGCGTCAAGCTTCTAACTACGGCGTACCTCGTATCGCTTATGTAAATAAGATGGATACTGTAGGTGCTGACTTCTTCAACGTAGTTGACATGATGAAATCCCGTTTAGGTGCAAATTCCGTAGCTATTCAAGTGCCAATCGGCGCTGAAGATACTTTCAAAGGTATCATCGACTTGATGACTATGAAAGCGGAAATTTACTTATCCGATGACGGTAAAGAATTTGAAATCACTGATATCCCAGCTGAATATCAAGAAGTAGCAGAAGCTCGTCGCGAAATGATGATCGATGCTATCGCTGAAACAGATGACGATATCATGATGAAATACTTGGAAGGCGAAGAAATTACTGAAGAAGAATTGAAAGCAGCATTGCGTAAAGCAGTTATTGCTAACCAATTGTTCCCAGTTCTTTGTGGTTCTTCCTACAAAAACAAAGGTGTACAAATGTTGTTGGACGCTGTAATCGATTACATGCCAGCTCCAATCGACATCCCAGCCATTAAAGGTGTAGTTCCTGGTTCTGAAGAAGAAACAACTCGTCCTTCTTCCGATGAAGAGCCATTCTCCGCATTGGCATTCAAAATCATGGCTGACCCTTATGTTGGTAAATTAGCGTTCTTCCGTGTGTACTCCGGTACATTGGAATCCGGTTCTTACGTTTTCAACTCCACTAAAGGTAAAAAAGAACGTATCGGCCGTATTCTTCAAATGCACGCTAACTCCCGTAAAGAAATCGAACGCGTATACTCTGGTGACATCGCTGCGGCGGTTGGCTTGAAGGATACTACTACAGGCGACACATTGTGTGATGAAAAGAATCCTGTAATCCTTGAATCCATGGAATTCCCTGAACCAGTTATCTCCGTTGCTGTTGAACCTAAAACAAAAGCTGACCAAGAAAAAATGGGTACAGCTCTTGCTCGTTTGGCAGAAGAAGATCCTACTTTCAAAGTTCGTACTGATGAAGAAACAGGTCAAACTATTATCTCCGGTATGGGCGAACTTCACTTGGATATCATCGTTGACCGTATGAACCGTGAGTTCAAAGTAGATTGTAACGTAGGTAAACCTCAAGTAGCATATCGCGAAACTATCCGTAAAGCTGTCAAAGCTGAAGGTAAATTCGTACGTCAGTCTGGTGGTCGTGGTCAATATGGGCACTGCTGGTTGGAATTGATTCCACAAGAACCAGGCGCTGGCTTCGAATTTGAAAATAAGGTCGTAGGTGGTGCAATTCCTCGTGAATACATTGGACCTGTAGAAAACGGTGTTAAAGAAGCTATGGAATCCGGTGTTATCGCTGGTTATCCAATGGTTGACATCAAAGTTATCGTATTTGACGGCTCCTACCATGACGTTGACTCCAACGAAATGGCCTTCAAAATCGCTGGTTCCATGGGCTTTAAAGAAGGTGCTCGCAAAGCAGATCCTGCATTGCTTGAACCATACATGTCCGTAGAAGTAGACGTTCCTGAAGAATACATGGGCGACGTTATCGGTGACTTGAACTCCCGTCGTGGTCGCATGGACGGCATGGAAGCTCGTAATGGCAACCAACATATCAAAGCATATGTTCCATTGAGCGAAATGTTCGGTTACGCAACAGACCTTCGTTCTAAAACTCAAGGTCGCGGTAACTACTCCATGACATTCGATCATTACGAAGAAGTTCCTAAGAAAATTGCTGAAGAAATTCAAGCAAAGAAAAACGGTTAATCTTACATTAGATTAATAGAATTACTATTTTCCTCGGAGGATAATTTAAAATGGCTAAAGAAAAATTTGAACGTACGAAACCGCATGTTAACATCGGTACAATCGGTCACGTTGACCATGGTAAAACTACTTTGACTGCTGCAATCACAAAAGTATTGGCTGAAAAAGGCCAAGCTGACTTCCAAGATTACAGCATGATCGATAAAGCTCCAGAAGAACGTGAACGCGGTATCACAATCAACACTGCACACGTTGAGTATGAAACTGCTAACCGTCACTATGCACACGTTGACTGCCCAGGCCATGCTGACTATGTTAAAAACATGATCACTGGTGCGGCTCAAATGGACGGCGCTATCTTGGTATGTTCCGCAGCTGACGGCCCTATGCCTCAAACTCGCGAACACATCTTGTTGGCTCGCCAAGTTGGTGTTCCTGCAATCGTAGTATTCTTGAACAAAGCTGACATGGTTGACGACGAAGAATTGATCGAATTAGTAGAAATGGAAGTTCGTGAACTTCTTTCCTCCTACGAATTCCCTGGCGACGAAGTACCTATCGTTGTAGGTTCCGCTTTGAAAGCTTTGGAAGGCGACGCTCAATATGTAGCTAAAATCGACGACTTGATGGACGCTGTAGACTCCTACATCCCAACACCAGTTCGTGATACTGACAAACCTTTCTTGATGCCTGTAGAGGACGTTTTCACAATCACTGGTCGTGGTACAGTAGCAACTGGCCGTGTTGAACGTGGTCAAGTAAACGTTGGCGATACTATCGAAGTAGTAGGCTTGAAAGAAAAAGCTGAACAATACGTAGTAACTGGTCTTGAAATGTTCCGTAAAGTGTTGGATTCTGCAGTAGCAGGTGACAACGTAGGTGCATTGCTTCGTGGTGTTGACCGTAAAGACATCGAACGTGGTCAAGTATTGGCTAAACCAGGTTCCATCAAACCACACACAAAATTCAAAGCAGAAGTTTACGTATTGACTAAAGAAGAAGGTGGCCGTCATACTCCATTCTTCTCCAACTACCGTCCACAATTCTACTTCCGTACAACAGACGTAACAGGTGTTGTAAACCTTCCTGAAGGTGTAGAAATGTGTATGCCTGGCGATAACGTAACAATGAACATCGAATTGATTACACCAATCGCTATTGAAGAAGGTCTTCGTTTCGCGATTCGCGAAGGTGGCCACACAGTAGGCGCTGGCGTAGTAACAGCAATCGAAGGTTAATTTAACCTTTTATGCTCATCGTAGTGATGCGTTGAGCACAATACATGCAGCACTCAGAGCGGCAGCTAATGCCGCTCTCGTGTTGTGTTTTTAAACTATGAAGTAGAAGGTTGCCTCTGCGGAGGAGAATTTCTATGGAGCAGCCCATTCACGAAATGGACGACAGGAGGAATTATTAATAATGGCTAAACAGCAAAAAATCCGTATTCGCCTTAAGGCATACGACCACAAAGCTCTCGATCAAAGCGCTGCTAAGATCGTAGACACTGCAAAAAGAAATGGCGCTATGGTTTCTGGTCCGATTCCATTGCCAACAGAAAAGAATATCTTCACAATTCTTCGTTCTGTACACGTAAACAAAGATTCTCGTGAACAATTCGAAATGCGTACACATAAACGCTTAATCGATATTCTTGAACCAAATTCGAAAACAGTAGATGCTATCACTCGTTTAGATTTACCAGCTGGTGTATCTATTGAAATAAAACTATAAGGAGGTGCGATAATGTCTAAAGCTATTTTGGGTAAAAAATTGGGAATGACACAAGTCTTCACAGCTGAAGGCCAATTAGTTCCTGTAACAGTAGTGGAAACTACCCCAAGCGTTGTAGTGCGCGTTAAGACTGTTGAAACAGACGGCTACGAAGCAGTACAAATTGGTTACGGTTCCATTAAAGAAAAACATTTAACAAAACCTGTAAAAGGTCAGTTCGACAAAGCTGGCGTAGCTCCAGTGAAATATCTTCGCGAAGTTCGCGTTGCAAATGCAGCTGACTACACAGTAGGCCAAACTCTGGCAGCTGATATCTTCGCAGAAGGTGAATTAGTGGACGTAGTGGGTACAGGTAAAGGTAAGGGTTTTGCTGGCACAATTAAACGCCATAACTTCTCCCGTGGTCCTGAAACTCATGGTTCTAAATCTCACCGTGAACCTGGTTCCATCGGTCCTATGATCTCCGGTGGTGGCGGTAAGGTATACAAAGGTAAAAAACTCCCTGGACAAATGGGTGGTTACAGAGTTACCGTACAACGCTTATCTGTTGTGAAAGTTGATGCTGAACGTAACCTTTTATTGGTTAAAGGCGGTATCCCAGGCGCTAAAGGCAGCTTGGTTATGGTTCGCAACACGGTTAAACCTGTTAAATAATCATTTGTCGAAAGGAGGATTATGTAATGCCTACAGTAGCAACATATAATCAATCCGGCGTTAAAGTCGGTGAAATACAGTTAAACGATGCAGTATTCGGCGTTGAAGTTAACGAAGCCGTAATGCATCAAGCCGTAGTTCGTCAATTGTCTAACGAACGTCTCGGCACACATGCAACAAAAACTAGAGGTATGGTTCGTGGCGGTGGCCGCAAACCTTGGAAACAAAAAGGTACTGGCCGTGCACGTGCAGGCTCCAGCCGTTCTCCAATCTGGATCGGTGGCGGTACTACATTTGGTCCACAACCTCGCAGCTATTACAAAGCTATGCCTCGTAAGGCTAGACGTTTAGCAGTTAAATCTGCTCTTAGCGATAAAGTGAATAATAGCGAATTATACGTTTTGGAAGAAATCACATTAGCAGCTCCTAAAACTAAAGAAGTGTTGAACATTATCAATAGCTTCAACGTTGGTGATGCAAAAGTATTGTTCATCACTGAAGGTGATGTAAATGTTGAACGTTCCGCTCGCAACATTCAAGGTGTTAAAGCTTTGGCTTGCGAAGGTATGAACATTTTCGATCTTCTTCATTACGATAAGCTCTTCATTACTAAAGGCGCTGTCGCAAAAATCGAGGAGGTACTTGGATAATGCAATTACATGATGTACTAATCCGCCCGGTTATTACCGAAAAATCCACTATGCTTATGGAAGAAGGCAAATACACTTTCCGTGTGCCTTTAACTGCAAATAAAGTGCAAATCCGTCAAGCAGTTGAAAAAATCTTCAATGTAAAAGTAGAAAAAGTAGCTACTATTCGCGTTTTAGGCAAAACTAAACGCATGGGTCGTACACAAGGTAAACGTAGCGATTACAAAAAAGCTATCGTTACTTTGAAAGCTGGCGAATCCATTGAATTCTTTGAAGGTGTCTAAGAGTCTAGTTGTAAGGAGGCCCACTAATGGCAATTAAATCATTTAAACCGTACTCCGCTGGTCGCCGGTTTATGACAGTATCCGCCTTCGACGAAATCACAGCAAGCAAACCGGAAAAATCCTTGCTCGCTAAGGTTTCTCAAAAAGGTGGTCGTAACAATACTGGTAAAATGACAGTTCGTCACCAAGGTGGCGGTCATAAACGTCAATACCGTATTATTGACTTCAAACGTACTAAAGATAATATTCCAGCTAAAGTAGCAACAATCGAGTATGATCCTAACCGTTCTTCTCGTATCGCTTTGCTTAACTATGCTGATGGTGAAAAACGCTACATTTTAGCTCCTAACGGCTTAAAAGTTGGTGACGTTGTTTTCTCCGGTCCTGAATCCGATATTAAACCTGGTAACTGCTTACCATTGATTAATATCCCTGACGGTACACAAATCCACAATATCGAATTGAAAATCGGTAAAGGTGGCCAAATCGTTCGTTCCGCTGGTACATCCGCTCAATTGATGGGTAAAGATAATGGCTATGCTATTCTTCGTTTACCATCTGGCGAAATGCGCCGCGTACGTCAAGAATGCCGTGCAACAGTTGGTGTTGTTGGTAACACTGACCACAGCAACCAAGTAATTGGTAAAGCTGGTCGTCATCGTTGGATGGGCGTTCGTCCTGGCACTCGTGGTGTTGTAATGAACCCTTGTGACCATCCACATGGTGGTGGTGAAGGTAAATCTCCTGTTGGTCGTAAACATCCTGTTACACCTTGGGGCAAACCAGCACATGGTGTTAAAACTCGCGACAAGAAAAAAGCTTCTAACAGCTTAATCATTAAACGTCGTACAAAATAGGATAAAGGAAAGGAGATAAAATAGTGTCCAGATCTATTAAAAAAGGCCCTTTCGTAGCAGATCATTTGCTTAAGAAAGTTGAAGCTTTAAACGAAACTAACGAAAAGAAAGTTGTAAAAACCTGGTCCCGTGCCTCTACTATTATCCCAAGTTTTGTAGGCCACACAATTGCTGTGCATGATGGTCGCAAACACGTACCTGTATTCATTACAGAAGATATGGTAGGTCATAAATTAGGTGAGTTCGCTCCTACACGTACTTATAAAGGTCATGGTAAGGACGAAAAATCTACAGGCAGAAAATAGGAGGAATTAATACATGGAAGCAAAAGCAATCGCTAGACATATCCGAATCGCGCCTCGTAAAATCCGTATCGTAGCTGATTTAGTGCGCGGTAAAAACATCGGCGAAGCATTTGCCATCTTGAAGTTCACTCCGAAAGTTGGCGCTGATGTAGTAGAAAAAGTTATGCGTTCTGCAATCGCAAACGCTGAACATAATTTCGATATGAATGTTGACAATCTTTACGTATCCGAGATCTTCGTTGATCAAGGCCCTACATTAAAACGCATTCATCCTCGTTCCCGTGGTCAAGCGTTCAAAATTTTGAAACGCACTAGCCACGTAACAGTAGTAGTTAAAGAAAGAGCTTAAGAAGGAGGGAAACAGAGTGGGTCAAAAAGTTAATCCACACGGTTTGCGTGTCGGTATCGTAAAAGATTGGGACGCAAAATGGTATGCAGATAAAGATTTCGCTGCTAATCTTCATGAAGACGTAAAAATTCGTAACTTCTTGAAAGAAACCCTTTTCATTGCTGGTATTTCCCGCATTGAAATCGAGCGTACAAATAAACGTATTAAATTGACTATCCACACTGCAAAACCAGGTATGGTTATCGGTCGTGGTGGTGCTGGTATCGAAGATATCAAAAAAGCAATGACTCGTTTCACTGACAAACAAGTGGACGTTAACATCGCAGAAATTAAACAAGCAGACATGGATGCAACTTTAGTTGCTGAAAACATTGCTGGCCAATTGGAACGCCGTATCGGTTTCCGTCGTGCAATGAAACAAGCTGTTGGTCGTACAATGCGCTTAGGTGCAAAAGGTATCAAAATCATGGTAAGCGGTCGTCTTGGCGGCGCTGAAATCGCTCGTAGCGAATCCTACCGTGAAGGTTCTATTCCTTTGCATACACTTCGTGCAGACATCGACTACGGTACTGCTGAAGCTCATACAACATATGGTTGTATCGGCATTAAAGTATGGATTTACAAAGGTGAAGTTTTGCCAGAAGCAAAACAACCTGCTAAGAAGGAAGAAGGTGGCAAGTAATGCTTATTCCAAAGCGCGTAAAACATCGTAAGCAATTCCGCGGCCGTATGAAAGGTCGTGCTATGCGCGGTAATACAGTGTCTCATGGTGAGTTCGGCTTGGTAGCATGCGAACCATCTTGGATCACTAACCGTCAAATCGAAGCTGCCCGTATTGCTATGACTCGTTATATCAAACGTGGTGGTAAAGTATGGATTAAAATTTTCCCTGACAAACCAATTACAGCTAAACCAGCTGGTACTCGTATGGGTTCCGGTAAAGGTTCTCCTGAATACTGGGTAGCAGTAGTTAAACCAGGTCGTGTAATGTTTGAAATGGACGGTGTGCCAGAAGCTACAGCTCGTGAAGCTATGCGTCTTGCAAGCCATAAACTTCCAATCAAATGCAAATTTGTTGTTAAGGGTAAAGAATTGGGTGGTGACGTAAATGAAGGTTAATGACATTCGCAATATGAGCGCTGCCGAAATGGAACAAAAAGTTTCCGGTCTTAAGGAAGAGTTATTTAACCTCCGTTTTCAGCTTGCAACAGGTCAATTAGAAAATCCTATGCGCATTCGTGAAGTTAAGAAGACAATCGCTCGTATTAAAACTGTACAACGTGAAGTTGAACTTAAATCTGAAAACGCATAATAACAGATTTGTTAAAGGTTGAAAAGGAGGCTTAAAATCGTGGCAGAAGAAAGAAACGTACGTAAAGTCCGCGTAGGTAAAGTTGTAAGCGACAAAATGAATAAAACTGTTGTTGTTGCTGTAGAACGTAAAGTACCTCACGCATTATATAACAAGCCAATGGTTAGCACAAAACGCTTCAAAGCTCATGATGAAAACAATGAGTGCCAAGTTGGCGATACAGTTAAAATTGTAGAAACTCGTCCACTTTCTAAAGATAAATGTTGGAGAGTTGTTGAAATTCTTGAAAGACTAAAATAAGAGTGATGTAAGGAGGAATAGACGATGATCCAGCAACAAACAATTTTGAATGTTGCCGACAACACTGGTGCAAAACGTATTATGTGCATCCAAGTCATGGGCGGTTCTTATCGCAAATTCGGCAATATCGGTGACGTAATCGTTGCTTCTGTAAAAGATGCATCACCCGGTGGCGTTGTCAAGAAAGGCGACGTAGTCAAAGCTGTTATTGTTCGTTCTAAAAAAGGTATCCGCCGTCAAGACGGTTCCTATATCCGTTTCGATGAAAACGCAGCAGTAGTTATTAAAGATGACAAGACCCCTCGTGGTACTCGTATCTTTGGACCTGTAGCTAGAGAACTTCGTGAAAAAGACTTCATGAAAATTGTTTCTTTGGCTCCAGAAGTATTATAAGAAGGAGGAACGCAGCATATGGCTAAACTACAAATCAAAAAAGGCGATACAGTTGTTGTTATCTCCGGTAAAGATAAAGGTAAGCAAGGTACAGTTATCGCAACTGAACCTAAAAAAGAACGCGTATTTGTTGAAGGCGTAAACACTGTAAAACGTCATACAAAACCTTCCCAAGCTAACCCACAAGGCGGCATCGTTACTAAAGAAGCTGGTATCCATGTTTCTAACGTAATGGTTGTTGACCCAGAAACTAAAACAGCTACTCGTATCAAAAAAGTTGAAGGCAAAGACGGTAAATTCGTTCGCGCTACAGTTAAATCTGGTACAGTACTTAAATAATCAGGAAAGGAGGAGCTAAATAAATGTCTCGTTTATTTGAACAATACAACTCTGAAATTAAAAAGAGTTTGCAAGAAAAATTCCAATACGGCAACGTTATGGAAATCCCTAAATTGGAAAAAATCGTTATCAACATCGGCGTTGGTGATGCAGTAGGCAATGCAAAAGCATTGGAAGCAGCAGTTAATGATTTGACTATCATCGCTGGTCAAAAACCTGTAATCACAAAAGCAAAAAAATCCATTGCGAACTTTAAAGTTCGTGAAGGCATGGCGTTGGGTACAAAAGTTACTCTTCGTGGCGAACGCATGTATGAATTCCTTGATAGATTGATCAATGCGGCATTACCTCGTGTACGTGACTTCCGCGGTATCAGCGCTACTGCATTCGATGGCCGTGGTAACTACGCTTTGGGTCTTAAAGAACAGCTCATCTTCCCTGAAATCGAATATGATCAGGTAGAACGTGTTACAGGTATGGATATCATTATCGTAACAAGTGCTAATACAGATGAAGAAGCTCGTGAATTGTTGACTCAATTCGGTATGCCTTTTGAAAAATAATAGGAGGAACATATAGATGGCTAAAAAATCTATGATTGAACGCGAAAAGAAACGCGCTAAAATCGTTGAAAAATATGCAGCTAAACGTGAAGCGTTAAAAGCAGCAGGTGATTATGAAGGCTTATCCAAATTACCAGCAAACGCATCCCCAACACGCTTGCACAACCGTTGCAACTTAACTGGTCGTCCTCACGGCTATATGCGTAAATTCGGTATCAGCCGTATTGCGTTCCGTGAATTGGCGTACAAAGGACAAATTCCTGGTGTTAAAAAAGCCAGCTGGTAATATTAGACGAGAGGAGGTTTTTAGATTATGGTAATGACCGATCCTATCGCGGATATGCTTACGCGCATCCGTAATGCAAACGCTGCACTTCATGAAACGGTAAACATTCCTGCATCTAGAATGAAAGCAGCAGTTCTTGACATCCTTTTACAAGAAGGTTTCGTTAAGAGCGTTGAAAAAGAAGAAAATACTTTAAAAGTAACATTGAAATATGGTTCCAATAACGAAAAAGTTATTACAGGAATTAAACGTATTTCCAAACCTGGTTTACGTGTTTACGCGAAAAAGGAAGAACTTCCTCGTGTACTTGGTGGTTTGGGTATCGCAGTTATTTCTACATCCAAAGGCGTTATGAGCGACAAACAAGCTCGTAAAGAAGGTCTTGGTGGCGAAGTAATCGCATACGTTTGGTAATAGTAGCAATAGGAGGTAGAAATAATGTCACGTATCGGTAGAATGCCTATCGAGATCCCTGCAGGCGTTACTGTTACATATGATAACCATCATATGAACGTAAAAGGTCCTAAAGGCGAATTATCTCGCGATTTGCATCCAGATATGATTATCACTGTAGAAGGTAACACAATTACAGTAGCTCGTCCTTCCGAGGATAAAGCTCATCGTTCCCTTCACGGTTTGACTCGCGCTCTTGTTGCTAATATGGTAACAGGCGTATCTGAAGGATTCACAAAAACTCTTGAAATCAACGGTGTTGGTTACAGAGCGGCTAAACAAGGCAATAAATTAGCTCTTACACTTGGCTTCTCTCATCCAGTAGAAATGGAAGCTCCAGCTGGTATTACAATTGACGTTCCAGCTCCTAACAAAATCATTGTGTCTGGTGCAGACAAAGAAGTTGTAGGCGCAGTAGCAGCTGATATCCGTAAATGGAGAAAACCAGAACCTTACAAAGGTAAAGGTATCCGCTATGAAGGCGAAGTTGTTCGTCGTAAAGCTGGTAAAGCTGGTGCAAAAGGTAAATAGTAATATCATCTATATGAATGAAAGGAGTGAATATCTTGCCTCGTAAATCTAGTAGAAACATCGCTCGAGCAAAACGTCATCTTCGTATTCGCCGTCACATCTCTGGTACGGCAACTTGCCCACGTTTGAACGTATTCCGTTCTTTAGGCAACATCTATGCTCAAGTTATCGATGACGTAGCAGGTACAACTTTGGTTGCTGCTAGCTCTTTAGATAAAGATTTGAACTTATCCTATGGTGGTAACGTAGCTGCTGCAAAAGCTGTTGGTGAAGCAGTTGCTAAAAAAGCTATCGCTAAAGGTATTGACACAGTAGTGTTTGACCGTGGTGGTTACATTTACCACGGCCGCGTAGCAGCCCTTGCAGAAGGTGCTCGTGAAGCAGGCTTAAAATTCTAAGAAGGAGGAACTATAGACATGGCGAGAATTGACTACACCAGTCTTGATCTTAAAGAAAGAGTAGTATTCATCAACCGCGTAGCCAAAGTAGTTAAAGGCGGTCGTCGTTTTTCCTTCAGCGCTCTTGTAGTTGTTGGTGATGGCAACGGTTATGTAGGCGTTGGCTTAGGTAAAGCAGCGGAAGTACCAGAAGCAATTCGCAAAGGTATCGATGATGCTAAGAAAAATATTGTAAACGTAGCTATTAAAAATGGTACAATCCCTCACAGCGTAACAGGCGTATTCGGTGCAGGCCGCGTATTCTTGAAACCAGCTGCTGAAGGTACTGGCGTTATCGCTGGTGGCCCTGTTCGTGCCGTATTGGAATTAGTAGGTGTTCGTAACATCTTGACTAAATCCTTGGGTTCTTCTAACCCTAACAATATGGTTCGTGCTACAATCGAAGGTTTGAAAGATTTGAAACGCGCTAGCGAAGTTGCTGAACTTCGTGGTAAAACCGTTGAAGAAATCTATAACGCGTAATAAGGAGACAAGAAATGGCACAAGTTAAAGTAACATTAACAAGAAGCTTAATCGGTCGTCCTGAAGATCAACGCGCGACAGTTAAAGCTTTGGGCTTGAAAAAAACTAATTCTCAAGTTGTAAAAGAAGTAACACCTCAAATCGAAGGTATGCTTCACAAAGTTAGACATTTAGTTAAAGTTGAAGAAGTTTAATACTGATAAGGAGGTGCACTGAATGAAACTTCATGAATTACAACCAGCAGCTGGTTCCAAAAAAGCTCGTACTCGTGTAGGCCGTGGTTTAGGTTCTGGCTTGGGTAAAACATCTGGTCGTGGTCAAAAAGGTCAAAACTCCCGTTCTGGCGGTGGCGTTCGCTCCGGTTTTGAAGGCGGCCAAATGCCTCTTTATCGTCGTTTACCAAAACGCGGTTTCAACAACAGCGTTTTTGCTAAACAATATGCTGAAGTTAACGTAGAACAATTGAACCGTTTTGAAGACGGTGCAACAGTTGATCCAGTAGCTCTTATTGAAGCTGGCATTTTGAAAAATGTACGCGATGGTATTCGTATTTTAGGTAACGGTACATTGGAAACTAAAAACTTGACTGTTATCGCTAATGGCTTCACTAAATCTGCTGAAGAAAAAATCACAGCAGCAGGCGGAAAAGTAGAGGTGATCTAGGGTGCTAGATAGCCTCTCGAACATCTTTAAGATTACCGAGTTACGTAACAAGATTTTGTACACGTTGATGATGTTTGCCGTGTTTAGAGCCGGCATTCACATTCCAGTACCAGGTGTAGATGCATCTGTCATTGAATCTTTGTTTACATCCGGTAACCTATTCGGTCTATTAGACTTGTTTGCTGGTGGTGCGCTTAGTAAGTTCTCTATCTTTGCAATGAGTATTACCCCTTACATCAATGCTTCCATCATCATGCAACTGCTTCAGTCTGTAGTTCCACAGTTTGAAGCATGGAGTAAAGATGGTGAGGATGGGCGTAAGAAAATAGCGAAGGTAACTCGTTATGGCACCGTAGTCCTTGGCTTTGTACAAGCCGCAGGCATGGCATTTGCTCTTAGAGCAAACAACGCTTTGGTAAATAATGATTTCCTTAGTGTATTTGTTGTGGCCATCATTCTTACAGCAGGCACATGCTTGTTGATGTGGATTGGTGAGCAAATCACAGCATATGGTATAGGTAATGGTATTTCCTTGATCATCTTTGCTGGTATCGTAGCTCGATTACCAGATGGTCTAGAAACCATTTATCAATATATCCAAAACGGAACAATTAACATGTTCCAAGCATTCTTATTTGCTGTAATTGCACTTGCGATGATTGCTGTCGTAGTAGCAGTTACACAAGGCCAACGTCGCATTCCTATCCAATACGCAAAACGCGTAGTAGGGCGTAAAATGTACGGTGGTCACTCTACATTCTTGCCGTTGAAAGTCAATCAGGCAGGTGTAATCCCAATTATCTTTGCGTCATCTGTGTTGATGTTCCCTGTGACGATTGCGCAATTTATTGACAATGAATTCGTTCATAAAGTTGCGGATCTATTTACATGGGGTACGCCGTTACAAACGGCATTGTATGCATTATTGATCTTTATCTTTACGTATTTCTATACTGCAATCTCTATCAACATTACAGATATGGCAGATAATATGAAAAAATACGGTGGTTTTATCCCAGGCATTCGTGCGGGTAAACCAACTGCTGATTATGTGGATAACGTGATGACCAGAATCACTTTGGCTGGCGCTGTATTCTTAGCTGTCGTTGCTATTATACCGAATTTCCTCGGTAGCATTACCGGCGTCCAAGGCGTATACTTTGGTGGTACGGCTCTTCTCATCGTTGTAGGTGTAGCACTTGATACAATGCAACAAATCGAGTCGCTCATGGTAACACGCCACTATAAAGGCTTTGTGAAATAGGAGGGAAACAATATGTATATTCTATTAATGGGACCTCCTGGTGCTGGTAAAGGCACTCAGGCAGCTCGACTTATTGAAAAATACGGTATTCCCCAAATTTCAACAGGTGATATGTTCCGCGCTGCGATTAAGAACGAAACACCTCTTGGAGTTGAGGCTAAGAAATACATCGATGCTGGTCAATTGGTACCAGACAGTGTAACTGTTGGTATCGTACGTGATCGCTTGGTGAAAGATGACTGCAAATCTGGATTTATTCTTGACGGTTTCCCAAGAACTACAGCACAAGCTGTATCCTTGGATGCAATCCTTAAAGAATTAGGAATTTCTTTGGACGCTGTACTTAACTTAAACGTTCCTACTGAGGAATTGGTTAAACGTATTAGTGAACGAGCTGTTCTAGAAAATCGTGCTGATGATAACCCTGAAACAGTACAGAAACGTCTAGCTGTGTACGACGAATCTACTAAACCATTAATCGACTACTATCGCAATAGCGGATTGTATGAAGAAATCAATGGTTTACAAGATGTAGACGCAGTATTTGCTGACATCATTAAGGCGTTGGAGAAATAATCTATGATTATTTTAAAATCGCCCCATGAGATTGAATGTATCCGCAAGGCAAGTAAGCTTACAGCAGACACGTTGTCCTTGTTAGTAGAAAAGGCTAAACCTGGCATCACGACGCTTGAGTTAGATACAATTGCCGAAGAATATATTCGCAGCCACGGTGGTATACCAAGTTGTAAAGGGTACTATGGATTCCCTGCAACAATCTGTGCTTCTGTTAATGAAGAAGTCGTTCATGGTATTCCGAGCGCTAAGCGCAAGCTTAAAAACGGCGATATCCTCAGTATTGATCTTGTATCATCTATTGATGGATATCACGGCGATTCGGCTGTGACGGTTCCTATCGGTCACGTCAAACCTGATGTGATGAAATTGTTAAAAGTTACAGAAGAAAGTCTGTTCAAGGGAATTGAACAAGTGAAAGTTGGTAACCGAATTGGTGCCATCGGCCACGCTGTTCAAACGTATTGTGAGAAACATGGTTACGGTGTCGTTCGCGACTTCGTAGGTCATGGTTTAGGCCGCGAAATGCATGAAGATCCGCAAATACCAAACTATGGTAGTCCTGAACAAGGACCTATTATGAAACCAGGTATGGTATTGTGTATCGAACCGATGATTACTCTAGGGACGCATCGTGTTCGTGTATTAGGGGATGACTGGACAGCAGTTACCACAGATGGTAAACCTGCTGCTCATTTCGAACATACAGTGGTTGTTACAGAAAACGGCCCTGAAATATTAACTATGCGGGAAGAACCGCGGTTAATTAAATAAAACAGGTAACCGGAGGAAAAGATATGTCAAAAGAAGACGTTATTGAGGTGGAAGGTACGGTAGTTGAGGCATTACCGAATGCCATGTTCCAAGTAGAATTGGAAAATGGTCATATCGTATTGGCTCATGTGTCAGGTAAAATGCGTATGAATTTTATCCGTATTCTTCCTGGTGATAAAGTTACTATGGAACTGACACCGTATGACTTAAATCGTGGTCGCATCACCTATCGCTTTAAATAAGCATAGGGTCCACAAAGGAGGTACTAATGAAGGTTCAACCATCAGTTAAAAAGATATGCGAAAAATGTAAAATCATTAAACGCAAAGGCCGTGTAATGGTTATTTGCGAAAATCCAAAACATAAACAAAAACAAGGATAATCTGATAGGAGGTGGATGATTAGATGGCACGTATCGCCGGTGTAGACTTACCTCGTGATAAACGAGTGGAAATTGGTTTAACTTATATTTATGGTATTGGTCCAACTTTGGCAGCTGAAATCATTGCTAAAACTGGCATCAATCCAGACACACGCGTTCGCGATCTTTCCGAAGATGAAGTCGTGAAAATCCGTGAATTGTTAGATGCTGAATACAAAGTAGAAGGTGACCTTCGTCGTGAAGAAGCACTTAACATTAAACGCTTAATTGAAATCAACTCCTATCGAGGCAAACGTCATCGTATGGGTTTACCACTTCGTGGTCAACGTACTAAAACGAATGCACGTACTCGCAAAGGTCCTAGAAAAGCAATTGCTGGTAAAAAGAAATAAGATAAAGGAGGGATAAAGCGTGGCTAAAAAAGTTGTTAGAACAAAAAGAAAAGAAAAGAAACATATTGAATCCGGTGCGGCTCATATTCGTTCTACATTCAATAACACTATCGTAACTTTGACAGATACAAACGGTAACGCGTTGTCTTGGGCTTCCGCTGGTGGCTTGGGCTTCCGTGGTTCCCGTAAATCCACTCCATTCGCTGCTCAAATGGCTGCTGAACAAGCTGCTAAAGCTGCAATGGAACATGGTCTTCGCACTGTTGAAGTATTCGTAAAAGGTCCTGGATCCGGCCGTGAAGCTGCAATCCGTGCTTTACAAGCTGCAGGTCTTGAAGTTACTTCCATTAAAGACGTAACTCCAATTCCTCACAATGGTTGTCGCCCTCCAAAACGCCGTCGTGTATAATTGATAGCGGCCGATTTGATACGGTGCTATAATTAAACTATGAACGTGTGTTGTATAGGAGGATGTTCCTGATGAGCGAAGAAAAGAAACTTAAAATCGAGAAAGTGGACATCGCCGACGGCGGTCGCTATGGTAAGTTCGTATGTGAACCATTAGACCGTGGTTATGGTATCACTCTTGGTAATAGCTTACGCAGAATTTTGCTTTCATCCTTGGATGGGGCAGCTATCACCTCTATCAAAATTGATGGAGTTCTTCATGAATTCTCTACTATTCCTGGTATTCGCGAAGACGTTACGGATATCATCCTTAACTTAAAGCAATTGTGCATCAAAGTTGAAGAAGATGCTCAATTACCTTTGGAAGTACACTTTGACTTCCAAAAGGACGGCGTATTGACAGCTGCTGATTTGGCTGAACAATTCCCACCAGAAGTAGAAGTATTGAATCCTGAACTCGTGATTGCGACAATGGATGAGACAGCTCATCTCGTAATGGATGTAGTAATCGAACGTGGCAAAGGTTACGTTCCTTCTACGAAGAATAAAAAAGATACAGATGTTATCGGTTGCATTCCAATCGATTCCATCTTCTCTCCAATTCTTCGTGCTAAATACGAAGTGAGTGATGTTCGTGTAGGCAATGAAATGGACTTTGACAAACTTACATTAGAAGTTTGGACTGATGGTTCCATTACCGCTGCTGATGCAGTGGCAAAATCTGCTGCCATTATGATTGGTTATTTAGGGAACTTCACTAAATTAGCGCACTCTGCAGACGTTGTAGATGTTAACACAGGTGAAGGCGGTATCGTTGTTGATCCAGTAGGTTCCGATAATGAAGAACCAGCTGTAGATGACGGCCCAGCAAAGATTTCCATCGATGAGTTGGAGCTCTCTGTTCGTGCGTATAACTGCTTGAAACGTGCTGGCATTAATACAATTGCAGACTTGCTAGACAAAACCATTGATGACTTAGGAAAAGTTCGCAATTTAGGCAAAAAATCCATCGATGAAATTGAGGAAAAACTCAACAATCATCCAGGTGGTTTTCAACTTAAACAAAAAGGCGAATAAGGAGGAAGACGAATGTACAGAAAATTAGGCCGCGACAGCTCCGCTCGTAAAGCGTTGTTCCGTAGCATGTTAACATCTTTCTTCCAATATGAGCGTATTGAAACTACTGAAGCTAAAGCGAAAGAACTTCGCTCTTTAGCTGATCAAATGGTAACTTTGGCTAAACGTGGTGATCTTCATGCACGTCGCCAAGTTCTTGCATACCTCATGGATGAAAGTGTAGTAAAAAAATTGTTTGATACAATTGCTCCAAAATATGAAGACCGTCAAGGTGGTTACACTCGTGTAATCAAAACTGGTCTTCGCAAAGGTGACGCTGCACCTTTGGCTATTATCGAGTTAGTTTAATCAAACTCATACGGTGTTGTAACTTACGTTGCAGCACCGTTTTTTTATTGTCAATTTTATGGTACAATCGATTAGTACAATATCGTAATATATTAGCAGTTATCGTAAAGGATGAATAAGTATTGTTAACCTTATGATATATATTTATGGCAATAATTAATGCTTAATCTATAAAGTGGATTACATTAATTTGTTGTAGTTAATGGGTCAATAATGTGATATACAATTTAAAGGTTATACTTTCATAGAAACGAAATTGACTAGAAAGATATGAGGCTATTCATGAACGAAAAAGACATTATGATTGATGTCAATCATATGAGTCATATATATACTGATGAAAACGGCAATGATGTACGCGCATTAGATGATGTGAATTTATCTATCAAGCGCGGCGAGTTTGTATGTATTATCGGTACTAATGGCAGTGGTAAAAGTACCCTAGCCAAGCATTTTAATGTGCTATTACAACCTAGCGAAGGTCACGTCAATGTATGTGGCTTTGATACGCGCGATGAAGCACATATTTGGGATATTCGCCAACATGTAGGCATGGTATTCCAAAATCCTGATAACCAAATCGTAGCGGCTGTCGTAGAAGAGGACGTTGCCTTTGGTCCTGAAAATCTAGGTATTCCTAGTGATGAAATTAGAAAACGTGTCGATGCAGCGTTAGAAGCTGTTAATATGACTGAATATAGAGAACATGGTCCTCACTTGCTATCTGGTGGTCAAAAGCAGCGCATTGCCATTGCAGGCGTGCTTGCTATGAAACCAGACTGTATTGTCCTCGATGAACCAACGGCCATGCTCGATCCAAAAGGTCGTCGTGAGGTCTTAGAGACAGTCCATAAGCTCAATAAAGAAGAGGGCATTACTATTGTCTTTATTACACACTTCATGGAGGAAGCCGTTACGGCTGACCGTGTGGTGGTTATGAAAAATGGTGTGAAATTACACGATGGCACACCTCGTGAAATCTTTAGTCATGTAGATACCTTGAAAGAACTTGGCCTCGATGTGCCTGTAGCCTCTGAAATTGCTTTCAAATTAAATGCAAAAGGTTATGAAGTGGGTAACAGCATTATAAACAATGAGGAACTAGCAGAAGGTCTTAAAGGTTCAAAACTGGCAGATCAATTAGTAAACTCTAATCATGTGGCTGCTAAGGTTGAAGAAGTTCCTGCTAGTGAGCTGACCACTGATGCAAGAGGGGAGGGATCTCACTAATGGCGATTGTATTAGATAATATTACATACACCTATGGCATGGGAACTCCTTTTGAAAAAACAGCCCTTCATGGTATATCTCTTACTATTGAAAATGGTGAATTTCTAGGTGTTATCGGTCATACTGGTTCTGGTAAATCCACCTTTGTACAACATTTAAATGGTTTATTACACCCTACAACAGGTACAGTAACTGTAAATGGTGTAGATATTAGTGCCTCCACAGAGGAAGCTAAAAAGATGCGCCACAAGGTAGGCATGGTATTCCAATACCCAGAGCATCAACTATTTGAAGAAACCATCGCTGAAGACATTGCCTTTGGTCCTAAAAATTTAGGCCTTAGTGCTGATGAAGTAGATGAACGCGTTCGTGATGCCATGAAGTTTGTAGGTCTTGACTACAATACCTATGCAGAACGATCTCCGTTTCACTTATCCGGAGGTCAAATGCGCCGCGTTGCTATTGCTGGCGTAGTTGCAATGAATCCAGACTTTTTAGTTCTTGATGAACCATCTGCAGGCCTAGACCCATTTGGTCGTGAAGAAATCTTTGAGGAAATCATTCGTCTCCATAAGGAGAAAGGAATTACGGTTATTCTTGTATCCCATAATATGGAGGATATTTCCCGCATGGCCTCTCGCCTAGTAGTACTCGATAAAGGTCGTATAGTACTCGATGGGGAACCGATGGATATCTTTAATAATCATCGAGATGCATTGCAAGCTGTTGGCGTAGATGTACCGCCTGTGTCTGTAACTATGGAGTACTTACGTGAACAAGGTCTTGATGTGTCTAACCGAGTTCTATCTGTAGATGATGCAGTACAAGCAATTCTAGAAGGAGGTAGCCATGTTAAATAACATTACTATTGGTCAATACTTCCCTGGAAATTCTTTCTTGCACCGCATGGATCCACGAGCAAAGATTATTGCTACTACTATTTTCGTAGTCGCCATCTTCTTGGCAGATTCGCCGCTAGCTTATGGTATTGTAGGTGGTTTTACAATCTTTGCAATGCTATTATCTCGTTTACCACTACGTCTTATGTGGACCGCTATTAAACCACTTTGGATTATCATTGTATTTACTATGGGGATTCACATTTTTACGACACCTGGTAATACTATTTTCCAATGGGGCATTATTAATATCACCGATCATGGTGTGGCTATGGGCCTTCAAATGGCGGCACGATTAATTTTCTTAATCTTGTTCTCCTCGTTGTTGACTTATACCACATCTCCTATTCGTTTAACTGATGGTATCGAGCATTTGCTCAATCCATTCCGTCGCATTGGCGTACCGGCTCATGAGCTGGCTATGATGATGACTATTGCACTTCGTTTTATTCCGACTTTATTGGATGAGACGGATCGTATTATGAAAGCCCAATCAGCCCGTGGTGCAGACTTTGTGACCGGTTCTATCATTCAACGAGCAAAGAATATGGTGCCCTTATTGGTACCATTATTTATCAGTGCATTTAGACGTGCTGATGAACTGGCTATCGCCATGGAGGCTCGCTGCTATCGCGGCGGTGTAAATCGTACGCGTATGAAAGAATTACAAGTGACCTATGTCGACTATATCGGTGTCGGTGCTGTTATTTTGGTTACTGTTGTACTCATTGCGTTGTGGTGGCTTGGCCTATGAGAAATATACGGATCATAGTTGCTTATGATGGCACTGATTTAGCGGGCTATCAAAAACAACCTGATGATAAGGGCTTAACCGTACAAGGTTGTTTAGAATATGGCTTATCAAAAATCTGTAATGAGCCCATTCAAATCTACGGTGCTTCTCGTACGGATGCAGGGGTACATGCAAAGTTTCAAGTATGTACCTTTCAAACCTCTGGTGCTATACCAGTAGACAATATTCCACGCGCTATGATTGCGCATATTCCAAAGGATATAGTTGTATTAGAGGCTATTGAAATACCATTAGATTGGAAACCACGTTGGAATATATACGGTAAAGAGTATGTATATACTATTCATAATCAGCTCATTGCTAATCCGTTGACGAAACGATATCACTGGCATGTAAAAAAGCCTCTCAATATTGAGCTCATGCAAGCTGCAGGTAATGAATTACTAGGTACACATGACTTTACGACCTTAAAGGGAACGAATTCTACACCGGCTGATCCAGTTAAGACGATTATGGGCATTCATGTAGAGGGAAAGGGACCCCATGTGACTATTTCTGTGGTAGGCGATGGGTTCTTATACCATATGGTACGTAATATTGCAGGCTTACTCGTAGATGTAGGCCTTGGTCGCCGTAAGGTGGAGGATATCAAAGGCTACTTAGCTGCTAAAGACCGTCGCGTTATCGGAAAAACTGCGCCCGCTCAAGGTTTATGTTTAGAAGAAATCTTCTTTACTGAGGAACGACAACAAGAGGTATTACGGAATAAATATTCTATATAATTTAAGAATAAATATTCTATATAATTTCATATAGAATATTTTTTAAACGAGTAATTATGAAACGATGAGCATAAATACTAAAAGGATACTACGAAAAAAGTAGTATCCTTTTTCTCTTATAAGTTTTAGTTATAATGCTCTAATTTATACCTATTATTATGAGAAATGATACATTGTAAACCTAAAGTATACATGATACAATGACGATATAAGACAGGTTCGTACTATACATATTTAAAATAGTAAGTTAGACTCTTGTCAGCAGTGTAATTTTTATCCTAAGGAGGGTGAATCTCTTGCAAAAACGTAAAGATTTTATCTGGAAAATGGGCGGCCAACAAGGTGAAGGTATCGAGAGTTGCGGCGAAATTATGGCGACAATCCTCGCTAAAGAAGGCTATTCCTTGTATAGCCAACGTTTATTTGCATCTCGTATCAAAGGTGGTCATACTACATTCGCATTGCGCGTAGCGTTAGAACAAATTATGTCCATCGGTGAAGGCGTAGACTTCTTATTAGCTCTTGACCAAGAAACTGTTGATATGCACGGTTCTGAAGTTCGTGATGGCGGTTACATCATCTGTGATAGCAAAGTAAAACCGGACTTCTCTAAATACGAAGGTACAAAAATCAATTGCTTATCCTTGCCAATCTCTGAAACAGCGATGAAACAAGGCTCTATGTTGATGCGTAACATCGTAGCACTTGGCATGTCCGTAGCACTTCTTGGTTTTGAAACTAAGTTGTTCAAAGATGCTATTGCTGAACAATTTGCAAAAAAATCCCAAGAAATTATCGATAAAAACTTGGCTGCTTTCGACGATGGTCATGGCCTTGTAATGGAAAAATTGGGCGATGTTGAAATCGATACATTGCCAGCTCCTGGTAAGAAAGATCAAATGTTCTTATTAGGTAACGAAGCTTGTGCTCTCGGTGCTATTGCAGCGGGCTCCCGTTTCATGGCATCTTATCCTATTACACCGGCATCCGAAGTTATGGAATTCATGATTAAAAACATGGATAAATTGGGTGCTACTGTTGTTCAAACAGAAGACGAAATCGCAGCATGCATGACAGCTATGGGCGGCGTATACGCTGGTGTTCGTGGCTTCACATGTACTTCTGGCCCTGGTCTTTCCTTGATGGCAGAATCCTTGTCCATGGCTTCCATGGCTGAATTGCCAATGGTTGTTATCGACGTTCAACGTTCTGGCCCATCTACTGGTATGGCTACAAAAGTTGAGCAATCCGATATTGATGCGGCTTGCTACAATGCACATGGCGACTACTCCGGTATCGTAATTTCTCCAACATCTATCGAAGAATGCTTCTATGAAATTCAAAAAGCTTTCAACTTGGCAGAAATGTACCAATGTCCAGTAATCTTTATGCCTGACTTACAACAAGGTTTGAATAAACAATCCGTTCCTACTTTCGATTTGAACCGTGTACCTATTAACCGCGGTAAAATGATGAAAGAAGCAGAACTTCCTGCATTGGAACAACCTAAATACTTCAAACGCTTCGAATTGACTGAAGATGGTATTTCTCCTCGTACAATTCCTGGCATGAAAAATGGTCTATTCCTTTCCACAGGCTTAGAGCATAACGAAGAAGGTAAACCAGCAGAAGCGCCTACAATGCACGTAGCGCAAACTGATAAACGTTTCCGCAAATTGGAAACTGTAGCTGATAACTACGAACCATTCTTGAACAACGCTAAATACGACGAAGCAGATGTACTTGTTGTAGGTATGGCTTCTAGCCGTGGCGCTATCGAAGAAGCAGTTGCTGAATTCGATCAAGAAGGTGTTAAAGTTAACCACTTGCAATTGCGCTTGATTAAACCATTCCCAGCAAAACAATTACAACCATTCTTTGATGCTGCGAAAAAAGTGGTTATCGTAGAGCATAATAAAACTGGTCAATTGACTAACTTGTTTAAAATCAACATGCATAAGAAAAATAAAATTTCTAGCTGCTTAAAATACGATGGTAATCCATTCACAAAAAGTTATGTGAAAAATGCGATTAAGGAGGTCCTATAATATGGCAACAGCTAAAGATTACAGAAACGATATTCGTCCTAACTGGTGCCCAGGCTGTGGCCATTATGGGGTTCAAGCAGCGATTACTGACGCTGTAGTAGCGAAAAATATTCCACCAGAAAAATTAGCAGTAATTTCCGGTATCGGTTGCTCTAGCCGTATCGGTGGTTATTTCTACGCTTACGGTGCTCATACAACTCATGGTCGTGCACTTCCTTACGCTCAAGGCGTAAAACTTGCTAACCAAGACTTAGAAGTTATCGCATTCTCCGGTGACGGTGATGCGTTCGCTATCGGTATGGGTCACACTATCCATGCTTTCAAACGTAATGTAAACATGACATACGTTGTAATGGATAACCATGTATATGGTTTGACTAAAGGTCAAGCATCCCCTCGTTCCGACATCGGTTTTGTTACAAAAACAACTCCTCATGGTGCGTTCGAGTCTCCATTGTCCATCTGTGAAACTGCGATTGCAGCAGGTGCTACATTCGTAGCTCAAAGCTACATGATCAACCGTGAAGAACTTGTTGATTTGATTCAACAAGCTATGGACCATGATGGCTTCTCCTTCATCAACGTATTTAGCCCATGTGTTACATACAACAAACGCAACAGCTATGACTGGTTCAAAGAACACTTAGTAGCATTGCCTGAAGGCTATGATCCAACAGATCGTGCAGCAGCGCTTAAAACTTTGGGCGATACAGATGGTTTGGTTACTGGTCTTATTTACCAAGATACATCTAAACCTTCCTTCGAAAAATCCTTGGCAGCAGCTAATGGCGGCGCACACCCACGTCCATTGACTGAAGACGTTGTAAAACCTGACCAAGCATTATTCGACAGCCTTTGTAATGGCTTCAAATAAGCATTAGCAGAACACAATAGATACTTGCTTATCTACATAATAAACGTGTCACCTTCGGGTGGCACGTTTTTTGTTTATCCTATATTTTGTATCTCTCATGTGTATGTAACTTTCATCTGTAGTTTAATTGTAATTGTCGCTCTTTAATGGAGACCGATTTTGATGTATTGATTTCTGCGATTTGTCCCATGTGGTTATATAACATGATATAATAAGGACATTGTATGATATTCATTGCAATTGTATCGTGTTCGTTGCAGAGGTTTTTATGAAAGCAGACGAAAAGGGGATTAGTTTATCTATCTGGACTTTGAGTTGGCCTATATTTATCGAAGTGTTCCTACAGCTGTTAGTAGGTAATATAGACCAAGTGATGATGAGTCACTACTCGCCTCAAGCGGTAGCAGCGGTAGCTAATGCCAATCAAATTTTAAATATTTTTATTATGCTCATTATTGTTATGAGTACAGCTACGACGATTTTGATTGCCCAGTATTTAGGGGCTCGGAATCAGTCCAAACTATCAGAGGTATGTACGGTCAGCTTAGTGATGAATTTTCTGTTTTCATCCATAGCGGCAGTATTCTTTATCACCTGCCATGAATGGATCTTTACATGGCTGGGAATTCCACCTGAAACGATGAGTGATACGTCGCTCTATATGACCATCGTAGCGGCGGGCCTACCGATACAAGCTATGTACTATGCATTAGTGGCTGTGTTTAGAGGTCATTCACTAACGCGTATTACCATGTACATAGCACTCGTTATGAATGTAATTCATATTATAACGAATTATGTATTAATCTTTGGACATGGACCAATACCAAGTCTTGGTGTATTAGGTGTTTCTATTTCAACATGGCTATCTAAACTGGTAGGCCTAATGATTATTGGATATACTTTTAAGAAATTATTGACCTTAAAGGTAAGCTTTACATTCTTAAAACCATTTCCGTGGCATACGATTAAGTCTTTATTGCATATCAGTGTTCCTTCTGGTGGCGAAACATTGAGTTATCAATTGTCTCAAACGATGATTATGAAAATGGTCAATATTTTGGGACTCGCAGTAATCAATACAAAGGTATATGTATCCGTTATTGCTATGCTTTGCTATGTATATACAATAGCACTCGCCAATGCTTCACAGGTAATCGTTGGATTCTTGATGGGGGCCAAACGCCAAGAGGAGGTAAGTAATCGCGTATGGCATTCTACGTTTTTAGCCATTGCTATTAACGTAGGTCTTGCTACATTCTTCTATCTTGTTAGCGATGTTGTTCTTTCTGTCTTTACTACAGATCCTGAAATTTTATCATTAGCCCATAATGTATTATTAGTAGAAATCTTCCTTGAGTTAGGTCGTGCCGTAAATATCGTTATGGTATCTTGTTTACAAGCCGCAGGGGATATTCGAACTCCAATGCTCGTAGGCATCTTTGGCATGTGGTTATGTGCAGTGCCACTATCATATCTCTTTGGCATATATTGGGGCTGGGGCCTCGTAGGTATTTGGGTTGCTATGGCTGTTGATGAAATTTTACGGGGGTTATTATTTGTGTATCGCTGGTATAGCGGTAAATGGAAAAACAAGAGACTTATTGAAGCTTAGGTTTGCGTTTCTGTTATTTTAATTAATTCCTTTTATAGTTTGTAGATATATGTAGCATTACATAGGAGCGTGTAATTTACTAGATATTGTGAAAGTAGGTTTATATGAGTAAGACAGTAGGTATTATTGGCTTAGGCTTATTAGGCGGTTCATTGGCAAAGGCTTTGAAGGCTTACACCGATTATGAGGTGGTAGGGTATGCTCGTCGCCAAGAGGTTTGTGATGCGGCCATCCAAGATGGGGTGGTGAAAGCTGCTTGGACCGAGGTAGAACCATTGATTGAAAGCTCAGATATTGTTGTGTTCTCCTTACCACCAGATACAAACGCACGACTCTTTACTGAAACGGCACATCTATTTAGACCAAAACAAGTTGTAACAGATGTATCGAGTGCGAAGGAAAACTTCCTCCGTGCTGTCTATGAATCAATTCCTAAGGGAACGATTTTTGTCTCCGTCCATCCTATGGCGGGTTCAGAAAAAGGTGGCTACGAAGTATCTCATAAAAACTTATTTAAAGGTATGGGATGGATCGTCCTAGAGGATAAGGCCTCTGAAGTATATAGCGAAGAGGTAGCCGAGGAGCTAGCTGAGATGGGCCGTGCCGTAGGTTCACGCATTGAGTTCGTCGATATTTACGCTCATGATGAATATCTAGCCATGGTTAGTCATATGCCTCATTTGCTAGCTGCCATTTTGACGCAAGTTTCTGGTGGTGATGAATTGGGAGAATTGCGCATGAGATTATCTGCAGGTGGTTTTCGAGATTGCACCCGTGTAGCCGGTGGCTTGCCGTCTATGTGGCGCGAAATCATCTACGGTAATCGGCGCAATGTCATTGAAGGGCTTACTCGGATAGAAGCTGAAATACAACGTGTAAAAGAGGTGCTTTCACAAGACGATGAAGGTCAAGCATTGGAATCCTATTTGGAACGCAGTCGTGACATACGCACTAAGTTGCCGTATTTAACGGGGCAAATTAAGGATAGCTAACTCAATCCAGGTTATGTAGCTGAAGTGACATTGTGTATGCCCTAACATGTGTATACTAAAATTCTAAAAATATACTAAAATTCTAAAAATATACTAATATTATAAAAACATAATAGTATTTTAAAGATATGCTATTATTCTAAAAGTAAACTGATCTATTAATTAGTTAAGGGAGATCGTATGAGTTTGTTACAAGAAACTTGTGGCGCTATTGTAGGTCGCAACCAAGAGATTGAACAACATATAATTGATAGCTGGAATACAGCGTCACCTGTAGAGCAATATGGTCGTCTTGTAAATGTAGTGGCCCAATATGGTTCTGCCACAAATCAAGAGACTTTGACTGTACCAAAGCCATGTATGATTATCGCTAGTGCGGATCATGGTGTGGCGGATATGGGGGTTAGTGCGTATCCAAAGGAAACGACCGTTGGTATGACACAGAACTACCTAATTCCAAAAGGGGCTGGTGCCAATTCCTTAGCTAATTACTGTGGTGCTCAAATGGAAGTCATCGACATGGGCATTGATGCGGATATGAGCTGGGTTCCAGGCCTTCGAAGTCATAAACTGGGGATGGGTACAAAAAACTTTGTAGAAGAACCCGCCATGACGCGGGAACAAGCGATTGAAGGTATTGAAGCAGGGATTCGTCTTGTAAAAGAGAAAATTGATGAAGGCTTTAACGTATTTTTAGTCGGTGAAATGGGTATTTCCAATACAACTGCTAGCGCTCTTATGACCGCTAAGTTTGCCGGTCTTACTGCGGAAGAAGCTACAGGTCGAGGGACGAATATTTCCGATGAACGGCTCAAACTAAAACAGCGTATCGTTCATGATGTGCTGGAAAAATATAAGGATATTCCCAAAGACGATGCTATTGGTATTTTATCCTCTGTAGGTGGTTTTGAGTTTGCTTGTATCGTTGGCGTCATCTTAGGTGCGGCCGCTAATAATGGATTAGTTATCATCGATGGCTTCAATACATCTGCTTGTGCATTGGTGGCTAAAACCTTAGTGCCAGAAGTCATGGATTATGTGATGGCATCTCATTTGTCGGCCGAAAAGGCAGCGAAGTCCTCTTTAGAAAATCTAGGCTTAGAAGCGTATGTAGATTTGGGGCTTTGTCTAGGCGAGGCCTCTGGTAGTTCGGTTCAAATGGGGATGCTGGACCTTGCAGTTCATATGTATATGGCCATAACAGGAGGTGAGGCATGAGAACTTTCAACATAGAACCATTGCACGCACCCTCCATGGAGGAGTGCCGGTTACGTATTGATAATTTAACAAAACCTATTTATAGCCTAGCAACCTTAGAGCTTATAGCAGAACGCTTTGCAGGTATTTTGGCAAATCCTAAGCCCAATCATTTGCGCCATGGTGTACTCATTGTAGCAGCGGATCACTTGGTAGATGGTCCTCAAAATAATCAGCATGGTAGTGAAAGCTACGCCGCTATCAAACGTTTCAATGAAGGTAGAACGGCTACGCAGGGGGCGGCATTTAAGTTAAATGCAGACGTACATGTTGTAAATGTAGGTCTTGAGCAAGATACTAGTGATCTAGAATATATTGATCAACAAGTCATTCGTAAAGGCTCTCATTTCTTTGGTGTAGAACCTGTTATTTCTCAAGATGAACTTGAGCGAGCTCTAGAGCTTGGCTTTACCTATGCTGATGCACTACATGCTGATGGATTACAAGTGGTGGCGATTGGTAACGTAGGGGAAAGGGCGTTCCTTGACTCCCTCGTAACGACGGCTACAATTACGGGCTGCGCCTATGACGATATTCTCGTTCATACCGAATGTGGACCTACGGTAGAACAACGGGCTGCTCATATTCATTCCTTTGTAGATCGCTTTAATATTGCCGTTGATGATTGGTCTGCATTGAGTGAAAGCGAGCGCCGTGATGCGATATTACATTTGCTCCATATTGCAGGCGGTCTTGATATTGCATTTTTAACTGGCTTTATTTTAGGTGCTGCTAGTCACCGTATGGCTATCGTTTTTGATAATGCCGTAACAGGTGCTGCTGTATTGGCGGCTGTTACCATTGAGCCATTAGTAAAAGACTATGTATTCCCATCGGCGGCCTATGAGGAACCAATTCATAAGGAACAATGTCGATTCCTAGGTGTGAAACCATGTTTGCACTATCACTTACAAATCGATGAAGCCTTAGGGTCAACAATGGGGCTATCTATTATCAATGCGTCGATGCATATGTTAAACGACATGAAAACGTTCATTGAAGCCGAGGTTAGTGTCGCAGAAGATGGGGCCGGTAAAGGTAGACAAGCCGGTAAAAATTAATTAAAGATAAGGTAACACTAACCAAATATGGGGGAACTCAAGCTAAATATGGGTTAACGCAAGCTATATAGGGAATAAGACTAGTTGAGATATCAGTCAAAGTTACCGAAAATCCTAGAAAATAGGAATTAAATAGATGAGGGATTACATAATCCCTCATTTTTGATTAGGGCCGTTGTAAAATCAAAATTTTGCAGGAATTTCATGGAAAAACCATTGACACTATATGTGTAAATTGATATTATTATAAGGCAGTCAGGACATTCTCAATTTGTTCTTGACGACAGATTGATAATTATGTTATATTAATTATCGGTTCTGTATGCGGGAATAGCTCAGCGGTAGAGCACCGCCTTGCCAAGGCGGGGGTCGCGAGTTCGAATCTCGTTTCCCGCTCCATACATTCCTCGATAGCTCAGTCGGTAGAGCAATCGGCTGTTAACCGATCGGTCGTAGGTTCGAGTCCTACTCGAGGAGCCATTTTGACTCACTAGCTCAGTTGGCAGAGCACCTGACTTTTAATCAGGGTGTCCCGCGTTCGAGTCGCGGGTGAGTCACCATTTCTGGCCCGTTGGTCAAGCGGTTAAGACACCGCCCTTTCACGGCGGTATCCCGGGTTCGATTCCCGGACGGGTCACCACATATGGACGATTAGCTCAGCTGGGAGAGCGCCTGCCTTACAAGCAGGATGTCGGCAGTTCGATCCTGTCATCGTCCACCACATGCGGGAATAGCTCAGCGGTAGAGCACCGCCTTGCCAAGGCGGGGGTCGCGAGTTCGAATCTCGTTTCCCGCTCCATAAACATTCCTCGATAGCTCAGTCGGTAGAGCAATCGGCTGTTAACCGATCGGTCGTAGGTTCGAGTCCTACTCGAGGAGCCATATTTCTGGCCCGTTGGTCAAGCGGTTAAGACACCGCCCTTTCACGGCGGTATCCCGGGTTCGATTCCCGGACGGGTCACCACATGGACGATTAGCTCAGCTGGGAGAGCGCCTGCCTTACAAGCAGGATGTCGGCAGTTCGATCCTGTCATCGTCCACCAAAGTAAACGGTTATCTTCGGATGACCGTTTTTTAGTATTTAAAAGTACATACAATCATAAGAAAATACATATGGTTATATAAATAAAGAAGGAGTACAACTGTTACAGTTGTACTCCTTCTGTTGTAATGCTTATAGAGAAACTCTATATTTCTGTTTACCGTGGTGCGTACATGATGATATATACACCTACGATGCAAACGAGACCGCCGATGATATCATATGTATCTGGTCGCAAGCCGTCAACAAGCCAGCCCCATAGAATAGAAAGGGCGATGAATACGCCGCCGTATGCGGCGTATACTTTGCCAAAGCTTGCTTCTGGTTGGAAGGTAGGAATGATACCATATAAAAATAGAATAATGGCACCTGCGATTAAATAGAGGGGGCCTTTATCATCGCGCATGTAAAGCCATACAAGATAACCGCCACCAATCTCAGCAAGTCCTGCTAGTATAAAGAAGAGGATAGATAAGAGCATAATAACCTCACTGTATTCTACTACATTAATTGAAATCTATTCTCTATTCTACAACCTAGATTAGGAAAGAGCAATTATTTTATATCCTTAGATTAATAATTGTTTAGAATGAAGGCGAAAATGTACTCATAAATAGATTCTAGTAGTAATGGCATCTTGTGATGGAATCGAGTTATGTATAAAAAACCCGTACACCTAAAAGGTATACGGGGTTTAGTTAGCTTTTATAAGCGTGGTGGTGATTCGCTGTGTACATAGTCCATAAAGGTATGCATAGTTTCTGTTTTAGAGTTATTTTTCTTGAATGCGAAGCACACTTGTAGTTTGAATGGTTTTTCTAAAGGTACAAAACCATCAGTGATGCCTAAGGAATTTAAAATTTGTTTTGCTACGATGCAACCAGAATTATTTTTTTGGCAATAGTCGATCATTGTGTAAGGGTTGGATAAGCGGCTACCACGGATGTGTAGATTTTGTTGACCATTGCCTACGTAGTTTTTCAATGTGCGATACATGAAGTATTTAGGTGGATACATGAGCAAAGGTTGTGACTGAATCGCTTTCAAGCTAGCGGTTTCCATGCCTTCTATTAAATTTGGTGCATAGTATACGAATTCGTCCTCTCTAAGAGCTGTAGATTCGTATGCGGACATATCTTTGTTATTTGGTAAATAGAGTAGAGCAATGTCGATACGATTTTCGCGTAAGTCGAGCATTAACTCTTCTTCTTCCATGTCATAGATGCTGACAGAGAACTCAGGATGATTTTGGAAGAAGTGTGATACGTAACCATTTAGACGAATATCACCTAAACTACGCAGTACACCGATGTTCAAAATCGGACGTTCCACCTTGCTTGCTAGGCGGATGGATTGAATAGCACGTTCTAATGTATCGAGAACTTGTTCTGCTTCTGGTAAGAATAATTCGCCTTCTGGCGTTAAACGGCTACCTCTTGTAGAACGGGAGATTAATTTCACACCAACTAAACGCTCTAATTTTTTCATTTGAGCGCTGAAAGCTGATTGTGTAATATTCATAGATTGTGCTGCTAATGTAAAGCTTCCTGTTTTATTATAAGTAATAAAACTTTGTAGCTCTTGCATTGTAGGTAACTCTTTCATGTTGTTCCCCCAATTTTGTAATAAGAATCCAATGATAACTATTACCTTACTTATTCATATTGTAGCATACTATAATTGTTTTTTCATCTAAATCTATAAAATATGATGAAGCATGCACAATCGATATAGCGTGTACTATTATCATAAAAAAGATTAATTAAAAATTGTGATTATGCACTTATTTCAATAACTTTCACAATTATCATTAATTGACATAAGTAAATGAAAATGATATTATACATGGGTACCATTATGTGTCGGTACAAGTTTTTTATTCAACTATGAGGTGATAATCACATGGCAACGAGAAGAGAGGCTCGATTCAAACTTTGTCGTCGCTTTGGTGTGAACGTATTCGGTCACGCAAAAGCCTTGAATCGCGTCAAAAAAGACCAACGTCAGAAAAAAATGTCTGAGTATGGCACACAATTATTAGAAAAACAAAAAGTTAAAGCTTACTACAACTTGCTAGAACGCCAGTTCGTACGCTATTATGATAAAGCGAAAAAAATGCAAGGTGTTACAGGTGAAAACATGTTGATCCTTTTGGAACAACGTCTTGATAACCTTGTATATCGCATCGGCTTCGGTAACTCCATTCGTCAAGCTCGTCAAATGGTAAACCATGGCCACATCTTGGTAAATGGTCGTCGTGTAGACATTCCATCCTACTCCTGCAAACCAGGTGACGTTATTGAACTTCGTGAAGCTTCCCGCGACAACGAAATGTTCAAAACTAATTTCCAAGAACTTCGTTCTTTCGAACTTCCTTACATTGAAAAAGACTTGGAAGGCTTCAAAGCTACATTCACTCGTCTTCCTCAACGTGAAGAACTTCCTATCGAAGTTAACGAAACACTTATCGTCGAATTGTACTCCAAATAATTTGGCGCTATTGCCCGCAGTGCTATGCACTGCGGGTTTTTGTATATATTGTGTTGTTTGTATTATTACTAAAAGATTATTTTGAGTATATAAATGAGTGAATTAATTAGATTTTTTCGAAATATTGATCCACAGTTTTATATCTGTATATTTGGTCTCATTGTAACTGGAATCGGCATATATAATCCTTTATTATTGGGCTTATACTCTCCTGATAACAGTTACAATGAAAACCCAATTATGATATTGATTTTTAGGCTTATTAGTGGGATGTTGTTTTTAATAATGGTTTTGTATTTATTATATCGGCTTGTTACAGGGACATGGTTTGGTACTTAATCTTGAGTATTTAGATTTTTCAATTAAATGAAAGTAAATATAGAATATTTCTTCTGCAGCAGAGAGAAAGCTAGAAAGTATTGGCCGTTTTAATTAAAGAGGTACTTTGGTAGAATATGTTTTTATTATCATATATTGAAAATATATCATTTAGTCATCTTATAATGATGATATCTCTAATTATTTTTCTTATATATTTTCTTATAAAAGTATTATTGGAAATCTTAAAAAAATATGGCTTTGTAACTTATACAATAGGTCGGGATTATGCTTGGTATAATTGGTTGAGCCTTGTTAATATCTTGTTTTCGTTAGCACTCATAGTATCATCTTACTTTATTGGCTCCGTTGATTTCTTTCAGTTTACTATATCGGAACGCATACTCTTAGGTGTTGTATTATTAGATGTATTATTATCATTTAATATACATAATCACTTATTAGAATATCGAGCATATAATCTTAAAGAGATTAAACGAATAGAATATACTACACAAAGAAAACATTATGTTAGGCAAGCATCTTATTTGATAATTATATGGTTGTTGAGCATATTAGTCTTTAATATTGATTTATGGCTTTTTTGATGTAAATACTCAACTAAGAAGTATGCTACGGGCTCATAGGGGTCTTTCACTTGAAAGAAGACTAAAAGCGGTCTATTGGTGGTGCTATATGCACTCACCAAGACCGCTTTCTATTTCAGATATATTAAATTGTATGCCTACAGATGAATCGATTGCTGCTATCTACAAACGGTTATCTGATTATTGCCAAATAGATCGTTCAATCCCTCAATGGGGTGATGCTCCTGTTTGGAATGAGCTACATATGTCTACAGATTTTCCAACTTATTGGGATTAGTCACACACACTTTTTGTCCTATAACCCTATTATGTGTGTATTATTTATAAAAGGATAAATCAAATAATTATCATAAAATCTATCTTTCTTGGTTTAATCGAGTATAGCCTATTATAATAACTGTGCTTATAATTATCCCCAGTCCACATATAAAAAATATATCATGTAGCGGTAATATATTTGCTAAGTTTGTAAATATAGTTATTGATAATATTGATCCAATAGAGAAGCCTGTACTTACAGAACCGCTAGCTAATGTTAACTCTTCCTGTGAAAAAATAGATTGTATATATGCATGAACTAAAACAACGGCTGTAAATAATAATATTTCAGATATACTATATAGAATATAAAGTTGTTCTATTGTTTCTATATAGCCTATGCAAAAAATACTTCCTCCATATAGTATAAAAAGAGGGAACAAAACTTTTTTAAAACTCGTTGCTAAGTTAATAGTAAAATATTTAGCAAGAAGTCCAAAAATAATGAATGATGCCAATCTAGAGATTGTTTGCGTATATCCATACTGACTATCAGTTAAATGTAAGATATCTTTAATAAATATTAATAGTAGAATAGGTATACACATATAAAATATTCTGGCTAATATACCCAAATAAACTATAAAATTGATTTTTTTATTTAGGAATAATAACTTATATCCTTTTAATAGAAGTTGAATGCGATCATATATGCTTTCTCTAATGGTTTTTTTGGAGATAGTCGAGTGTGACTGTATTCTTACATTTTTATTTAAACGATAAAGTAGGTAGGCTGAAAGAATATAAGTAACTGCATCAATAACGAATACTAGCGTTAAAGAGTAATTAATTATAACGCTAAATAATAAGGAACCACTTATTAATGCAAAACGATTAATAGACCGGAGCAGTGCATTGAATTTGACTAAATCATTTGTAATATTAGGTACAAAAGAAAGTCTAGCGATTCCTAAAATTTTATTATTAAAACCTATAAGGAAAGCTATGATATATACTAGATATAGGTTATCTATGAAAACAAAAATTAATAATATAAAACTCGAAACTATTTCAGGAACCACCATAGACCACATTAAGCCTTTTTCTTTTACGAGTATCCCTAAAAATGGGCCTAATAACATTCCAACTAATAATGTCGCTATTGTAACTGCCCCTGTATTAAAGGGACTGTGGGTGGTATTGAATATATATGTTATAAAACCTAGTGTTGTTGCGGTGCTTCCCATTGTTGAAAAGAATAGAGCACTATTTAAGAGAAATGAGTTTTTGTTTTCTAGATTCATACCATCATCTCCTAGATTATAGATGTACTGATATAATATGTATTATTTTATAAAATCTCAATTAAACTTTTATCAATTTTGATGTTATATATTCATAATTCTATATAAATATTTAAATTTCCTGCACAATATAAAGTAATGTGTAATATAAGTAGGTTTTTGCTAATAAAGGATAATAAAGAGGTCTGTTCATTTTTATTATTTAGAGGAGATATTAATGGATATTATCCGTGTTGAGTTAGAAGAAAAATATATCGCTGATGCTGAGCCGCGAGATGAGTGTATCGCTTTTAGTGTATACATCAAAAGTGGAGACTTTTCTGGTCGAGGTACCTTTGTTTATACTGTAAATGAATTTAGAGAATTAATTAGTCAACTCAAATTAATATATATAACATTAGATGGAGAAGTTCGTATTGCTTATGCTGATTCGGATGATTATGTCCATATTATATGTAATTCATATGGACATATAAAAGTAGAAGCTCAATTAGGAGGCAGTTGGCGTGATAATTGGGTTAAACTTCTTCTTAATACTGATCAGACCGTATTGAATGATGTAATACAGCAATGTAATTCTATATTAAAAAAATAATTTGATGACAGCATATAAGTACTAAATTTTAATTGACACAAACCCATAAAATCTGTATACTATTTTGAGTAAGCTTTAGTCGTGTTTCCATTAGCCCCGGAAGCAAAGGACAAGCTGATTTTGGTAGAATTATGACGTTATTAGGAGGATATGCAGCATGAAAACTACATTTATGGCCAATCCGAACACAATCGAACGGAAATGGTATGTTGTTGACGCTGAAGGTAAAACTTTAGGACGCCTTGCTGCCGAAGTTGCAAAAGTTCTTCGGGGCAAAAATAAACCAACTTTCACACCACACGTAGACACTGGTGACCATGTGATCGTTGTAAACGCAGAAAAAATTCGCGTAACTGGTAAAAAATTAGAGCAAAAGGAATACTTCCGTCATTCTGGTTATCCAGGTGGTGCTCGTTTCACTAAATTAGCTATGATGCTTGAAAAACAACCTGAACGTGTTGTTGAGATGGCAGTTCGTGGTATGCTTCCAAAAAATAAATTGGGTGCACAACAATACCGTAAATTAAACGTATACGCTGGTCCTGAGCATCCACATGCAGCTCAAAAACCAGAAGTATTAGAAATTTCCGTACGATAATCTAGAGGGAGGAACATATAATGGCAGTAGCACAATATTACGGCACTGGTCGTAGAAAATCTTCCGTTGCTAGAGTTCGTCTGGTACCGGGCACAGGTAAAATCACTGTTAACAAACGTGAACTTAATGATTATTTCGGTCGCCAAACTTTGGAATTGATCGTAAAACAACCTTTGAATTTGACTAACACAGTTGAACAATACGATGTTATCGCAACTGTAGCTGGTGGCGGTCCTTCCGGTCAAGCTGGTGCAATTCGTCACGGTATCTCCCGTGCGTTATTGGACGTAGATGGCGAACTTCGTCAATCTTTGAAAAAAGCTGGCTTCTTGACTCGTGACCCACGTATGAAAGAACGTAAAAAATACGGTCTTAAAAAAGCCCGCAAAGCAAGCCAATTCTCCAAACGTTAATATTTGGAATACAGGTTATTACACCTGCAGACAATGTCTGCAGGTGTTTTTGCATTTCTATCATTTACAGGGACATTTAATTCTCCTATAATAGATATATAATAATCGAATTTTTTCGAAAATAGATTTTCATATAGGAGAAATCATATGATTTATAATACAATTCAATACGTAGTGGACAACGGCATTGGTACGTTGACATTTAATCGCCCTACAGTGGCGAATGGTTTTAATATCGAGATGTGCAAGGAGATCCTTGAGGTTTTAGCTCAAGCACACAACGATGAAAGTGTTCGTGCATTGCTTATTAATGCTGAAGGCAAGGTATTCTCTGCTGGTGGCGATTTAACAGAAATGGAACGCGCTGTAAACGAAGGGGATACAGAGTCTTTATTTGAAATCGTTGAGTTAGTAGCTCAGATTTCTATGGCTCTGAAACGTTTGCCTAAACCTGTTATTATGAGCCTTCAAGGTGCTGCGGCTGGTGCAGCATTTAATATGGCGTTGGCTGCCGATTTTGTTGTAGCTGCTAATAACGTACGTTTTATTCAGGCTTTCGTAAACGTAGGTCTTGCTCCTGATGCAGGCGGCTTATTCTTGTTGACTCGAGCTATTGGTATGAACCGTGCTATGCATATCGTTATGACTGGTGAAGCCGTATCTGCGGAAAAAGGTAAAGAACTTGGCTTTGTATATAAAGTTTGTGAATTAGAAGATCTAGAAACGGCCACAAGACGTCTTGTAGAGAAGTTAGCTAAAGGTCCTGCACAATCTTACCGCGTTATGAAGGAAATGATGTGGAATAGTTTCTTAGCTGGTTGGGAAGAATACAAGAAATTTGAAGTAGAAAAACAATGTGAATTAGGTCTTTCTGAGGACTTCAAAGAGGGGGTTCTGGCTTTCACAGAGCGTCGTCGTCCTAAATTTGGTCAAAAATAATAATTATCCTCTTGTAATTGTACTAAATATCATGTAATTTATAAGCAGTTACTAATATAATTCGAACCGATGTGGCTCCCTATATTGAGTTACATCGGTTTTTGCTTTCATTACGATGCAAAAGTGTATATAATAGTACTATTATAATAGTTTAGGAGGTCATTATTACATGGCTCAAAATACAATTAAATGTTATGACAGTCCTAGTGATGTAGTCCAAGCATTAGCGGAGGATTTCATTGCTTTTACCAATGAAGAGATTAGCCGCACGGAATCGTGCATTGTTGGTATCACAGGTGGCACTGTTGTTAATGGTTTGTTAGAATTGCTTAATTCCCCTGAATATATTGAGCGCCTCAATTGGGAGCGCATATTCTTTGTGTGGACTGATGAGCGTTTCTTGCCGCAAACTCACGAGGATAATTATTTTAATCGCGTTAAACCCCATTTGCTTTGTAAGGCAAAAGGGGCGGCTCATTTCTTGCCAATCAATACGGATTCTAGAACCGTTGTAGAGGCGGCTGAGGAATATCAGAAAGAGATTAAGAATGTGCTCAAGGCTTGCAAGAAATCTGGCCTCGATTTAGCATTGCTCGATCTAGGCGAAGATGGGCATACAGCAGGGCTGTTTGCAGGCTCTCATGCACTTCGCGTGGCAGATCAAGAGGTAGTGGCCGTAGAGGATGGCAAGGTATGGGAACGTATTTCTATGACCTTTTCTTTCCTTGCTAAATCCGATGCTGTTTGGTTCACTGTAACGGGTGAAAGCAAGAAAACCGCACTTACTAAGGTGTTGTACCAACGCGAGGATTATGAGGATTTACCTTGGGAAAAACGCATTGGTCGCGTACTACCTGGGGCAGTGCTTTCACAAGAAGCCACTTGGTATGTGGACAAGGCAGCCTATAATGATGTACACTAAAAGATATAAGTTTTAGTAAATATAAAGGAGATACATATGGGATCTATAGGAACACCTGAATTAATAGTTATATTAGTGATCGCTCTAGTTATCTTCGGACCTGGTAAATTACCTGAAGTAGGTAAAGCTATTGGTAAGGGCATCAATGAATTTAAAGATGCTATTTCCGGCCCTAAAAAAGCTGTTGATGAAACGAAAGAAGCCGTTAAAAAGGCGACTACTATCGACGTAACAGCAGGGGCTAAAAACGACGATAAACATAAAGAAGCTAACGATTAATAGGAGGTATTACTATGTGCAAAGATTGTGGTTGCGGTGAAGATAATGGCGTTGTAACAAAGGTATTTACTGTACCTGGTATGATGTGCAACAACTGTAAGGAAGCAGTAGAAGGGGCATCTCTTGCGCTACCAGGCGTATTGAGTTCAGAAGTAAATTTAGATGATAAGACGGTAACGATTTCTTTTGATCCTACTAAATCTGCAGTAGAGGTTATTTCTACGGCCATTGAAAAAACTGGCTTTGAAGTAACAGGCGTTGCAGATAGTGTACAACAACATAGTCATGGTTTAATGGGAACCTTGAAACGTTTCTTCAAATAATCGAACCTTTGGTGCTGTATTGAAACACTGTTTCGATGCAGCACTTTTTTGTATGAAGAGGTAATATATGATACGCAAGTTTGATGCTAAAAATTTCAAGTGGGATGGCGTCGACACCTTGGTATATAAACAAGATGGTAGTCCTTTTAAAGATGTAACACGTCAAGTGCTATACGATGGTGCTTATGATATTCCATGCCAATTCCGTTATTTTGAATGTTTGCCAGGAGGCTATTCCACATTAGAATATCACGAGCATACGCATATGGTTATGATATTCCGAGGCAAAGGTCAGCTTTTATTAGGAGACGAAATTCATGATGTAGAGTCTGGTGATTTTATTGAAATTCCAGGCAAGACAATTCATCAGTTTCGCGCTAATAAAGGGGACTATATTGGTTTCTTATGTTTGGTAAACCAAGAGCGGGATAAGGTTAAATTATTATCCTCAGAAGAAATGGAAACATTACAGGCGAATCCTAAGATCAAAGAATTCTTAGAAAGTTGCTAATCTATATGGCGGTTATGTGTGATGACCGCCATATCGTTTTATAATCAACTGTAACTGTAACTGTAACTGTAACTGTAACTGTAACTGTAACTGTAACTGTAACTGTAACTGTAACTGTAACTGTAACTGTAACTGTAACTGTAACTGTAACGGTAACTGTAATAGTTGATTTGTGTAGTTTGATATGGAGGTTCTATGAATACTTTTACACGTGCGGCCCTTACCGTTTTGGTGGGCTTAGTGATCTGGTTCTTGCCTCACACGGAGGCAATTAAGCCTGAAGGGTGGCATTTATTAGCTATCTTTACGGCTACCATTGTAGGCTTTATTTTGCGCCCTTGGCCAACTGGCATTATGGCGCTCTTTGGTATCGTTGCAGCAGTAGCCACGAAGTCTATTACGATGGTGCAAGCATTAGGTGGTTATGCAGAGGCGAATGTGTGGCTTATCGTAGCGGCCGTATTCTTTTCTAGAGGCATTATTAATTCTGGTCTTGGTAAGCGCATTGCCTATACTTTGATTCGTTCTTTCGGCACAAGTTCTTTAAAACTAGCCTATGCATTAGCTTGTACGGATTTGATTATCTCTCCAGCGACGCCTTCTAATACGGCGCGTGGGGGTGGTATCGTATTCCCAATCGTGCAAAATATTTCTTTAGCTTTTGATTCTGAACCATATGGGAAGACAGCTCGTCGCATTGGAGCGTACTTGATGACGACGGCTCATACCATCAACACTATTACTGTAACGATCTTCTTGACTGCATGTAGTGGTAACTTGCTCATTACGTCCTTAGGTGCGAAATTATTCGGCTATGATATTTCTTGGTGGGAATGGTTCCAAGCAGGTGTGATTCCTGGTGTGATTTGTATGATTTTGATGCCTTGGTTCATCTATAAAATCTATCCTCCAGAAATTAAAGAAACCCCACAAGCGGCGGCGATGGCTCAAAAAGAGTTAGATGCTCTTGGTCCTATTACAAAAGCCGAAATTTCTGTAGCTATAATCTTTGTGCTTTGTATCTTGCTTTGGGCTACTGCTATTTGGACTAAGCTTCATCCAACCGTAGTGGCTATGATGGGTGTTCTTGCATGTGTAGTAACAGGCTCTCTTACGTGGGATGATATCTTAGGTGAGCGCACTGGTTGGGATATCCTCATTTGGATGGGCACTCTGGTTGGCATGGCAGGCTTACTAGGTAAACTCGGTGTAGTTGCTGTCTTTGCAAACTTTGTTAGCCAACATCTTGCCGGTATTGACTGGTTCTGGGCATCCTTTATTATCTCTGCAACCTTTGTATACTCCCAATATTTCTTCGCTAGTGGTACGGCGCGTATTACAGCTTTGTTCTCTGCCTTTGCGGCCATTCTCGTGGCTATGGGCGCACCAATTCCGTTTACCATCTTGCTCTTTGGTTTGATGAACAGCCCTGGTTGTACATTAACTCACTATAGCTCTGGTGTAACGCCAATCTTCTTTGGCGCTGGTTATGTACCGCAAGGTACGTGGTGGCGCGTTGGGCTTGCCATTTCCGTGGTAAGCTTCCTCATCCACTTCTGGGGCGGCGCCCTTGGTATGTGGATCTTTGGTATCCTATAATATAAAACTCCCTCACTATGATATGTACCCCCTTTACTGGACAACCAGTAAAGGGGGTACATATCACTACGGTGGGGGATTTTTTCGTGTTATATGTACAATTTTTATACCTAACTAGGCTTGCTATAGCTTTTTTATATGGTGAACTTCATAAAAAAACTATAGTGAATCTATAGAATTTATAGCGAATTATCTTGCACAGGATAATGTAACGTGTTATTATTATTCCGTGATTAATATTACAGATTATTTTAGGAGGAAACATGTTAGGTTTAGTCATTAGCTTATTGATTATTGCGCTAGTCGTGATTATTAATGACATTCGAATTATGAACAACAACTTAACACGTTTTTGTCTTAGAAGTTCCGCGAATGGGTTAATATACAATCAATAAGATTTTGGCTATATAGTTTGTTTCTTATGTGTATATTTTCCAAGGGGTACATAGGTCTATTTATGTATATAGGGATTCTGTAAACAAAAGGAATATCATTTGTAAACTTTTAAGACGATTCATAGGAATCGTCTTTTTTTATGCGTTGTGAAAGCTGTCCAAGTGGATGCTTTCAAAAGTGAGGAGATTAACATGAGTTGTAGAAGTGACAATTTAAAAACAGGCGTAGCACGTGCACCACACAGATCTTTGCTAAAAGCTCTGGGTTTCGTTGACGAAGAAATGGGCAGACCAGTCATTGGTATTGCGAACTCTTTCAACGAGATTATCCCTGGTCACGTAGGCCTGAAAAATATTGTACAAGCCGTAAAAGACGGCATCCGCAACGCAGGTGGTGTGCCAATCGAGTTCAATACAATCGGTATTTGCGATGGCCTCGCAATGAACCACATCGGCATGAAATACTCCTTGGTTACACGCAATATCATTGCTGACTCTATCGAGGCAACTGCAATGGCAACACCATTCGATGCGATGGTATTCATTCCAAACTGCGACAAAGTAGTACCAGGTATGTTAATTGCGGCGGCTCGCCTTAACATTCCATCTGTATTCGTATCTGGTGGCGCAATGCTTGCTGGTGTACATAAAGGTAAAAAAATTGGTTTGTCCGACGTGTTCGAAGCAGTAGGTAAACACCAAACTGGCGAAATGGGCGACGAAGAATTGGCAAGCATTGAAGATAATGCATGTCCTACTTGTGGTTCTTGCTCTGGTATGTACACAGCAAACACAATGAACTGCTTAACAGAGGCTCTTGGTATGGGTCTTCCTGGTAATGGTACAATCCCTGCTGTATACTCTGAACGTTTACGTTTGGCTAAATTAGCAGGTATGCAAGCAGTAGAAGTATTAAAAGCGAACCTTCGTCCAAAAGATGTTATGACTCGTGAAGCCTTTGAAAATGCGGTAGCACTCGATATGGCATTAGGTGGTTCCTCTAATACAGCACTTCACTTGCCAGCCATTGCTCACGAAGCAGGTGTACCATTATCCTTAGACGATTTCGATCGCATTGCTCAAATTACACCTCAATTATCTAAATTGTCCCCATCTGGCGTATACTTCATCGAAGACTTGTATGCAGCAGGTGGCGTATCTGCAGTATTAAAACGATTAGCAGAAAATGGTCGTCTCCATACAGAGTGCCAAACAGTAGCACTTAAAACACAAGGTGAAATTGCTGAGGCTGCTTATGTAGCTGATGAAGACGTAATTCATCCTTGGGATAATCCAGTTCACGAAACTGGTGGTATTGCTGTACTTAAAGGCAACCTTGCTGAAGACGGTTCCGTTGTAAAAGCGGGTGCTGTAGATGCGGATATGCTCGTTCATTCTGGTCCAGCAAAAGTATTCAACAGCGAAGAAGAAGCTGTTGAAGCTATTACAGGTGGTAAAATCGTAAAAGGCGATGTGGTAGTTATCCGCTACGAAGGCCCTAAAGGTGGTCCTGGCATGCGTGAAATGTTGACACCAACATCCATGATCGCAGGTATGGGTCTTGATAAAGACGTAGCCTTGTTGACTGACGGTCGTTTCTCTGGTGCTACTCGTGGTGCATCCATTGGTCACGTATCTCCAGAAGCTGCGGCAGGTGGTACAATCGCCGTTGTTGAAGATGGGGATATCATCAACATCGACATTCCAAACGGTAAATTGGAATTAGCTGTATCCGATGAGGAAATCGCTCGTCGTAAAGCTGCATTGAAACCATTCAAATCCAATGTAACTGGTTACCTTAAAAAATATGCTCTTCATGTATCCTCTGCAGCACAAGGTGCTATCGAAGTATTTGAAGACTAATAGTAGACTTTCATTAATACTAACTAGAGGAGATAGAGTACATGCATAAGTTGTATGATTTTATGGAGGCTCGTGAGCGATTAAGCACAATCACGGTGAAAACAAAATTGCTTCATAGTGATGTGTTCTCTGACGAGTGTGGCAATGATGTATATATCAAGCCAGAAAACTTACAAATAACAGGTTCCTTCAAGGTCCGTGGAGCTTATAATAAAATTGCAAAATTGACGGAAGAGGAAAAGGCGCGCGGTGTTATCGCCGCGTCTGCCGGCAACCACGCACAAGGTGTGGCACTTGCCGCAAAACGCCTCGGCATTAAAGCGACAATCGTAATGCCAAAACATACACCTCTCATTAAGGTCAATGCAACGAAACAATACGGCGCAGAGGTCGTACTACACGGCGAGATTTATGATGAAGCTTACCAAAAGGCGATGGAGCTCCAACAAGAACACGGCTATGTGTTTGTTCATCCTTTTGATGATGAAGATGTAATTGAAGGGCAAGGTACAATTGCATTAGAGGTTTTAGAGGAATTGCCTGATGCTGATGTATTGCTAGTCCCAGTTGGTGGTGGCGGTATTGTTTCTGGTATCGCAGCGGCTGCTAAATTAAAAAATCCTAGCATTAAGATTATTGGTGTAGAACCAGAAGGTGCCGCTAGTGCAATTGCTGCACTAAAGGCTGACCACCCTGTGCCACTTAATGAAGTAGCAACCATCGCAGATGGTACAGCAGTACGCCAAATTGGTGAAACTACATTAGAATATATTAAACAATATGTAGATGAAATTATTACTGTTTCTGACTATGAGTTGATGGAAGCATTCTTGTTACTCGTAGAAAAACATAAATTAGTAGCAGAAAACTCTGGTATTTTACCATTAGCAGGCCTTAGAAAATTAAACTGCACTGGTAAAAAGGTTGTAGCCATCGTCAGCGGTGGCAATATCGACGTACTTACCATTTCCTCTATGATCAATAAAGGTCTTGTCGTACGTGGTCGTATCTTTACCTTCTCTGTTAACTTGCCTGATAAACCAGGTCAGTTGGTAGCTGTATCTCAAATGCTAGCAGAGGCAGATGCTAACGTAATTAAACTCGATCACAATCAGTTTAAAAACCTTGACCGCTTCCACGAAGTGGAATTACAAGTAACAGTTGAAACCAATGGTGAAGAACACATCCAACAGATTATTGATACTTTCAAAAATAATGGTTACATTATTAAACGTTTAAATTCCAGCGAGACCTTGTCTGAATAGCTGGTTGAAAGGGTTCCTATGAGCGCAGAAACAATCAATGGGGCACGCATTGTCCTTGAAACATTGCATCGCCTAGGCGTAACTGATATGTTCGGCTACCCAGGTGGCGCAGTCATTCCAATTTACGATGAAATTTATAGCTTCCCTGAAATTAAACATTATTTCGTTCGTCATGAACAAGGTGCAGCACATGCAGCAGACGGTTATGCTCGCGTATCTGGTCGCGTAGGCGTATGCCTTGCTACGTCTGGTCCTGGTGCAACAAATCTTGTAACAGGCATTATGACTGCGTACATGGATTCCGTACCAATGGTAGCCATTACTGGTCAGGTAGGTCGTCCTTTCATCGGTAAGGATTCCTTCCAAGAGGCGGATATTCAAGGTATTACAATGCCGATTACAAAGCATAACTATCTTGTACAAGATATTCATGATTTACCTCGCATCATTAAAGAAGCGTACTTTATTGCTGGTACAGGCCGTCCAGGTCCAGTACTTATCGATATTCCAAAGGATATTCAAACAGAAAAAATATCCATGACAGAATACAATAAATTATATGAAGTACCGATTCAACTTGAAGGCTATGATCCAACTTATAAAGGTCATCAAGGTCAAATTAAGAAGGCTGCTACGCTCATTAAAAATGCTAAGCGCCCTCTTATCATAGCTGGTGCAGGCGTATTGAAATCCGGTGCTGTGGATGAGCTTAAAGCATTGGCTGAAACAGCTCATATTCCTGTAACGAATACTTTAGTAGGCCTTGGCGGCTTCCCTGGAGACCACGAATTAGCCCTAGGCATGGTAGGTATGCACGGTTCTGTGGCGGCTAATAATAGTACAGACGAGGCAGACCTTGTTATCGCAGCAGGTATTCGCTTCCACGACCGCATTACAGGTCATCCTGATTTCTTCTGTAAAAAAGCTAAGATCATTCACATCGATATAGACCCAGCTGAAATCGACAAGAACGTCACAATCGATGTGCCTATCGTAGGCGACTTGAAACGGGTATTAACAGAGCTTAACGCACTTGTGGAGCCCGCAAAACATGAAGCCTGGCTTGAGCAAATTCGTCAGTGGCAAGAGGAGTATCCTATTGTTGTTCCAGAATCTACTGATGGTGAATTACATCCACAATATGTATTATCTGAACTTAATAAAATTGTGAAAGATGATGCCATCATCGTTTCTGATGTAGGTCAGCATCAAATGTGGGCAGCTCAATTCTTAACACATAAAAAACCTCATACCATCGTTACATCTGGTGGTGCTGGTACAATGGGTTATGGTTTACCGGCAGCTATTGGTGCACAAGTAGGTGCTCCAAAGAAACAAGTCGTTCTTGTTGTAGGTGATGGTGGCTTCCAAATGACTTGCGAAGAGCTCATGATGGTTCGTCAATATAACTTGCCAATCAAAATTGTAATCATCAACAATGGTTACCTTGGCATGGTTCGTCAATGGCAACAAATCTTTAACGATCGTCGCTACTCCTATGTAGATTTGGAAATGAGCCCAGACTTCTTGAAATTGGCTGATGCCTTTGATTTAAAGGCGGCTCGTCTCGATAATGTGGAAACTTTCAATAAAGATTTCAAATCTTACATTACGTCTGATGAAAGCATTGTCCTAGATTGTCGCGTTGAGCGTGAAGACAATGTATTGCCAATGATTCCAGCAGGCGGCACTGTAAGCGGCATGATGGGTAAGAAAGGGGTGCTATAATGGCTAAAGAACATCAAGTCTTAGTAATTGCAAAAAATACACCAGGTATTGGTACACGTATTTTAGCACTCTTTAATCGTCGTGGTTTTAACGTTACAAAAATGACCTCTGGCATTACTAATAAGCCAGGTTATGCGCGTATTACCCTCACTGTTGAGGCGGATGATCGCATCTTAGATCAAGTTCAAAAGCAAATTTACAAGCTTATTGACGTTGTAAAGGTTAAAGTATTTGAAGATCATGATGTAGTATGTCGTGAATTAATGCTTATCAAGGTAAAAGCAACGGCTACAACACGCTCTCAAATTGTACAAATTGCCGATGTATATCGTGGCAATGTGCTAGATATTTCTCCTACGTCCATGATTATTGAAGTCATCGGTAGTGTTGAAAAGTTGCGCGGTTTCATCCAAATTATGGAAACCTATGGTATTCTTGAAATTGCTAAAACAGGTATTACTGCGATGAGCCGTGGAGAAAAAATGTAGGAGATGATAGAGTGGGGAATGAATTACTCCATTATGAAAATGTCTGTTTTCGTCGTGATGGCAGACATATCCTAGATAATGTAAATTGGCATATAGAGGAAGGTGAACATTGGGCATTATTAGGGCTCAATGGGGCTGGTAAATCGACGCTTCTTAGCATGATACCAGCCTACCAAATTCCAACGACAGGTACATTGCGTGTCTTTGGTCATGAATTTGGGAAATATGCATGGCCTAAGATCAAATCGAGATTAGGCTTTGTCAGCTCTGCTCTGGGACAGTTTCAGTCTACCTTGGATAAGCAAGTGGTAGAGGATGTCATCATTTCTGGTGCTTTCAGTAGCATCGGTATATACCAAGAGGTTGCACCAGACGTGCGTGAGCGGGGTATGCAATTATTAGCTGAGTTTGGGGTAAGCCACTTAGAAGGACATCGCTTTCATACTTTGTCCGCTGGAGAACAGCGACGTGTATTATTGGCACGGTCCATCATGGCAAATCCAGATTTACTGATTTTGGATGAGCCTTGCTCTGGCTTAGACTTACCGGCGCGAGAACAATTCTTGCGTACAGTAGCTAACTTGGTGGCGGAGCAACAGACACCGATTATCTATGTGTCACATCAAATTGAAGAGATACTACCAGCGATTACACATGTAGCTATCTTGCAAGAGGGCAAGATGATACATGCGGGGCCTAAACACGCTGTATTAACAGATGAAAATCTGTCTGATGTGTTTGGCATTTCCGTACAAGTTGTGTGGAAAGATGATCGCCCATGGGTGATTGTTCGGTAGTAATCACATTTCTTTATCAGTAACTTTGAATTTAGCTTACTGATAATAAATTAATGTACGCCACATCTTGCAAAAATTTGTTGGATTGTGTACAGTATATATTAGTCTATATTCTATTGAATATGTTTGGAGGTTGTCTAATATGGCAGGTAAAATTTTAGGTACTACAGTTTATTATGATGCAGATTGTAATTTGGGCAAATTAGAAGGCAAAAAAATTACAGTTTTAGGTTACGGTTCTCAAGGTCATGCGCATGCATTGAACTTAAAAGAAAATGGTATGGACGTAACAATTGGTCTTCGTGGTGGTTCTTCTAGCTGGAAAGCTGCAGAAGAAGCAGGCCTTACAGTAAAAGAAACTGCAGAAGCAGTTAAAGGTGCTGACATCGTTATGGTATTGATTCCAGACGAATTACAAGCTGACGTTTACGCAAACGATATTGAGCCAAACTTGAAACAAGGCGCATACTTGGCATTCGCTCATGGCTTCAACATTCACTTCGGCAAAATCGTTCCTCGTGAAGATGTAAACGTATTCATGGTAGCTCCTAAAGGCCCTGGTCATTTAGTTCGTCGTACATACCAAGAAGGTTCCGGCGTTCCTTGCTTGTACGCTGTAGAAAAAGATCCATCTGGCGATACTGAAGAAGTTGCATTAGCATGGGCTTCCGGTGTAGGCGGTGGCCGTTCCGGTATCTTGGAAACTAACTTCAAATCCGAAACTGAAACTGACCTCTTCGGTGAACAAGCTGTATTGTGCGGTGGCGTTACTGAATTGATCAAAACTGGTTTCGAAGTATTAACTGAAGCTGGTTATGAACCTGTAAACGCTTACTTCGAGTGCTTACATGAAATGAAATTGATTGTAGACCTTATCTACGAAGGTGGCTTCCAAAAAATGCGCCACTCCATCTCCAACACTGCTGAATACGGCGACTACCATGCAGGTCCTCGCGTAATCACTGCAGATACTAAAAAAGCGATGGAACAAATCTTGGCTGATATTCAATCTGGTAAATTCGCTGACGAATTCTTGGCTGATTCCAAAAATGGTCAAAAATTCCTTAAAGAACATCGTGAAGCAGCAGCTGTTCATCCAATCGAACCAGTTGGTGCAGAACTTCGCAACTTGATGAGCTGGTTGAAATAAGAGTATTAATTAGTAATCTCTTGTAAGATAAAGCATACCAAAGCGACTCCTAAGGGGGTCGCTTTTTTATGTTTTATAAGATATTTCTTGGTACTATACATTGTTATATCAAAATATTGGCATAAGGTATGGTATAATAAAAGATAATCTATGAAAGGAGAACGATATGGATTTCTACACATTATCCTATGTTGAAAGTTTGGCTGTAGGGGGCCAAACATGGGGCTTTATTATCTTAGTAACCGTTTTATTAGCATTGCTCGTTTTGGGCGTACAAGTTCTACGAAATGGCTTGACGAGTCGTTATCGGGATTTAATGGTTATCTTGTCGTTGATTGTGGTGTTTTTCTTGGGCCTTGAATATCAAGAATATAACCGTATGAAAACATACTCTGAAGATTCTTCTCGTATGGCTCAATTTTTACATTCTTTTAGTACAGAGCAATCTGTACCAAGTGCGCAATTAGCAGTTAACTCCTTGAAAATTCGCAATGGCATGATTTTGAAAGTAAATGATATTTATTATGAAGTTCAATTTAACCCAGAATTTTCAACGTACACGATTACACGGGTATATAAGGTTAGTTCAACTGATCGAATCCATGATAAAGCGGATGTATTACCATAAGGAGGACCACATATGACAGAAGCTATGGCCGTTTATGGGATGGTCTTTGCAAAACTCGCCATCGGTCTCTTGGCGATTATTTTACAAATCAACTTAATGGGGAAGGGCAACTTAGCGCCGACCTCTGCTTTAGACCAATTACAAAACTATGTACTTGGTGGTATTATCGGTGCCATCATTTATAATGACCAAATTGGTATTTTACAGTTTATGTTAGTCCTCATTTTGTGGACTATACTCGTAATGACTCTTAAATTCTTAAAAGGCAATCTTCGTTTCTTTAAAACAATTCTCGATGGACATCCAGTTATCGTAATTGAAAAAGGGCATATTCTAACAGATGAATGTATGCGTTATGGCATTCAAGCGGCGGAGCTTAAGTTAAAGCTTCGAGTAGCAGGTGTTCAATATGTAACAGATGTTAAACGTGCTGTGTTAGAACAAAACGGTCAACTCAATATAGTTCAATTTGGGGAAGATAATATTCGTTTTGACCTCATTGATGATGGTCAAATTAATCAATTTACTCTTGATGTAATTGAAAAAGATAGAGAGTGGCTTGAACAAGAGGTACAAGCTCAAGGGTATTCTATTAAGGACGTATATATTGCGGAATACAATGGGGGCAAGGTTGTTATTTACCCTTATGAAAAAAAACATCGCCCTCAAATTGTAAAAACACTTAAAGATAAGACCTCTCATACAAAGGATAAATTGAAATCTAAATTGTAATGTTTCTTGGTCTTATAGCATAGTTAAGATAAGTATTATATACTACTCTTATAGACATACAAATATAGACATACAAACGATATATAAAATGTTTTTAAGCCCACTATTCGTAGTGGGCTTATATAGAAAGGAAATTAGTGAATCGTAAAGATTTAATTGATAGATTACAAGCATTATATAAAGACGAAGATAGTCGGGTAACGGTAAACCCTCATGCAGGGCAAAAGGTAGCTATCGTCTATCCTAATACATATTTTGTAGGCATGAGTAATCTTGGTCTTCACATCATTTATGAGGAAATCAACTTACGCCATGATAGCGTATGTGAACGTATCTTCTTACCTGAGAAAAAGGAATTAGAAGCATATGATAAGACTAAGACACCGTTAATGAGCGTTGAAACACAGCGGCCTATGCATCAATTTGATGTGGTGGCCTTTGACGTGACCTTTGAAATGGACTATTTCCATATTCCGCTGATGTTACGTCATGGACGCGTACCTATTATGGGGAAAGACCGCACTGAATTTGATCCTATCGTCATTGCCGGGGGCCCTTGTGCTACCTTCAATCCAGAGCCCTTTGCGGATTTTATTGATGCTTTCATCATTGGTGAAGGGGAAGGCATCGTCAGTCGCGTTCTAGATATTATTCGCGATGGCAAAATGGAGGGTCTAGATCGACATGCTATTTTGCGTCAATTAGCGAATATATCTGGCGTGTATGTACCATCCTTGTACGTGCCAATTTACAGCGACAACGGCGAATTTAAAGGTTATGATATTGCAGAAGGCGCACCAAAAACGATTAAACGCCACTTTGAAATGCTCACTAGCGGCGGCGAAACCGTAGTAGCAACAAACTATACAGAATTTGGCGCTATGTACATCATCGAGGTAGCACGTGGTTGTGGCCGTCATTGTCGATTCTGTATGGCTGGATACTGCTTCCGTGTGCCTCGTGTGCGTCCTCTCGACATTTTAAAAGAAGGTGTAGATAGAGCAGAGCAGTTAGGCAAAAAAGTAGGCCTCATGGGCGCCGCTATTTCTGATTATCCAGAGGTCGATGAGTTAGTTAATTACATTCGCTCTAAAGATATGCGCTACTCTTGTGCGTCCTTGCGGGCGGACTCCTTAACGCAAGCCGTAGTTGATGGCTTGGCAGATAGTGGTCAAAAGACGATTACTATTGCTCCCGAAACGGGCAGTGACCGGCTGCGCCGCGTCATCAATAAGGGCATTAGCGAAGAACATTTACAAAATGCAGCTACCTTATCTGCAAAGTCTGGCATTCAACATATGCGACTCTATATTATGATTGGGTTGCCTACGGAAACTGACGAAGATATCGAAGCTATCGTAGGCCTTGCAGAACGGACGCAAGCTCATATGGCAGAGGTGGGATGTAAAGGGCGGTTAACGCTCAGCATTAATCCATTTATTCCAAAGCCTTTTACACCCTTCCAATGGATGGCCATGGACAATCAAAAAACGGTAGAGAAAAAACTGCAATATATTAAGAAGGCATTGCAAAAGAATCGTCGCATCGAGGTGCTCGTAGAGTCTCCAAAAGAGGCGTATATTCAAGGCGTTCTCGCTCGTGGTGACCGCCGTCTTGGCGCTGTTCTTGCGGCATGTGCCGCAGATCGTGGTAGCAAGTCCTTCAAGGCTGAATTGAAGGCCGCAGGCCTAGATATGGACGAAATGAACTATCGTGAACGTAGCTTTGATGAATTCTTACCATGGAGCCACTTAGATATGGGGATGGACGAAGGTTATCTTGAAATGGAATGGAAGCGCTCCATTGATGAAGCGTATACACCGCCATGTGTACAAGGCTGTAAACGTTGTGGTGTGTGTAAATAGGAGATACGCATGAATGAATCTGAAAAACGTATAGATGTAAAAGGACCTCATGGTACTTGGTCCTATGAAGCACCCAAATGGGCTGAACAATTTCCTATCGTTATGGGGGATACCTATCGTCATGGTGGCGTATCGAAGGCCCCTTATGAATCGTTAAACTTAGCCTTTCACGTAGGGGATGAGGCTCAGAATGTACGAGCTAATCGAGCTGTTGTGGCGGATCATTTAGGTGTTGATCCGACGCGTATTTCCTGCGGTAATCAAGTACATGGTCTTAAGGCTGTAGAAATTACGGAAAACCTCGTTGGTGCTGGTGCTCTCGGGGAGGATACGGCTATTGCTGACTGTGATGCGGTATTTACAAGATTACCTAATGTGCCATTATTCTTATTTACCGCTGACTGTGTAGGCGTTGGTATTTACGATGCTAAACATCATGCTATTGCGACTGTCCATGCGGGCTGGCGCGGAGCTATTGGTCATTTACCAGTCCTTACGATTGAGGCTATGAAAGAAACTTATGGCACTGAGTTCAAAGATTGTTATGTATATCTTGGGCCTAGTATTGGACCTGAGTCTTTTGAAGTCGATGTAGAGCTAGGAAAACGCTTTGAATTAGCTTGGCGAGGCATGACAGAGCGAAACGCAGCTGATGTGGTTAACTATCCTGGTGATAAATTAGACAAGGCCTATATTAATTTATGGAACTTTATCGCCGAAGGACTCATAGTTAATGGTGTACCTAGAGAACATATTGCTATCGGTGGTACCGATAGTGTAACTGAAAGCGACTGCTATTCCTATCGCCGTGAAGCAGGAACAACAGGCCGTATGGCACTTTTTGGGATGTTACAAGAGCGCCAATAATTAGCTTTCACAATAATTAGAATCAAGCAGATGATTGTTAGCATATCCATGCAAGGATTTATGGTGCTTATAAGCTCTAAATCATGTACATTCAAGGCTAAATACTATATAATAGAATAGTCTATACAAATATATTTAATGATTACTATATATAGATTGAAGGGGGCATTCACGTGATTGAAGAATCCCTACACGCAATACAGCAGCGCATGGCAGATGCTATGGCGCGCGTTGGTCGCGTAGATACAGCATTGTTAGTGGCGGTTACAAAGAATCACCCTGTGTCAGCTGTAGAGGAGGCGGCTAGTCTCGGTGTCACTCATGTAGGGGAAAACCGAGTACAAGAGGCCAAGGAAAAACAGCTCACCTATAAGGGGCCACAATTAACATGGCACTTGATTGGACATTTACAGGTCAACAAGGTGCGTCAAGCGGTGCCTATGTTTGATTTAATTCATTCTGTAGACAGCCGTAAACTATTAGATGAAATCGAAAAGGTCGCTACAAAGCACGACAAGGTGCAAGACGTATTATTGCAAGTCAATGTAGCTCGAGAAGCCTCCAAAACGGGCATGTCCGTAGAGGAGTTTCCAGATATTCGAGACTATGCAAAGACATTGCCTCATGTACGTGTACGGGGCTTGATGTGTATGGCGCCATTTTTCGACAATCCAGAGGAAGCACGTCCAATCTTCCGCGTAGCAAACGCCTTGTATGAGGATATGAAAGGCTACTTTGAAGAGGGGCAGATTCAATATTTATCTATGGGGATGACTCACGACTTTGAAGTCGCTTTAGAAGAAGGGGCTAACATCGTTCGTGTAGGCACAGCAATTTTTGGGGAACGTGTGTATGATTAAGGCTTGGGTTGCCTGATAATCGATAGCGTTAAGTATTAGGAGGAAATCCAAATGGCATTGGGAGATTATTTAGACAAAGCAAAAAACTTATTCTTAGGCAAAAATGATGATGACTATGAATATGATGATTATGACTATGAAGATGAAGAGGAATATGAAGCGGAACCTACACCAGTAGCTCCAGTAGCTCCAGTATCCGGCGCATCTGAATTTCATCCACGCAAGGTAGGAGGCCAATCTACGATGACACAACGTCCAACAGCTATGAAAGTAGTTGTAATTGAACCAAAAGTATTTGAAGATTCTGAAAATATTACACATCAATTGCGCGACATGCGTCCTGTATTGATCAACTTTGAAAATACAGATCCTCATGAAGCAGCTCGTATTGTGGACTTCGTATCTGGTGCGACTTTTGCATTGGATGGCAAATTGGAAAAAGTAGGTAAAGACATTTTCATGTGCGTACCTGTAAACATTTCCATTGATTATTCTGATAATGACAGCAACAAAACTGAGCAAAACGAATACGCTTGGGACAATAAATAATTTCTCTATAAATGGTGGTGACAACGATGTTAGGTAAAACCTTATTTATCGGCGTTGGCTCAATGGGTGGCGCTCTATTGCGCGGTGCATTACAGCATGGCGTGTTGAAAGCAAGTGATACACATATTCTCGTGCGTCGCGAAGAACAATGTAAGGCTCTTACTGAGGAGTTCGGTGTAGTAGGTTTTACTACATTGCCTGATGTAAACGAGTACAATACCATTTTGTTGGCCGTAAAACCACAAGTGTTACCATCTGTATTTGAGACGTTAAAAGAAGTACCTTATGGGACTGTTATGATTTCCGTTGCAGCAGGTATTACCTTAGATACTCTAGATGCAGCGATTCCGCAAGCTAACTGGTTTAGAGCTATGCCAAATACACCGGCTTCTATCGGTGCAGGCATGACGGCTCTTGCAGGGGATGATGTAAATACAGACTTAGGTCGCGCTGTACAAGCCTTGTTTGAGGCTGTCGGCGAAGTGGCCGTGGTAAGCGAAGCTGATTTAGATCGCTTAGGTGCACTATCTGGTGCAGGTCCTGGCTATATGTTCGTCATTCTTGATGCTTTAGCTGATGCAGGCGTTCGCATCGGATTGCCTCGTCACTTGGCCATCAAGGCAGCGGCTCAAACGATGTATGGTGCTGGTAAGATGGCTCTTGAAAGTGGCAATCATCCAGCAGTACTACGAGATCAAGTAACAAGTCCAGGTGGCACGACCATTGCCGGTATTGGTGCTATGGAAAAAGGTGGACTTCGCAGTGCTCTCCAAGATGGCGTAGTAGCATGTCTTGCTCGGTCGAATGAATTGGGGAAATAATTTTGGCAGATACTAGTAAATTAATACGATATTTTGAAGCCAGTGGCAGCGGTGAGGAAGCTCGCCGCATGCTAGACTTGGCTGAGCAGGTTGTAAAAGGTCGCCCTTATCGCGTGGCGGACTTTACGAGCCCTGCAGGCCTTGTCATTGCAGACGCCATCAAGGCTAACTACCCACAGCTTATCGTTAAGACAGATGGTGGCTATGAAGGGGCGGAACGGATCCGTATCGCCTTTGTAGATAGCGACTTTAACGGTACTGTGGACATGGGCATTCGCGCCCTTAAGGTAAATTGGGACCCACGGTTCCGATTGCTTACCCATCGCGATGTGCTAGGCTCCTTGATGGGCCTTGGCATTGATCGCTCCAAATTTGGGGACGTTATCGTTCAGCAAGGGGGCGCTCAAATTATGGTGGATGAAAGTGTAGCAGACTTCGTGATTCAAAACTTTACAAAAATTGCTATGGTTTCCGTATCTGTAGAGGCTATTGAGCTATCAGATATTGCACCAAAAGAAGAAAAAATTAAAGAAGTCCGCACTACAGTTGCTTCTTTGCGCTTAGATGCGGTGGCAAGTTCTGGTTTTAGCGTGTCTCGTACTAAATTGGTAAGCGCTATTAATGCAGGATTATTGCAAGTAAACTGGCAACCAGCTAAGGGTGCATCCCAAGAAGTTAAAGAAGGGGATGTTATTTCTATGCGTGGTCGTGGCCGAATGAAGGTAGAAGCCATTACAGGTACATCTCGTAAGGGGCGTATCGGCGTATATCTGAAACGATTCATGTAGGCAATTGAAAATCGGCTTGACCATCAAGCCGATTTTTTTATATATAGTAGGACAGCCATGGTATCCATAACATTTCAACCTACAACAGAAGATACAATCCTATTCGTTGGCGGCGGGGAGGTCGCAGAGCGACGGATGCAGCTCTTTATTGATGAGCCGTGCAATATTGTGGTAATCGCTCCCACTGTAACAGATAGGATTTGCCAATGGGCAAAGGATAATCGTATCACTTGGTACGACCGTGCTTTTACAATGGACGATGAACACCACATTATAACGAGCAGTTTGTTCTTTATCTGCACAGATAATGGCGAATTAAACGATACGTTATATGATATGGGGAAAAAACACCGCGTCTGGACTAATCGCAGTGATGCCCCTAGTGCATGCAGATTTACTGTGCCTTCATCACTTGAACTAGGCGATCTTCACATCGCTATTAGCGCTAATAACGTAGGACCTCGTATCAATCGCCTCGTAAGGCAAGATATGATGAATCGTTATGGGCAGTTGCAAAAGGCTATGCCTAGACTTAAAATATTTAGAGAAGAAGTAAAGTTACTACTTCCTACCCCAGAGGCTCGACAGAAATTTTGGCGAGATCATCTGACCGTAGAAACTTTTGAAGCCATTCTCAAGGGAGAGTGGATGACTATAGAGGAGAAACTTGACCATGAAATTAGTGGTATTAGGGCTAAATCATAGAAGTGCCGCTGTAGAGGTGCGTGAACGTTTCTCGTTTGATAAGGACGAGGTAGTTACTGCACTGAACCGCCTCTATGAATTCGACTGTGTAGCAGAATGCGTTATTTTGTCTACATGCAATAGAACTGAAATCTATGCGGCTTTAGAAGGTGTAGAGTTCCCTAAAGAATATATGCTGGCTGTGTTAAAGGATTTAAAAGGTGCCGACCACATCGATGAAGATGCCTTTTTCTTCTATGAAGAGCGCGATTGCATTGAACATCTATTCCGCGTATCTGCGAGCCTTGATTCCCTTGTGTTGGGGGAAGGTCAAATTTTGAGCCAATTAAAAGGGGCTTATATTCAGGCTTATAGCGCAGGCTGTACGGGCACAATTTTTAATATCTTATTCCAACGTGCTATTAGTGTTGGTAAAAAGGTACGGACGAACACAGGTATTGCTAATACGCCTGTATCCGTTAGTTACACTGCTGTTAACCTAGCTGAGGATAGCTTAGATAAACCTTTATCTGAAGCGACGGTACTTATCTTAGGTGCTGGCACCATGAGTGAGTTGACCGCAACACACTTACAAGCAAAGGGCGTAAAAACGATTTTTGTATCCAATAGAACCTTTACCAAGGCAGAGGCTTTAGCAGAGCGATTTAATGGTAAAGCTGTTAAGCTCGATAACTTTGTAGATTACGCTAAAGATGCGGATATCCTCATCACATCTACAGGGGCGCCGCACTATATTATTACGGAACGAGAAGCTAAGAAAATTACATCTCTTCGTAAGGGCGAACCAATCGTTATGATTGATATTGCGGTACCACGCGATATCGATCCCGGCGTAGCAGATATGGAAGGTATTTACCTATTTAATATCGACTCTCTTGAAAGTGTAGTCGAAGAGAATAAGGCACAGCGCGAAGAGGAAGCTCGTCGTGCAGAGCCTATCATTCACGATGCTATTGAAGAGTTATTAGATAAATTGAGCTATTTAACGGTGCGTCCAATGATGGCATTGCTCACAGAAAAAGCAGAACGCATTCGCCGCCGTGAGTTACATCGCGCCTTGGCTAAATTGCCAGATATCTCCGATAAGGAGCGCCGCATTATGGACTCTATGAGTCGCATGATCATTCGCAAAATGTTGCGTGAACCGATGATTCACTTCAACGAAATTGCTGGTACAGAGGAAGAAGGTTTGTACTGGAATTTATTCAAAGATATGTTTAATCTTGAGAAAGAAGGCTAAGGCCATGAGAGACCATATTCGAATCGGCACGCGAAAAAGTGCCCTTGCCCTATGGCAGGCTGAACATATTAGTGCAGAGTTACAACGTCTGTACCCAAACATTACGGTCGAACTAGTTCACTTTAATACAAAGGGTGACCGTATCTTGGAAAAACCACTGGCTCAAGTTGGTGGTAAAGGTTTGTTTACAGCTGAATTAGAAGAAGCTATGCACAAAGGCGACATTGATATCGCCGTACATAGCTTGAAAGATATGCCTACAGAGTTGCCAGAAGGACTAATATTAGGCGCTATTTCGGCTCGTGAAGTACCTTACGATGCGCTTGTGAGCCCCGTGTATAAAACATTAGATAAATTGCCTGAAGGTGCTCGCGTCGGTACAAGTAGTTTGCGTCGTCAAGCGCAATTATTACATGTCCGCCCTGACCTTAAGGTCGAGGTTATCCGCGGTAATGTACAAACTCGTTTGAGCAAGATTGAAACAGAAAAACTAGATGGCGTTATCTTGGCACAAGCCGGTCTTAAACGGTTGGGCTTAGATGATCAAATTACCCAAGTATTTAAAGCGGATGAAATGATTCCTGCTGTTGGTCAAGGGGCACTTGCTATCGAGTGTCGTGCTGACGATACGGAAATGCTTGAAATGCTAGCTCCTATTAACAACGAAGCTACACGCTATGCTGTTGAAGGGGAACGCAGCTTCTTGCGTCAGTTAAATGGTGGTTGCCAAGTGCCGATGGGGGTACATGGTACTATTGAGAAAGGTCAATTGACCTTAAAGGCCATGATCGCATCCCTCGATGGTAAAACTGTGTACGAAGGAGAAATTTCTGGGCCAGCAAAAAAAGCTGAAATTCTTGGTAAAAACCTTGCAAAAGCCTTATATGAAGAAGGGGGCAAACATATTGTGGATGCTCTCATAGAGGAAGGAATCATAAAATGACAGGTATGGTATATCTAATCGGTGCAGGTCCTGGCGATGTTAAACTCATCACTGTAAAAGGCCGTGAATGTATTGAAAAAGCAGATGTAATTGTATATGACTATTTAGCTGATGCTCATTTGTTAGAATGGGCTCGCCCCGATGCAGAGTTGATTTACGCTGGTAAACAATGTAAAGATCACACAATGCACCAATGGGAAATCAATGAGCTGTTAGTACAAAAAGGTAAAGAAGGCAAAATCGTAGCACGCTTAAAAGGCGGCGACCCGCTCGTATTTGGTCGCGGTGGCGAAGAGGCTATGGCCCTTGGTGAAGCAGGTGTACCATTTGAGTTTGTACCTGGTGTAACATCTCCAATCGCAGCTCCTGCTTATGCAGGTATTCCTGTAACACAACGTGCTATGGCCACTTCCTTTGCGGTTGTAACAGGTCATGAGGATCCAACTAAAGCAGTATCTGGTATTCATTGGGAAGGCCTTGCTACAGCCGTTGATACACTTTGCTTTGTAATGGGCGTTGGCAACTTGCCTACCATTGCAGAAAAATTGATAGCTCATGGACGCCCAGCTTCTACACCTGTAGCGCTTGTTCGTTGGGGTACAAAAACGGTTCAAGAAGTTCTCGTATCTACCCTTGAACATGTAGTAGAAGACGTAGAAAAGGCGCAACTAAAAGCGCCAGCTATCATCGTAGTAGGCGATGTAGTTAACCTTCGTGAAAAATTACAATGGTTCGATAATAAACCGTTATTCGGCAAAACTATTGTAGTTACACGCGCTCGCTCCCAAGCTAGTGCATTCCGCGAAAAACTAGCAGCTCAAGGTGCTAATGTAGTAGAAGCGGCAGCGATTAAAACATCTCCATTGGAGTTATTTGATGAAGATCGTCGTATCATCAATAATACAAAACAATACCAATGCATCGTATTCACCTCTGGTGAAGGGGTTCGCTACTTCTTCGATGCTCTTTATAAAGAGGGCAAGGACACTCGTGCATTAGGTAATTCTAAAGTAGCAGCTATCGGCTGTGCTACGGCTCGGGAACTTCAAAAATACGGCATCGTACCGGATATCATTCCTGTAGACTACAAGGCTGAATCTGCTGTAAAGGCTCTTGAAGAAGAACTCAAGGCAGGCGATTCCGTATTGCTTATTCAACCAAAAGTGGCTCGCGATGTAATTCCACGCTCTTTGCGTCATCACGATATAGATGTAGATATTTTGCGTTTATATGAAACGACACAAGATACATCTCAACAAGAAGCATTAGTAAATGCATTAACTGCAGGTACTGTAGACTATATTACGTTTACAAGTTCCTCTACAGTAACCAATACAATTCAATTATTGGGCGATGATGCATTGAAACTATTAGGCAATACTAAGATTGCTTGCATCGGACCTATCACAGCTGCTACGGCTATGAGTGCAGGTCTTAAACCTGCTGTCATCAGCGATGTATATACTACTGATGGCTTAGTAAATGCTATTGTAAAGGACATTTAGGAGGATTACATGTACGATTTAACATACCGTCCTCGCCGCTTGCGTATCAGTCCAGAAATGCGTGATTTGGTACGGGAAACGACACTTGACGTAACTGATTTAATTTATCCATTATTTATCGTTCCTGGCGAAGGTATCAAAAAAGAAATCGATACGTTGCCAGGCCAATACCACTTATCCGTTGATGAAGCTGTAAAAATGGCTCAAGAGGTATATGATCTTGGTATTCTTGGGGTAGAAATCTTCGGTATTCCTACATATAAAGATGAGCAAGGCTCTTCTGCGTGGGATATGTCCCAACCAGTACAACAAGCTATTAAAGCTATCCGCGCAGCAGTACCAAACCTATTGGTTATCTCTGACGTGTGCTTGTGCCAATATACCTCTACAGGTCACTGTGGCATGATTGATGACCATGAAATCTTAAATGATGAAACATTGCCATTGCTTTGTAAAGTAGCGGTAAGCCAAGCAGAAGCCGGTGCCCATATGGTGGCGCCATCCGATATGATGGATGGCCGTGTAGGTGCTATCCGTGAAGCCCTTGATGCGGCAGGGTACACGAATGTATCCATCATGAGCTATGCTGCAAAATATGCATCTGCATACTATGGTCCGTTCCGTGGTGCTGTAAACTCTTCTCCTAAATTTGGGGACCGCAAATCCTATCAAATGGACCCAGCTAATCGCTTGGAAGCTTTCAGAGAAATCGAACTCGATATCTCTGAAGGTGCAGATATTATTATGATTAAACCAGCCTTGTCCTATTTGGATATCGTTCGTGAAACACGTGACCGCTATGAATTACCTGTAGCGGTATACAATGTATCTGGCGAATATGCGATGGTTAAATCCGCTGCTGCAGCTGGTCTTATCGACGAAGAACGCCTCGTTATGGAAACAATGCTTTCCATGAAGCGTGCTGGTGCTAAAATCATCATTACGTACCATGCCTTAGATATTGCTAAATGGTTACAACAATAAGGAGGAACTATGTTCCAACTCGGTAAATCTGAAAAGGCCTTTGAAGAGGCTAAACGTTATATGCCAGGCGGCGTAAACAGTCCTGTTCGTTCCTACCGTAGTGTAGGTTCTAATCCTCCGTTTATTAGCAGCGCTAGCGGCAGCCGCATTTATGATATCGATAATAACGAATACATTGACTATGTGTTGAGCTGGGGCCCTATGATTTTGGGCCATGCGAACCCTGAAGTTATCGCAAGCTTGCAAGAGGCGATTCCTCGCGGCACTAGCTATGGTGCGCCTACACTACTAGAAACAGAATTGGCTAAAAAGGTACAAGCCTTCATGCCATCTATGGAGGTTATCCGCCTCGTTAACTCTGGTACAGAGGCGACTATGAGTGCTTTGCGCGTAGCTCGTGGCTATACTGGTCGCGATCGTATCGTAAAATTTGTTGGCTGTTACCATGGTCATAGTGATGCGCTTTTGGTGAAAGCTGGCTCTGGCCTTGCTACTTTTGGTGTGCCAGATAGCCCTGGCGTTCCTCAAGGTGTAGCAGAAAATACAATTACCTTGCCGTACAATGACTCTGATGCGGTTCGCAAATTATTCGACGACATCGGCGACACTATTGCGGCTATCATCGTAGAACCTGTAGCAGGTAACATGGGCTGTGTGCCTCCAGAACCAGGCTTCCTTGAAACCTTGCGTGAAGTGACTAAGGCTCATGGCGCAGTGTTAATCTTTGATGAAGTTATGTGTGGCTTCCGCGCTAGCAGTGGGGGTGCACAAAAACGTTACAATATTAAACCTGACCTTACATGCCTTGGTAAAATCGTTGGCGGTGGCATGCCACTCGCTGTATTTGGTGGCTCTCGTGAGATTATGAACCAAATCGCACCAGCTGGTCCTATTTACCAAGCCGGTACATTGAGCGGTAACCCAATTGCCGTTACCTCTGGCCTTGCAACGCTTTCCATTTTGCAACGAGATCCAACTGTTTTTAAACAAGTAGAAGATACGACAATTGCCCTTTGTGAAGGCTTTGAACGCTTGGCTGCACAATATAATGTGCCTGTTGTAGTACAACGGGTAGGCTCCATGTTCACCATTTTCTTCACTGATAAACCAGTTAAGAACTTTGATGATGCAGCATCTTGCAACGAAGAACAATTTAAAATGTTCTTCCACCACAACTTGAGCCATGGTATTTACTATGCGCCAAGTCCTTATGAAAGTAACTTTGTATCTATCTGCCACAAGAGCAGTGAAATCGAACGTACATTAGCCGTAGCTGATGAAGCTTTCAAAAAAATCAGTGATACATTACTATAAAGATTAGTGATACACTACTATAAAAATCAGTGATACATTATTATAAAATATATAGTTTGTAGTTGTTTATGTATCGATGTAGGTGATGAACATGCAGTTTTATAAGAACTTAAAGCGTGCTCGCGTGCGCATGGGCAAAAGCCAAATCGAAGTAGCAAAGGCCGTAGGTATCAGTAATGCGGCGCTTTCAAATTACGAAACAGGGTATCGCGAACCAGATTTAGATACACTCTGTGCCCTGTCTCGCTATTATGGATTGACCTTGGATGAGCTGCTAGATGTAAATGGAGAACAACACGAGCCCATCTATGACCTCAGTCCTGTACTCAAAAATAAATACATCGCCTATAAAGGTGAAGTATTCGAGTTGAAAGACTCACAAAAACGTGCCCTCTTGCGCGAGCTAGACAATCTATTTACTAAATTTGAGAAATCAAAGGTAGAAGATAAAAGTAGCAAGCCAAAAACGTACAAACATGGGAACCCACATATCAATCGGGCGGGTCTAGCTAGCAGCGCTAGTAGCTTAGCGGCACGACGAAATATAAAGTAGTGCTATACTACATTGTAGACCGAGTGGGACATGTTTATTAGAACAACTTAATTAGGACAATTATAAAAGCACCATCTATCTTAATGGGAACCGACACATAAGTGGGACTTAGGTAGATGGTGCTTTTGTATTACTATAGTGTAAATACCTGTACTAACACTTTGGCATTATTTGTTAAGGCTAAATATAAAAATAAATAAAAGATAACAATATTAAAATATCCGTTGGTGATATAAGTTGGTTTAATATATAATTGAAATATAGGCTGGAATGAAATTAACAAGAATCGTATTGTTGGACATGATTATGATACTAATATTTATCTCGAACTATTTAAAGAACGAGGGTCTGATAAAGTGACTTTAATATTACAAAGAAGGAATTGATTTAGTATTGGCTGCAAAGTTCTGATAGCGTAATAATTAATATATATGTAGAATTCCGAATGAAAGTAGAGGTTGATTAGCTGATGTGGAAAAAGCGATTGCTAATAATTAGCATAATAGGAAATATTTTTTCACTGTTTTTAATTGGTATCTATTTTCTAGTGAATTCCTGGTTTTTTCATGCCGAATTAGGAAGTGTGGTTGGTATAAAGCCAGATTATTTAATTCAGTTAAATAATGAAGGCGTATTGTATGATTATAGACAAATGATTAGAATTGGATCTGGTATAAAGTCATATAAATTAATAAACTCCTTAGAATCAGATAATTATCATATATACAAATCAATTTATAAACATCAAATTTTTATTGGTCAAGTTGATCATATTCAACAAAAATATATTATTTATGATGGATATTTAGATCACTATATATTTGTAAATCTTAAATTTGATATGGATGAAAAACAATATGATGATTTTATTGGAAGAATAAAGATAATAGATAATTACGAGAATGTTCCTATAAGATATCGGCGTTTAATTGAAAGTGGTAACTGGGAATATCTTTAATTCTCTAGCTGTTTTGTTCGATAAATCCAGTATATAGGAAATATAGAGGATTTTTAGCGATGAAATTTAAAACAATTTATTCTGTTGTTTGGTACACATTTATAGGCTGTTTTTTTGTATGGCTAATTTGTGGATTAGGCTATAGGTTCTTGTTTAATGATGCTGTTGTGCAGACTAGAATAGAACTGACACAAGCTTTAAATGCAGCTTTTCCGCGAGAACACTATATAATTGATGGAGATGTATATGATCCGAACAGAAGAAATCTATTATCTATAGGTGTATCAATAAGTATAAAGAAAGATTCATTACATAAAGATATAGAATCAATAAAACCTATAAGTGGGGATTGGAAGTTAATTGAACAAACTAAGTCTCTTTATGTATATGAAAATGAATCATATAGAGTATATGTAACAAAGAATTCAGAGAAGGATGGATATCTTGTACTGTTAGTACGTAACAATTGGCTAGAAATATTGCATTTATAATTCATTATTAGGGATAAAAGCTTTTGTAGGTTGTTATATTATAGTGAGTTTATGGAGAAATATTACAATTATATAAATATGAATAAAATAATAGATTTTTTAAAGAGTTTACTGCAGCTATCAAAGGTATTGGTAATTACTTTTGGTCTATTTCTCTTTATAGGTGGGGGTTGGTTATATCATGATTTACAGTATCGGTATGTAGTTGATAGCAGATACAATACAATTTTTGATAAGGCCTACAGTGTATATCTCATTAATAAAGGTATTTCGATGGATATTATTAATGATAAAATTTATGCGATGAATGATGATGTCTATGTTATTATCAATCAAGAGAGCAATACAATTATTGTATATTATTTAAATCCAGAAGATGTTGAAACTATAAATAATTTTACTAGATTACAACAACGGTATTACGGTGATAATATGATATTACAACCGATTGAAAGTTTAGGTCCATCTGAAACATTTGATATATATAAGAAATTGTCAGAAACGCCTGGAAGGTTTAAATCACAAGGTAGCAGAATTTCTTTTTAATAGCAGTATAATTTTAGATTCCATGTTCTAATAATGTAGTTAGGACTTGGAATCTTTTAGTATATTTTTGATCAGTTTAAGTAGTAGTGTTTATTTATAAAGCTTTTGTATTACTATAGTGTAAATAACAGTGCTAAAGCTTTGATATTCTTTTTAGGCTAAAAATAAAAATAAATAAAAGATAACAATATTAAAATATTCATTGGTGATATAAGTTGGTTTAATATATAATTGAAATATAGAAGTAGATTAAATATTTATGAATAAAAGTGGCTAGAGGAGTAGCTTAAAGGTATTGTTATGAAAAAGGTTTGTGTTTTAATACTACTCGGACTAGTAATTATTAGTACTGGGATTTATCAGTATTATTATCAGGATAGTTCACCAAATAATATAGTTATTATGGATGAGTCGCATGAGTTAGTTGACATTTCAATCAATGAATCGATTTCTAATCGTATTTTAGCAGTGTATTTTGATGAGCCTTACTATTATTATTTAGGCTATGATGGGATTGGTCGATACGATATTAAAAATCATGTGTTAGATGTCCTAGAATTTGAAATCTCTGGTGATGAATCAAGGGCATATAAAATTACTTATCCACGATCAAAGATGATTGTTAATAAGAAAACTAAGCTAGAAGATTTTTCGAATGAGGATTTAGATAACTTCGAAAAAATGCTAATGAACCCAGACCGTGGTGCTAAATACTATAATAAACGGTGGTATCATTCAGGCTATGAAGCAACATTACTTGATTTAGATAAACATTTAATAATTACTAATGATGTAAGAGGAATAAAAGATACTCCTAAGAAAATCCTAATATTTAATGTGAGTGGTTTTATTATCATCGATAAAGAAACAAATAATATGCAAGTATACTTTGATGAAAGTATTGCTGGTAAAAAGGTTAGAGACTCTTTAATTGCTATGTTGAAATATAACTATGGAGATCGTCTAATGTTATTAAATAGTCTTTATGAAATTGGCGAAGAAGAACGAACTATCTTATTACAATTACGAGATAACTATGTTAGTAAAAATTAGAAATACGCTATTTTTATTTTTATAATATTGTGGAGTAATGATTAGTATTTTAACAAGCTGATTGGATGGGTTTTTATGAAGATAGAAAAAAAACTAAAGAAAAGGCTTGAACGAGGTGTACTTATTTTTCTAATATTAGAAGGTATAGTTTTTTTTGGTTGGCTTTTTTTTACTACATATTTTATGCACCCATTCATTAAGTATTCGGGACCGATAGTTGGTATGAATGGCATGATATATTACAAAGAACCGACTAATATAATTGCCTCGGATGTTCTTGGTTTCGATGAGGTAAGAGGAAAAATATATTATATAACTACAAGTGGTATTGGCGTATATAATGAATTGAATAACAATCATGTATTTGTATTACGTAAAAAGCCTCATAATGATATCAGACCAAATGATATTACTAATGTATATCCTGAGTTTAGTAGGTTTTCTGATTCGGAGCAGAAAGTTTGGGAAGGCAAATTTTATGCAGACTTTAAAGAAAGAATTCCTATAGAGGAGGGCAACATAATTAGATTTCCATTCTTTTTCTCTAGTGAAACACGGGGAATTTATAATTTAGCTACAGGATCTAAATTATCGAAAATTGATAAGTATAAAATTTCAAAAAATATATTCTATAATATTGATTTTGGTAGTATTACTAAGATAGATTTAGAAACGGGTACAGTTTGGAAATATTATTCAGATAAGTTATTGCTATATAATTTTATTAATGAAAATAGTGAGAATAATACAGGCGATTTTAAAACATATGAAGAATCTGAATTAATCGAAGAACGCAATCATGATCATCAGTTTAACGATAAAATTATAGTCTTAGAGCATTATAGTCAATTTAGTAAAGATGATAAGGAAATTATAGAAGAATTATTTGTTGAGTTAGTTACTGCAAGAAAAAGTATGAGTTTAAAACAACAACATAAACTAGGGTTGGAAAACTATCTAGAGTGAGTTTAGATTTAATGACACCTATACCTTCTATTAGGTTTGGTATAGGTGTCATTTTTATATTATAAAATAGTAAAAAATCATTATTACTTAGAATCTAAGCAATTCTATTAAAATCACCAGATTTCTACGTTTTTATAAGTGTTTTATGATAAAATAAAAGGTATGAATACTTCAACAACTAGGTCTATTACCTATAATGGTGACAGAATTGAATATGAGTTAACCATCAAGCGTGTGAAGAACATGAATATGCGCATTACAAAGGATGGTGTGATCCATGTGTCGGCGAATGCCTATGTGCCGGATTATAGGGTGGACAAGTTTGTCATCGAGAATATGCCCTTCATTGAGCGGGCTCGTTACAAGATTGATGCATTGAATGCCAAGCGCGTCGATACGTTGCAGTATGTGAATGGTGAAAGCTTATCAATCCTCGGCATTCCCGTTACGTTGCGCCTAGTTGAGCAGGATGGAAAGCCTCACATTGGCTTTGACGGAAAAGCCATCCTTACCATGGTAGTGCCTCGTGGTACGACCTATGAAGCAAAGCATAAATTAATGCAAAGTTATTGGCGTAATTTAGGGGAGAAGGTCTTTGTCCATTGGGCGAAGGTTGTATATCAACGCTACCACAAGCAAGGTATCGATGTGCCTATGCCAACCATAAAACAGCAGCGTATGAAGAGCCGTTGGGGTTCTTGCACGCCAGCAAAGCAGCTCATCAAGATGAACACTCGCTTATTAGAGGGGCCACAGGCGTATATTGAGTACGTTATGATTCATGAGTTTGCTCATTTTAAATATTTAGACCATTCCAAGAACTTTCACAATCTAGTAGCACAGTTTTTGCCAGATTGGAAGGCTCGTAAGAAGTCATTGAACGTGTATTTTGCTCATCGCCCTTAAAGGAGGTGTACCATGCAGCCATTTGTACATTTACATAGTCATACAGAGTTTAGTTTGCTGGACGGCATCAGTCGCTTGCCTGACATGGTGCGTCGTGCGAAGGAGTTAAATCAGCCGGCCCTTGCCATTACAGATCACGGCAATATGTACGCAGCCATTTATTTCTACAAAGAATGTATGGCCCAAGGCGTTAAGCCGATCATCGGTTGTGAAGTATATGTAACGGAAAATAGCCGATTCGATCGTCCCGAAGGTCGTAGCCGTGAACGATTAAAACATCTTATCTTGTTAGCGGAGACCATGGAAGGGTATCGTAATCTCGTTAAAATCGTGTCTAAAGCATCTACGGAAGGCCTGTTATATCGACCCCGTGCAGACCGCGATTTATTGCGTCAATACAGCAAAGGCATAATTGCTCTCAGTGCGTGTATTCAAGGTGAGATCCCTCAATATATCTTGCAAGATAATATGGAAGGCGCTAAGCGTTCCATCGAATGGTATATCGAGACGTACGGCAAGGATAATTTCTTCTTAGAAATCCAAAATCATGGCTTACCAGAGGAGGCAAAGGCTCAAGAGGAGCTCATTAAGCTCAGCAAGGAATACGGTCTTGGCATCGTAGCGTCTAATGACTTCCACTATGTCTTAAAAGAGGATGCGGACGCGCAAGATATTAAGGTATGTATTTCTACAGGCCGTCGCCGTGCTGAGGTAGACCGCTTAAAGTTCCCAAATGATGAGTTCTATCTAAAATCTGGGGATGAGATGGCGCAGTTGTTCTCACATATTCCTGGAGCTATGGAAAATACCTTAAAAATTGCAGATCGTTGTAATGTAGAGTTTAATTTCGACGAACATCACTTGCCGCACTTTGATGTGCCAGAAGGGGAAACGTCTAAGACTTATTTGCGTAAGGTTTGTGAACGAGAAATTCCACGTCTCTATGGTGAGACCTTTGAAGAGTTACAAAAACGTCTCGACTACGAGCTCGATGTTATTGGCACAATGGGCTTTGAGGATTACTTCCTCATCGTATGGGACTATGTACGCTATGCCCGTGAGCACGATATCTTAGTAGGTCCTGGTCGTGGTTCTGCGGCCGGTTCTGTAGTTGCCTATCTACTTGGCATTACAGGCCTTGATCCATTAAAATACGATTTGCTCTTTGAACGTTTCTTAAATCCAGAGCGGGTAAGCATGCCCGATATCGATATTGACTTCTGTTATGAAAAGCGTGGTCAAGCTATCGAATATGTAACGCGAAAATACGGACAGGAGCGTGTATCTCAGATTATTACCTTTGGTACTGAGGCAGCGCGTGCCGTAATTCGTGACGTAGGACGCGTGCTAGACTTACCACTGGCGGAAGTGAACCGCATTGCGAAGATGATACCCAACGAACTGGGGATTACCTTAGATAAGGCTCTACAAGGCAAAGAGTTAAAGGCTTTATACGAAGCTGATCCAAATGTTAAAGAGTTATTTGATTTTGGTAAAAAACTAGAAGGGATAGCGCGAAATTCGTCCACCCATGCGGCGGGCGTCGTAATTTCTGCGGACCCTCTAGATGACCACGTACCAGTACAAAATGCCAACGATGAAGGCTTTGTCACTCAGTACGATAAGGATAACATCGAGGAATTAGGCCTCTTAAAGATGGACTTCTTGGGCCTCCGTACCTTAACGGTTATGGGGGATGCCTTAAAGCTCATCAAGGCGAACCGTGGTATTGACCTCGATTTAGATGCAATACCGCTCGATGATAAAGCGGCTTGTGATATCCTCACTAAGGGCGATACGTCTGGTGTATTCCAGCTCGAATCGGAAGGTATCACCAAACTCGTTATGGACCTTAAACCTGAACATTTTGAAGACTTAATTCCATTGGTAGCTTTGTACCGTCCAGGCCCACTGGGCTCTGGCATGGTGGCGGACTTCATCGACCGCCGTCACGGTAAAAAAGAGGTTACCTATTTACATCCTATCTTGGAACCAATACTAAAAGATACCTTTGGGGTAATCTTGTACCAAGAACAGGTTATGCAAATTGCATCCGCCATGGGCGGATTCTCCCTTGGTCAAGCGGACTTGATGCGCCGCGCCATGGGTAAGAAAAAGGAATCTGTTCTAAAGGCGCAGCGCGAGTCCTTTATTCAAGGTTCCATAAATAATGGTATAGAAGAGTCCATTGCAAATGAAGTATTTGACTTGCTCGTATACTTCGCCGGCTATGGCTTTAATAAATCACATAGTGCGGCCTATGCATACATTGCGTACCAAACGACGTATTTGAAAGCCCACTATTTCCCTGAATTTATGGCTGCTACCATGACTAGCTTCATGCAAAACATGCAGAAATTGACGTACTACATCAATGCCTGCAAGAAGCATAATGTTAAGGTGCTCGGCCCAGATATTAACTATTCTGAACGAAGCTTCGCTGTACAAGGTGATGCCATTCGCTTCGGACTTGGGGGCATCAAGAACGTAGGGGATAATGCCATTGATCGCTTGATTCGCGAGCGCAATGAGCACGGCCTCTATACGGATATAGTAGATTTCTGTAAACGCGTGGACAACAAGGTTGTTAATAAACGACTTCTTGAAAGTCTCATTCGATGCGGTGCCATGGATGGTTTCAAGGAAAATAGAAACCAATTATTGCACATGTATGAAAGCGCTCAAGCCGTAGGTGCTAAAGAGCAAAAGGATGCCGCTATGGGCACCATGAGTCTCTTTGGCGATATAGAGGAGTCCGTTGATTTCATCCCTGTACCGAATGTGGAGGATTTATCGGAAGACGATAAATTAAAGGATGAAAAGGAATACACAGGCTTTTATATCACAGGCCATCCCTTGCAAGGCTATGCGAAGGAGCTAGAGGGCCTATTTGAACTGGGGGCTCTCGTAGAAAATCCAGAGCAATATGATGGTCAAACCATAACCTTTGGCGGTTTGATTGAAAATAAGACGGACCGCATGACAAGGCGGAACGAGGTTATGTCCATTCTTCGTATCGAAGATTATTCTGGTGCAGCCAATGTGGTGGCGTTCCCTAAGGTCTTTAGTCAAAGTCAACAGTTCCTTGCTGTTGATATGATCGTTAAGGTAAAAGGCCGCGTTGATGCGGATGAAAAGGGTGTGCAAATTATTGCAGACCGCATTATGCCATTAAAGGTAAACTATAGTCAGGCAAAACATGTGGCCATCCATATTTATAGTCAATATGACACGCCAGAAAATAGTGAAGCCTTAAAACGGCTGTTAACGAACACCGCAGGTTCTGTGCCAACATCACTATATTTGCACCGTCAACGGAAGCGCATTAACTTGCCACCGAACATGTGCTTTGACCCTAGCGATGAATCCATCAAGGCTATTGAAGCTATATTAGGTGATGGCTCCGTAGAGGTGCAATAACATATGTGCGTGGAACACAGATAGCTTTCACAAACATTTATATAATAAGAAATGAAAGATTCGATATAGAAATTGCTTTCATAGGAGGAAAGATGAAACGTACAAAAATCGTATGTACTGTAGGTCCAGGAACAGATAAATTCGGTATCTTGGAAGATATGATGCGAGCAGGCATGAACGTGGCTCGTTTCAATTTCTCTCACGGATCTCACGAAGAGCAAGCGGAACGCATGCAAATGGTGCGCGATGCGGCGATGATTGTTAATAAACCAATCGCGCTATTGCTCGATACGAAAGGTCCTGAGGTTCGACTTGGCCTATTTAAAGAGGGCAAAGTATTCCTTGAAGAAGGTCAAAAGTTTACATTGACTACCGATGAAGTGGAAGGTACAAAAGAGATGAGCTCTGTGAACCACAAAGGTCTTGTAGGCGATGTGTCCGTTGGGGATAAAATCCTCTTGGCTGATGGTCTTGTAACACTTAACATCGATGCCATCGAAGGGAATAACATCATTACTACCGTTCAAAACAGTGGTGAAATCGGTAACCGTAAACGGGTGGCTGTGCCAGGTGTAGCGCTTAGCTTGCCTCCAGTATCTGAACAGGACGAAGCAGATTTACGCTTTGGCTGTCAACAGGGTGTAGACTTTGTGGCCGCATCCTTCATGCAACGCGGCAAAGATGTGGTGGCTATCCGCCGTATCCTTGAGTCTGAGAAAAAAGATATCAAGATTATCGCAAAAATTGAAAATGCTGAAGGCGTTAAAAACATCGATGAAATTTTGGAAGTAGCGGACGGTCTTATGGTTGCTCGCGGTGACCTCGGTGTAGAAATCCCGGCCGAAGAGGTACCAGTACTTCAAAAAATGATGATTGAAAAATGTAATGACTTGGGTAAACCAGTTATTACGGCAACCCAAATGCTGGAGTCCATGATTCAAAATCCACGTCCTACACGGGCGGAAGCAAGTGACGTAGCCAATGCCATCTTAGATGGTACGGATGCAATTATGCTGTCTGGTGAAACCGCAAATGGCGCTTACCCAGTAGAGGCGGTTACGACTATGACACGCATTGCTGAGGTAACAGAACAAGCGGCTATTTACGATAGTAAAAGTCGTGCTCGTCAAGATGTGGATATGACGACTACCAGTGCTGTATGTTTAGCAAGCGTACGTATCGCTCAAAACCTTGGAGCTGCTGCTATTTTGACATGTACTGAATCTGGTCATACTGCAATTAGCACAGCTCGACATCGTCCGGCTTGCAAAATTATTGCTGTAACACCGCATGACGAAACAATTCGCCGCATGCAATTATGCTGGGGTGTAGAGGCTATTAAAGGTCATGAAATCGTTAATTCTGATGAAATGGTTAAACAAGCGATTACAGGTGCTCTTGGCACAGGTGCCATTGAGTCTGGTGACTTAGTTGTGGTAACGGCTGGCGTACCATCTGGTGCTACAGGTACTACAAATATGATTCGCGTTCATATTGCAGGCCAAGTACTCTTATCTGGTAATGGTATTTTGCGTAAATCCGTTACAGGCACTATATTCATTGCTGCTAATCATAAGGGTAATTATGAAAGCTTCAAAGACGGCGACATCCTTGTGGTGGGTACAATGGAGCCTGAATTAATGGCTATTGCTAAACGTGCAGGTGGCATTATCGCTGTTGAAGACGGTTATACCTCTGACAGTGCTATTGCTGGCATTACCTATGGTATTCCTGTAATTTTAGGTGCTAAAAATGCTCATGACGTACTTCTTGAAGGTCAAGAGGTAACTATCGATGGCGAACGCGGTAAGGTGTTTGCAGGCATTGCCAATGCTCGATAGTTAGGGATAATGATTTTATAATATAGGGACTGCCTAATTTCGTGACGGAATTATATGACGAAATATAGGCTAGTCAAAATATAAATGCTTAATACAAGGAGCGAGACTATGAATCCATATAATGTAACAGGACCTAGCAACTCTCAAGTTGCTCAGGTTGAAAGTATCGTATCCCAACGTTTGAAGGGATCTTTCTTGTGGATGGTTGTAGGTTTGCTTACAACTATCGGTGTTGGATTTGCTGCATTAGCAAATCCAAATTGGTTGCGATTCGCGTACCAAAACTTCACTATCATTTTATTAGTAGAGATTGGTGTTATAGTTCTATTTAGTGCTCGAGCATATACGGCAAATGTAATGACTTTGCGCGGTATGTTCTTCCTCTACAGTGCATTGAATGGTCTTACATTGACCTTGATATCGTTGCGATATAATGTGTTTGATGTAGTCATTCCTGCATTAGTAGGTACACTGGCATTCTTCATTGGCTTTGCCGTAGTAGGGGCTACTACGAAACGTAACTTGTCATCCCTAACACCATATGTAATGGCTGCCTTAATTGGTATGATTATCGTATCTTTTGTGATGATAGGGGCTCGTTACTTTAACTGGGCTGTACTCAGTGCTTTCAGTGATACAGTGAGCCTCGTGCTTGGCTATGTAGGCGTTGTTGTGTTTTCCATTTTCACAGCTATTGACGTTAACCGCATTAAAAACAATGTAACCGAAGTAGCTTTGATGGAGGATGAAAGCATCTTAGACCGTATCGAAATTACAGGTGCGTTAAATCTATACTTAGATTTTATTAACTTATTCTTATCCTTATTGCGCATCTTTGGTAATAAGCGATAACAAGGAGATAGTATGGACGATAGAGAATGGCAAACCTTTGTGACCGTTGTGGATGAAGGCAATATTACAAGGGCTGCAGAAAAATTATTTTTATCGCAACCGGCGTTGAGCTATCGGTTGCGTCATATGGAAAAAGCCTTGGGCCATTCTCTATTGTTGCGGACTGCTGAAGGGATTGCCCTCACGGCACAAGGCGAAATTTTCTATGATTACTGTAAAAGAATGATGCAAGATCAAGAGGCGTTGGAGAATGCTATGAATTCTGCGTCTGGTAAGATTCAAGGGACCTTAAAAATTGCGTCATCTATCAACTTTGCAGACTATGAGCTACCTGCCTTATTGAAAGCCTTCCGCGAACAATACCCAGATGTTCATATTCAAGTAAAGACTGCTTTCAGCCATCAAGTAGTAAAAATGTTCAATACAGGCGATTGTATGGTTGCCTTTGCTCGTGGTGGCTATGATGTATCTGGAAAATCTGAATTGTTACTGGCTGAGCCGTATTGTTTGGTATATAAAGAGTTAGTACCACCTGAGTCATTAGAGAAGGTGCCATTCATTAAATACCAAACAGATGTATCGGTAGCCAACATCATCGAAACATGGTGTGCTGAACATTTTGAAGAGCCACCGAGTGTTGCAATGGATGTAAACTCCATGAGTACCTGTCGTCACTTTGTTCGTGCAGGCCTTGGCTGGTCGATTTTGACCTATATGGGCCTTGGATCTTGCAAGGATAAAGATATTTATGTAAGTCCGTTGCGCAATAAAGACGGTGAATGCATCACACGTGATACGAATATGGTGTACACAAAGGATGCGGAAAATCTAGTAGTAGTAAAGACATTTATTGAGTATGTTCGCAATTACTACAAAGAACATACCGTAGTAGATAATAGTATTTTTAGAGAATATAAAGCATAAGAATCTTTGCAATAGAGCATATCTATGAGCTATTATAACTGTTTATCCATGCTATTTCAGTATTGGACTTTTTCGATATAATAGCCCATAATAAAGATATCTCGAAAGAGTAAAGCAGTACCATGTAAGTGCATGTATACCCCCTTTGAGGGCGTATACATGCATTTTTTTCATTTGGAGCTGCAAAACTATGCTCAAAATGCATAAAAAGTATGATTGATAGATATAAAAGTTTTTATAACCCCTATAAAGGTAATCTATTTTTCATAATTCTTTTAAACATTTATAATGAGTGTAGACTTAATCGATGTAACAGACGTCGCGAGCTGTTACGTTGTTCAAGACTAGATGATTTTATGTATGCCTGAGTTAGTTAAGAAAGGTAACGACACACATGAAAGACAAATTATGGCGTATTGGCATTATGGCTGCCATCGTCGCGTTTATGTGGTTCGGTGGCACACCAGAAGGCCTCAAACCGCAAGTATGGAAATTATTCGGTATTTATTTAGCTACTATCGTGGGCTTGGTATTAAAACCATTCCCAGTTCCTATTACAGTATTATTAGGTGTTGCTACATCTTCTATTTTATTGAGCAATACAAAAGAAGTATTGACTGGTTACAGCAATACAGCATTATGGTTGATCTTCGCAGCTTTCGGTTTATCCGTTGCATTTGGTAAAACTGGCCTAGGTCACCGCATTGCGTACTACTTGGTTCGCGCTTTTGGTAGTACTACACTTCGTCTTGGTTATGTTACGGCATTCCTTGATATGATCTTATCTCCTGCCACACCATCCAACACGGCTCGTGCGGCTGGTATCGTATATCCAATTAACTTGTCCATCGCTGAAGCAGTTGGTTCTTATCCTGGCGAATCTGCAAAAAAAGCAGGCGCTTACCTCTTACAGAATGGTTACTTTGCTACAAAGGTAACATCCTTCTTCTTTGCAACTGCGATGGCGCCAAACTATTTAGCTCTTGACTTTATTACTAAATTGACAGGAGTATCTTTGAACTGGGCTCAATGGGCATTAGCAATGTTCGTACCTGGCTTTATCATGTTAATGCTTGTTCCTATTATTGGCTACATGTATGAACGCCCTACTGTAAAAGAAATCGACAACAAGAAAATTGCTGAAGATGGCTTAGCTGAATTGGGACCTATGAAAGCGTCTGAAAAAGGTCTTATTGCTATCGCGCTTCTTGCGATCACAGGTTGGATTCTTCCAACATTTGATATCAAAATTGACGCTACAGCAGTTGCTATCGTAGCGATGATTGCTACATTTATATGTGGTATTATTACTTGGGATGACTTGCTCAAAACTAAAGCTGCTTGGAACACATTGATTTGGTTCGGTGGTATCCTGGGCTTATCCTCCGCATTGTCTAAAGGTAAATTCTTCGAATGGTTGGCTAAATATTTAGAAGCTCACATGAACTTCGGTTTAGATCCATTCATGATGCTTATCCTTATCTCCATTATTTCCGTTGCTGTTCGTTACTTCTTCGCATCTGGTACTGCATACATCTCCGCGATGCTTCCAGTATTCTTGATCGTTGGTATGAACGCAGGCATCGATCCTACATTACTTGCATTCATCCTGATTGGTACAAACTCCTATGGTGGTTCCGTAACTCACTACGGTGCTGCTCCTGGTCCAATCATCTTCTCCGCTGGTTATAACAATGTAAAAGACTGGTGGACAGTTGGTTTAATGATTGCAGTAGTATGTTTAGTATTGAACTACGTAATTGGTATTCCTTGGTGGAAAATCACAGGTTTCATGTAATATGAAACTTTCACTATGGAGTGTTAGAATTTAATTGTTAGTATTCATCGTCTGTACTGGGCTCTCGCGACGAGCCTGTACAGACTTGAACTTTATAAATGTTTCACAAGGAAAGGATGCAACATGGCACAATTAGTAAAAGCTGCACAAGCTGGCTTCGACGAAAAAAATGATGCATTAGTAACGGTTGAACCGATTGCTAGCGGTATCGAAATCGAATTAACATCCAAAGTTATCCGTCAATACGGCGACCAAATTAAATCCGTTGTTTTGAACACAGTAAAAGAAGCTGGTTTTGATGGCGTGAAAGTAATCGTACAAGATAAAAATGCTTGGGATTACACAATTAAAGCTCGCGTATTAGGCGCATTGGAAAGGGGGAGCAAAGCATAATGGCTAACGATAAAACATTCCCAGAAGTTAAAACAAATCCATTAACAGAGGCTGCTAAAAAACGCTTGTCTCGTTCCATGATGTTCGTACCTGGTAATACACCTAAAATGATTAACAGTGCTGACATTCACGGTGCTGACTCCATCATGATCGACATCGAAGATTCTGTTGCTGTAACAGAAAAAGACACTGCTCGTCTTTTAACTGCAGAAGCTTTGAAATCCCGTAAGTTCCGCGGTGAAACAGTTGTTCGTATCAACCATCCTACACAAACTCCTTATGGTTATGATGATCTTGATGTAATCGTTCCTGCCAAACCTGATTTGATTCGTTTACCTAAAACTGAGGACGTTTCCGAAGTTGAAATCGTAGCGAAGAAAATTGAAGAAGTAGAAAAAGCTAACGGTTGGGAAGAAGGTACCATCAACATTATCGTAGCTATCGAATCCGTTCGTGGCTTGTACAATGTTCGTGAAATCTGCCATGGCCCTCGCGTAGTTGCTATCGCTCTTGGCGCTGAAGACTATCGTGCTGACCTTCGCACTGGTAAAAGCAAACCAGCTGTTGAATTGTTGTTCGCTCGTCAAACAATCCTTCATGCAGCACGCGAAGCAGGTATCCGCGTAATTGATACTGTATTCTCCGACGTGAAAGATCCTCAAGGTTTCCACGAAGAAGTTGAATTCATTAAAGCTTTGGGGTACGATGGCAAATCTTGTATCCACCCAAGCCAAATTAAAATTATCCACGAAGTATTCACTCCTGACGAAAAAGAAATCGCTCATTCCGTTAAGGTATTGAACAGCTATGCAGATGCATTGCGCAACAATAAAGGCGTAATCGCTGTAGATGGCAAAATGATCGATGGTCCTATCGTAGTTCGTGCTCAACGCGTTGTTGATAAAGCACGTGCAGCAGGTATTAAAGTTGAATTAGAGGAAGGAGCAGAATACGATGTTAAATAAAGTAGGTCGCGATATCCCAACAAATATCCCAGCACTAGAAGGTCGCGAAGTATACCAAGGTGAATTCGCAATCGAACCAAAAGCTCATCGCGCAGGTAAAACTGTACACATGAGCCGTGTGGGTACTAATAAAGTTCTTGCTTCTATCGACGAAGCAATCGAAAAAGCTGGCGTAAAAGATGGTATGACATTGTCTTTCCACCATCACTTGCGCAATGGCGACTATGTAATGAAAATGGTTATGGAACGCGTTCAAGCGAAAGGTATTAAAGACATTACAATTGCGTCTTCCTCCTTATCCCCATGCCATGAGTTCTTAGTAGAAATGATTCAAGATGGTACTGTAACAGCTATCGAAACATCTGGCTTGCGCGATCGTCTTGGTAAATTCTTAACACAAAACCCAGGCGTATTGAAACGCCCTGTAATCATTCGTTCCCACGGTGGCCGTGCTCGTGCTATCGAATGTGGCGAAGTTCATATCGACGTGGCTTTCATGGGCGCTCCTACAGCTGACCCACGTGGTAATGCTACTGGTCGTACAGGCAAATCCGCATGTGGTGCACTTGGCTATGCTAAAGTTGACTCCCACTATGCAGATACAACTGTTATCATCACTGATAACTTAGTTGACTATGTACACAACTATGCAATTCCTCAAACTGACGTAGATTATGTTGTTGAGGTTGAAAGCATTGGTGATCCAGAAGGTATAGCTTCTGGTGCGGTAGGTTTCACTAAAAACCCTATCCAAATCAAAATTGCTGAATTAGCTGGTGAATTCCTTGACCAAGCTGGCATCATTAAAGACGGTTTCGTATTCCAATTGGGCGCTGGTGGTGCTCCATTGACTGTGGCGAAATTCATCGGTGAAAAACTTCGCAAACGCGGTGAAGTTGCTGGCTTTGCTATCGGTGGTGCTACTGGTATCTTGACTGGCATGCTTGAAGAAGGTTTGATTCGCGCTATTTACGATACTCAAACATTCGATACTACTGCAGCAGCATCTTTGGATAAAAACTCTGCACATATCGAAATGTCTGCTTCCATGTACGCTAACCCTTGGACAGACTGCACTACTAACTACTTAGACGTAGTATTCCTTGGTGCTACTGAAATCGACCTTGATTTCAACGTAAACGTAATGACTGACTCCAATGGCGTATTGATGGGCGCTTCTGGCGGTCACTCCGATACAGCAGCAGGTGCTAAATGCACAGTTATTACTTGCCCATTGATCCGTGGCCGCTTGCCAATGATCCGTGATAAAGTAGCTACTGTAATTACACCAGGCTCCTCCATTGACGTACTTGTTACTGAATATGGTATCGCAATCAACCCAACTCGCACTGATTTGATTGAACGCTTCAAAGATAGCAACTTGCCTATCTTCACAATTGAAGAATTACAACAATTAGCATTTGACTTAGTTGGTAAACCACAAGACATTCCTGTGTCTGACAAAGACGAAGACATCGTGGCAATCGTAGAATACCGCGATGGCTCTATCATCGACGTGGTTCGTAAACCTCTATAATTAAAATCAAAACACTCCCTATAATCTTCGGATTTGTAGGGAGTGTTTTTGCGTTATATTATATACTCGAAAATATTTGTAGTTATATATCTAAATGATTGTTATACTTATAAACCTTTGATATACTATAAGGGGGGAAGCTTTGTTTCAATTTATATTTTAATGTTAGGAGAGACTATGAGCCAAGTATTTAAACAAGATCTAACAGATAACTCTGTTCGTCCTGGCGGTTTGTTTTTCCTTGAGTTATTAATGCCGGAGCAGTGCGATATGCCTGCTCGTAATGCAATGGTTGATGTATTTACAAAGCATTTAGGCCCTGTTGATTGCTTTAGTTATGGAGCGGAATCTGCTGGTTTGGCACCTCAAAATTATAAGGTTCATTATGAGGACAATGATGCCGATATTTCACCGACCTTAATGGTGACGAATTGTGAGAAAATCGATAAACCTGTACTAGATGATTTTGAGCGTAGTCAGGTGTGGGATTGTCCAAATGTAGATGAGTTGCTAGATGAGTGCCGATATAGAGTATTTGCTACCGATATGTTAGCTTCAGGTTTAGAGCCTAAAGAACGTGCCGATATGCTCGTGAAATATGTAGATGCTCTGTTGGAGTTATATCCATCTTGCAAGGCTGTTGTCTTTGGTCCATCTCGTAAGTTTTTAAGTCGTGAAACCATTGAAAATCATCCAGATAAAAATGTGACTCGTTTTATTTATTATGCCGTAAATGTGCGTTACTTTAGCATTCAAGGCACAGATGATATGATGGTTGATACGTTAGGTATGAGCACCTTATTCTACCCTGATTTGCAGTACCATTTTCATGGTATGAATCCCGATGATATTGTAAATCATGCGTATAGTGTGTTGTACTATATTTTTGAGCACGATAATCCTATTGATGACGGGCAAACGATTGCAGGCTTAGAAAATGGAGATCTGAATCCAGATATTAAATGGAAGGTTCAGTATGAGGATTCCTTGATTCAACCTGTTCGTACTGTTATAGATATTAATTTGGGCGAATATGCATCGGGCACTCGCTAGTTGGTAATTGATGAAAGGTGTGAGCATTATGAATGATCAACGTGTTTTTGACATGGAACTTGTGAAAGTTGAAAGTCTAGAGAAAGCTGTTAGGACTCCATTTTATCAAACTGATTCCACAGGTGGTTCAGTATGGGTTATTAAACCTGGTCAAACCTTACCAAAGCATTACCATCATAACTCTGATGATATATGGGTTATATTGCAAGGCAAGGGGGTATTTTATCCAACGCCTGATACGGAGGTGCCTTTTACAAAGGGGCAAGTTATAGTATCTAAAAAGGGTGAATGTCATGGCGCAAAAAATACTGGAACAGAAGATGTTATCTTTGTAAGTATCGTTGCTCCTGTACCTGCTGATTATGATCCTGTTAGTACAAATTAATATGAAAGCACTTTATAGTATTTTGTTATCTTGTAATAGAGACAGCATTATACTATAAAGTGCTTTTTTATTTTATACAGTCACTCTTTGTGAATATACCTTTTCTATTTTCAGATGCTATCATTTTGATTTCGCTATTCCTATTTGTTATTTCTATATTCTATATAATTCCATTGACAGAGGACTTTTGTTTTCTTAAGATAATAAGGTATGTAATATCTTAAGTAGTAGAAAGGAATTATATGAACTCATCTACACCAGAGCCTCAAAGTGGGGCCATCGATTTTAAGGACTTTACGACGCGGCGTATGCTCCATGTAGTCCTGCCATTATTTATTGTTTCTATTATTGCCTTTTTGGACCGTGTAAATATTGCCTATGCTGGCTTAACGATGAAAGAAAACTTGCCTTGGCTGACACCAGAGGTCTTTGGCATGGGCGCAGGTATTTTCTTTATTGGCTATGTTCTCTTTGAGGTGCCTGCATCTTTGATCGCTGCACGTTGCAATGCTATGCTTTGGATTGCACGCATTATGTTTAGTTGGGGCATAGTGTGTGTCCTAATGACGACCATGACTACTGTATGGGAGTTTTACTTATATCGATTCCTACTAGGTTTATGTGAAGCGTCATTGTATCCCGTAGTATATTCCTTGTTGATTCCTAACTGGTTCTTACCAAAGGAGCGAGCAAAGGCCATTTCCTTGATGCTTACGTCTTTGTTATTCTCTAATATCATTGGTGGTCCGTTAGCTGGTATATTACTTGATACAACATTCTTTGGCTTACATGGGTGGCGCACACTCTTCATTGTAGAGGCATTACCTGCTGTAATCTTTGCTTTCATTTTTGCATTCTGGATGAAAGAAAAACCAGAACAAGCTTCTTGGGTAAGTGATGCAGAGAAAGCTTACATGAAAGAAGAATTAGCTAAAGAGGAAGCTAAAAAACAAGAGGTTAAGAAATATACAACTTGGCAAGCCTTAAGAGATCCTAAAGTATTACTTTTATCTTTAATTTACTTCTTATGGATTATTGGCTTCTGGGGCTTTAGCTTCTGGATGCCTCAAGTACTTAAAAGTTTATCTGGCTGGCCACCAAGTGTGGTAGCTTGGTCTATTGCTATCCCAATGACGGCTGCATTACTTGTGCAAGTATACTGTGGTCACTCCTCAGAGAAGCGCAATGAAAAACGTTGGCATATTGCTACTACCTTGTTTATTGGCACCTTTGGTTTTATTGCTACACCACACAGTCCATCTCCAGAAATTAGCTTGTTATTCATCTGTTTAACGGCTGTTGGTGTTTACGGTGGTATGGGTGTATGGTGGACCATGCCGACTACGTTCTTATCTGGTGCAGCCGCAGCAGGTGCAATGGGGCTTATTAATTCTTCCGGTAACGTAGGTGGCTGGGTAGGTCCTTATATGCTTGGTTTTATCAATGGTCATACGGGTAGCTTTGCAATAGGCTATTACGTAATGGGTGCATGCATGTTCCTTGCAGGTCTATTGATTTTAACACTTCCAAAATCTATGGAACACAAAGAGGACTAAGTAGCCCTGAATCAAATTTAAAAAGAGCTATATCTTTAATACTCTCGCATAATAGCGGTTATATAGAGATATAGCTCTTTTCCTTTAGTAATAATGTTGTTTTATGTATAATAAGAATAATAGAATCTACAGGATAAAATTAAGAGAGGATAATATGTATAGAAAGTTATTTTTAGCAGCCGTATTAACAATTTTTACACTAGGCGCATCTGTAAATGCTATATCATTATATGACCCGACTGGTGAAGGGCGAGCTGCCTTTGAGCGATTGGCTGTACATAATCGTGACATTGTTGAAGTTTCAGGTCCTTATGATTCTTGGGAAACGGCAGTTAAGAATATAGGGCGAGCAAAATTTATTTATAATCAAAATCAAATTGATACACTTAAGGCGTTGCAAAATAAACTGAAGCCAATACTTGGTGATTACTATGTATCTGCTTATTATGTTGATTCATCAATTTATACATATGAGAATGGAACAATAGAAATTAAACCAACAATTAATGATGCCGGTAAAACTCAATATTTTGTTGAATATAAAGCGCAGGAGCGATATATTGATTCTAACTATTGGAATCCTTTTGTGGATAAAATTGTTACTGTAGCAGATCCCATTATTTTTTATGAGAATAGATATGGCTCTGGAAACTTAATTGGTGTAACGGGATTTGGTTATGAAGAGACTACTCAGGGGTTCCCTGATAAAGGATTGGTAGCCGCAGATAAAGCATATAAGGCCGCTGAAGATGCTTTAGTTAGTAGAGTGTTGGAATTGGGCTGGGTAAACAAAGCTCGTGAAGCAGAACTACGTGATTATCTAAATACTAATGACGGGGTTCATAAAGGCTATGGCTTAGAAGCTATGGGATTTGGCGTTATGGCCCAGAAAAATCTTTATCTTTATATAGATGATGAAGGTAATTTCCATCATAGGCATTATTCTGTGGTACGAGAGCAGGAAAAAGCATATGATAAATCTTTTGCATTATATGATTATTATCGGCTAGATAGAAAAATAAAAGATGTTACAATTTTTAATTAATGTAATAGAACGTAAGTTAAATAAATTTCAGTGTTTGTGTAACAAAATTATTCTGTTATTGAATATAGATAAATAAAATCATAAACTAAAAATGCCAGATACAGTATTATTACTCATTTGAGTCTAATCGTTGTATCTGGCATTTTTTATTTTTTTACATCAGGCACTTTCCCAGGGTTCATATCGAGGTTTAAGTCTGTCGATTTGAATTGGTGTGGATTGGCCTCTGGTGGTTGTACTTTGAGTTCTGGGTGTAACCATTGTAGTTGTTTTAGCTCCCAGTCGTACTTAGCACCATCGTTTTGGAGTTGGCGAATACTTTTAAAGACTTCGTCTAATTGATCGCCATGTTTATTAGCCATCCCTTCTAGGATGTATAGGCGACCTGCTACGCTATTAGTGGTGGAGCCATCGTGGTCTTCATCGACGCGCCATTGTAATTCTGAAATTTGTATTTGCTGGAAGATTATAACAATAACCAGCACAATAATCACGCCCCACATAGGAGCTTCTTTAGCTTTCAAAAGGGCCCGCAATTTAGCTGCGAGCCCAGATGTTTTATTCATTATTGACGATCCTCGAGTTGTAATCCAGGTAATGGTAATTTGGAATTTACAAAGTCTAACCACAAGCGAGAAGCGTGGGAGAGGTAATGACCTTTTTTCCAAATAACATAGAGGGTATGAATGATTTCAGGCACTAGTGGTCTTACGACAACCTTGGAACCAACCTCAGTATTTTCACCTACCTCAGGGCAGAGGCGAGATGGTAACAATGCGATGGCAAGGTCTGCACTAACCGTTTGTAACATAAGATCACGTTGACTTGTTTCAAACACGATATGCGGTTGGAAACCGGTGTGCTTACAAGCTTTGATGATTTCGTCATGTAAGTTGAAGTCATCTTTGTGTAATACAAAGGATTCATCAGCTAACATTTCTAAACGAATTTCTTTTTCCTTTGCTAGAGGGCTAGATTTTGGAATGATAACGGAAAGTGGGTCACTAGTAAGGTAGAAGGACTCAAATTCTTTAGGGTTTGGTTTAGTACAGATGATACCAATATCAATTAAACCTTCTTGAACGCTGATTTCAACCTTTTTAGAACCTTGTTCATATAGCTCTAATTCAATTTGCGGATATACTTTTTTGAACTCCCCTAATAATTGGGCAAAGATTGGTGCATCTGTAATTGGTGGAATACCAATTCGGATGGAACCTTGCTCCAAACGAAATTCATTTTCAAAATCAGTTTTTAGATGTTCAAACATAAACACAACGCGTTTAGCGTGGGTTAAGAAGATGGTACCCCCATCAGTAAGTTCTACAGATTTAGCATTACGCATGAAGAGAACAACACCAAGTTCGTCTTCTAAAGCTTTGATAGTACGGCTGATAGCAGATTGGGAGATGTGTAAATTCCTCGCAGCCTTACTGAAGCTTTTTTGATCAGCTACTTCAACGAAGTATTTCAAATGATGAAAATCCATAATTAACCCCCTAAAAATAAAACTTGGTTATAGGAAGTGACCTAACTAAATGAGAATAGTTATTACTAGAATGCAACTAGCTATTACTTTATGTAAAGCATGAATAGCAATATTGGCAAAGCGACAGTCACTGTATGTGTTGCGTTGATAGGGCCCAGCACGTTATAATTAGCTTATAGGGCTATATCAAGTTATGATATTAGGAATTATGGTTGTGCCCATTACAAAAAAGTATGTTCACACATAATGCCGTATTATATATAACATATATATTATTGCATTATTTTTTCATGTACGCAAGTTTGTAATGGTTGTTATTCCTAAACATAATGATAGATTAAGCAAGTGTTCTATTTTTGCTAAACGCTTAAGGAGGCAATAATCACATGAGTCGTAAATTTAAAACTATGGACGGCAACCAAGCGGCTGCTCACGTTTCTTATGGTTTTACAGAAGTTGCTGCGATTTACCCAATCACTCCATCTTCCCCAATGCCAGAACACATTGACGAATGGTCTGCTGCTGGTCGTAAAAACATCTTCGGCAACACTGTTCAAGTTGTAGAAATGCAATCTGAAGCAGGCGCTGCTGCTGCATTCCACGGTTCCTTACAAGCTGGCGCATTAACAACAACTTTCACATCTTCCCAAGGTTTGTTATTGATGCTTCCTAATTTATACAAAGTAGCAGGTGAATTACTTCCAGGTGTATTCCAAGTAGCTGCTCGTGCATTGGCTGCACATGCTTTGTCTATCTTTGGTGATCATCAAGACGTTATGGCTGCTCGTGCATCCGGTTGCGCTATGCTAGCTGAATCCTCCGTACAAGAAGTAATGGACTTGTCCGCGGTAGCTCATTTGACAGCTATTAAAACTCGCGTACCTTTCATCAACTTCTTCGACGGTTTCCGTACATCCCACGAAATTCAAAAAATCGAAATCTGGGACTATGAAGATTTGAAACCATTAGTAGACATGGACGCTGTTAAAGCTTTCCGTAAAAACGCTTTGAACCCAGATGCTCCTGTAACTCGTGGTACTGCAGAAAACCCTGACGTATACTTCCAACATCGTGAAGCATCCAACAAATTCTACTTGGAACTTCCAGACGTTGTAGAACATTACATGAACGAAGTTAACAAATTGGCTGGTACTAACTACCAATTGTTCAACTACCATGGTGCTCCTGATGCAACTGACGTAGTCGTTACTATGGGTTCTTCCGCTCAAGTAGTACAATCCACTGTTGATTACCTCAACAAATTGGGTCGTAAAGTAGGTTTCATCAACGTTCACTTGTTCCGTCCATTCGCAACAGATCGTTTGTTGAAAGCTCTTCCTCAAACTGTAGAACGCATTGCAGTTCTTGACCGTACTAAAGAACCAGGCGCTTTGGCTGAACCATTGTTCTTGGATGTACAAGCAGCTGTAGTTGACGGCGGCCGTAATGTAAAAGTTATCGCTGGTCGTTATGGTTTGAGCTCCAAAGACGTTATCCCTGCAGACATCGTTTCTGTATTTGATAACTTAGCTGCTGAAAATGGCAAGAAATTCTTCACATTGGGTATCAATGACGATGTTACATTCTTGTCCTTAGATCGTGCTGAAGGCGTAGAAGTAGAAACTCCTGGTTTGACTGAATGTAAATTCTGGGGCTTCGGTTCTGACGGTACTGTAGGTGCGAATAAATCCGCTATCAAAATCATCGGTGACCACACTGACATGTATGCTCAAGCATACTTCGACTACGACTCCAAAAAATCTGGTGGCGTAACAATGTCTCACCTTCGTTTTGGTAAAAACCCAATCAACTTACCTTACTTGGTAACTGAACCTCAATTCGTAGCATGTCACCGTCAATCTTACGTACATGAATACGACTTGATCCGCGGCATCAAAAAAGGTGGTACATTCTTATTGAACTGTACTTGGTCTCCTGAAGAATTGGACGAACATTTACCTGCTAAATTACGTCGTCAAATCGCAGAAAAAGAATTGAACTTCTACATCATCAATGCTGCGAAAATCGCTTCCGAAATCGGTTTGGGCGGTCGTATCAACATGGTAACTCAAGCTGCGTTCTTCAAATTGACTGAAATCATCCCTGTTGAAGATGCTGTTAAATACCTTAAAGAATCCGTAGTAACTTCTTACGGTAAAAAAGGTCAAAATATCGTTGACATGAACAATGCTGCTATCGATCAAGGCGTTGGCGCTTTGGTAAAAGTAGATGTTCCTGCTGACTGGAAAAACGCTGTTGATGAAGGCAACCACACAGTAAAACCTGGTTGTGAGTCTTGTCCATCCTACGTTCAAAACATTGCACAACCAATCAATGCTCAAGCTGGTTACGATCTTCCTGTATCCACATTCGCTGGTTACGAAGACGGTACATTACCTGCTGGTACTGCTAAATTCGAAAAACGCGGTCCTGCATTGTTCGTTCCAAAATGGTTACCAGAAAACTGTATCCAATGTAACCAATGTTCCTTCGTATGTCCACATGCTACAATTCGTCCAATCTTGGCAACTGAAGCAGAAGTGGCTGCGGCTCCAGAACATTTCGATACAATCCCTGCTATGGGCGCTAAAGATCTTCAATTCCGTATCGCAGTATCCCCATTAGACTGCTTGGGCTGCGGTAACTGTGTTGATATCTGTCCATCTCCAAAAGGCAAAGCTATCGTAATGACTTCCATCGACACTGAAATTGAACAAGCTGAAGCTTGGAATTACGGTGTTAACCTTCCTGTAAAAGAAAACCCTATGAAGAAAGAGACTCTTAAAGGTTCTCAATTCGAACAACCATTGTTCGAGTTCTCCGGTGCTTGCGCAGGTTGTGGTGAAACTCCTTACGCTAAATTGTTAACTCAATTATTCGGCGACCGCATGATGATTGCCAATGCAACTGGTTGTTCCTCCATCTGGGGTGCTTCCATGCCTGCATCTCCATACACAACTAACCAACAAGGTCAAGGTCCTTCCTGGGCTAACTCCTTGTTCGAGGACAATGCTGAGTATGGTTATGGTATGTACATCGGCGTTAAGAAAGTTCGTCAACAATTAGCAGAAGTGGCTGCGAAAGCTGCTGAAACTGCTACTGGCGAATTGAAAGAAGCTTTAGAACAATGGCTTGAATTCGCTAACCTTGGTGCGGCTACTCGTCAACGTTCCGAACGTTTAGTAGCAGCTATCGAAGCTGAAGGTGCTACAACTCCTGAGTTGAAAGAACTTCTTGAGAAAAAACAATTCTTGATCAAACGTTCCCACTGGATCTTCGGTGGTGACGGCTGGGCATACGATATCGGTTTCGGTGGTGTTGACCATGTATTAGCTTCTGGCGAAGACATCAACATCTTCGTATTCGATACTGAAGTATACTCCAACACTGGTGGTCAAGCTTCCAAATCCACTAACGTAGCAGCAGTTGCTCAATTCGCAGCTTCTGGTAAACGTACTAAGAAAAAAGACCTTGGCATGATGGCTATGTCTTATGGTTATGTATACGTAGCACAAGTAGCTATGGGCGCAGACAAAAACCAATTGATGAAAGCTGTTACAGAAGCTGAAGCATATCCAGGTCCATCCTTGATCATCGCTTACAGCCCATGTATCAACCATGGTATTAAAGCTGGTATGGGTAAAGCTCAAGAAGAACAACGTAAAGCAGTTGCAGCTGGTTACTGGGATCTTTACAGATACAACCCTCAACTTAAAGAAGAAGGTAAAAATCCATTCTCCTTGGATTCCAAAGAACCAACTGAAAGCTTCCAAGACTTCCTTAAAGGTGAAGTACGTTACGCTTCCTTGGCTAAAGCAGCTCCAGACGTTGCAGAAGAATTGTTCGCTAAAACTGAACAAGACGCTAAAGAACGTCGCTTAAGCTATGTTCGCTTACAAAAAGGTTTTGAAGACGTAAAATAATTCGTTATTTAACGACTGATAACTATATGAGGCACCCTTTCGAGGGTGCCTCTTTTTGTTGTATTATTTAAGTATCAACTGCTTAAAACATAGGTAATATATTTGGAATTTGGTATAATGATAAGTAGCTATGCATAATGCTAGCAATACATAATGTTAGTAATACATATTTGAATAATTCTAATATTAAATATAGAGGTATATATGGCTAAGGATAATACACAGATGGTAAATGAAGAAATGCAACAAACGATATATAAAGAGTTAGGCTATAAATCCTATCCATTTCCTTTTACTACACCTGCCTATTTAGAGGCATATGGTACACTTGTGGGTCTTAAGCCACCAACGGCTAAAACGGCGCGTGTCCTTGAATTAGGTGCTACCTATGGTGGTAATATCATTTCCCAAGCAGCTCACAATCCTGAAGCGACCTTTGTAGGGATTGAACTTTCACAAGACCAAGTAGAGAAGGGGAATAAAATTATCGGGGATGCAAAACTTGATAATGTATCTTTAGTACAAGGGGATATCTTGAATTTTGATGAATCAATGGGAACCTTTGACTATATTATTGCGCATGGTTTCTACTCTTGGATCAGCGATGAAATGAAGGATAAATTGCTTGATATTATTTCCAATCATTTAGCTGATAATGGTATTGCTTACGTATCTTATAATACCTATCCAGGCTGGCATACCATGGAAGAGGTTCGTCAGCTCATGTTATTTGCTAATCGTGGCCATGATGAATCTACGCATAAGGAAAAGGTATTGCGTGGTAAGACTGTGGGTAGCTTGGTAGGTGCCCAAATCCTTAACTACGATAATCTTAAAGAACGTAATAGTAAATTCCTCGGTGCCTTGCGCTCTGTTATGCAAAAGGACGACTATTATGTAGGTCATGACCATTTAGAACCTCATAATGATCCATGTTATCTCTATCAATTTAACGACCATCTTAAGGCTAATAATCTCGCTTATGTAGGTGATGCAGATCTTACATTGTCTATGGTTCGTACTTATGATGAAAGCATTGCAGACAAACTTGAGCAACTAGCGCCTAACAGCCAAGCAGATCAAGAGCAATATTTAGATTTTATGCTTGATACCACATTCCGTAAGTCTATTATTTGTAAAGCAAGTGCTGCGAAAGATATCAGTTATGCTGTGTCGAATCCTGCTGAAGTAAATACAATTCCTGTGCGTACTGCCATAAATAACTTTACCTTCCAAATTCTATTTGATGAAGAGGCTTTGGAAATGTTTGAAAACACCTTAGTAAAAGATACGTTTCAAGCTCTAATCAAGGATGGTGGCACCTTTAACATGATTGAAGCATTAGCTATATTAAAAGCGGCTCATGAGGCGGCTAATGCATCTGATGATGAATTGGAACCTGCTGTATGCAGCTTATATAAAGCTGTAGTAGAACATATGGTACGCGGTGGTATTCGTTTCTATAAAACATTCCCAGAAAAGCAAGAGTACATGGAAGGTCTATCCTATGTACCGGCACGATTTACAAACTTAGTGAAAGCCATAGCTGATGGTGGTGGTGAGTATATTTACGGTGGGAATTCATTTAATGATGCTATTGGAGATATTTCTGAAGAAGATTTAATGTTCATGGAGTTGTTGAATAAACCAAAATCTAAGTCTACTTTAACTAAAAAAATTAAAGATACCATTTTTAGTGCCGATAAATCGCAAACTAGTAAGCACCAAAATGCCATGGCAGAAGCCTTTTATAATGAGTTGACAAAGCGCATGGGAGATCTAGGTTTCCTTAGAAATAAGAAAACAGATGGTATTTCTTAAAAGGGACTAACAATATATTAGAATTCTGAGCTTTTAAAGAAATTTTTGTTCATATTAATTTCATGGTGAAAATCAAAACCCGTTACACTTATAACATTTATATGTAAAAAGTGTTAACGGGTTTTGTTTTATATAATTAAATTTAGAATTATTTAATAATTATTACATTTAGTTATTTAATCTTGCCAAAAAAGTATAGTAAATCGATAAAATTAATGAGAAATAAATGAACCATATATGAAAAGTATGGTATACTATGTATGGGTATTTTTGTGAACATCATCCGGTGTGTTGTGGATGATTATATAAATTGTATTAGTTGTACTAATTGTATTATTTGTAAAAGGAGTCTTTTATGGCATCTAAGAAGGCAGTTCTAGTATACATACTAGAAATCCTGAAAAGTGAAACAGATGCTAATCATACTTTATCTCAAGAGGAGATCCGCAGTATATTAGCTGAGCGGTACGAGGTGTCCGTGGATCGGAAGACCTTAGGCCGTCATTTAAATGATTTATATGAATCTGGTGATTTTGGTATTCAATGTGAAGAGTCTGCCGTGGGAGCAGATGGCACTATTCGCCGTACCGATTTCTACATGATTCATACTTTTGAAGATTCGGAATTGCGATTATTGATTGATGGTGTGTTGGCTTCTCGCCATATTACAGCATCCCAACGTAAGGATTTAATTAGTCGTGTAGCTAAACTGGGCAGTTCTCATTTCAAGCCACATGGTATTGATATTGAAAGTGCTACAGGTTACCTTCATAGGAGCCAGGACTTATTCCTTAACATTGATCTCATAGAAGAAGCGATACAAAAGGGGAGAAAAATTTCGTTGGCCTATTGCCAACCTGACGTGGATAAGCGTTTACATATCAATCTTGGTCCAGACAACAAGGAACGGAAATATGTATTTAATCCATTCCAACTAGTAATGAATCGGGGACATTATTACCTTGTTGGAAACCACGAAAATTATGACGACATGTCTACATTGCGCGTCGATCGTATTGCACATATTACGGTGCTAAGCGAACGGAGAAAACCTTTACGGGAGATAAAGGGATACCAACAGCAACGCACCTTTAATGTGTCTCAATACGTAAAAGAGCATATTTATATGTTCGGTGGTGAATCCGTTACCGTAAGCTTTAAAGCAAAACGTTCTATCGTAAATCAAATCTTAGATTGGTTCGATGGTAATGTGGAATTTAGTGATGTAACACCTGATGATGTGGTATGTCGTGTACGTGTAAATCATCACGCTTTTAAATATTGGGCGCTCCAATATATGCAAAGTGTAAAAGTACTTTCACCAGCATCCTTGGTGACTGAAGTGAAGGAAGCTATAAAAGAAGGCTTACAACAATATTCATAATAAAAGAGCTAGTTGATCGTTGAATCAACTAGCTCTATTTTTATGTGTTCTGTTTTATAGGACGTGCATTTTCTCTGCTTCTTTATAGTCCTTAAGAACTGGACGAGGCGGTAATTTATCCATGATACTTACCACGTAAATCGCGATGGAAGAGAAGAGGAATCCTGGCACGATTTCGTATAGACCAAGGAATTCAAATTGTTTCCAAATTAGTACTGTTAAACCACCAACTACGATACCAGCGATACAGCCATGACGTGTCATGCGTTTCCAGAACAAGGAGAACAAGATGGCTGGACCAAAGGCAGCACCAAAGCCTGCCCATGCATAGGCAACCATTGTTAAGATGTAGCTATCTGGATCCATTGCCATATAGATGGCAATCAATGCTACGATAAGTACTACGATACGGCTTACTAGTACAAGCTCCTTATCGCCTGCTTTAGGATGAATGATATTTGCATAGAAGTCATTAGCAATAGCGGAAGCTGTTACTAACAATTGTGCAGAGGCAGTACTCATGATAGCTGCGAGTACTGCAGACCAGATGAGACCTGCTACAAATGGTGTAAAGAGACGTTCTGTCATGATGAGGAACACTGTTTCCGCATCAGTACCTACCAGTTTATCAGGTAACATGTATACGTGACCGATGAGGCCTACCGCGATAGCTGCCATAAGGGATAAGATAACCCATACCATGGCGATATTCGTAGATTTTTTTAACTCTTTAGCATCGGAGATGGCCATGAATCTTACGAGAATATGGGGTTGACCAAAGTAACCTAGACCCCAACCGAGAGCGGAGATTAAGCCGATAGCCCAAGTGAACCAATCGGATGGATTACCAAATAAGTTAAGACCTTGAGGAAACTCCTGTTGGATGAGTTGGAATGTTTCTACAGGGCCGCCCATGAACATGGCTGCTGTAATCGGCACTGCTAAGATGGCAAAGAACATCAATGCCCCTTGAATACAGTCCGTCCAAGATACAGCGAGGAAACCACCGAGGAAGGTGTAAAATACGACGATGCCTGCGGTGATGAAGAGGGATACGGTGTAATCAAGACCAAAGATGGTATTGAATAACTTGCCCCCTGCCACAAAGCCCGATGATGTATAAATCAAGAAGAAAATCAAGATAAATAGGGCGGAGATAACGGCTACCGAATGAGATTGATCGTGGAAACGATTTTTCAAATAGTCCGGTAAAGTTAAACTGTCACTAGCTACCTCAGTATGGTTACGCAAGCGTCTAGAAACGAATTTCCAGTTTGCCCAAGTACCTAACGTAAGGCCTACGGCAATCCATACTCCTGAAATCCCCGTTGTATACGCGAGGCCTGGAACACCCATAAGCATCCAACCACTCATATCAGAGGCCTCCGCGCTAAGCGCTGTAATCCATGGGCCTAGTTGTCGGCCACCGAGGATGTAATCACCGATGCTGTTCGATTTGCGATAGTAGTAGATCCCGATATACATCATGAGTCCCAGGTATAAGGCAAAGGCGATAATAATCATTAAGTTGTCTTGTGTCATGACTATATAAAACCTCCTTAGGTTAAATTTTAGATTAAATTTTAGGTTAAATTTTCATTCTATAGTATTATCAATAATTCTTATTGTATCATATATTAGCACTTTAGAGTGTAAAAATTTTGTGAGATTGTATTGATTTCTATACGAATTTTAAGCATATACTTTCATCTTGGGCATTAGACGGTTAATCTATAAATCGTATATACTAATAAACCGAAAATACTCGAAATATGATAAAATAATAGAATGGAAAAATGACACGTGAAAGGAGGTACCCATGGACCAACAGGGGACAAGAAAACAAGAATATCTAAAACAACCAGTTGTGACAAAACAACAAGCACTACGCATGTTAGAAACTTACTTTGGGTACACCTCCTTTAGACCGGCTCAAGAGGCTCCTATTGCCTCCTTATTACGCAATGAAGATGTAATCGGCATTATGCCGACGGGGGCTGGTAAGTCTATCTGTTTTCAGATACCTGCGCTCTGCAAGGCGGGGCTTACTATCGTATTTTCACCACTGATTTCTCTTATGAAAGACCAAGTAGATGGTCTATTAGTACAGAATATACCAGCGGCACTCATCAATAGTACGCTTACGCAAGCGGAGTTTAATAAAACGATGTACGAAGTGCGTAGCGGTAAGATCAAACTCTTATATATTGCGCCGGAGCGACTTGGTTCTAATTTCTTCTGTAATGTATTACGAGCGTTGCCTATTGCTCAAGTCATTGTGGACGAGGCCCATTGTATCTCCGAGTGGGGCCATGACTTTAGACCGTCCTATCGCCTCATCGGTGAGTGGCTCAACTCACTGCCTAAAAGACCTATTGTAGGGGCTTTCACAGCGACGGCTACGAAATATGTAGAAAATGATATTAAGAAATTATTAGGATTAGATAAGGCTAATGTGTATGTAACGGGCTTTGATCGGCCTAATTTATCCTTCTCTGTCATCCGTACACCAAAGCGCATGGATTATGTGGTTCACTATGTGCGCCAACATGATAACGAAAATGGTATTATCTATTGTGCGACGCGTAAGGATGTAGATCGAGTATATGAAAATCTAACCCGTGCAGGCATTAAGGCGGGCCATTATCATGGGGGGCTCAGCGATGAGGTGCGCCGTGAGATGCAAAACGCCTATGCAGATGATAAACTGCAGGTCATGGTGGCTACCAATGCCTTTGGTATGGGCATCGACAAGAGTAATGTGCGCTATGTATTGCATTACCAAATGCCGCGCAACATGGAGTCTTACTATCAAGAGGCGGGCCGTGCAGGTCGCGATGGGGCTCCTGCAGAATGTATCTTGCTCTACAGCGGGCAGGATGTACAGGTTCATAAGTATTTGATTGAACAGTCCATCGAGACGCCTGAGCGACAAGAGGTGGAGCTCCGCAAGTTACAGTCTATGATTGACTACTGTTTCTGTAGTAATTGTTTACGTAAATATATGCTTAACTATTTTGGTGAAAGCACCGTTTGGACTACTTGCGATAATTGTAGTTCCTGTAAAGGCTCCGGTGATAAGGTCAATGTTACAAAAGAGGCGAAGGCTATCTTCCGTGCTATTATGGGCACTGATGAACGCTATGGTGCCTCTATGATTACCTCTATCGTGCGCGGTGAGCGAACTGACCGTATTATGCGAGCTGGCCACGATGCACTCCCTGTATTTGGTTTACTAAGTAATGTAGACGAGAAATCTATTAAAGGGCTCATCCAACAATTTGTAGCTTCTGGTTATTTGCGTAGTTCTTCAGGTAAGTATCCTGTGCTATCCTTGACGGCTGGCGCTGAGGAGGTCCTCGGTGGGCATAAAGAGGTGGAGGAAATTAGGCAACATGTGTCTGTACCATCTCGAACTGGTCGGTCTACGTCTACTACATCACGAGGAAAATCTAATTCTGGGTCGGGTGGTTTATTTGAACATTTACGACAACATCGTAAGCGCTTAGCTGAAGAGGCAGGGCTTCGACCATATCTTATCTTCCCTGATACAGTACTTATTGACCTAGCCAATTTACGACCCACTACATTAGGTGAGTTTGGCAATGTTAAGGGTGTAGGGGAAGCAAAGCTGAAAAAATATGGCCTCAGTTTTTTACAGGCCGTTGCAGAATATAAGGGATAATTAATTTTACTGTATATATGGTAGTACTATGTATTTTTTAGTATGATAGTACTATATATTGTAAGATATAGGTTAGTATGATTCGACGTATTATACATAGATTTAGGGGGACATATGAGTCTAGCAGATACACAATACCTCGGTATTATTGAAAATATTTTAGAACATGGCACGTATGGTCAAAACCGTACCGGTGTTGCGACCTATAAATTGCCACATCAAATTATGCAATTTGACCTGCAAGAGGAATTTCCAATTTTGACTACAAAATTTGTGGCTTTCAAAACGGCGGTAAAAGAATTGTTATGGATTTGGCAAATGCAATCTAACGATGTACGCAAATTACAAGAAATGAACGTGCGCGTATGGGATGAGTGGATGCGTGAAGATGGTACCATTGGTAAGGCTTATGGTTACCAAATTGCAAAGTACAAACAACTTGATAATCTCATCAAGACTATTAAGGAAGATCCTGATAGCCGTCGTATGATTGTCACTTTATGGAATATTGAAGATTTAGATGATATGGCATTGCAACCATGTGCGTATGAAACATTATGGGATGTAGCTGATGGACACTTGAACTGCATGCTCATCCAACGCAGTGGCGATATGGGCCTTGGCGTTCCATTCAATACCGCTCAATATGCAGCATTACAATGCATGATTGCCCAAGTAACAGGTCTTAAACCTGGTAAATTTACTCATGTTATCAACAATGCTCATGTCTATGAAAATCATGTAGAAGCATTGCGCGAGCAACTAGCACGTCGCGATCAAGCGTTGTCAGCTCCAAAAATTATTGTGAATCCTGACGTAAAAGACTTCTATGACTTCACACCTGAGGATGTTACATTAGATGGGTATGAACATCTAGGTAAATTGTCCATGACTGTTGCTGTATAGAACTGAGTTCATGTCCATAGCTAAATGAAATTATATTTATGACTGTTGCCATATAGTATTAACTGAAAGAGGCCAGTATGTTAGCATTAATCGTAGCCGTAGCACATAATCGTGTGATCGGTAAAGATAATACCTTGATTTGGCACTTGCCGAATGATTTGAAATTCTTTAAAGAGAAAACTACAGGTCATGTCATCATTATGGGACGTAAGACCTTTGAAAGTTTGCCGTTCCTGTTGCCAAATCGTGAGCACTGGGTGATTACTCGTGATAAGGGCTTTGATGCGCCAGAAGGGGTTAAGATATTCCATAGTCCTGAGGCGGCTGCAGAAGCTGCACGTGCTCTTGATGCGGCCTATGTCATCGGTGGTGCTCAAGTATACGAGGCTTTCTTGCCTTACGTGGATACGATGTACATTACAGAAGTAGACCATGAATTTGAAGGGGATGCATTTTTCCCAGAGTTCCCAGAGGAGGCTTTCACCATTGAATCCGTAGTAGACGGCACGGTGGATGAAAAGAACAAATATCCTCATCGTTTTGTAACCTATCGCAGAAAGGCATCTAAATGAGTGAAAGAATGTTTGCCATTATTGGCAGTGAATTAAATGTTAAGCCAAAGCAGGTGCAAGCTGCCGTAGAATTATTGGACGAAGGCAATACGGTGCCATTTATTGCGCGTTACCGTAAAGAGGTAACGGGCGAATTGCAAGATGAGCAATTGCGTACCATTGAAGAACGCATTAAATACTTGCGCAACTTGGAAACACGTCGCCAAGAAATCATTGCATCTATTACAGAGCAAGAAAAGATGACCGACGAGTTGATGAAATCCTTAGAAGCCGCCACAAAGCTTCAAGAGTTAGAGGATCTCTATTTACCGTACCGACCTAAGAAACGTACCCGTGCCATGATTGCCCGTGAACGAGGCTTGGAGCCGTTGGCGGAAATGATCCTTAACGATACGGTTACCGCTGGTGATCCCCTAGAGATTGCCAAAGAATTTGTAACAGAAGAGGTGCCCACACCAGAGGACGCTATTCAAGGTGCCTCAGATATCGTAGCGGAAATTGTTAGCGATAGTGCTGACTTCCGTGCTTACTTGCGTAAAAAGATGTGGAACGAAGGCTTTATTCAAGCTGAGTTGACTGGTGATGAAGAGGTACAACAACAGTTCTTGCAATACGCAGAATATGCCGAGCCTGTTCGTCAAATGCCGTCTCACCGTATCTTGGCGGTTAATCGCGGTGAAAAATTAGGGGCTTTAAAATTAGCCCTTACAGTACCAGGTGATACCTATGTTGCGTACATGGTGCAAAAGTTAGAGAAAAATCTGAAATCCATATTCGCAGACTATAAAGCGGCTGCAGTAGCCGATGCGTACAAACGTCTAATTTTCCCTGCTCTAGAGCGTGATATACGCAATGAGTTGACGGAAAATGCGGATGAGCAAGCTATCAAGGTATTCGGTGTAAACCTTAAGAACTTATTATTGCAGCCACCTTTGGCAGGCCACGTTATCATGGGCCTTGATCCTGGTTACCGTACAGGTTGTAAGATGGCTATTATCGACCAACAAGGTAATGTGCTAGATTACGGTGCCTACTATTTAACTAATAGTGAAAAGCTTCGCAAAGAAGCGCAAAAGGTATTGGCTGATAAAATCCGTAAGTTCAAAGTTACTCTCTTATCTATTGGTAATGGTACTGCATCTTATGAAACAGAGCAGTTTGCTTCCACCATGATTGAAGAGGAAAAGTTAGATTGCCATTACATCATTACTAATGAAGCAGGCGCATCTGTATATTCTGCTTCTAAATTGGCTATCGATGAATTACCAGATTTAGACGTAACCATACGCGGTGCCGTATCCATTGCACGTCGTGTACAAGATCCATTGGCTGAATCCGTTAAGATTGATCCTAAATCTATTGGCGTAGGTCAATACCAACATGACGTAAACCAAAAACAATTGACTCATACCTTAGATCAAGTGGTTGAAACTGTAGTAAACCACGTTGGGGTAGAGCTCAATACTGCATCTCCTGCTATTTTGCAACATATTGCAGGCATTTCTAGTACGGTTGCTAAAAATATCGTTGCATATCGTCAAGAGAATGGTGTATTTAAAAGCCGTAAGGAATTGTTGAAAGTACCTCGCTTAGGTCCTGCGGCGTTCACGCAATGTGCGGGCTTCCTTCGCTTGCAACACGGTAAAAATCCACTAGATAATACATCTGTCCATCCTGAGTCTTATGAATTGGCAGAACGCATTATTGGTGAATTAGGTTTTACTTTGAAAGATTTGCAAGATAAAGCACAATTGGAAGCATTACAAGTGAAATTACCGCTTGTTGATGCCGGAAAAATGGCCGCAAAACTTGATGCGGGTGTACCAACCGTACGAGATATCTTAGGGGCTTTGGCAAAACCAGGTCGTGATCCTCGTGAAGATTTGCCAGCACCACTTACTAGAAAACATGTAGTAAGCCTTGAAGATATTCAAGTTGGCACTATTGTAAAAGGTACTGTTCACAACGTAGTTGACTTTGGTGCCTTCGTAGATTTTGGCTTAAAAACTAATGGTCTTTTGCATCGTAGTGAACTCTGTAACAGTCGCCAACATCCATCTGATGTGCTTGCTGTAGGCGATATCATTGAAGCTCAAATTATTTCTGTTGATGTAAAACGCAATCGTATTGGTTTATCTGTAAAAGCGTTACAACCAGAAAAGCCAAAGAATAACGATAATAACCGAAACAGAAATAACAACGGACAACGCCGAAACAACGATCGTAATAATAACCGAAACAATAACCGTAACAATGGTGGTCGACAAAACAATTAGTATCAATTGGATTATATTATTGAGAAACACTCTTGACTAAAAGTCATTGTACACAAAACCGCACTCTCTATGGATTTTGAGGGTGCGGTTTTTCTATATAACTTAAAACTATGTATAATAATGCAGAACAGATATATCAAAAATGACATACCTTATTGAAAAATTTAGATATAAGGCGTATGATAAAATTACAGAGGAGATCTTCCTCAATATATGTTCCTAAATAGGAGGTATGCTATGAGCTTGAACCTTAAAGAAAGATATGGACTTTTAATTAATAATGAATGGGTAGCTGCATCTGACGGCGCTGAATTCAATGTATATAACCCTGCTAATGGCGAACAACTCGCTATCTGTGCAGAGGCTACGAAAGACGATGTTGATAAAGCGGTAGACGCTGCAACAGAAGCTTTTAAAACTTGGAAAACAGTATCTCAAGTAGAGCGCGCTGATTACTTGTTAAAAATTGCTGACGCTATTGATGCTCACAAAGAGTACTTGGCACAAGTTGAAACATATGACAATGGTAAACCAATCCGTGAAACTTTGAACGTAGATATTCCACTTGGTGCTGACCATTTCCGTTACTTCGCTGGCGTACTTCGTTCCGAAGAAGGATCCGCACAAGTATTTGATGAAAATACTTTGAGCCTCATCGTTCGCGAACCAATTGGCGTTGTAGGTCAAGTCGTGCCTTGGAACTTCCCATTCCTAATGGCTGCTTGGAAATTGGCACCAGCTCTTGCAGCAGGTTGTACAGTTGTTATCAAACCTTCTAGCCATACATCCCTTAGCCTTTTAGTATTAGGCGATATTTTGAAAGAAATCTTGCCTCCAGGTGTTGTAAATATTGTAACTGGTAAAGGCTCTAAATCTGGTCAATATATCCTTGATCATCCTGGCTTCAGTAAACTTGCTTTCACAGGCTCTACAGAAGTAGGTCTTGATGTATATAAAGCAGCATCTGAACGCTTGATTCCAGCTACATTGGAATTAGGTGGTAAATCTGCGAATATCTTCTTTGAAGATGCAAACTGGAAACAAGCTCTTGATGGGGCTATGCTCGGCATCCTCTTCAACCAAGGTCAAGTATGCTGCGCAGGTTCCCGTATCTTCGTACAAGATACAATTTATGATAAATTCGTAGCTGAACTTTCCGCTTTATTTGATAAAGTAAAAGTTGGTTTACCATGGGAAGAATCTACACAACTTGGTTCTTTGATTTACGAAGATCAAGTTAAGAAAGTACTTAGCTATGTAGATCTTGCTAAAGAAGAAGGCGCTCGCATTGCAGCTGGTGGCGTACGCGTTACTGACGGCGAACTTGGTAAAGGTTGCTTCATTAGACCTACACTTATCGTAGATGCTACAAACGATATGCGCGTAGCTCGTGAAGAAATCTTCGGCCCTGTAGCTGTTGTAATTAAATTCCATAGCGAAGAAGAAGTTATTGAACAAGCTAATGACAGCTTATACGGTCTTGGCGGCGGCGTATTTACACAAAACCTCAACCGTGCAATCCGCGTAGCTCGAGCAATCGAAACAGGTCGTATGTGGGTAAATACATATAACTCCATCCCAGCAGGCGCACCATTTGGTGGTTACAAACAATCTGGTATCGGCCGTGAAACTCACAAAGTTATCCTTGAACACTACACTCAAATGAAAAATATCATTATTAACTTGAGCGATAAACCATCTGGTTTCTACGACTTAGATTAATAAAATTCAACTCTCCTATAAACTATAACAAAGAGGCACCTCCTTGGAGGTGCCTTTTTTGTACTTAACAATAGCTTATTATCTGTGAAAGGATACAGTATGCTATAATTGTAGCCATATAAAATCGTGTTGTTTAGAGAGGGCCATTAGAAAATCAAACCCTAAGGCAATACTTAAGTAAATAGAGTAAATGCATAGTGAAGAATATTTGTACTAGATAAAAATAAGGAGTATCAAATTAATGAGTCATATTCCCATTAAAAAATTATATAATCCCCAATATAATCTGTTATCTATTAGTGATAAGGAAGAATTGTTATATCAGATTGGAGAAATATATAATTTAGAATTAATATGCTTTAAAGAATTTACTGCCTTTGGAAAATCCACATATACGGCAGTATATCGTTCACATGATGGTATAGAATTTGTATTTGTTCCTGGAGATACTGTTACGTTAGGGTTTGATTTTAAAAATAAACCATTGCAGGATATTTTTAATGATGAAAATTTAACGGAGCTTGTCTATCCATTTGTCGAGGGATATGAAGAGGAAATCTTTAGTGAAGACGATGTTCAAACTAAGATTAGCGAAGCACTAGAAGATGAAGAGGTACTATCCAACATAGAAACGTATTTTAAACATAATTTTACTCAAGAAGATGAGTTTGTAATCCATCCATTATTGGTACAAAAAGAGTATAGTGAGACCTGCTGGAGTCTTATTCCAGATGATATGCTTACACAAAATAAAGAATGGCAAAACATGATAAAAAAAGCCGAGGAAAAAGGTGTTTCTGAAGTAATGGTGCACAACACTATTTGTTTATATAAAACAGACGATAGCAATTGGTGTGGCAAACTTTATGAAGAAACAACATTTAAGAAACTTTTACAGGATATAAAAGATAATAGATATTCTTTGCCTACACAAAGAGAGTGGGAGTATTTAGCTGGCAAGGGGTGTAGAACTATCTTTCCATGGGGAAACAATATAGATTTCTCTATGAATTTAAAGCATATGGAATGGATGGATAATGATGGAGATTATACGTTAGAAAAAGAAAACTTTTTTGGCCTTGTTATAGGTGACGATCCGTATTGTAGAGAAATTGTATATGATGAAGATGAATTTTCCTATAAAGGTGGAGATGGTGGCCGCAATATATGTGGAGGATTAGGTGTTGTGTGGGGCTATCTTCCTATTTCACCATATTTTCAAGATAGTGAAATGGTAATTGGCGATAATATAAATGGAGGATATGATTTCTTTAGACGGGTTGTAAGGATTAATGACAATATGAAATGATGTTACATATAATAATTCTAAAATATCAAATGATAACGTCGTCTCATATGTAAAAGAGGTGCCCCTCAGGCGGCACCTCTTTTATTAATATTGAGATAAACGGAATACTCTTCTATATTCTTCAGGCGAAACAGAACCATCAGCAGGTTTTATGATAATCCTAATAAATATCTCTTTTTTGAAATCTGGATATGTTTTAGCATATTCTTTGCAGAATTGATCCATACGATTATAAAAGTTTGTTACATCTTGGTTTTGTATGGCCGAATAGGGGATAGGCATTTCAATATACAAAGAAGATGTATCATATGTGGCATAGGTTAACTCCTCTGCTGTTAGATAGTTTTTCATTAATGGAAATGCTGTTATCAACGGAATGTTGGTTATTAGTATTCGCTCAACTTGTGGTACAACAGGTGCAGAGGTGTGCATGACTTCAGATATTTCAACTGGTATTTGGGGATACTTATCAAAGGTGACTTGCCATGTATTGTTCCTTTGTGACTCCAAGTGATATGTTAGGTTAGGATAATTCTTACTTATATATTGTTGAACTTCCTCTTGGCTGTAATGTGAGAGAAGATGACAACCTGTTGTTAGTATGAGGGATAGTACAATCAACGGTAGTAATACAAATCTTTTAAGAGTAAATGGTTTCATTGGTATTCCTTTTATACTACTTTAGAAAGTTCAGTAAATCATAATTGCTTAATTATTGGCGATATTTTGAGGTATATGCTTTTAATTATATTATATCTAAAACATATTTTTACTTATATAGTTGATTAATACCATACAATTCTCCTATAAACTATAACAACGAGGCACCCCGTAGGAGGTGCCTTTTTGTATAATATAGGAAATCAGTATCTTATAAGTGTGGATCTGCCGTATGCTATAATTAAGGACATCTAAGAGTGTATTGTAAAAGAGACTGGTAAAAAATGAAAAAACTTGAAATGTTAGGATACTTTTGGATTTTCATATCTATGTCGTTATCCATAGGGTTATATAAACTTGAGATTAGTAAACGTGTCATTGATGAAGAATATGAATATATCAAAAGACATAGAGCTTTTGGTAATTTAACTAGGTATTTATCTATAATTGCCATTATAAGTATATTACTACTAAACCTTAACTTTTTAGTCTATAAAGATTATGAGTTTGTGTCACGTTTTGGTGGGGCTTGGGGATTCTTCGTGCTTTTGATAATGTGTACAGGATTTTTTCAAAAGAGAGACAGTTTATATTATAAACGTGGGATAATTGCTATTGTTTCAATATTATTCGGTGCTGTAGGCTCTGCTTATGCGTTTAAAGATATATTCTTTAAGTAGTAAGTATATACTTTAAAATGGTTATTAATTTAATAGCGCTCACTTTCGAAATATGATATACTATTCTAACGCGCATAATTCGTGCGCGATAGGAGGAAACACATTTAGATGTTAGAAAAATTTGAACAATTAATGATTAGCGAACCTGTTCTAAGAGCGTTAAACGATATGGGCTTTGAAGAGCCTACGCCAATTCAACAGGAAGCTATCCCAGTAGCCATGAGCGGTAAAGACATGATTGGTCAAGCTCAAACAGGTACTGGTAAGACAGCAGCATTTGGCTTGCCTGTATTGGAACGCGTAGACGGGAATGAGCGTCACGTTCAAGTAGTTATTTTATCCCCTACACGAGAATTAGCTATCCAAGTAGCTGAAGAGCTTAACAAAATGGCTCAATACACGAATATCACAGCACTACCTATTTACGGTGGTCAAGATATTAATCGTCAGTTCCGTGCCTTGAAAAAGAATCCACAAATCATCGTTGCCACTCCAGGCCGATTGATGGACCATATGGATCGTGGTTCTATCCACTTTGACCATGTGAAAGTTGTGGTATTGGACGAAGCCGACGAAATGTTAAACATGGGCTTTGTTGATGATATCAATAAAATCTTGGGTGCTATCCCAGAAGACCATCAAACATTGTTGTTCTCTGCAACTATGCCTAAAGCTATCCAACAATTAGCTGAAACATACTTGAAAGAGCCAACATTGATTCGTATGAAACCGACTCAAGTTACGATGGACTTAATTGAACAATATTATATCGAAGTGCAAGACCGTCAAAAATTCGATGTTCTTTGCCGCTTGTTCGATATCCAAACACCTGAACTTGCTATTATATTCACACGTACAAAACGTCGTGTTGATGAAGTAACTGAAGGTCTTAAAAAACGTGGTTACATGGCGGAAGGCATCCATGGCGATTTGTCTCAACAAAAACGGGACAGCGTAATTCGTCAATTCCGCGAAGGTACCATCGATATTCTCGTGGCTACTGATGTGGCAGCTCGTGGTCTTGATATTTCTGGCGTATCTCACGTATATAACTACGATATGCCTCAAGATCCTGAAAGCTACACACACCGCGTAGGTCGTACAGGCCGTGCCGGTAAAGCTGGTCAAGCTTTCACGTTCGTTATCCCTCGTGAAATGGAGCATTTACATGCTATCGAGCGTTTAACAAAACGTAAAATCGCACGCCGCCGTGCACCTTCCTTAGGTGAAGTTCTTGAAGGTCAACAACGTTTGGCAATTGAAAGCCTCGTTGAAATGACAGATAATTTAGAAGCATTAGCGCCATTCAAAACAAGTGCAGAGGAATTGTTGAATGATACAGATTCCGTAACATTGTTGGCAGCGGCTCTTAAATTGTTAACAAAAGAACCAGATACAACTCCTGTAAATATTACAGAAGAAAAACCATTACGCGTACGCCGTCGCCGTGAAGGTGGCCGTAGTGACCGCCGCCGTCGTGATGGTGACCGTCGTAGAGATGGTGATCGCCGCCGTGACGGAGAACGTCGTCGCGATGACCGCCCTCGTCGTAGCCGTGATGACCGCAGAGGTGAACGTCGTGATGACCGCCGCAGAGATGACCGTAGATCCGATCGTCCACGTGGTGATAGAAAACCTCGTCATCAAGGTGAAGGTTTCAAACCTTACTTTAAAGACTAATAGAATGTGGATTGCTTACGAGCAATCCACATTTTTTATTACTTAATAGTTAATACTATCTATCTTGATAAGTATTGAGAATTTTGATATAATAAATAATAATTATTTCTTGTAAATGGTCGATAATGACCTATGCCTTATAGATTTCCAAGTGGAGAAAGGTAGATTATTATGGATATCGCACAAATTTTGCGTAGCCAAGGGTTTAAAGTAACCCCACAACGTATTGCGATTTATGATGCATTGCGTGGTCATCATGATCATCCAACAGCAGAGATGTTGTATCATACGTTGCGCCCTGAACATCCAAGCATGAGCTTGGCTACAGTGTATAAGACGATGGAGATTTTTGAAAAAATCGGTCTTGTAAAAATTTTAGAAGTTGGTGATGAGTGCGCTCATTACGATTGGGACACAGAAGCTCACTCTCATATCCGTTGTGTTCGTTGCAATAAGGTAGAAGATATGATGGGTATCGATTTGCAAGCTATTAAAACGATTGCGGATCAAGGTAGCGAGTACCAAATTACAGGTCAACATATTACCTTTGAAGGTGTATGCCCTGAGTGTGCAAAAAAAGAAAGCCATTAATAGATAACCCCTGTCGATGAAGGGCTCCTTCACGGTAGGGGTTTTATTAGTTGTTTCTATTGGCATCGTTTTAGTTAGTATTTAATTAGTAATTAGTATTTAGTTAGTATTAATTACTATTTCATTAGTATTTATCAATAAGATTATTAGAATCATATATAAAGGAGTATTATGTTTGTCATCGGAAGTCACTTATCAATTAGCAAAGGTTATTTAAACATGGGGAAGGAAGCTACAAAAATTGGAGGCAATACATTCCAATACTTCACGCGTAATCCTCGTGGTGGTAGTATGCGTGCCCTCGATGTAGAGGATATGAATAGCTTGAGTGTGTATATGAAAGAACATAACTTTGGCACCTTATTAGCTCACGCGCCTTACACGTATAATCCATGTGCAGCAAAGGAAGACTTGCGTGCCTTTGCAAAGCAAGCCATGACAGAAGACTTAGAGCGCATGGAATATTTACCAGGCCAAATGTATAACTTTCACCCAGGCAGCCATGTAAAGCAAGGTGTAGATCAAGGTATCGAATATATCGTAGAGTGCTTGAATGAAATCTTATTTCCTGGCATGAAAACAACAGTTCTCTTAGAAGTCATGGCAGGTAAAGGAACAGAAATTGGTTCTCGCTTTGAAGAAATTGCTCGCATCATCGACGGTGTAAAATTAAAAGAATACATGGGCGTGTGCGTAGATACATGCCATATCCACGAAGGTGGTTATGATATCGTCAATAATCTTGATGGTGTTATTGATGAGTTTGACCGTATTGTAGGCTTAGATCGTTTAAAAGCTATTCACTTGAATGACTCTAAAAATCCTATGGGCGCTCATAAAGATCGGCACGAAAAAATTGGTGAAGGTCACATTGGTATCGACGCCATCGCTCGCATTGTGACACATCCTAAATTGACGAACTTGCCGTTCTATTTAGAAACGCCAAACGAATTAGATGGTTATGCAAAAGAAATTGCTATGTTGCGCTCTATTGTAGAGAATCAATAATTAAGCTAAAACGCAGTCTTAGTTATATAATTATTTATATAAATACATTCAGATAAGGTATAGGGAGAGCTGGAAAGGGGGATAAAATGCGTTTTTTACATACTGCCGATTGGCATTTAGGACGTATTTTTTATGGTCAGTATTTAACAGATGACCAAGCTCATGTGTTGGAGAATCAGTTCTTTACTATTTTGAAAGATGAAAAAATTGATGGCATATTGCTCGCAGGGGATATTTTTGATAGAGCGGTGCCACCAATTGAAGCTGTTGAGTTGTGGGACTCTATTATTACTCGTCTCGCTATGGATTATAAGGTGCCCCTCTTCGTGGTAAGCGGTAATCATGATGGGGCTGAACGCCTTGAAGTGGGCCGCTCTATGTTGAGCCAATCAGGAATTCATATTTGGGGATCCCCTCATCATGCATTACAACCCTTTGAATTTGAAGGCACCGATGGCAAAGTGGCCATTTGCCCTATGCCTTTTAGCGAGCCTCGTCGCATTGGGGATGCATTAGGCTTTGGCTCAGCTAATATCTCCTTAGAGAATATTCAAAATATAGAAAATGTAGAAATACTAGCGGCGAAAACTAAAACAAAAACTAAGGGTTCTAAATCTAAAAAAGCATCTGTAGATGTTGTGGAGGACTCTTTATTTGCTTGTGTTGATATGGTAGATGAAAAAAATGCTGCTATAGAAACATCTAAGGGTGTAACACAAGATTTGACCGCCCATAATGAAAATGGTCTCAATCTACATAATTACGACCAAATGTATCAGGCTTGGAGCAACCATTTACGCAATCAAGTGCCAAAGGGGATGCGCAGCATTGCCATTAGTCATGCCTTTGTAATGGGTGGCGAAGTAGGTGGCTCTGAACGTACCCTGTCAATCGGTGGTAGTGAACAGGTACATCCTCAAGTCTTTAAAGACTTTCACTATACAGCCCTTGGCCATTTGCATGGGCCTCAGCGAATGGGGGCAGACTATATTCGCTATAGCGGATCGCCTTTAAAATATTCCTTTGATGAGCATACGCAGAAAAAGTCTTTTACCATCATAGATATGGATATAAAAGGTAACGTAGATATTAGTACCATTCCTGTAGAGGCGAAGCGCGACGTTGTAATATTGGAAGGCTATTTTGAAGACTTGCTAAACAATAAGAAATTACAGGCTAAGCATAAAGACGATTATGTACAGGCTCGATTGCTTGATACGATGCCTATTATGGATGGAATGGCTAAGCTACGCCAAGTGTATCATCGATGCATGACTATTGATTTAGTAGGTCGCGTGGCAACTCCTATGGCAGATATGGATGAAGCCGTTTTTAAAGAGTTAAACGAGCGCGAATTATTTAATCAATTTGCTGAAACCGTGTGGAAAGAACCATTAACAGAGCGTGAGCAACAATACATTAACTCTGTATGGGATCGAATTCTAAAGGAGGACTAAATGAAGCCTATATCTTTAACTATAGAAGCCTTTGGTCCGTACCGCGATTCGGTTACCTTGGACTTTAGTGCGCTCCAAAATCACTCCATGTTTCTTATCTCTGGTCCTACGGGGGCAGGGAAAACATCTATCCTAGATGCTATGGTGTATGCCTTATATGGTGAACCTAGTGGGGAAGTGCGAAAAACAGATGCTATCCGCAGTGATTTTGCAGAACCTGAACGTATGACCCGTGTTGACTTTTCCTTTGCTATCGGTGAGGCTCAGTATCGTGTTGAAAGATTGCCAAAACAATTGGTCGCTAAAAAACGCGGTACTGGTATGCGTGAACAGAATGCTAGTGCCACGGTATACGAAATGAAAGATGGTGAGTGGAAAGTTATCGCTACCTCTGCCGCAGCCATTCGTGATACAGTTCAACGCATTATAGGCTTTCGTAAAGATCAGTTTTTACAAGTAGTACTTTTGCCGCAAGGGGAGTTTAGAAAATTATTAGTTGCCTCTACTAGTGAGCGTGAGGAGTTACTACACACTCTCTTTAGAACGGAGCTATACCGAAAATTACAAGAGGCTCTCAAAGCTGCTTATGATGACGCAAAAGCAGGCATTGAGGCAAATCTGACAAAACAAGCCGCGTTGATACAGTCTATTCCTCATGATGAGGATACTATAGTGCTGACGGCCCAACATGTACGTGAATTATTGGCTAACCGAGAGCCCTATCGTGATGGACTTGTTGTGAAGCGAGATGAGGCTGTTGCCGAGGTGGAGCAGTTCAATGCATTGCGTAAGGAGTGGGCCGTATATAATCAAGCGCAACAGTCTCTTACAGAGGCTGCTTCTAAATTAGACTTGGTAAAAGCAAGAGAAGGGGAGCGTTCTAGTTTACGTGAAAAGGTTCAGTTCCTCACTTCTTTAACTCCAACCTATGAGCTATATAAACAGTTTAGTGATAAACAGAGTGCATTAAAAACATTGGAAACGGCACTTTCAGATACGAAAAAAGGTGTGGAAATTGCATCTCAACAGGAGTCTAAATGTACAGAGGCCCATGAAGTGTTAGCATCTCAAGCTGAAACTATACAAGCTAATAGGACTACGTTGGCGCAACTCCAACAACAGTCAGAGAAATTTGATGAGTTGGCACTGCTAAATAAAGAATTGACCACATTAAAGAGTAACTTAGAAACACAGGACCGGGAGAAAAGCGACACTGAGTTGCAGGCACAGCATAAGTTAGTAGCTGATTTAGAGGTTGCGTTAGTTGAAGCGAGAAAGCAGTTCCAAGCTAATAGTAAAGACTTAGAGGGTATTCCTCGTATTCAAGAACAGTTGAGTCAGTTACAACGATATTCTGAATTATTAGGACAGAAACAGAAGATCCAACACGATATTGATGCTAAGAATAGGTCTTTAGCGGCTATAGATGAATCTGTAAAGAGCTCGAAGGTCCAGCTTGAGCGTTTAGAACATTTGATGGCAGAGGGACGCGCTTTTGAACTTGTCCATTTGGTAGTAGATAATGAGCCTTGCCCTGTATGTGGTTCTACCGAGCATCCACAGTTAGCATCCAAGCCTGAGTTGTATCCTACAAAAGAGGAAATAGAAGTGGCTCGTGCGGTGCGGGATGAGGCGATACAAAAGCAGGCTAGCGAAATTGGTCAGAAAAAAACGTTAGTTATTCGTTTACATGAGTTAGATGAGGAAGTTAAAGAACAAGTTACTAAACTTACATCATTGATTGATGGTTTTTCGGAAGACACATTTGATTCTATTCAACAAGACTTGCTATCCCAAATGGAGCAGCTCACAGCTTTGCGTAGCGATACTGAACAGTTAAGCAAAACTATAGCTACAAATGAGGATAAACTAAGTGGGGTCAAAGAAGCATTAGCGAAATTAGAGATGGCTCATAAGGAATTACTTGAAAGCCTGCATGATTTAGAGATTCAGCTTAGTTCTGTACAAGCTAAAATTGATGCCTTATCTAAAATCTTGCCAACTACAGATCTTGATGTATGGCGTAAACAGATCGAATCGTTAGAGACTGACATTAACGCATACGATGAGCAAGTGGAACTTTGTGAAAGGAATTTAGAGGCTGCTCGAAAACAGCTCAATGCTCAACGGGGGCGCCTAGAAACCTTATCTGCACAAGTGGAAGAAGAAACTAATAACCTTGATGTAATCTATAAGGAATATATAAAATCATTGCAATCTATTTCTTTAGGTGAAGTTGATTTCGTAGAGACATTAGGTGATTATAAGGTCTTAGATACCTTTAGAACTGAACTACACGCATTAGACGAGGATTTCAATAAAGCTCAAGCTGTATATGATGCGGCCTTAAAGGTAGCGAAATCTATAGTTGAGCCTAGTGCTACAGTAAGTGATGAGGTGTATGATGCGGCGGTGGAACGTAGAGATGCGCTTGTAGGCAATCTAGCGGCATGGGAAAAAGAGACGAAACATATTGAAACTACATTAGCATCATTAGAAGAGCTTGACGTAGCTATGGGCGAATCTCGTGAAGAAGTAGAGTTCTTGAGCCGATTAAATGACCTCGCTAATGGTGGAGAACAAGGGTTTAAAAATGTAACCTTTGAACGATATGTGCTAGGTGCTATTTTAGATGAAGTTGTGTATGCCGCCAATTTACGACTTCAAAAGATGAGTCGTAGTCGTTATTCCTTGGAGCGATCTGATTATACTGGTGGTGGTCGTGGTAAACAAGGCCTTGATTTGGCAGTTATGGATGCTTTCACAGGTCAATCAAGACCGGCGAATACATTGTCTGGTGGTGAAACATTTTTGGCGTCAATGGCCCTTGCCTTGGGCCTAGCCGATGTCATTCAAAGTTATGCCGGTGGTATTCATATGGATACGATGTTCATCGACGAAGGCTTTGGTACTTTAGATCCAGATACATTAGAACTTGCCATGGAAACTTTGGTACAATTACAATCTTCTGGACGCCTCATCGGTATGATTTCTCATGTACCAGAATTGAAAACTCGTATACCTGCCCACTTAGAGGTCACACGTGGTGATGATGGCAGTACGGCAAAATTTGTGATTAACTAGCTATAGAATTATAAAATGTGATACTATTAAAAGAGGATAATTCCTACAAAAACATACTGTATTTATAAAAGGAGGTCCTATGAAGTTTTCATTTGCTCACAATAATATAAATGTTAAGGATCTTGATAAAAGTCTAGCATTCTATAAAGAAGCTTTGTTACTCGAGGAATCTCGCCGCTTGGAGGATCCAAGTGGTGCTTTTACTTTAGTATATTTAAAAAGTCCATATACAGCGCATGAATTAGAACTTACATGGTTGCGCGACTGGGATCGCCCTTATAATTTAGGGGACAATGAATTCCATTTGGCGTTTTATGTAGATGACTACGAAGCAGCTCTTAAAAAGCACAAAGAAATGGGCGTTGTAGCCTATGAAAATGCTGATATGGGCATTTATTTCGTAGCGGATCCAGATGGATATTGGACAGAAATCATTCCGGCAGGTAAATATTAATGGAATATATGTTAACCCGTTTGGAGTGGTTAGTTGGACCAGATAAGATCCAAACATTAAAGGATACATCTATCGCACTCTTTGGTGTCGGTGGCGTTGGTGGTGGTGCCCTTGAGGCGCTAGTACGAGCCGGTGTAGGGCGCATCGTCATTATTGATGGTGATGCTATAGCACCTAGTAACTTGAACCGCCAAATGATTACGACTCATGACACGATTGGTGAGCGTAAGGTAGAGGTGGCAAAGGCGCGAGCGTTAGCTATTAATCCTGATGTATTGATAGAAACTTATGATATTATGTATACTGAGGAAAACTATCCTGGTTTTATTCAAAGTTTAAACGTTGATTATGTAATCGATGCCATCGATATGGTAACGGCTAAACTTAATATTATTGAGGTTTGTCAACGTGAAAGCATCCCTGTTATTTCTTGTATGGGCGGTGGTAATCGCTTTTACCCAGAAAAACTTATGATTGCTGATATCAATAAGTCTCATACATGTCCTTTGGCGCGCGTTATGCGTCGAGAACTTAAAAAACGGGGCATTAAAAAACAATTAGTTTTATTTTCTACAGAAAAACCGACAAAACCACAGTTCCGAGGCGAAGCAACAAGTCCAGGAACATGTAGTTTTGTGCCCCCAGTGGCAGGTTTTATATTAGCAGCCCATGTGCTGCGTACAATTTTGGAGGTACCTGAACAATGAAAAAAGCAAAAATCCATATGGCTGACGGCGGCGATATCGTAATTGAATTATTTGAAAAAGAAGCACCTGGCACAGTACAAAACTTTGTAGATTTAATTAACAAAGGTTTCTATAACGGTCTTCGTTTCCACCGTGTAATCCCTGGTTTCGTAGCTCAAGGTGGTTGCCCTAATGGCAATGGTACAGGTGGTCCTGGCTACACAATTAAAGATGAATTAATTGGTAACCCACACAAACACGAACGTGGTGCATTGTCTATGGCTCACCGTGGTCCTAACACTGGCGGTAGCCAATTCTTTATCGTATACGAACCACAACCTCATTTGGATGGTGTACATACAGTATTTGGTAAAGTAATCGAAGGCATGGACGTTGTTGATGGTATCCACCAAGGTGCTATCATGGAAACTGTTGAAGTAATCGAAGGTTAATCTCATGAATGATGTATCTATTAAACATCCGGAGTGGCTATATATCGATGTAAACGGTGAAACGTCACATGGTTACGACCAAGAGTGGTTCACAGATGAGTGGCAACGCTTATCTGGTTGTGGGCCTACAACGGCATCACAAGTGTTGGGCTATTCACAATTTAGGGATGGCTTATTAGATCTAAATACTACATCCGATCAAACACTCGCATTAGAACGGATGAACTTAGTTTGGAAATATGTAAAACCACGCTTTGGTGGTGGCGTATATAAAACACAATGGATGGAACGTGGGCTTATCCGATTATTAGAGGATCAAAACTTACCTTATGATGTGCATATGCTGAATGTATCTCCTTTCTGTGCATCTCGCGTAGAGGTGGAAGCCGCAGCTCAGTTTATTCATGATGCGTTGGCACAAGATGTGCCCGTTGCATTTTTGAATCGTCATAAAGGGAAAGAAAAGGCTCTTTACACATGGCATTGGGTTCCGATTCACAAGATCTTTATGGATGGCGATGATATTCGCTGTGGCATCTTTGATGAAGGTGAAATCCGTGATTTCTCTTTGGCGAATTGGATGAAAGATACCATTTTAGGTGGTGGCTTCTGTTATATTAGCCGTAAAGGTTAAGTAATAGAGCAATTAACGTAATATACATACGCATCGTAGGATTCTACGGTGCGTATTGTAGTATACATAGTAGGAGGTACTACATGAGTCAATGGATTACTGAGGAGCAAACACCTCATTTACGTCTCAGTGCTGAAGCAGAAGAAGTATTATATTCTGGAGAGTCTGAGTTCCAAAAAATTGAAGTATTCAAGTCAAAAGAGTATGGTATGATGCTTGCTTTAGATGGTGTATTCCAAACATCTGAGCGAGAAGAGTTTATTTATCATGAAATGATGAGTCATATTCCTTTATTCTTGCATCCAAACCCTGAACGAGTGTTGATCATTGGTGGTGGTGATGGTGGCGTAGCCAGAGAATGTGTACGTCACGACTGCGTAAAAGAAGTGACTATGGTTGAAATCGATGGTAAAGTTGTGGAACTTGCTAAACAATACTTACCAACTATCGCAGAAGCAATGATTGAAAACCACCCTAAATTGACTGTAAAAATCGGTGATGGCATTGGCTTTATGGCTGAAGCTGAAGATTACTATGATGTAATTATTGTAGACTGCTCCGATCCAATCGGTCCTGGTGAAGGTCTATTTACTGAAGAGTTCTATAAGAATACATTGAAAGCTCTTAAAGCAGATGGCTTGTTTGTACAACAAACAGAATCTCCTATGTTACATCAACCGTTAGTGGAAAAAGTATTCGGTTATGTTAATAATCATTTCCCAATTGCTCGTTTGTACACAGCTTTCATTCCATTGTATCCGGCAGGTATGCATTGCTTTACGTTGGGCTCCAAAACATTTGACCCATTAAAGTGGACTCCTAATCGTGAGCAAACTTTTGAAACTAAGTACTATAACGAGGGAATTCAAAAGGCTGCCTTTGCATTACCAAATTTTGTAAAAAACTATTTGCCAAGTAAGTAAATAATATGTATAATAGGGGAGCACCATTCGTTAGGCATAGCTTACGAATTGCTTCCTTATTTAAATGAGGAAAAAGAGTTTATATTAGAGGAAATATGTTTTTTATTTTCAATTGTAAAAGTTAAATGAAATTGAGAAAAAGGTGTTGACACAAACCTCTAGAAAAGATATAATTCTCTTTGTTACGAAGACAACGTCTTCGATACCTACAAGGTGGTGGGTATGGTGAAGCGGTTAACACGGCGGATTGTGGCTCCGTTACGCGTGGGTTCGATCCCCACTACTCACCCCATAACCTACACATCATAATCACTGTAGGGGTGTCGCCAAGTGGTAAGGCAACGGACTTTGACTCCGTTATGCGCTGGTTCGATCCCAGCCACCCCTGCCAACATGACTCACTAGCTCAGTTGGCAGAGCACCTGACTTTTAATCAGGGTGTCCCGCGTTCGAGTCGCGGGTGAGTCACCAAATTAAAACTCACAAACTTCGGTTTGTGAGTTTTCTATCTCTATTCATAGAGTATTTGGTTATGATTGTAAGTATAAAATCTATGAAAAATAAATCGAAAAAATCTTTGAAAAAGAGGTTGACGATTTAAGGATAGATTGATATACTATACAAGTCGTTAGGGCTTAGAACTAACGTAACAGATCTTTGAAAACTGAACAATGATAGGTAATCAATCAATATGATTGAACATATGCCAGAGTGCGGGTTTTGACAATGTCAAAACCAACCATAATTCAAAGTTACTTAAATGTAACGACAACAAAACAAATGAGCTATTCAAATAGCTTCAAGATATCTTGGAGAGTTTGATCCTGGCTCAGGACGAACGCTGGCGG
>NZ_PPCX01000010.1 GCF_002959775.1 Veillonella rogosae JCM 15642 | reverse complement strand
CGGCTACTGATCATTGCCTTGGTGGGCCGTTACCCCTCCAACTAGCTAATCAGACGCAATCCCCTCCTTCAGTGATAGCTTATAAATAGAGGCCACCTTTCATCCATCCTCGATGCCGAGATTGGATCGTATGCGGTATTAGCAGTCGTTTCCAACTGTTGTCCCCCTCTGAAGGGCAGGTTGATTACGCGTTACTCACCCGTTCGCCACTAAGATTGATAGAAGCAAGCTTCCATCGCTCTTCGTTCGACTTGCATGTGTTAAGCACGCCGCCAGCGTTCGTCCTGAGCCAGGATCAAACTCTCCAAGATATCTTGAAGCTATTTGAATAGCTCATTTGTTTTGTTGTCGTTACATTTAAGTAACTTTGAATTATGGTTGGTTTTGACTTTGTCAAAACCCGCACTCTGGCATATGTTCAATCGTATTGATTGATTACCTATCATTGTTCAGTTTTCAAAGATCTGTACCAGTCAGACTAGATTTTATCTAGCTTCGAAGCACTTTCTTAAGAAGTGTTTCGTCAACTGGCGACTAGATTATAATAACATGTTGCCAGTTTCATGTCAACACCTTTTTATAATCTTTTTTAGAATTTTGTAATTTCTGTTTCAACCAGGAATTACGTTTTTATTCTAAAACGATTATCAACAAACATAGATTTTATCTAGTGTTTGCTAACTAATAAACAGTCGCTTCGAACGACTGTATAGCTATTATAGTACAAAGAACTGAGAGGCGCAACCCCTAATTTTAAAATTTTGCAAACTTTTTTCTGACTCAGCTTATATGGTATATCTAGATACTTTATATACCATATACAGTAGTTATCAATAATCTAGATAATCAGTATTACGCTATTAATCTATCACCGATACTACTTAATCACCACTATCTATATTTCTCTTTAATTTTATATCATATTTTATATAACTTATATGGTACATTTTAGTTGTTTTATTATACGTTTTTATTGGAATCATTTATTACGACATATATACGACATTTAATGATATATATATATTATTGATCATATTCTTCTTACTATTTTCAACTATTTGTTATTATAAATGCTTTATAGTACATTTTTTATATTATCTACTATATTAAATGGTCGTATCACAACTACGTTTATTATTTCTAATTTAACACTCATTGTCTTTAGTCTTATATATTAAAGTAAAAAAGAGAAGCATAAGCTTCTCTTTTTTATTAATTATTTTTTACGTGCCTCTTCTAATTCAGCTTGTAATTTAGCTACGATTTGTTTTAAATCTTCTACATCTTTCGCTAAAGAAGCTTGACTTTTATAAGTACTATCTTTAGCTCCAACTTTATAAGACACACCTGCATTTACAGAAGAATCTTTACCATTAATGGCTGTCCCAACTGTAAACATTAAGTTTTCATTAGGACGATAAGCTGCACCTAAAGCTACTGCTGTTTTTCCACGATAATGACCTACGCCACTCATAACATCAACTTTATGATCAGGGTTATAGTCAAGTGGATGTAATGCTGCTAGCGCAGAAGCAGATGCAATGCCACGACGAGCCTCATGTCGAGTATTATTAATCATATTATTGATTTTAGTATCATTATTACCAATTTGATTTACTAAGTTATTAATTTGAGCTTTATTGTCAGCAATATCAGCTGTATTGGCTTTGATAGCGTCTGCATTAGATTTAATTGCATCAGCATTAGATTTAATAGCATCAGCGTTTGACTTTACTCCAGCTGTAGCATTATCAATTTTGTCTACAACATCTTTATTAAGAGATACTGTATAGTCATGGCCATTTGCCGTTACTTCAATATTATTACCAGCTTTTACAGTTGTAATAGTATCCTTGTCATTTGTAGACATATACTCTTTTAACTGTTTTACATTAACTGCATCAGTATCAGCAATGCCTGTAGCCACGTCATGAATTTGGTTATCACCAACAGAAACATTATTTAGTTTAAACTCTACTTTTTTACCATCTGCATTAGTTACACTTAGACCAGAGCTATCAGATGTGGATAATTCCGTTTCAGCAGCATTACCAATAATAACACCATCTTCATAGATTACTGTACGATTCTTTTCAGTACTAACACCGATTGAACCAGCCTGTACTTCAGTATGTACTTGATCTTTATCACTTTTGAAAGTGATTTCAGTACCATCAACTTTTGTTTCATTATCTCCACTTACGAATCTAGCAGAATTCATATCTGTCAAATCTTTATTAACAGCCACTTTAAATTCTTTATTGCCAGAAGCATCAGTTATACCGGTTACAGTTGCATTATCACCATTTGTGACAGTTGTAATAGTGTTAGTATCTACACTACCATTTGCTGCCACATAGTCTTTTAACTGTTTAACATTAACAGCATCAGTATCTTTTATACCTTTAGATACATTAGTAATCTTATGTCCTCCATTATTAAGACCATTATTGGTTAAAGTAACAGAATCAATTAAATTAAAATCACCATCATATCTTTGAATTGAAATCCCATCTGCACCATAAGTAGTAGATTTAAGATAATTAGAGTCTTGACTATCTTCAACAGTTAAATTATTCTTAGACAAAGTAGAGCTACGGTGCCCACTATTGTCGCTATATTTTAACTCATTACCATTGATATTAACACGATTATCTGTACTATCAATATTATCAACTACATTAATAGATGTTAAATCACGAATATCATTATTCATATGAACAATATAATTGCTATCATTATATTTTTTAACGTCGATATTCTTGCCACTAGAAACAGTTGCTTTTTTTAAAGCTTCTTTTGCTACATAATATAGCTGAGAACCATTTACGGCATCTGTAGAGCTTTCAGTCATAGCACCTGGAGTCACACCTTTTAATTGTCTACCACCAAAAGAAGCCATACTATAGGAGTCTCTCTTTGCATTCCATCCTAAGAAACCAAATTTATTATTTGGGTCAACTTTATCTGGGCTACCAACCGCTTTTGTTGCATTACCGAAAGCAATATTTCCTTCAGATGCTTCTGCCAGATAACCAATAGCAATACCTCTATTGCCAGTAACTTTAGAATAACTGCCAATAGCAATACTGCCACCAAAGTTATTTCTATCTGTATTTTCATCAGATTTTATATGAACTTGTCTACCGATTGCAATAGAGTGATTATTATCAATTGAAGAATCATGACCAATAATAGTATTATAGCCTTTTTCATTTAAATTTTGACTATATACTTTATCTTTATTTCCTTCACCGACAATAATACTATACGTTTCACCATTATTTTTTCTTCCAATGATTGTAGAATTATCTTTTGATATATTTTCAGCACCAACAGCAATAGCCCATGTATCAGTTGTATTCATATTGCCAACAGCAATATTCGCATATGTTCCAGCGACAAGAGTGTTGTCAACACCCAAATTTACGCTATTATACATACTTTCTGCCATTACACTGCCATTAATGATGCTTAATACACCAGCTACTAATAAAAATTTTTTATTCATTTAAGTTGTCCCCTTATTTGTTCTTTAAATAAATAATATTGCCTTTTTAAATGTGTCGACAAATAATCGACTTAAAAATATTAAAAACGGCAAAGATGTAATAAAAGAAATAGCATAGCAAGTATACATTAAATATTTCTTATTTACATCTTCACACCATTTTGCTCCGAACATAAACAATACCGATACTAAAATAAATACAAATGCTGCCATGAAAAAGTTCTTAAACAAAGCAATATACAGATTATTAATTACAAACAAATTTTACCAATTTATCGTCATTATATGGGCTTTTAATTATAAAGTCAATGTAAATTTCATTTTGTTTTCATCTCTATAGAATAGTTAAAAGTCAAAAGCTATTAGTTGATTTTATGTAGTCAACTAATAGCTTTTAATATTTTTTAAGCACAAAACTAAATACTTTATACCAAACAAAAACAACGCCATCCAAACGGATGGCGTTGTTCAATAAGGATTTGTGTTCCCTAGTCGGGGGTCCAGGGTACGTGTTTGAGGCCCTTATAAACCCTTTATAAGGGCCATTGTGTTTTGTAGATATACGGATATATGGCGGACATATATCCGTATACCACATGTATTAGAGATCAACTAAGCCTTTAAGATGAGAGAAGGAAAAAGGCTTTTTGATATCTATATCAATATAGAAATCAATTATTGTTGAATTGCGCTGCGCAAGTCAACTTTATTGTAGTCGTTGCTACCCATTGGTTCGTTAATTGCTTTGCGAAGGTCTACTACGTGCTCATCAGCAGCAGTTGGTTCTTCACTCGCTTTGTTTTTAACAGTTTCTTTAGCAGCGAACCAGATTGTTTCGTTCATGTAGTGACGAAGTTCTTCGTTAGATACATGTTCTTGCTCTTGCGCAAGGATATCCAAGATTGCATCTTCTAATGCTTGTGCTTCTTCGTCAGTCATAGGACCGCCTACTTGTTTTTGCTTTTGTACAACTTCGTTAACACGATCTACCATACCACGCAATACGTTGTAACCATAGCTATTTACGAAGCCATCTTTTTCATTGTATTTAGGTGTTTCAAAGTATTCGTATTCGTTTTTGTTGCGGTTTTCACCGTTCCAATTTAAAGCTGTTTCAAAACCGTGTACGCGGCCTAAGGAATGCGTACGGAAGTAATCAGCATAGTTATGTTTATCTTTAGAATGCAACCATTTTTTATCAGCTTTAGTCAATTGTTCATGATTGTCGCGTTTAGCTTTTGCTATGGCGATTTTTTGTTCAGCATTTTCCCATGCTTTCACATAATCATGAAGGGATTGTACTACTTGTGGGCTAGCCACAGGTACCAATACAACATTGCTCAAACCAGGTGCGGATGCAGGGTTAGGCAAGATCAAGTTGTCATCATATGTTGGTGCGCTTGCTGCGTGACCAGTGATGGATGCTGCGCTCATTAAAAGTGCCGCTGTAAAAGCAAGCATTGTAGATTTTTTCATATCTATTCCTCTTTTCATAGTCGAATTAATGTGCTGGTCCAGGGCTCCCGAAGGAACCCTTACCAGTCATATCCATACCTAGGATTAGATTCCTAGTTTTTTTGAAAGTTTTCTGAAAGTGTAACTAATTACATACCCATTTTCGCCATCATTGCAGCCATTTGAGCTTTCAATACTTCTACTTCACTTTGTAGACCAGCGTTTTGAGCTTTAATTTGTTCGTTTTCATATTTCAAGTCGGATACTTCACCTTTTAATCCGGCATTTTGAGCTTTCATTGCAGCCATTTCAGTTTGAACTGCATATGCAGAGCTGATAGGGCCTTTGCGGTAGCGATCTGCTACAGCTGCTTCAGCATCTCTGTTACCAACTTTCCAAGTTACACCAGCGTTTGCCATCATGTGGCTAGAACCGCCAGCCCAGGACAAGCCGCCATGGAACATTGTGGACTCGTTTTTGTAATGAGCTACGCCCACTGCAATCGCGGAGTTACCACGGTAGTTACCGTAACCAGCCATGATTTGAGTTGGTTCCAATGGATCGTATTGCATAGGTTTCAATGCGGACAATGCTGCACCTTGAGCGCCTACACGACCGATTTCTTCGTTCAATTGATCAACGCGAGGGTCAACTGCGCCTTTTACGGAAAGGTCATAGTTTAAGCCGCCGTCAGCAGATTCAGTTTTCTTCAATACTACGGATTGGTCATCAGATGTCAATGTAGTACGGGAATCTTTCAATTGTTTAACGTTTACTGCATCAGTATCATTAGTGCCACGTTGAACATTAGTAACTTTGTTGCCACCCATGTTGAGGTTGCCACCAGTGATATTTACAGTATCGCCACCGAAGGATACTTTAGGACCATTGGAGTTATTGGAAATGGAAGTGATGTTAGTGAGGTCACCTTTCACGTCGAAGGATACTTTACCGTTCGCATCAGTGTGAGCAGTAGTATTTACGCCGTTAGAGAAGTCTAAACCTTCAGATAACATTACTGTTCTAGCGTTGCCACCATTTTCTTTGTAAGTCAATGGAATTTGTTTAGCTGCTTCGTTACCATTGAAGTTAACTTGGTAGTTAGTTGTATGGTTAGTAGCATTTGGTTGAACGTCTACAGTGATCGCTTTGTTGTCACCTGTTACAGTAACTGCTTCACGAGCTGCATCTTTAACGTCATTTTTATCTACAGAAACTTCGTATGTTGCACCAGCTGCACCGAATGTATCGCCAGCTTTAGGAGCTACTTTAGCGATGTTATTAGCATCAGCTTTAGCTTGTACTTTTTCAGTAGATTTTTTAGCTGCTTCTTCTTGAACAAGTTTCAATTGTTCTTCAGTTGCGGCACGACCTTTAGTTGCGAAGTCAGCGGAATCAAGAGTTTTGTTAGTTAAGCCAGTGATATCACCAGTTTTACCATCAAGCTTGATTGTGTTGTCGCCAGCTACGTTAACTACTTGGTCACCTTTGAATTCTAATTTGCCATCGCCTTCGTTGTTAGTGATGGAAGTGATTATGTTCAAATCGCCTTCAACATTAACTTTGTAAGGGTTAGCTTTAGAACCGTCGCCAGTCACTTTAGTGTTTTGACCGTCAACAAGGTTAGTTTTAGCTGCTTTCAATTGACGTACGTTAACCGCATCAGTATCGTTTACACCGTCTTCAACGTTAGTAATTTGTTTATTACCAGCATTGATGCCGTCTTTAGTTACGGATGGGCCGTTGTTGATTACCAAGCCACCATCAGTGATCTTAGTATCGCCAATTGTTACGGAACCTTTATTAGTAAGATCTACATTGTTGCTCAATGCATATTCTACTTTAGCACCGTTTTCGTCGCTAGTTTGTTTTACAGTGAGGTTTTTACCGCCGGAGAATTCAACAGTTTTACCATCTGTAATGCTCTTAGCTGCTGTTTCAGAATCAGCAGTAGTATTACCAGAAGATTTAACGTTGAAGCTGTTCATTGTACCAAGGCCAGCACCGCTAATTGTCATTTCGCCATTAGCAGATTTGGATACTGTGATACCGTCAGCACCTTTAACATTTACTTTACCGCCGTTAGCTGGAACATCTGTGCCATTAGCTTGGATTGTCCAGATATCGTCAGTGTTAGCGAATGTTTTGTCGCCGTATTTAATGCGGTCTCCATCTTTCTTAATTGTTGTGTAATTATCAGGTGTACCTAAGTGGATTTCCTTAGTTTGGATGGAGTCGATGCCTTTGATGTTTTTATTCAAGCGAATGTTCAAAGTATCGTTACCATCAGCAGTTACAGCGATGTTACCTGCAGCAGATTCAAATGTTTTTTCTTGCTCTTCAGTAACGCCTTCACCTTTAACTTTAACTGTGGAGTTAAGTTTGTTTTTGTTTACAACGCTTTCATTGTTACCAGTGAATTTCAAGCCGTCATCAGTAGTAGCAACTTCGTGTTTGTTCTTGTTGCTATCTTCGTAAACGATACGAGTCATACCGTTAGTACCGTTTTTACCGTCTACGCCGTCTTGACCGTTAGCACCTTTGAAAGTAAGACCATCTTTACCGTCTTTACCATTCAAGCCGATAGAGCCGTCTTTACCGTTGATTACAACAGCAGAGCCGTCTTTACCGTTTACACCGATCTTACCGTCAACACCTGGTTTACCATCTTTACCATCATTACCAACTTTGATATCGTCGGACAATGCATAGTTGTAAGTATGGTTGCCAGTTACTGCATCAACGATTTGTTCAACAGTTAAGTTTTTACCTGCACCGAAGTTTACAGTTGTGCCAGGTTTTACGATTGTTGCACTGTGATCGCCTACTGTGTTACCAGTAACGTCACCTTTCCAACCGGAATTATTGATTGTATCTACTACAGTTTTAACTGTTGCGATACCATTTTCACCATCTACGCCTGGTTTGCCGTCAACGCCGTCTCTCACTTTACCAAGTGTTACGTCGTATTTAACAACACCATTTGCATCAACGGAAGCTTTAGTGTAGTTACCGTCAACGAAGTTCAAGCCTTCAGACAATTTAACTTTTTGTTTAGCACCGCCGTTAGCTGTGTAGTTAAGTTCAGCATCGCCAAGGTTAGTTGCTTTTGCATTTACTGTGTAAATGTTTTGACCATCAGCACCAATTGTTTTATCAACTGTTACGTTGTCACCAGCTTTAACTTCTGTCTTAGCGGATTTCAATTGTTTTACGTTAACTGCGTCAGTATCATTTATGCCAGCTTTCACATTAGTGATGTTCAAGTCACCAGCATTGATGCCACCTTTAGTAATGGATGGACCATTGTTGATTACCAAACCACCGTCAGTGATCTTAGTATCGCCAATTGTTAAGGAACCGGATGGAGTCAAGTTAACTTCTTTGGACAATTGAACTTTCAATTTGCCATCTACGTTGTTCACGCCGATGTTGTTTTCAGTCAATTTAGTGCTGTCCGCACCGCCAGTGATATCCAATGTTTGGTTCAATTTCTTAGCGATAACTTTAGTGGAGTCAGTTTGACCATTGTCGCCAGCATATTTCATGCCGTCATCAGTAGTAGCCACTTCGTGTTTATTGTTGTTTTTGTCTTCGTATACGATACGAGTCATGCCGTCTTGACCGTTTTTACCGTCAACGCCGTCTTGACCGTTAGCACCTTTAATAGTAAGACCATCTTTACCGTCTTTACCATTCAAGCCGATAGAACCATCTTTACCGTTGATTACAACAGCGGAACCATCTTTACCGTTTACGCCAATCTTACCGTCAACACCGTCTTTACCATCTTTACCGTCGTTACCAACTTTGATGTCATTAGACAATGCATATGTATAAGTTTGTTCACCAGTTGCATTATCGATATTTTGAGTAATTGTCAAATTATCGCCTGCTGCGTAGGATACAGTTTTACCGTTGCCTACTGCTGTTACAGCGTGGTTACCAACTACATTACCTTTCGCATCTGTGGAGAAGGAGTAGCCGTCTTTAATTTGATCAGCCAAACCAGACAAGTCGATTTTCGCGATTGTACCAGATTGGTTAGCGCCATTGCCATCGTTGTATTTCAATGTAACGGATTTGTCTGCCACATTATAGGAGTAAGATGTAGTAGTTTCACCTGCACGATCAGATTGAGTTGGTGCAATGTGTAAATCGTTAGCTTTGGAAATACGTTTTACATCGCCGATGTTAGCAGCGTTATCGATTACATCGCCACCAGATTTAAGGTTAGTGATGTTGTTGCCACCCATGTTCACGTTGCCGCCATCGAATTTGAATTCGTTGCCGCCAATTGTCATAGTTGCAGGACCATCATTCTTAATGGAAGTGATGTTTTTCAAATCTTTGTTCAATTGAACTTCGAGAGTATCAGTACCATCAGCTTTTACGTTGATGTTACCAGAAGCGCTCTTGAAGGATGCAGAAGTTGTTTTATCTACGCCTTCACCTTGAACTTTAACAAGGCTATTCAATTTATTTTTGTTTACAACATCAGTGTTATTACCAGTGAATTTCAAGCCGTCATCAGTAGTAGCCACTTCGTGTTTGTTGTTGTTTTTGTCTTCGTATACGATACGAGTGATACCGTTAGTACCGTTTGTACCATTTACGCCGTCTTGACCATTAGCACCGCGGATAGTAAGACCATCTTTACCGTCTTTACCATTGAGGCCGATGGAGCCGTCTTTACCGTTAATTACAACAGCAGAGCCGTCTTTACCGTTTACGCCGATTTTACCGTCAACGCCATCTTTACCGTCTTTGCCATCGTTACCAATCTTGATATCGTTAGCCAAGTCGAATTCAACTTTAGCGCCGTCGTTATTGCTAGTTTGTTTAACAGTCAAGTTTTTACCTGCTGCCATTTCAACTGTTTTACCATCAGAGATAGTTTTTGCAGTAGTTTCAGAATCAGCAGTTGTATTACCAGTGGATTTCACATTCCATACGGATTGTGCAGCACCTGGAGCTACATGCAAGTCGTAAGTAACTTGGTTGCCGTTTTCAGTTTTATTAACTGTTACGGAATTATCGTTGGAAGTTACTACTGTACGAGAATCTTTCAACTGTTTAACGTTAACCGCATCAGTATCATTTACGCCAGCTTTTACATTAGTGATATTCAAGTTACCAGCGTTGATACCAGTTTTAAGAACAGATGGGCCACCGGAAATAGTTAAGCCACCGTTATTAACAACAGTATCACCAATAGTTAAGGAACCAGATGGAGTCAAGTTTACGTTGTTATTAAGATCGTATTTAACTACGCCATCAGCAGCTACGGAAGCTGTTGTATTGGAACCATTAGTGAAGTTCAAACCTTTATCCAATGTAACTTTTTGGTCGTTAGAGCCGTTCGCTTTGTATGTCAAAGGAATTTGTTTAGCAGCTTTATCGCCATCGAATGTTACTTGGTAAGTTGTGTTATGGTTTGTTTCATCTTGAACAGGTGTAACAGTGATTGGATTGTTGCTGTTGTTTGCATTGTTTACAGTCACTGCTTCACGAGCTGCATCTTTAACAGCATTACGGGAAACATTTACTTCGTATTTAGCATTTGCATCGCCAGTTTGTTTACCGTCAGCTACAGTGATATCAGCGATGTTAGTATCGCCTGCTGCAGCAGATTTTTTAACTACGCTTTCAACAGCAGCTTTATCGCCTGTAGGCAAGTTGCTCAAGTCGATCTTAGCTGTTTTGTTCACTGTATTATCATTGCCATCAACATATTCCAATGTAACTGTTTTATCAGCGTTCACTGTGTATGTTTTGTCTTTGACATGAATGTCGTTAGCTTTGGAGATACGTTTAACGTCGCCAATGTTAGCAGCGTTATTAATCACATCGCCACCAGATTTAAGGTTAGTGATGTTGTTGTCGCCCATGTTCACATTGCCGCCATCGAATTTGAATTCGTTGCCGCCGATTGTGAAAGTAGCAGGGCCTTCGTTTTTAATAGTCTTGATGTTAGTCAAGTCACCAACTAAACCGAATTCTACTTTAGCACCGTCGTTGTTGCTAGTTTGTTTAACAGTCAAGTTTTTACCTGCTGCCATTTCAACTGTTTTACCATCAGTGATAGTTTTAGCACTTGCTTCGGAGTCAGCAGTTGTATTACCAGTGGATTTCACATTCCATACGGATTGTGCAGCACCTGGAGCTACATGCAAGTCATAAGTAACTTGGTTACCATTTTCAGTTTTATTAACTGTTACGGATTTATCGTTAGATGTAACTACTGTACGAGCATCTTTCAATTGTTTTACGTTAACTGCATCAGTATCATTTACGCCTGCTTTCACATTAGTAATGTTCAAGTTACCAGCGTTGATACCAGTTTTAGTAACGGATGGACCACCAGTGATAGTTAAGCCACCATTGTTGATCATTGTATCGCCAATAGTCAAGGAACCTGCTGGAGTCAAGTTGATGTTTTGAGCCAATTGAACTTTCAATTTGCCATCTACGTTGTTCACGCCGATGTTGTTGTCAGTCAATTTAGTTGTATCTGCACCACCAACGATATCCAATGTTTGGTTCAATTTCTTAGCGATTACTTTAGATTTGTCTGCACCTTGTGCATCATCGCCAGCATATTTCATGCCGTCATCTAATGTAGCCACTTCGCGTTTATTGTTATTTTTATCTTCGTATACAATACGAGTGATGCCGTCTTTGCCGTTTACACCAGGTTGGCCTTTTTCAGCTTTCATGGAAAGACCGTCTTTACCGTCTTTGCCATTGAGGCCGATGGAACCATCTTTACCGTTGATCACAACAGAGGAACCATCTTTACCGTTTACGCCGATTTTGCCGTCAACGCCGTCTTTACCATCTTTACCGATTTTGATGTCGTCGGACAATGCGTATTCAACTTTAGCGCCGTCTTCGTTGCTAGTTTGTTTTACAGTTAAGTTTTTGCCTGCTGCCATTTCAACTGTTTTACCATCAGTGATAGTTTTTGCAGCTGCTTCGGAGTCAGCAGTTGTATTACCAGTGGATTTCACATTCCATACGGATTGTGCAGCACCTGGAGCTACATGCAAGTCATAAGTAACTTGGTTACCGTTTTCTGTTTTGTTGATTGTTACGGATTTATCGTTAGAAGTTACTACTGTACGAGCATCTTTTAATTGTTTTACGTTAACTGCATCAGTATCGTTTACGCCTGCTTTCACATTAGTAATGTTCAAGTTACCAGCGTTGATACCAGTTTTAGTAACGGATGGACCATTTTTAATTGTTAAGCCACCATCGTTAACAATAGTGTCACCAATTTTCAAAGAACCATTTGGAGTCAAATCAATGTTGTTGGACAATGCATATGTGTAAGTATGTTCACCAGTTGCAGCATCGATATCTTGTTTTACAGTTAAGTTATCGCCTGCAGCGTAGGAAACAGTTTTACCATTGCCAACAGCTGTAACAGCGTGGTTACCAACTACATTGCCTTTAGCGTCAGTGGAGAAGGAGTAACCGTCTTTGATTTGATCAGCCAAGCCGGACAAGTCGATTTTCGCCACTGTACCAGATTGGTTAGCACCGTTACCATCGTTATATTTCAATGTTACAGATTTGCTTGCTGCATCGTAAGCGTAAGATGTAGTAGTTTCACCTTGACGGTCAGAAGATGTTGGAGCAATGTGCAAGTCGTTAGCTTTAGAAATACGTTTTACGTCGCCAATGTTAGCTGCGTTATTGATAACATCACCACCAGATTTAAGGTTAGTAATGTTTTGGTCACCCATGTTGATAGGGCCGCCAGTGATGTTGATGGAGTTAGGACCGAATTCCATTTTTGGACCATTTGTAGTATTGGAAATGGAATGGATGTCTACTAAGTCTTTGTTCACATCGTATTTAACAACGCCTTCAGCATCTACAGAAGCTGTTGTGTTTTTACCGTTTGTGAAGTTCAAACCTTTATCCAATGTAACTTTTTGGTCGTTTGTGCCATTCGCTTTGTAAGTCAAAGGAATTTGTTTAGCAGCTTTGTCGCCATCGAATGTTACTTGGTATGTAGTGTTATGATTTGCTTCATCTTGTACAGGTGTAACAGTGATTGGGTTGTTGTTATTGTTTGCATTGTTTACAGTAACTGCTTCACGAGCTGCATCTTTAACGTCGTTACGGGATACGTTTACTTCGTAAGTTGCACCAGCATCACCGAAGTTTTCACCAGCTTTAGGGGAAACTTTAGCAATGTTTTTATCGCTAGAACCAGCTACGTCTGCTTTAGCTTGTACTTTTTCAGTAGAAGCCGCAGTAGGTTTTACGTTGTTTACATCTACAGTGTAGATAGTTTTTGTGCTACCATCTGCATTGTTAACTACTGTACTTGTTACTTTCGCAGCATTTTTACCTTGAACTTCAACAGTGCTGTTCAATTTGTTTTTAGCGCTGTCGGACAAGTCAGCTACTACGTCGCTACCCGCTGCAGTTGTTTTAATGTACTCACCATTGTTAGCACCTACAACGCCGAAGCTCAAGCCGCCTTGTTTGTTCAATTTTTGTAATTCAGTAGCACCTGTGTTACCAGTCAAACCAACTGTGTTATTGAACTTGTTATTAACAATGCTCAATTGTTCTTCAGTTGCAGCACGACCTTTTTTAGCGAAGTCAGGAGCATCTAAAGTTACGTTAGTTAAACCAGTGATGTCACCAGCTTTAGCATTAATAGCAATGTTGTGATCGCCTGCTACGTTTACAGTTTGGTTACCACCAAATGCAATTTTGCCATCGCCAGCTTTGTTAGTGATGGATGTAATGTCTGTTAAATCACCTTCAACGTCTACTTTGAAAGTTTTAACGCCATTTACGTCACGGTGAGAAGCAGTTGTGTTCTTACCGTTTTCCATGTCGATAGCTTCTTTAGCAAGGTTTTTAATGACAGTCTTACCACCATTGTTGATGTTGGAAAGATCTTGTTTAGCAATACCTGTGATAACAGCAGTTTCATTAGGAACGTCTTTGTTGTTACCATCAACGTATGTCATTGTTACTTTGCCGTTGTTATCAACTGCGTATTCACCTGGCTTAATGTGTTTTTCATTAGCTTTGGAGATACGGATAACGTCGCCAATGTTAGCAGCGTTGTTGATTACATTGCCACCAGATTTAAGGTTAGTGATGTTGTTATCACCAAGATCTAAGTTACCACCAGTGATGCTGATGTTATCACCATCAAAGTGCATTGTAGGGCCACCATTGTTGGTAATAGAAGTAATACCACCAAGATCGCTATTTAAAGAGTATGTATATGTTTGTTCACCAATAGATTGCTTGATGTCTTGTTTAACTGTTAAGTTCTTACCAGCTGCGTAGTTAACAGTTGTACCACTTTGAACAGTTGCAGGTTTTGCAGTACCATCAACTTTACCACCGTTTGCTGTAGCATTTGTTAAGAAGTCATATTTAGCAGCTGTGTCAGCAGCATTGATTGTATAAGTAGTTTTACCATCAACAGTTACTTCGTTAACAGTAACGTTTCTACCAGCTTTCACCATGCCTTTGTCATCAAAGCCTACAGTGATTTTGGAGTCTTTCGCACCATCATGAGCCGCTACAGTAGATACACGACCTGTACCGATTACGTTTAATTTACCGCCATCAGTTAAGAAGTCACTCTTACCAGTGTTACCAGTTACAGCAACGCCAACGTTTTTCAATTGAGCTACGTTAACAGCGTCAGTATCTGCAGTACCTGCAGCAAGACCAGTCAATTGACGAGTCATTTGTTGACCATTGCCGATGGATACAGCAGCTGTAGTAGCTGTTTGTACGTTACCAGTCAATGGTGCGTATTTACGTTCATGAGGATCGGATGGATTGTAGCCAAGCACACCTTTATCTGTTGTAGTAACAGAGTGATCACCAAGAGCTACACCATTAGCAATGTTAGCATTAGTTTCATTACCTAATGCAACAGCACCTTGTTTTGTCGCTTTAGAAAGGCGACCTTCAGCAATTGCATAATCGCCAGTTGCAGATGCTGCTGCACCTTGTGCAATAGAGGATGCACCGGTAGAAGTTGTTCTCATGCCGATAGCAATAGAGTTTTCACCAGATGCTGTGATGCGATTAGATGTTTTACCACTTTGACCGATAGCAATGGAGTTATTACCAGAAGCATCAGCACGAGCACCAATTGCAGTAGCACCAGAGCCAGTTGCATTAGTTTCACGACCGATAGCAATTGTATCTAAGTGAGTAGCGGTATTGTCACGACCGATTGCGATTTGGGAGTTTTCATCTCGTGTTTCAGGATGATTTGCACCACCATTTGTAGAATCAACCATGTTGTTCTTACCAATAGCAACACCGCCCATAGTTTTTGCATCATTATACTGACCAATTGTAATCGTATCTGCCACACGGGATGTATTTGTAGAGCCGATGGCAACAGAGTTTTGACCATTTGCATTATTACTATAACCAGCAGCAAAAGATCCAGCACCCGCAGCGTTTGTATACACGCCCATAGCAGAAGCACTTGTACCTGTAGCACTGGAGTAACTACCAATTACTGTAGAGTATTCACCAGCATTTTTTGGTGTTGTTTGCCAAGAACCTTCTGTGTAATTCACATTGTTATAGGAACCAACAGCAACAGCACTTCTAGCATTTGCATTACTTACGTTACCTACAGCCAAAGAAGCATCACCAGAAGCGTTATTGCCTGCACCAACAGCTGTAGCAGCACCACCAGTAGCTGTATTTCTATTACCTACTGCAGTAGTTGCGTTATTTGTAGATGTATTTTTAGCACCAATAGCTACCTTTCCGTCATGTCCAGCTACATTATCTGTAGTATTTTGGTAGCCTACAACGATGGAGTTTTGTCCAGCATTATTTTTACCATTGCTTCCGTCTGGAGCAGTGTCAGCCCAAATATTAACGTGGCTATTACCAGTATCATAACCTGCTTGTGCTTCTAGAGGAGCAATACCACCCATAGCACCAGCCACAGCCAAGCCAGCTAATACGCTAGCTAATACTTTTTTCTTGCCGTTATTATTTTTAGCAGTTTCAGGTACTACTACATAGCAGCCTTTAGATTTGCTATAAACGACTTTAAAAACCTTATTCATAGAAACTATGAACCCCTTTCTCTCTTATAAAGAAAACACTAAATGCCTTATATACATTTTTTGTTTCATGAATTGTTTATGACACACGTTCACATACCATTCATTAAGATATTAATATGATAACAATTTATAAACTAATTGTAAATAGAAATTCCTAAAATAATTAAAATAAATTTTATATTTCTAAACAAGATAAATTGAATTTTCTAGATATGCGGAAATATCTCCACATCCGCATAAAATAAGGCTTCTCTTTATAATAGTATTATATATAATATAATACATTATATATATAAGAGTATAAAACAGAGCACCCCAGTTTATATTTACATTATATTTGAATATCTTATGCAAGATCATCTTCATCTTACATATATAAATATTCTAAATTAGATGAAGTCATCAACATAGCAAACAAGCGTTTCTTCATAAATGAGCAGAAATAGGTAGTTAATATAATCATTCTATTATTTTATAATTGTTTATAATCACACAATTATAGAGTCATCTTATTGAGTCATATACGTATAGAAAACAATATATAAACGCAAAAAAACAACGCCATCCTTTCGGATGGCGTCGTTTCGCATAAGGATTGTGTGCCCTAGTCGGGGGCCAGGGAACAGCAAGGCCCTCAAACAATCGCCGTATGAGGGCCGTATGTAGTTATTCATTATTACACTGTGCATCACACATCATTTTCCTAAAACACTCTATATCGTTTATGCCGAGCCACTAGTGATCTAATGATTTATAGTTAAAATTTACAACGACCTTATTATTGAATCGCAGCACGCAAATCTACTTTTTTAGTTTCTTGGTTAGCTGGACGATTAATAGCTTCGCGAAGGTTTACTACGTGCTCATCTTGCACTGTAGGTTCTTCACTTGCTTTATTTTTTACAGTTTGTTTAGCAGCGAACCAAATTGTTTCGTTCATGTAGTGACGAAGTTCTTCGTTAGATACATGTTCTTGGTCTTGTGCCATTACATCCAAAATAGCATCTTCTAATGCTTGTGCTTCGTCATCAGTCATAGGACCGCCAACTTCTTTTTGTTTTTGGATGATTTCGTTAATACGATCTGTCATGCCGCGCAATACATTGTAACCATAGCTGTTAGTGAAGCCATCTTTTTCATTGTATTTAGGCATTTCGAAATATTCGTATTCGTTTTTATTACGGTTTTCACCATTCCAGTTCAAGAACACTTCTTGACCATGTACACGACCGATGGAATGTGTACGGAAGTAGTCAGCATAGTTGTGTTTGTCATAGGAATGTAACCATTTTTTCTCAGCTTTAGTCATACGCTCATGGTTTTCGTATTTCACTTTAGCTTTTGCAATGTTGATCTCCGCATTTTGCCAAGCTTTTACATAGTCATGAACAGCAGACACTGTTTGTGGGCTAGCCACAGGAACCAATACTACGTTGCTCAATGCAGGCGCAGATACTGGGTTACGTAAAATTAAGTTATCGTCATATGTTGGAGCGGATTGTGCACCTACAACACCTGTAGAAATAACAAGAGCCGCTGCACAAGCAAGTAATGTAGATTTTTTCATTCTATATTCCTCTTTTCTATCGTTAGATTATGGTGAAAGTATCTTTCACACGTATTACACGTTCATATCTGAAAGCACTGCTTTCATAAACCATAGGGAGAGGTAAGCGCTACGCTAGGTAGCGCATACCATCCTAAGTTCATTCAGTTCTTACTCTCTCAAATGATTACATACCAAGTTTTGCCATCATTGCAGCAATTTGAGCTTTCATTTGTTCGTTTTCAGCTTTCAAATCAGATACTTCTGTTTTTAATCCAGCGTTTTGTGCTTTAACGGATGCCATTTCTTGTTGCATTGCATAAGCGGAGCTGATAGGGCCTTTGCGGTAACGATCTGCTACAGCAGCTTCGCTATCACGGTTGCCAACTTTCCAAGTTACACCAGCGTTTGCCATCATGTGACGGGAACCACCAGCCCATGCCAAGCCAGCATGCATCATTGTGGACTCATTTTTGTAGTGAGCAACGCCCATTGCAATAGCGGAGTTACCACGGTAGTTACCATAACCAGCCATGATTTGAGTTGGTTCTAATGGATCGTATTGGATAGGTTTCAATGCTGCAAGAGCTGCGCCTTGTGCACCTACACGACCGATTTCATCAGTTAACTCATCGAAACGAGGGCTTGCACCAGTAGACAAGTCGTATACTTTAGCGCCATCAGTGCTTTCAGATTCACGAACACCTACAGTACCATCAGTGGATTTAACGATTGTACGGGAATCTTTCAATTGTTTCAAGTTAACTGCATCACTGTCATTAGTACCTTTACCAAGGTTAGTAATTTTGTTACCACCCATGTTGAGGTTACCACCAGTTACGGAAATATCACCAGCGTTGAAGTTCAATGCAGGGCCATTTTCGCTGTTTCTGATAGAGTTAATACCTTTAAGGTCTTTATTCAATTTAACAGTTAATGTATCGTTGCCATCAGCTACTACGTTGATATTACCAGCAGCAGATTGGAATGCATTGGATTGAGCTTCAGTTACGCCTTCGCCTTGAACTTTAACAAGCGTATTCAACGCATGTTTGTTTTCAGTGCTAGTGTTGTTACCAGTGAATTTCAAGCCATCATCCATAGTTGCCACTTCACGTACGATATCTTTGCCGTCTTTACCTTTAATAGGGTTGCCGTCTTTATCTTGTGGAGTGTAAACGATACGTTGAGATTTATCAGTGCCATTTTCTGGGTTCACTAATGTTTGTTTACCGTCGTTAGTGGAGATATCAACAGATTTACCGTTGCTACCGTCAGCACCTTTAGGACCAGTCAAGCCAATGTGACCTACGCCGTCTTTACCAGCGATGGATACAGCGTCTTTACCGTCTTTACCGATGGAAACTTTACCGTCAACACCGTTAGCACCGTCTTTACCGGAGATGGATACGCCATCTTTACCAGCTACGCCGTCTTTACCAGGAACGCCAATGGAGTTCAAGCCGTTAAGATCTTTATCAAGACCGATTACAACTTTACCATCTTTAGTCATAGTTTTGATGTTGGAACCGCTGTAGTTAGCATCAGCTTTAGTACCTTCGCCAACGATTTCAAGTTTTTCACCCAAGTTTTTGTGGATGTCATCGCCAGATTGAGTACCGAAGTTCAAGCCTTTATTGCCGATTGCATCAGCAGTATTTTTAAGGTCTGTTACGTTTACAGCAGCATTCTTAGCATTGTTATCTGCAGCAGCGTTGTTGATCTTATCTAAGTAAGTATCGCCAGCTTTGTCAGCAATGGAAGAACCAACATTGTTCAACTTAGTAGGCTCAGTAGAGGAGTTACCAGCACTGTTCATAGATGCGATAACTTGGTTTGCAGGAACTACATCACCAGTACCATCAACGTTTGTTGTGAAAGTACCATCTGGTTGTTTGTAAACTTTAGTGCCGTCTTCTTTAGTGTATACCACTGGAATTTGAGCGTTGTTTACAACACCTTGGTTATTGATCTTGATGTCATATTGGTGACCTTTATTTGCATCATAAGTTGCAGAAGTAGGGTCATTTTTATCAGTTACTGTGATAGTGCCATCAGAGGATTCAACAGTTGTTACTTTGTCTTTCAATTGTTTAACGTTTACAGCATCTGTATCAGCTTCACCAGCTTTAACGCCTGTGATTTTCTTATCGCCAGCATTGATGCCGTCTTTCTTAACAGATGGGCCACCAGCGATAGTCAAACCATCGTTGTTAACTGTAGTATCGCCAACTTTTAAGGAACCATCTTTAGTAAGATCTACATCTTTAGCCAATTGAACTTTCAATTTACCGCCGTCTTCATTTACACCGATATTGTTATCAGTCAATTTAGTACTATCTGCACCGCCAACGATATCTAATTGTTCACCAAGTTTTTTCTTAACAACAGTAGTGTTATCGCCTTTGAAAGCTAAACCGTCTTCTAATGTAGCAACAGTGTGTTTACCTGTTTTATCTTCGTATACAATACGGGAGATACCATCAGCACCGTTAGTACCATCGATACCATCTTTACCTTTTTCTACTTGGATATCTACACGGTTAGTACCATCAACACCATTAGTGCCGTCTTTACCGTTGATACCAATTTTGCCGTCTTTACCATCTTTACCTGTTACAGTAATAGTTTCAGATTTAAGGTTTTTATCAAGTTTAACGTCGATAGTTGTGTTACCATCTGCATCTTGACCGATGATAGTTTTAACGTTTTCGCCGCTGTACTCAGTATCAGCTTTAGCGCCTTCGCCTTGAACTTTTACAGTGGAACCAAGTTTATTAGTTTTCACACCGCCAGAGTTAGCGTCGAAGTTTAAGCCTTTGTCGATCAATGCGTCAGCTGTGTTTTTAAGGTCAGTTACGTTTACCGCACCGTTCTTAGTTTTGTTATCAGCAGCTGCTGCATTAATTTTGTCTAAGTAAGTGTTGCCAGCTTGATCAGCGATAGAGGAACCTACGTTGTTCAACTTCATAGGATCTGTTGTGGAATTGCCACCATTGTTCATGGATGCAATTACATCAGCAGGTTGAACTGTAGTACCAGTACCATCAGGGTTAGTGTTGAAAGTAGTAGCACCAGTTGCAGGATCTACGATTTTGTAAAGTTTGTTGCCATCTTTATCAGTGTAAACCACTGGAGTTTGAGCATTTTCAACTACAGATTGGTTATTGATAGTGATGTCATATTGGTGACCTTTAGCTGCATCATAAGTTGCAGATGTAGGATCGTTTTTATCAACTACTTTAATGGAGTTGTTGGAAGACTCAACAGTTGTAACTTTGTCTTTCAATTGTTTAACGTTTACAGCATCTGTATCGTTTTCACCAGCTTTAACGCCTGTAATTGTTTTATTACCAGCATTGATGCCATCTTTCTTAACAGATGGACCACCAGCGATAGTCAAACCATCGTTGTTAACTGTAGTATCGCCAATTTTTACGGAACCATCTTTAGTAAGATCAAGGTCTTTAGACAATTGAACTTTCATTTTACCATTGTCGTTGTTTACGCCAATGTTATTATCAGTCAATTTAGCTTTATCAGCACCACCAACGATATCTACTACGTTGTTAAGATGTTTCTTAATAACTTTAGTTGGATCAGTTTGACCGTCGTCACCAGCGAACTTCATGCCATCATCGTGAGTTGCTACTTCGTGTTCGTTACCGTCTTTGTCTTGGTATACGATACGAGTCATAGTTTCACCAGGTTGGCCGTCAACGCCTGGAACACCATCTTTTACAGTGATATCAGCAGTTGCATTTTTACCATCTTTACCAGCAGGGCCAGTCAAACCAATGTGACCTACGCCATCTTTACCGGAGATAGATACTGCGTCTTTACCGTCTTTACCAGAGATACCAACTTTACCATTGTTACCATCTGTACCAGCTGCGCCTTGAGGGCCAGTGATTGTTACACCGTCTTGACCGTTAACGCCATCTTTACCGTTAACAACTACTTTATCCAAGTTAGTTAAGTCTTTGTTCAATGCATAAGTGTAAGTTTGGTTACCATCAGCACCAATTTCTTGTTTTACAGTCAAGTTTTTGCCTGCGCCGAAGTTTACAGTTTTGCCGCTTGCTACTGCAGTTTCAGTTGCATTGGAACCGTCTTCAAGGTTACCAGTTGCATTTGTTTTGAAGCTGTAAGGAGTAGATGCTGCTGGGATGTTCAAGTCGGAGAAGTCGATAACTGCTTTAGTATCAGTTACAGCTTTACCGTTGCCATCGTTGTAAGTCAATGTAACTTTCTTAGTACCTGCATCGTATTTGTATACGTTTTCAGTACCGGAAGCTACACCGCCTTTAGCTTCAGTGCTGCCAGCTTTAACTGCTGTAGGAGCGATGTGTAATTCAGAAGCTTTCAAGGAATCATGTGCAGATTTCAATTGGTCTTCTGTAGCTGCTTGACCAGATACGATATTGTTAGGATCGAATGTTTTGTTAGTCAAACCACCAATATTACCAGTTTTAGCGTTCAAGCTGATTGGGTTAGTACCACCAACTGTTACTGTTTCGTTAGGACCGAATGTGAGTTTACCAGAACCAGCGCCATTTGTGATGGAGTTGATATCAGTTAAGTCACCTTCAACGTTGAGTTTGTATGGATCAGCGTCTGTACCAGTACCAGATTTCTTAGTGTTTTTACCGTCTTCAATTTTCGCTAATTTAGCATTTACAGTGTATGTTTTTTGACCTGTAGTTGCATCAGTTGCATCAGTAACAGTTACGTTGTCACCAGCTTCAACTTTAGAACCAAGACCAGTGATTACTTTCTTACCATCATTAGTGATGTTGGAAAGATCGTTTTTAGCGATACCAGTAATTTTAGCTTCTTCGTTAGCTACTGGGTTACCTTTACCGTCAACGTAAGTCATAGTTACGCTGCCGTCGTTTTGTACAGCATAGCTACCAGGTTTGATGTGTTTTTCATCTTCAAGAGTAGCTACTTCATGAACTTTAGTGTCACCGTCTTTAGTGTATGTAATACGGTCGCCATCGTTCTTGATTGTTGTAGTTTTACCAGTTGGATCTTGTAAGCCGATTTCTTTAGTAGTAACTTTGTCAGTTGTTACGCTTGTAAGATCTTTAAGATTTTTATCAAGAGCGTATGCAACCTCTGTATTACCGTTACCGTCGTTAGTTTGTTTAACAGTTAAGTTTTTACCAGCTTGCATTGTAACGGATTTACCGTCTGCAATGTTTTGATCTGTGTCACCAGAATGTGTACCTTCTGTAGCAGAAACTGCACCAGATTTCAAGTTCCAAGTAGATGCTGTACCAGCAGCTGCATTTACATGTAAGTCATATGTTACTTGGTCGCCATTTGTTGTTTTGTTAATTGTTACAGATTTGTCGTTGGAAGTAACAACTGTACGAGCTGCTTTCAATTGATCGTAGTTAACAGCGTCAGTACCATCAGTAGCAGGTGCTACGTTAGTAATTTTTTTGTTACCAGCATCAATACCAGTTTTAGTTACAGATGGGCCACCAGTGATAGTTACGCCATCGTTGTTAACTTTAGTGTCACCAATTGTTAACCGTTTTTAGTCAAATCAACGTCTTTGTTCAAGTCGTATTTAACTACGCCATCAGCGTCTACAGAAGCTGTTGTGTTGGAACCGTTAGTGAAGTTTAAACCTTTTTCTAATGTAACTGTTTGACCGTTAGCACCGTTAGCTTTGTAAGTCAAAGGAATTACTTTAGCTGCTTTAGCGCCATCGAATGTTACAGCATAAGAAGTGTTGTGGTTAGCAGCATCATCTGTAGGAGTTACAGTGATAGGGCTATCAGTATTACCACCATTATTTACTGTTACTGCTTCACGAGCTGCATCTTTAACAGCATTACGGGAAACATTAACTTCGTATTGAGCATCAGGGTCACCAGAGTTTTTACCATTACCTACAGAGATGTCAGCAAGGTTAGTGTCACCAGCTGCGTCAGCTTTTTTAACTACGCTTTCAGTAGAGGAAGCACCACCAGGTACAGAAGAAGTATTAGCAACAGCTACTTTATAAACTGTTTTATTAGGATCAGTTGTATCTTTAGTTACTGTTACATTCTTAGAACCAGAAGCTACTTCAACGGTATGGTTCAATTTAGCTTTTGCATCATCGGACAAATCAGCTACTACATCTGTACCAGAAGCAGTTGTTTTGATGTATTGACCGTTGTTAGCACCAACTACACCGAAGCTCAAACCACCTGTTTTGTTCAATTTTTGAGTATCTGTATTACCAGTGTTACCTGCTAATTTAACTGTGTTGTTGAAGCCATCGCTTACTTTTTTCAATTGGTCTTCAGTTGCTGCACGACCGGAAACAATAGTTGGGTTAGTGATATCCCAATCTTTGTTTTGTAAGCCAGTTACATAACCACCTTTACCATCTAAGGAAATAGGGTTGTCACCACCAACTTTTACAACTTTGTCACCTTCGAAAGTAAGTTTGCCAGAATCAGCACCATTTGTGATGGAAGAGATATCAGCCAAGTCGCCTTCTACATTTACTTTGTAAGGAGTAGCTGCTGTGCCGTCACCTTCAACTTTAGTATTTTTGCCATCTACAAGTTTAGAAGGATCTGTGTTACCAGTAGCACCAGTGGAGCTTACTGTGTAGATGTCTTGACCTTCAGCACCTTGAGATTTAGCTACAGTTACGCCTGCACCAGCTTTAACTTCTGTCTTAGCGGATTTCAATTGTTTTACGTTAACTGCATCAGTATCATCAGTACCAGGAGCTACGTTAGTGATTTTTTTGTTACCAGCGTTGATACCAGTTTTAGTTACAGATGGACCACCAGTGATAGTCATACCAGCGTTGTTGATTACAGTATCACCAATTGTTAAAGAACCATCTTTAGTCAAATCAACGTCTTTATTCAAAGAATATGTGAATTGTTTATTAGCTTGGTCTAATACAATGTTTTTACCAGCGCTGAAAGTAACAGTGTCGCCAGGGCTTACTTTTTCAGAGCTAGAACCATTTGTAGTACCACCATTGTTAGTGGAAGTTACTTTCCAACCAGAACGGTTAATAGCTTGTGCTACATTGTCAGTAGTTGCTACACCATTTGTAGTAGGAGGTACAACTTTACCGTTGTTATCAGTGATTGTGTCGCCTTCTTTAAGTTTTAATTTAATACCGCTCGCATCAGCTTCTGTGGAAAGAAGACCTTCACCTTTAACAGTTAATGTACCATCGTCTAACAATACATCGCCTTTACCAGTGTCACCAGCGTATTTCAAGTTAACGCTTCTCAATTGAGCTACGTTAACAGCATCAGTATCATTAGTACCTGCAGCAAGACCTGTAATTTGACGAGTTGCAATAGGACCATCACCTACGGAAACAGCTGCCAACGTGGACGTTTGTGCAGTACCAGCTAAACCAGCATATTTATTATCACGATTTTCAGCAGGGTTAAAGCCTTTAACGCCTTTATCTACAGTTGCTTTAGATGTAGAACCAAGAGCAACACCATCTTTTACAGATGCCGCAGATTTATAACCTAAAGCTGTTGCGTTTTCAGCAGATGCATTAGCTTCACGACCAAATGCACTTGCACTAGCTGCAGTAGCAGAAGATTTCCCACCTACTGCAGTAGAAGCAGTACCAGAGGAGTTAGATTGCATACCAATTGCAACAGCCGCAAATCCACTAGCTGTTGTTTTATATGCATTACCATTAGCATCTGGAGCACCATTAGTACCGATAGCAATAGCAGCATTGGCTGTAGCTTCTGTACGATTACCGATAGCAACGGATAAATCGTTTTTAGCTTTTGCTTCACGACCAATAGCAATTGTATCTTGTGCTGTCGCTTCATTTTGACGACCGATGGCAATCATTGTATTACCTGCACTACCACCAGAGTTCGCAACGTTATCTTGACCAATAGCGATACCACCACCAACGGATGCAGTATTAGATTTACCCATTGTGATTGTATCTTCTTTTTGAGACTTATTGCCCTCACCGATTGCGATAGCACGATCACCAGTAGATGTATTTGTATTACCGATAGCAACACCACCTGCACCACCAGTAGTTGTATTATTTTTACCAATTGCTACAGAAGAACTACCTTCTGCCTTGGATTGATAGCCCATAGCAGTCGCAAAATTAGCACTTACAGCAGCTTCACGACCTACGGCAATGCCACCCCAACCGTTGGCATCAGCTTGTGGACCTACAGCAACCGCATTAGCTTGGTTCGCTTTAGAGTTACGACCCATGGCAATGCTGTCACCAGTGGAATTTGTTTCAGCCTCATGACCGATACTAATGTTATTATCGCCCTTTGCCCAACTTTCACGACCCATAGCAATAGAGAATTGACCACTACCTCTATCTTGGTTAGATTTAGTAGCGTTTGCACGATTACCAATTGCAATAGAATCTTCAGCATTTGCCATAGATACGTTACCAATAGCTACAGAAGCACGTCCTTTTGCTTGGTTATAAGCACCCATAGCCACTGCTGCACCGCCAGTTGCTTGGTTACCATTACCTACAGCCATTGCAGAATTTTCTGTTGCAGTATTTGCTGCACCAATTGCAACAGTCCCCCAATTGTTATCAGTTGTATTTTGCATACCTACAACAATAGAGTTTGAGCCTACTGTATTAGAGCCATTATAAGTACCGTTAGGAGAAATATTAACCGCACTATTACCTAAATCTACATTCGCCTGTACCGGTGTACCCATTGCGCCAGCGCCTACCATAGCCAAACCAGCTAATACGCTAGCTAACACTTTTTTCTTACCACCATTGTTTTTTGCAACTTCGGAAACTACTACGTAGCACTCTTTAGTTTTGCTCCAAACAACTTTAAAGATTTTATTCATATTACTATGAACCCCTTTCTTAACTAGACACAATTACAATCCTTATAATTAATAATCAATAAATACAAAAGACTAAAATACCAAATATCCCATACTTAATGGCTTTCTGAGTGTCTTTCATATTCTTTTCATTTTGTGTCATGAACAGAATATCATATATCGAAAATCTTGTAAATACTTTACTTCATCTTTTTATCATAAACACCAAAGTTTATTATTAGAACCTTTATTTTGTTAAACAAAATTTAATATATGGTCGTTTTTTTACTCATTTTTTTGACGATTTATACGTATTTTATAAAATCTAATCTATTTTATTCTATCCAGTTTTATTATTTTCGATAATTGCATTACCAAAACTTATAAATAAAGGTTTAATCGATTTATGGAGATTGATTTTTCTCGATTTCAAACTCTATTTCTATATTATCTATAAATTTTGATCTCAAAAAAATTCTATATATGAAACTCACTCAATCCTTTGATAGCAATTTCATAATTATTTCATATATCTCTTTGCAAATGAAATAATTATGAATTCGTACTCCTATATATAATAGAAATTATGATATACTTAATCATAATGAGGTAAAATTTAACCATATAGTAACAATGAGGATTTACCATGGACACACAACCAAAAGAAGCACATAAAGATATGTATAAAGAAACTACAGAAGACATACTAAAAAGCAATAGCAGCGAAGGCCAAGCCATTAGTCCCCCTCCGCATCAACCGTCTACCGACCAAGCGGGCATTGAGGCATTAAAGGACTCGTATGATGATTTCCTTTATGTATCTAAAGCCTTTGCTAGTTGTTCTATTAATTCATTAATTGCAACGGCGCGCATCTACGGTCTTGATCCGGCGCCAATTAAGGGTGCGCGTGTACTTGAGCTAGGCTCCTCTTGTGGCGGCAATATCATTCCACAAGCGCTGTACTATCCAGAGGCAACTTTCACAGGCATCGACCTATCATCTGTACAAATCAAACACGGTAACGAATTAATCGATTCCATGGGGCTCACCAATGTAACCTTGTTAGAAAAAGATATCATGGACATCGATGATGACTTTGGCACCTTCGATTACATTCTCGTTCACGGCATTTGGTCTTGGGTACCTGATATCGTTAAGGATAAAATCCTCAGCATTTGTAATCGCAATCTATCTGACCGCGGCATCGCTTATGTGTCCTACAACACGTATCCCGGTTGGAAACGATTAGAGCAAATGCGAGATATTATGCTCTATTCTGAAAAGCAATTAAAGTCTCAATCACTGCAAGAACGTACTGTATACACTAAAAACGTGTTAAAACTCCTTGGCGAAACAATGAACATGGATCAACGTTCCCAAGAGCGGTCAGGTTACAAAATCGCCAATATCAATACTGTCTTAGATTCCAATGATTATTATGTGGGCCATGAATATTTAGAAACCTTTAACGATCCTGTGTATGTGTCTGAGTTTATTGACCGTGCAGAACAGCAGGGCTGTGTATATATCGGTGATGAAAGCCTCGAAAAATCCTTTATCACGTGGCTCAATGATAAGGTAGTAGATAATATTAAAGCCCTTGCCAACGGTAATCATAAGGATAAAGAGCAATATTATGACTTTGTCTATGATACACAGTTCCGCATGGCATTATTAACAAAACCATGCAATAGAGACAAAATTGTGCGGGACGAAACGGTTCAAAAAGATATTCTGGACACGTTGTACTTTGCGGCACCTTTTGAAGATTCCTTAGGCATGCCTTCGGATTGGACCGATACGCTACGCATTACGCTCAAACAATTTATGCGCACGTTCCAACAATTTAATGTTCAAGATATTGTAGACTACATGGCTGAGAATCATCCTAATGAGGAATATAGCAAGGACAGATTGTACGTACAGCTATTCTTGCTAACCATTTTAGGCCATCTCCGTTCGTATGCTGAGAAATATGAAAAATTACTATTTGTAGAAAATGTGAGTTACATCCCAGAACGTTTCATTAGATATGTTTCTACCCTCATCGAAGGCAACGGTAAACAATATATGTCCTTAGGCAATATGTTTAACCAAGAGGATCCTACTGTAGACCAAGGGCTATTGTACGTCATGAAACAAATGGCACAGCCAACGACTCGTGACGAACTAATTAAGATTTTAGATGAAACCCTAACCATCACTCGTACGAAAGCAGATGGTGAGACCTTCACTGTCCCAAGTGAACAATACCTCGATGAGTCTATTAAACATATAGTAGAGCTTGGCTATTTTAGACACCAAGCTTAACGTAAAAGTTAATTCCATACTTAATCACATAAAAAGAAAGCGTAACTGGTATAGAGTGCCGTCTATATCAGTTACGCTTTTTGATTTGGCTACTACTTAATTATATTTAGAAGTGAGGTAATCTGTGTAGTAGCCAATGGTTATTTAATCACCTATTCTATTTTTTGTTTACGCGAACGCGTTCAATTGTTGGTTCACCTTGAGCATTTTTCGCTACTGTGTCCACGCGGAACAATGCCATTTCTGGGCTGAATTCAGTAACGAGACGATCATCTACTGTTACGCCGTCTTGGATTGCACGGTATACGATTTGTGCGAATTCATAACGAGTTAACAAGCGGTCACCACCAAATGTGCCATCTGGATAACCTTCAACGAGACCACGGCGAGATAAATCGCTTACCGCTTCATATGCCCAGTGGTTTGCAGTCACGTCTGGGAACAATGTAGTATGGTCAGCTTTCATCTTAGTACCAGCTACGCCGTTCAATAATGCAGTCAATTTTTGGATTTGTGCATTTTGTTCAGCTACAGTTTTCTTAAGAGCCAATACCTCTTTGCCGATAGCTACACGAGAACGAGATACACCATTATGAGCGCCTACTTTCACAGACAAGCCAGCATTAAATACTGTTTCATCGCCGCCCACTGTGGAACCGATGCTAAGTTGTACATCTTCGTTAGGACGGTAGAAAGCACCGATAGCTGCCGCATCACCACTGCGGTAATGACCATAACCTGCAGCAAAGTCCCATTTAGCATCTGGATCGAAATCAAGTGGATGTAAAGCCGCCAACGCTGCAGCGCCTGCTACAGATTTGTCGATACGTTTATCCATCTTGGAAAGGTCGCCCTTGAAGGAATTCATATTATTATTGATGTTTGTAATATTGTTTTGAATATCTGTTACATTGCCTTTAATGTTTTTGATGTCCTCTGTATTCTTAGCGATATTTGTAGTATTGTTTGCAATATTACCTGTATTTTTGTTGATATCGCTTCTATTTTTGTTGATATCATCGCGGTTTTTATTGATGTCATTGCGATTGTTCTTGATGGCAGATTTGTTTTTGTTGATATCGTTGCGATTTTTGTTGATATCGTCGCGGTTTTTGTTGATCTCTGTCTTATTTTTGTCGATATTCGTAGTGTTGTTATTGATTTGGTCCGTAATATCTTTAGACAAAGATACTTTGTAATCACGACTATTACCATTGATTGTTGGTGTTACCGTAATGTGGTCACCTGCTGTTACTGTTGTAGTACCTGTAGCAGCGGTGATTTCGTCTTTCACCTTTTTAAGTTGGGAAACGTTAACCGCATCAGTATCTGCTACGCCAGCTTTCACATTGTTGATGATTTGATCACCAGCACTGATACCGTTTGTAGTGTAGTAAACTGTTTTGTCCCCTTCACTTGCGTACATACCAAATTTTGTGAAAGTAGCTTGTTCTAACGTATCTGTGTTTTCGATTTGGATACCTTTAGGTGTAACACCGATATTTTCGCTGCCGTTGAAGAAACGAGCGCTGTCCTTATCGATACGAGCACGAACGTCGTCCGTTGCTTTACCGAAGTTAACAGAGTTCATCTCTACTAAGTCTTTATTTACAGCTACTTTGTATTCAGCACCACCGTTTGCATTTGTACCTTGTGTTACAGTCGTATTATCGCCTGCTACAACAGTAGTATGTTTTTTAGCTTCTGCTTCAACGGTGTTAACTTTTGTTTCTAAGTTATTAACCTTAGTATCTACATTGTTTACTTTAGTTTCTACATCGTTAACCTTAGTTTCAATAGTGTTAACCTTAGTCTCTACTGTATTTACTTTGTTTTCTACAGTATTTACTTTATTTTCTACAGCAGTCACCTTGTCGTCTACTTTTTTAAGTTGACCTACATTAACTGCATCAGTATCTGCTTCGCCAGCTTTCACATTATTGATTTTTTGATCGCCTGCACTAATACCGTTTGTAGTGTAGTAAACGGTTTTATCCCCTTCACTTGCGTACATACCGTATTTAGTGAAGTTCGCTTGTTCTAAAGTATCTGTATTTTCGATTTGAATGCCTTTAGGTGTGATACCGATGTTTTCGCTACCGTTGAAGAAACGAGCGCTGTCTTTATCGATACGAGCACGTACATCGTCTGTAATCTTACCGAAGTTAACAGAGTTCATATCCTCTAAGTCTTTCTTTACAGACACTTTGTATTCAGCACCACCAGCCGCATTTGTACCTGCTGTTACAGTTGTGTTATCTCCTGCTACAACTGTAGTATGTTTTTTAGCTTCCGCTTCAACATCGTTGATTTTTTCTTCTGCTTTTTTAAGTTGTGCTACGTTTACTGCATCAGTGTCATCTGTACCAGCTGCTACAGATGTAATTTGGCGTGTTACATTATTTGCTACGTCGCCAACGGATACAGCAGAGCTTGTCGCTTTCCATGCAGCACCTGTTTCTGTAGAAGCAGCACCTGTTTTAACATCATAGCCAATACCGCCAGCTGCTACTGTTGCCTTGGAGCCACTACCAAGAGCTACGCCGCCTTCAGCAGTTACCTCTGTGTTGTGTCCAATAGCTACTGCTTCGTTCACAGTTGTTGTAGTACCAGCATCGCTAGAACCAATTGTAACAGTATTGTTAGCACCTGTTACAGTACGGTTATCGCCTACGATAATTGTGTCAGTTGCATCAGACACAGTATTCTTGGAACCAATAGCTGTCATGTGCTGAACTTTAGTAGCCGTATTACCTACGCCCATAGCAAGGTTATCTTTGCTTTCACCACCATTAACACCTGTCACAGTATTGTTAATACCGATCATAGATGTACGTAACGTGTAGTCAGCCTTGTTAGCGCCACCGAGGGCCATCGTGGAGCCGCCACCGTTAGCATTTTTAACAGCAGTACGCAATGTTTCAGCGAATTCTTTAGCAGAACTGCCTGCATCAGTTGCATTAACAGGAATCGTTGTAACGGAGTTTGTAATTTCGTTACCTGCACCCATCACGATGGAACCGTTGGAGTTGAACGTTCTATTCGCTGTCCCTACGATGCTGTTACCAATACCAGAATAGAAGCTGCTAGCCGTTTTAGATTCATTACTATTGAAAGAACCATTCACAGTGGATGCTAAGTTTTTAACAGGGTTAGCAAAACGGCCACCATTATATTCACTGGAAATAATATTGTACGTACCAGTGTTTGTAGCAAAGGCACCATTTGTAAAGCTGTTAGCACCCACTGTAGTAGCATATACATTCAATGCATCTGTACGAGTTTTGGCAGAATCTACAGTTGTATCACCAAGGTCACCTTTATAGTTATGGGAACCAATCATAGTACTGCCAGTACGAGCAAAGGTATTATCACCAATTGCTACGCTGCCTACTACCTTAGTTGGATCCGCAGGAATTCGAGATCTAGAGAATAAATTACCACTATAAGTAGTTTGACCCAAAGCAAAGGCAGCCTCTACGCCGCCTGCCATATTTTCAATTTTTGCATTGTTACCGATAGCTACACTACCACCTTGGCTAGCATAGTTATTGATTACAGCGCCGCTACCTACAGCAATATCGCCTGTAGCAGCACTAGGACCATTAGAATATTGAATAGCAGCGCCTTTACCGACAGCCACGTTTTCCGCTTTAGGTGCACTGCTGCCAGTGCCGTATGCTACGCCACTACCACCGCCAGTCGTAGTGTCTGCCGCACTTGCAACAACCCACAAACTGGATAACAACACACCGTTAATTAACATAGTTAATAAACGTCTCCGTTTGTTCATGATGAGTATCCTCCATGTACTTTAATTACTATCTCTCTTACAAATAATATATAAATAATTCACATTATTTTCATGAGTTTTATATGAACATTGTAGCATGAATATCCATTTTGTAAACAGTTTTTTATATACCTATTAAATGTATTTAAAAGCAGAAACTATTTTCGTATTAGTCGGGCATGTAAAGGACCTATAAAAGCTATAATAGTCTATGTGGTTATATGTTCTATAGGTCATATGCCCCTATATATAATAATGTTATATATAGAAATATATAAAGTTATATATAGAAATATATATGGTTATATAAGAACTACTCTATATATCGGGATATACAGTTAACAACAAAAAGTGGGTAGTTAATCCATACAGATTAACTACCCACTTTCGGTAAGAGTAAGACAAACCTCTTACGATTGCCGCATGATTTAGTTTGTTGTTGAGAGAGAGATTTTTAAGTAAATACACCGCAATAGTTATTGAAGTAAGAGAGAGTAACTAATAATGAACGGGCGATCACACGGCACTAAAAAAGTAATGTTTCCACATTAAGATAATGGCCTTACATAAGAGCCATTATCTATAAAGAACAGTTAAACTTAATCCTAACTCTTCCTTATCATTAGTATATCATTTATTAAGCTCAGATAATAGATAATTTTTCATTAAATTTTCATTAAGAAATAATGAGCCGAATGAATCACAGTCCTATTCACTTTATGAGTTGTATTATAAAAATTATTACTCAACCCAGATCGTATTATGACGTCTTACAAGACTTAACATTTTGGAACGAACACTCATAGCACCCTCTACACTGTGCTTACCACCATACCAAGCTACAGGAGCTCCAGCTAAGCGGAATGTAATCTTCCCATACGCCCCACCTGAGTTATGCTCAGGCTTGTTATAGCCCATATCGACAGACACACGCGGTGTGAGCTGCAACTCGGAACCAACGCGCAAACCATTCTTATCAGCCTGACGTTCTTGATTCCAATGGTACCCTTCTACATAGACTCTCGCCCAGCGAGCATTTTTGAAAGTCTTACCATATTCGAGGGTATAACCATTGGCTACACGCTCCAAGGTATGAAGGTTCGCATCGAGGACGCGCTCATCAGAAGCAGAACCGTACCAATTGAAGCGGAACTCGCTTTCACCAGACATATATTCAAGGCCCCCGCTGAGGCGGTCGTGATGACGCAAGAAGCGATGGTCATAGAAGAGATGAGCACCATAGAGGCGGCGATCATCCTTCGAGATGCGTCGATACCCCACACCTACGTTAAGGGTTGTCCCAATATCAGAGGCCCGAGAAATACGCTGTTGCGTAAACCATACGTCGCGCGACCTATCATCGTAATGGCCTAGGGGCTGAACCGTCTCCACAGAGTACAATGGCTTCCACCCCTCTTGGAACTGGAAGCTCAGCGTAGTGCGTCTCATCCACGGTTTGCCTTTGGCGCCATACATCGCATTGGATACATTGGACATAGCCACCGCATTGATAGCGCGGTTTACTGCATCTACGTCGCTGTACTGCATCGTCTTGGTCTCTTGGCGATCCATTACGAGAGGGCCACCTTCACCGATTACATGGTCTGGTGTGGCCGCTGGAGTGATATGGAAATCTTCAGCTGCCGCTTTAACATGCTCCTCACGAGTATTCGTTGCCACAGCAAGGGTATGCTCCCTTTGGACAGACTGGTCTGTCCCTTTATGCAATTGTTGCTTTTCTGCCTCTGCGGACCCCACACAACACAAAAGGGCACTCAAGGCAACACATACAATACGTTTCATGACTCTCTACAACGTTTTATTATTCTCTACACATAAAATTCATGAACAATAAATGAAATATATATTAGTGTAACGAATAATGGGCACCACTGTCAAGAAATTAGAGCCATATATAGGCAAAACTATAAAGAAATTTTTCTATGTAGATTAACCTTTTCCATTTCGACTTAAACGTTTTTATACCATTGCATAAACATTCTCTAAAATATCCGTTTATGGTGTATTTTATACCCATAATATACAAAATATTCATTTACAATATGATTTTTATGTATTATTATGAATCTGTAAGTTTTTATGAAAGTTTTGTGAAGTCATAATATGCAAAGGAGTGTATTGCGATGAGTAAGAAACATTTTGTATTAACTGGTATTGTGCTAACTGCACTATCTGTGGGAGTCGCTTCTGCAGCGCCGATTAACATCGTTCAGACGGGACACAATATAGGCGCGGAAGGAACGACTTTCACAAATGATGGCAATATTACCTTAGGTCACGCCGCAGGGGCTGCGAATAGCACCCATCAAGTGATCAATAGTCCTAACTCGAACGGTAATAACATCGCCATCGGCACCCTATCCAGTAATGGTTCCAAGGGAGGCGCCAATATTACATTAGGCGGCAAAACCTTCCTTAATGGCACGGGCGACAACAACGTAATCGCTGGTTCCCTCACTGCCAATAATGCGAAAGCGACCATGTCCATCATCATGGGCACCCAATCGGGCGAGAAATCCGAAGGTACTAAAAACGTATGGCTCGGTCATTACCAAGGGGCGAATAGCACGGCTAACAATTCCGTCCTCATTGGCTCTGGTTCTTCGGTAAAAGCTGATTTTACCCTCGGCATCGGTCATTATACGAATGTAAATGCCAAGAAGGGCCTCGCTATCGGTTCTTATAACACCTTATCCGATAAGGCCACTGAGTCTGGCGTATTCGGTCAAGGTCAATATGGGAAAAATGCCATTGATGCAAGTGGTTCCTATAGCATTGGTAACTATAACCACATCTCTGGGAACAACACCTTCGTCATGGGTAATAATGTAACTACAGCATTAGAGAACGCCGTTATCCTCGGCAACGATTCGACGGATGGCGATATGGTAGGCACATCGAGCTATACCTTTAAGAATGGTACGACTGTAAACTATGCAGGTACTACACCTGTATCTACCGTATCTGTAGGCGCTAAAGATAAAGAGCGGACTATAACTAATGTAGCGGCAGGTCGCGTAAGCGCTACCTCTACAGATGCTATCAACGGTTCCCAACTATACGGTGTGCATCAAATGATCGATTCTCTTGGTCAAAGTACAAATGCGCAACTACAAAGCTCCATTAGTCATGTAGAGCAAAACATTAATCGCGTAGAGCAAAACATTAGCCGCGTAGAACAAAATATCGGTCGCGTCGAATCGGAATCCAATAAGGGTGATGCTCGCGCCGCTGCACTAGCTGCTTTGCATCCTATGGGCTTCGACCCAGACAACCGTATTCAATATATGGCAGGCTATGGTCATTATAAAAATGCCAATGCCCTTGCCCTCGGTGTTGGTTACTACCATCGAGACAATCTATTATTAACTACAGGTGTAACACTCAATAGCCACCTTATGGCTAATGTAGGCATTACCTATAAACCTGGTAAGTCTAACATGACGAACCACCCACAAAACCTTGAAGCTCGCGTACAAGCGTTGGAAACACAAAATAAAGAGCTCCAAGAAACAGTACGTCAACTCATGTCTAAATTAGACAAATAGTACTAGTTAGTTAGTTAATTAGTTAGTTAATTAGTTAATTAGTTAGTTAGTTAGCTAGCCAGCTAGATAGCCATCCCATATACTATTTAGCTAGGCTAAAGCCCTTATATATTCTTAACACTTACAAAATAATCCTTATGATAAAATAATCCTTACGATAATCTTTTAAACAATTCTTATAGTAATACTTGATACACTACTTATAAGATTACTAAACCTCTTTAACAAACAAGCCCCCGTAGGAAAACCTACGGGGGCTATTTGTTTAACAACGACCATATAGCTTATTGAGAGAGAGAATAGGGTATCCAAAAGGATTGTAATTGCTATGTAACTAGGAGTAATTGCATGTACTTGGATACCTGAGTGTAAATTTATCTATAGTACGTAAGGGTTGTCTATATATAAACTGCTATACGGCCATGGGTATAGTATAGACCTAATAATACTACTATTATGTGATTTCCAACACATCTTTTTAAATTAAATAAGCCTAAATCAAAAAGAGGTAACGACCTATGCCGTTACCTCTTTCATAGATATATAGTTATATATACCGATTAGCGGATGCGTTTAACGCGGTTATTACCGTCACGCATAGCTTCTTTCAAGCTGTAGATTACCATTTCGTTCATGTAGAAACGCAATTCATCATTAGACATGTTAGCTGTATTCTTTTCAAGAATTGCCAAAATTTGGTTTTCATATTCAGCTTTGTTCATGTCAGACACAGTTGTGTGGTTTGTGAAAAATTCTTTGTAATCTAAGTACAAGCGATCTAATGCTACGCGAGCATAGCTGTCTTTTTTATAGCGATGGCTTGTAATGTACCAACTACGACGAACATTCATGTAGTACAACACGTTATTAGTATAACGTTGTTGACCAGACATTACGCGATTGTCGTCTTGGATTAAAGCATTGCTCATCCCCAATTGGAATGCTGCAAATTCAGATACTACAGCTTTTACCTCTTCACTAGGAACAGCAAGAGAGATGTCTTGTTGTTCTGCAGTCAAAGGAGCCGCAGGTTGTTCAGGCATCATCAAAGGATCTTGTGCCGCATGTACTTGGCCAGCAACACATACAGAAGCAATTGCCATAATAGGTAATAATTTAATTAGTTTCATAAGTCCCCTCATTGGAAGCCGCCCTCCCCAGGGCAGCTTTCCTATGTTTTAAATACTCAATACACTCTCAAGTGAATGATTATTTGGTTAACCCAGCTTGTTTCATAAGCATTGCAATTTGAGCTTTCATCTCTTCATTATCTCGTTGTACTTGTTCGTACTTAGCAGATAATTCCTCATCGCGTTGTTTCATACGTAAGTTCTCAGCTTTCAATGCAGTCACTTCATCTTGCATTACATAGGCAGAGCTGATTGGGCCTGCTTTGTAACGTGCTGGAATTGCTTTTTTAGCGTCAGATGTACCGAATTTATAAGATACACCAGCGTTAACCATATTATCATGACCACCTAAGGAAACACCCATATGAAGCATTGTAGATTCATTTGTATAGTGAGCGATACCAATAGCAGCAGCAGTACTACCTTTATAGTTGCCAACAGCCGCCAACACTTGTGTAGGTTCTAATGGATCATATTGCAATGGTTTAAGACCTGCCATGGCTGCGCTAGCTGCACCAACATCAGCGATTTTACCATCTACACTATGCATAGCATTGCGCAATTGATTAACGTTAACCGCATCAGTGCCATTGATGCCTGGCGCTACATTAGTAATAGTATTATTACCATTGTTTAAGCCATTTTCTGTAAGACTTACAGTGTGACCTGGTACAGGTTGACCGTTGATGGATGGAGTAATTGTGATGCCACCACCATCTACTTTTGTATCTACTGTATAAGGAATTGTAGTATTAGTTCCTGGTACAGTTTTTGTATACGTAGTAGAACCGTCTTTTAGGTTGAGGTCCTTAGCCAACTTGATATCATAGCCATCGCCTGCAGCATTCTTCACAACAGCTAGGTTGTTGTCACTCAAACGATTTACATCAGCGCCACCTTTTAGGTTCATTGTATCGCCTAAACCGCGAACAACTTTACCATCGTTACCAGCTTGGTCACCTTGGAATACACGACCATTTTTAGCTTTTTCGTTAAAGTCGTCATTAACAGCTTTTAATTGATCTTCTGTTGCCGCGCGACCTGTAACAGCTACAGGGTTGTTAGGATTCCATGTTTTATTGTCCAAACCAGTCACAAAGTTACCGTTTTGACCACCCGAGTTTTGGTTACCCATGATTACATCGCCAGCTTTCACAGTGTTACCTGCTGTAACAGAACCTGTGCTGCCATCGATTGTAACTTGGTTAGCGCCATTACCCGCAGTAATCGTACCAGTAGATCCGTCAACTTTAACTTGTTTTGCTGGATCTGTGCCAAGTGTAATTGTATCATTCAAGGACATCTTAATCGCAGTGCCATCTACGGAAGTCTTGATGTTGCCGTCGCCTTTGAGGTCGATTACTTCACCAAGAGGTTTCTTCACAGATTGACCATCCTCTGCTTTAAGACCGAAGCCTTGTGCCTTGATGTCTTCCATTGCAGTATGCAATTGACCGCCATTTACAGCGTCTTTGCTGCCGGCAGCAATTGTACCATCTTCTACATTAGTGATTTTCTTATAACCAGCATTAATGCCGTCTTTTGTTACCTTAGGGCCGTTTTCGATAGTCAAACCATCTTTATTGATAGTAACCGCTTTGTTACCACCATCGTTGATTTGCAAGCCATCTTTAGTCAACTTAGTCGCTTCATTGGCGCCATCTTTAATAGTTACGCCATTTGTATCCATCTTAGTGTCGCCTGTTGTTACTGTGTTTGCTGTAACAGTATCTACATTAAGATCCTTAGCCAATGCTACTTTCACAGCACCATTATCTACAGATGTCGTAATGTTTGCACCGTCACCTTTCACAGTTACAGTGTCACCAAGAGATTTCTTAACAGAAGCGCCATCTTCAGCAGTTAAACCGAAGCCTTTAGTTTTAAGGTCTTCCACCACTGTATGTAATTGACCTCCGTTAACAGCATCTTTACTGCCTGCACCGATTATGCCGTCAGCTACATTAGTGATTTTCTTATCACCTGCGTCGATACCGTCCTTAGTCATAGATGGACCATCAGTAATTGTAATGCCGTCTTTAGTAACAGACGTCAACGGATTACCTGCTGCATCATTAATAGTCATGCCACCACCGTTTACAACAGTGTTGCCATTTGTACCATTATTGAAAGTAGCAGAATTTAGGCCTTTAAGGTCTTTTGCAAGACGGAGCATCAATGTATCAGTGCCATCAGCTACTACCCCAATATTATCTTCATTGGACAGTTTCGCTGCATCTGTAATACCACCCTTAACATTGACTTGGTTGTTAAGTTTTTTCTTGATTACAGTGCCAGTATCGCCACCGTAGAGCATGCCGTCGTCCATTGTAGCTACTTGGTGTTCCCCAGTGTTATCAGTGTACACAATACGTGTAATACCATTTACACCGTCTACACCTTTTTCACCTTTCACACCTTTAGCAGCATCATCATAACCATTTTTCACGGACATGTCGATACCATTTGTGCCATTGATACCGTTAGTGCCTGCAGGACCTGTTAAACCGATATGACCAACGCCGTCTTTACCGGAGATGGAAACTGCGTCTTTACCATCGGCACCTGTGATGCCTACTTTACCATTGTTGCCGTCTTGACCAGCCACACCTGTAGGACCTGTAATGGATACGCCATCCTTACCATCTTTGCCATCTTTATTGATTTTGATGGAATCTGCTACGAGATTTTTGTTCAATTTAACATCGATTGTTGTGTTGCCAGTTGTAGTATCTTGGTCGATGAAAGTCTTAATATTTTCGCCGCTGTAGTTAGCATCTGCATCAGTGCCTTCACCTTTTACAATTACAGTAGAGCCTAATTTATTAGTCTTAGTACCACCAACGTTAGCGTCGAATTTAAGGCCTGCATTGGATTGGTTTGCCAACGCATCTTTCAATTGATCCTCTGTAGCAGCACGACCAGTTACGATGTTGTCAACATCCCAAGTTTTGTTATCAAGACCTGTTACATAGTTACCAGTTTCTTTAGTGCCATCTGCTTTAGTTGCTTCTTGGTTACCTACAGTCGCTGTACCTGCTTTCACAGTTTTAGCAGCTGTTACAGTATTAAGACCTTTTAGATCTTTTGCCAAACGAACTTTCAACGTATCTGTACCGTCAGATACAACACCGATGTTATCGTCAGCAGTCAATTTAGTTTCGTCAGTAATGCCACCCTTAACATTTACTTGATTGTTAAGTTTTTTCTTAATCACATTACCAGCATCACCGCCGTACAACATGCCGTCGTCCATTGTAGCTACTTGGTGTTCACCAGTATTGTCTGTGTACACAATACGTGTAATACCATCAACACCGTCTACACCTTTTTCGCCTTTAACGCCTTTAGCAGCATCGTCGTAACCATTCTTAACGGACATGTCGATACCATTGGAACCGTCCTTGCCGTTTGTACCAGCAGGACCCGTTAAACCGATATGGCCTACACCGTCTTTACCAGAGATGGAAACTGCATCTTTACCATCAGCACCTGTGATGCCCACTTTACCATTATTACCATCTTGACCAGCTACGCCAGTAGGGCCAGTAATGGATACGCCATCTTTGCCATCTCTGCCATCTTTGTTAACCTTAATGGAATCAGCAATAATGTCTTTATTCATCTTCACGTTGATAGTTGTGTTACCAGCTGTATCTTGTTCGATGAATGTTTTAATATTTTCACCGCTGTAGTTTGCGTCAGCTGCAGTGCCTTCGCCTTTTACAGTTACAGTAGAGCCTAATTTGTTAGTTTGAACACCACCAACGTTAGCATCGAATTTAAGGCCTTTGTTAATTAAGGCATCGGAGCTGTCTTTGATTTTGTCAGTTAAGTAATCTACGTTAACTGCTTCGCTACCGTCGTTACCTGTTGCGTATGCCACATTAGTTACGTGAGTACCACCAGATTTGTTAGTACTGTTGTACGCAGGACCTTCGTATGTAACTTTAGATTTATCTACATTCCCTGTACCCTCTAAATCATACTTAACAGCACGATCTTCTAATTTGTCGAGCTCAGTTTTAGACGCAATATCTTTGATAGTTACAGTGTTAGTAGTACCAGATTTATCATCTTTAACCTTCAAGTCTACTTGGTTGTTTGTAACCTTGTAGGAACCGTCAGTTGTGTTAGCTGGATCACCAATCAAGCGATAGTCAGATGCACTTGCGCTCGCAGCTTTCACCGCATCACTAACAGTTTTCAATTGGTCTTCTGTTGCCGCACGGCCAGGTACGAATACAGGATCAGTCATGTTCCAATTTGTATTATCTAGACCTGTTACAAAGTTACCAGTTTGAGTGCCACCTTTGTTATCTGTAGCAGTTTGGTTACCCACTGTAGCTGTGCCAGCTTTCACAGTATCTGTAGCCGTTACAGATTTAAGGCCTGTAATATCTTTAGCGAGTTGCAATTGAAGTTTAGCATTGCCATTAGCATCAACTGCTGCAGATGTAACACCGATATTGTTACCTGTTGCAAGGTCAGCTGCATTTGTAACGCCACCAGTTACGTCCACTTGTTTATTGAGTTTTACATTAGAAGTAGCACCCATGTCGCCTTTGAATCTAAGGCCATCATTTAGTGTAGCAACCTCTTCTGTAGTACCATCTGGTTTTTCATATACGATACGAGTTGTAGTTGTGCCAGCCGCACCGTCTACACCAGGTTTACCATCACGTGTAATAGAAAGATTTGTTGTAACACCATCTTTACCATTGATGCCGATTTTACCATCTTTACCATTTGCGCCTGTAGCAGTTACAGTTTCAACTTCAAGATTTTTGTTCATCTTAACGTCGATTGTTGTGTTACCAGCTGTATCTTGTTTGATAAATGTTTTGATGTTTTTACCGCTATAGTTAGCGTCGGCTTCTGTGCCTTCACCTTGAACTGTCACAGTAGAACCTAGTTTATTAGTCTTAACACCACCAACGTTAGCATCAAATTTCATGCCTTTGTTGATCAACGCATCGGAGCTATCTTTGATTTTGTCAGTTAAGTAATCTACGTTAACTGCTTCACTACCATCATTACCTGTTGCATACGCCACGTTAGTTACGTGAGTACCACCAGATTTATTAGTACTATTATATGTAGGGCCTTCGTATGTCACCTTGGATTTATCTACATTCCCAGAACCATCTACATCGTATTTAACAGCGCGATCGTTTAATTTATCGAACTCAGTTTTAGACGCAATATCTTTAATAGTTACAGTATTAGTAGTACCAGATTTATCGTCTTTTACCTTCAAGTCTACTTTATTGCCAGTTACAGTATACGCTTTGTCAGTAGCTGTATCGTTTTCAATCAAGCGATAGTCACTAGAACCGGCATTCGCTGCTCTCACCGCATCACTAACCGTTTTCAATTGATCTTCTGTAGCAGCACGACCAGATACAAATACAGGATTAGCCATGTTCCATGCTGTGTTATCTAAACCAGTTACAAAGTTACCAGTTTGTGTAGCACCTTTGTTATCTGTTGTACCTTGGTTACCCATAGTAGCAGTGCCAGCTTTCACAGTATTGGTAGCCGTCACTGTATTTACATTAAGATCTTTATTCAAAGTAACAGCAATCGTGGAATCATCACCAGTTTGCGTAATTTTTGTGGTGATATTCGTATCGCCAGATATAGTTACGGTAGAGCCAAGTTTATTTGTCTTAACATCATTGTTGTCTGCGTTAAACTTCAAACCTGTGTTGATCAAATCTGTTTTAGTGTTGTTAATTTTATCTGTTAAATCAGATTTTGTAGTATCTAACTCTGTTTTAGAAGCAATGTCTTTAATAGTTACAGTCTTCGTATTCGCTGGAGTACTACCATCTTGCACTGTTAAGTCAACTTTATTGCCAGTTACAGTGTACGCTTTATCAGCAGCTGCACTGTTTTCTACTAATCGGTAATCTCCCGCTGCCGCTACATTGACTGCATATGTTTTATATGTGCCATCTGTACCTTCTGTAACAGTTGTATTTTGACCAGCAATAACTTTTACAGCCTTTTGAGCCTCTTCACGAATGACAGTTTTACCATCATTATTGATATTGGATAGGTCAGTTTTTGCTACCTTAGTAGGATCTACATCAACAGTATAGTTACGAACACCGTTTGCATCAGGTGTACCACCTGTAAGGGTCATCAAGCCGCTAGTGCCTAAAGAAACCTTTGTATCCATAGCATTTACAGTATATGTTTTTTGACCTGTTGTAGTATCTACAGTAGCTGCTGGAATTGTTACATTATGACCAGCCTCAACGATTGTGCCTAATGCAGTGATATTCTTTTTACCTACATTTGTGATGTTGGAAAGATCTTTATTAGCTGCATTATCGATTTTATCCTTTGTATCATTTGTTAAGGTTACATCGATAGTTTGGTTATTAGCTTTAGTCGTTACATAAGTTCCATCGCCTTTTACAGTCAATGTTTGTTTATCTAACAATACATCATTTTTGCCGTTATTGTCATTTGTATTGCCTGCAATTTTAAGGTTTACATTGCGCAATTGAGCCACGTTAACTGCATCTGTATCTTTTTTGCCAGCAGCAAGGTTTGTGATTTGACGTGTTTCTGTACCAACACTTGTGCTTTGACCAACAGATACTGCACCCAAAGTAGATGTTGCTACAGAGCCAGTTAAATCAGTGTATCTATTCGCACGGTTATCCGCTACGCTTACATCATAACCAGCTACGCCAGCTGCCGTATTTGCTACGGAATTAGAACCTAACGCAACGCCATCATCTTCTGTTACTTTCGCGTTATAACCTAATGCAGTACCTTTTTCACTTGTTGCAGTTGCATCCGCACCAAGTGCCGTACCAAAGTTACCTGCTGCAGAGGCACGTACACCTGCTGCTGTCGCATTTGTGCCTGTAGCACCTTTATTATCATAGTTTGCATCAGCAGATGTACCTTTAGCGCTGAAGAAGTTAGTTTGTGCTGCTTCTACAGCTTCTTTTACTGTATGATATGTGCTATTTTTGATATTGAAATCAGGTGCTTTGTAGGTAGAGCCATTTGCTTCATAACCAGTATAGGTAGGGCCTGCAATGGTCATAGCCAAGTTGTTATTTACATAACGCAATTGTTTAATCGTTGCAGCGTCATTATCGTTTTGACCACCTGCTACGTTAACAATACGACGAGGCGTAGCAGTATTACCAACTGCTACAACGCCCGATTCTGCAGGGTTCATTTCGTTGGTGAAAGCAGCATATGTACTTACTAAAGGATCGTTAAATTCTGTGCCTGCCCCAAGTGCAATAGAGTTATTAGAACTAATTTTAGCACCAGAACCTAATGCCATGGAGTTTTCACCAGTAACTTCAGCACCATTACCGATAGCTGTTGCGTTGCTGCTTGTTGCTTTAGAAGCACTACCGATAGCCATAGTACCAGCTTTACTTGCTTCTGCTGTACTACCAATAGCAAGAGCATTAGCCTCTAATGCTTTTGCCTGACCGCCCAATGCAATGGCATTCGCCTTAGAAGCCTGTGCTGTTCTACCCATAGCGATAGCATTTGTACCTGCCGCAGATGCAGTGTTACCAAATGCGAAAGAATCTGTACCAGTAGCACGAGAAGAATTACCCATTGCTACTGCATTAGCTGCTTTAGTTTTAGCATTAGAACCAAATGCCATGGAATCTGTAGCTGCTGCTGTAGTACGCGCTTTTGTGCCGAATGCAAGAGAACGTGCACCTTCTGTTACAGTATTAGTAGTACCATTATAGGCTGCACTAGGTTCATTACCACTACCTGGTACTGTGATAGGCTCAGCTGCACCGATGGCAATGGATTGATCCCCCTTCGATTGCGCAGAATAACCCAAAGCAAAACTACCAGTACCACTCGCCCAAGAAGTTGTACCAATAGCTGTAGAGAAATTACCTGTCGCTGCTGATTGACGCATCATCGCTAGAGAGTTAAAGCCACTAGATAAGGAAGCCGTGCCAATAGCCATAGCAGATGGTTTTGTGGACTGTGCATAATTACCAAGGGAAAAAGATAAACCACCTGTAGCTTGTGCATAATCGCCAATAGCCACACCAGAATAATACGTAGGATCACTAGCCTCTTGAATCTTCGTATTGTGACCAATGGAAATACCATTTAATGCACTACCAGAATAATATCCAGTAGTAGCAGTGCCATCTAAGGCACTCATATTACCAGGGTTATTATAATTGTATAAATAACTCCATTGATTACCACCATTTTTAGCTGTTGCATAGCCAGCATTCACGCCATCAATCATGATAGCCGCTGCATTTACAGATGTAATATTCACACCCGCCAACAATGCAGCTACAGCCATAACTGTACTCATATGGGTATATGTTTTACCAGTATGTAAGGATTTAACCTTACCACCACTGCTTTTTACGATTTCCGAAACAACTACATAACACTTTTTGGTTTTACTCCAAATAACATTGTAAATCCGATTCATAATTTAACCTCTAGCTTACAATACATATAAATAAGTTCTTACTCTCAATGACTTTACTGAAACTTCACCATTTCTTCATAATCATTGAATGTCCTAATCATATCAAAATTTTTCTATGCAGTAAATAAAAATTCATTTTATATTCATGTGTTAGAATGTTTATAAAATATCGCCAATAATGAGCCGTTTCTACCTCATAATAGCTGGTTACTCCGTCATAATGCCCATTTTTTCTATAATTTATATGATTTTACATGTTGTTTTTATGAATAATTTACAACTAATTAAAGATTTGTATATAATTCGGGATGAAAAAAATCTAGAGTTTAAATTTACTATTTCCAGTTTACTACTTGAATTGCAATAAGTATTACTGTTTTCGTTAGATTCTCGTTGCCAGGCTGCATAGGCTGCATCTTGCATTCAGATCAAGGGTGGCAGTATCAGCATAGCAGTTATCAAAAAACATTAAAAAATCACGCTATCATCCAAAGTATGTCTCGAAAAGGAAACTGTTTGGATAATAGCGTGATGGAAAACTTCTTTGGTTTACTAAAGTCAGAATTGTTATATTTAGAGAAATTTACTTCCTATGAAGATTTTATCAACAAATTAAGAGATTATATTGATTATTACAATACGAAACGTATTAAGCTCAAACAAAAAGAGGTAACGACCATTATCGTTACCTCTTTCCTATGTATATTTTGTTATATCTACTGCTTAACGAACGTGTTTAGCATGTTTAGCACGCATAGCTTGTTTCAAGCTGTAGATTACCATTTCGTTCATGTAGAAACGTAATTCGTTGTTGTTCATGTTTTCAGTATTCTTTTCAAGAATAGCTAAAATTTGGCTTTCATATTCAGCTTGGCTCAATTGGGATACTGCAGGATTCTTAAAGAAGTCTTTGTAATCCAAATACATACGATCTAATGCTACGCGAGCATAGCTATCTTTTTTATAGCGATGGCTTGTGATGTACCAGCTACGACGAACGTTCATGTAGTACAACGCATTGTTAGCAAGACGTTCTTGACCAGACACACGGCCAGTATTTGGTTGATTAAGTTGGAATGCAGCGAATTCAGAAACAACTGCTTTTACTTCTTCGCTAGGAACTGCAAGAGAAACCTCTTGTTCGTTCACAGTCATAGGTGCAGATGCTTGTTCAGGCATCATCAATTGATCTTGAGCTGCATTAGCTTGACCAGCGAAACATACACCGGCAATTGCCATAATTGGTAATAATTTTGTTAATTTCATAGTTCTCCTCTCTCGAAGTGCCCTCCCCAGAGCTACTTCATTTATCATGTACTAGATATTATCTCTTTAGGAACTGTTATCCCCATAGAGATCCCCATACTAAGCATGGTAAATTTATTAATACAGTCAGTAAGCATCTATCAATAATGATTCCGTAGCTTACCGTTTCATTAGTATACACGATACATCGTATTTCGTCTATATAATTTTGCCTTAAATGTAGAAGAAAAATGAAGAGTCGCTATGTGCTTAACTCTATGACAAATACTATAAAAGCCTCCTAATAATACAGTTATGACTCTACTATTAGGAGGCTTGATATATTTGGGCTATTTTACAAAGTAGTATTTATTAAATCTTCCTTAGAATTTATGTGTAAATCCTGCATTCACAGACCAACCAGCTTTATAATCGCCAGATAGACCTGTGCTAATATCACCGAAGATGCTGTTATTTGCATTGAAGCCATAGCGGCCACCGAATGCTAGATCTGTCCAAGTACCTTTAATATCTTCGGAAGTGTATTTAGTAGTAGCACCACTTGTGTACGCAGTTTTCACTGTACCAGAGAAGGCATGGTTCACGCCTACGCGAGTATAGATGTTACCTGCACCGAAGTTTTTACCGATTTCAAGGCCAAGACCACCTGCTGTGCTGCTCACACCAGATTGATCTACATGCATGCGGCCTGCATTGAAGCTGTCACCACCGAAGTGAGTGTAGCTCAATTGTGCTTGTGGTTCAATGTATGTACCATTTGAAAGCTTCACAGTTTTACCATAGCGTGCACCGATAGAGTATGCATTAGCTTTAGTCTCGCCAGACAGGCTTTCACCAATTTCATTACGAACCGTGAAGTCGTTAGAAGCACGACCTACTTGAGACTCGATGTGGATGTATTGGTTATTACCAAGATCTTTCAAGCCGTACGCACCAACTGCAAAGGCTTTTTCTTTGCCAGTACCATTGAATACGTAGTCATCGTTGCCACGAAGATAGGAAACTTGACCACCTACGGTCCAACCGCTGCTAGTTTTAGCGTCGTAACCACCTTGAATACGTGTATACGTTGTATCTGTATCGATACCTGTTGTATTGAAGCTGTATTTACCGCCTCCAACGCGAGCCCAAATACCTGTAGGTTCGCCTTGTTGCAATACACGTGGACGATACATATTATCCGTCAATGTTCTCCAACCATTGATATTACTCATGATGGCAGAACGAGCACCGCGCATATGAGGTGTATCAAAATCACCTATCACAACATGAATATGACCGTTGTTCTCAGGTTTAGGAGCTGGAGCTGGCTCTGGTTTTACTTCTGGTTTTGGAGCCGGAGCTGGTGTTGGTTTAACTTCCGGTTTTGGAGCTGGAGCCGGTGTAGGTTTTACCTCCGGTTTTGGAGCTGGAGCTGGCTCTGGTTTTACTTCTGGTTTTGGAGTTGGTTTAGGTTGTGGCTTAGGCTCAGGTTTTGGAGTCGGTTTTACCTCTGGTTTCGGAACCGGAGCTGGTTTATTTTCACCATATACGTATTTACCTTGACCATCTTTATCTGCTTGCCAAGTAATGTCCCCTTCTTTAGCATGACCAGAAGTGATGACTGTAAAACGACCAGATTCAGAACCATCAGATGCAATAGCTACTGTACCTTGAAGGTTTCTTTCACCATTTACATAGTTGTGATAATACATCTTATGTGCCAAGTTATCTAAGATCTTATTTACATTCTCTTCGGAAGACATGTCTAGACCTTTTTGACTAGAGTATACATGGGCGTACGCATTAGGTGCTGCACTTGTAATGTGAATATCTCCACCCCAGAAGGAATCTGGCGTTAAACCATTCACAATATTTTCACGTGGTGTGTATTCTGGATCTTCTGTATCATCGTACTCACCATTTATATCATAAAAGAAATTTACATGACCTTCTAACTTATCGATATGAATTTCATTGTGCTCATTTTGAATGACAGCACTTTCAAAATTACGGTTTTCAGAACCTACCAAGCGATGTACATGGCTTGGTGTTGTCATCGTGCTATAGCTAGTGCCATCTAAACCACCTTGATAGAAATGATCCCAATGGCCACGATTACCAAGGAATACATTGATATGGTTTGGTTGCTTTGCATTTTTATCTGCTAAATTAAGAGCAAAACCAGTCCATAGTACTTCATCATTATCTAAACCAATATTGATTTCAGATGGATGAGTAGCACTGCCATCGATACGTACGTCACCTTCAATAGACATATCATGGCTCGTAAAATTACCTGTATTGCCATCTACGCCAAGATTTACAGTGCCGCCATTAGCAATAACTACAGGTTTACTAAGGCGTCCCATTTGAATATGACCAGCTTTAACATTAACAGTACCACCATTTTTACTGATAATGAAAGAACGACGTTCTGCAGGAATACTTGAAACCACATCATCTACAGTAATAGTACCGCCAGTATCCGCATCAATACCAGCAGCAAAGCCAGTCACTACACCTGCATTGATTTTTCCACCATCTGTAGCAGTAAGATATGCACCTTGAGGTGTAGTAACATATGTACTCCCCGCCATTGCATACGGCACTACAGAGCTAGCAATTGTTAGGGCAATTGCTAAAGATAATTTCGTTTTACTCACACGTTTCATAAAACCCTCTCTAATTCACACTATAAATTATTATTAAATATTTTTAATTATAATTTATAATCAAAGCCTTGTAAATATGAGGTAAAATTGTCACATCATCTCTAGTAGGCGTTACTATCAATACAATAAAGGCAGCGATCATCTCGCTGCCTTTATTATTTCTACTATTTTATATATTTCTATTTATAGATTCTTATTGATTCGCTTATATGTTCGCCATATAATGGACTTAGGATAGTCAGCGAGGTTGGGCCTCTCTTCGTTAATGAAGGGAGGGTTGTCTATGAGTGATTATGAGTTAATCATGATAATTCTAGAGGCAATGACTGTTGTCATTGCCTTTGGTGCACTTGTGGCTCTTATTTGTCTTGGAAAAGACAAATAGCCCTTCGTTATCCCCTGGATAATTAGGTAACTGAAAGGCCATTTCATCAATTTTTTGTAACTGTGAGATGAGCCCGACGGAACCACTCGTTTGGCTATCTGTTTATATTATAGGGTTTATATCATATATCGTCAAATACAGATAAACAATACTAATATGTTGTATTATAAACCAAGAGGCAGCGACTAAGTCACTGCCTCTTATCTTTTTATCTTTATTTACGTGCCACGCGCATGGCCGCCATCATGCCTGGAGATTTCCAGAGGGATTGGCCTTTGTCGCTTACGAGTTTATCGTTATTGTAAAATACGTCTGCATTGTAGTAGTCATCATTGCTAGATGTTACTTTATAACTCAAACCAGCCGTTGTGTACACTGTAAAGTTGAGGATATCCCCCACTCGTTTTACAGAGTCTTGGTCTACATACCAGCTATTGCCGTGATACGTCGTAGCATATACATCTCTACGAGCTTCTACATCACGTGTATTAATGCCGATTAATACGAGTAAAGCAGCCAATATATATACAAATTTACGCATTATGATTACCTCCGTTTTATGGTGAAAATATTTTTATAGTATACTCAAAAACGGTGAAAATCTCATTAAAACTTCAGTTTTTTCTCTATCCTTGATTGAATGCGTTCTCTGGCTCAAGGCCCTCAAACTATTAATATTTTTCGTATCAGTTTATTCTTTAGAGTCTAATATGCTCGTCTTTAGCATATACGACTCAGTACGACCATACTTTACTTTTATAAGATGGTCTTTAGGAATTTGTTTAAACCTAGTAAAGATAGTTCCTCTACTTTTACCACAAGCATTCATGATTTCAGCTTTACTAATACCTACGCCTAATGAAAATAGCCGTGCCTGTAGTAACAAGATGTATATTTCTCGTAATAGTGGATCGGTAATTTCATTAGTGCTGAAAAATTGCTCTAACTTTTGTTTTTCTTCGGATAAACGATTTATTCGCTTATTCAATAGTTCCGTAGCATTATCAATGGTTTTCTCTATAAGCGAAATAAAAGCAATTATAAAATAAGTTAGATCACCACCATTAATCTCAGCAGTAGTCATTTTAAAAGCATCATAATATTCTTTTTTATTATTATTAATAACTGCAGATAAACGTAATGCCACAAGAGGGTGAAAGTATTTTGCTAAATAAGCCGTTGAAATAAAACGATTCGTACGCCCATTTCCATCATAGAATGGATGTATATAGCCAAAATAATAGTGAAAAAGAGCTACCCGAATAGGAAGAACAAGCATCTCATCATTAAGAACTGCTAAAGCTTGATCCATCTCTTGTATAATACGCGACTCAGGTAATGTCCCTCTATGAATTACTTTCCCTTGATGATTAACTATATCTACAGAGTCTCGTCTGAATACAACTCCATCGGGCTGATTTTTATCATCTATTTCACTACTAATGATATCTTCAAATAATGCTCTTATATGTGGGCTACTTTCAAAGGTAAAGCCATGAGGATTCTCAAGGATAGCCTTATATTTACTAATAATACTCGAAAATCTAAGTTTACCATTTTCTCTGTTTTGTATAGCCTCTTGGATTTCTCTTCGACTACTATATACGCCTTCAATATCATTAGTCGCCTTAATTTCAGTAGATAAGAAGGCATTCATAACATGAGAAATCAGGACTGTAGGAACTTCAGAAACTAAAGTAATAAACGCACTGCGCTTTTCTTCTAAAGATAGTAACAGCATTACTAATACAGGGTGATACATAAAAAATGCACCATATGTATTACGCCTATTATATTCATGGATAGGAATAGGTAAAGAAATCGAGCTTTCAGAGTTGCGACGATTATCTAATATACGTTGCCACTCAGTCGGCTGTTTATAATAAATCTTATGCATAGGTTCAAACTTCATCATGTCCCTCCTATCTAACCTAGATAACGATTATAGTAAAAGTACAAAATAATATTATTTTATACTCTAAATGTTATTAATCATAAAGTAATGTTCAAAATCTTTATATTTTGAATATTACTTTATCTAATTATATTAATTATGTTCAAAAATAGCAAATTTTAAACATCAATCAAAAAATATTAAGTAAAATTAAATGCGTAGGTACCACAATACGAGTACAAAAAGAGGCTGCTCTACATGAGCAGCCTCTTAAAGTATCTAAGTATTATATTATTAAATTAGAACGTGCGTTTTACGTCTACACCTACTAAGTATGCAGTTTTATCTTTTTTATCGGTCATGTTATGAAGTCTAGATACGCCTATCTTCGCTGCTAAGGACCAATCGTTAGATAGTTTACGGCTGTGATCAACCCAAACGTTAAGGGCTTTCGCATTTGTATGGAGTTCACGGTTTAGACGCAAGTACTCAACGTTGAAGCCTGTTAAGTTTGCTTTTTTATCCCAGTGACCAAGGCGAGCATATAAACGATTACTGCTGTTGCCCATGTAGTCGCCTATAATATTGCCTTTGTGTACATAACCATCGTTATAGGACCAGTGAGCATACCACCAGTTGCTTGTTCTACCGCCTTCTAAGCGAAGATTCCAGTCATCGTGGTTGCCAAGTTTTGGCAAGTATACGCCTGCAGTCCAAGCGATCTTAGATGGACTCGGAATAAAGCCAAGGCCTGTAGCTTGGTCTTCACCATATACCATGCCATATACCTCCATGGATGGTAATGTCCATTTAATATCGTAACCAGCGATGCTATTCCATTTATCTTTAGAGCGGCTACTTTCATTTTTACCCGTTAAGAAGCGACCATAGTCAGAAAGGCTCAAGTGACGGCCTTCACCGCCCATGATAGATGTTAAGCTCGCACCGACTACAAGGCGTTTTGTAGGGGATACTTCAACGCGAGCACCTACAAAGCTTGGATGTTTCACGTCGTTACGATCATCAGACAATTTCGCATATACAAAGGTTGGCTTAATGGAACGCAAGAAGCGGAACGTACCGCCTACTTTTACAGGGTTAATAGTCGTTACTTTCACACCTGTTAAGGCATTCATATTGTTGGACAGATTGAGGGATGATTGGTACATAGGGCCCCACCAAAGCTCATCTTTACCAGCTTGTACCTCTACGGCACCGATATGTGTTTTCACGTAGCCGTTTACAAGTCGTGCACTGTTATCGCCAGCAAATAAATCAGCGCGCGGTGTAATGGCGTACGCTACATGGTTGCCCGCCGTACCGCGAATGTGCATTTCACCGCTTACAGTAGTGCCGCGATTGTATTTATAACCATTATTATTGCTGTTCAATGGTTGATACGTGCTCGCCGTACGAACCCAACCACCACGGTTTTGGTTGTACTCTGGAGAATTCGTAGATGTAACAGATACAGTAGCAGAGTCGACTACTACTTTGGACTCTTGTTTTCGTGTTGCCAAAGTTTGGATATCATCGGCATACTCAGTTTCAAGATTTTGAAGCATGGATTGAACGAATTGTGGTGTATTAGCATCCACTTTACCATTCGCTTCTTGTACCCATTCAGCCACTTGTAAACGGCTGTAAGGCTTGGATGTTGGCAATGTATCGATATAGCCTTGCGCATGCAAGGAATCGATCATGTCATATGTTGTAGAATTTAAATTTACATTTGGTGATACAATTTGTGCACCATAAACTGGAGCGATGGCCATGGCCATAATAGCGCTTGTAACTAATAATTTAATACGTTTCATCCGATAACTCTCCTCAGTATAATAAAAATTGTACGATTAAAACATACTATCTCTCTCAAAATAATAGTAATGCTCTAAGAAAGCAACTACTTTCACAGATAAAAGCACATTAACCCTCTTGAGCCAAGTAATCCATGAGCAGTTGATAGCCTTCTTTCATATTAATTTGAGGCGCCCAGCCCAAAGCTTGGAGCTTGTCCGCCGTTAAATAATACTTCACAGTTGGCGCATAACCATAGTTATTTGTTTCTGGAATGTCCATCACTACGGAAATGCGGCCCCCTACGACCTCATCAGCCACGAGTTTTGCAATATCATAAATGCTTCTCGTTTCCTTAGCATTGCATATATTATACGCTTCTCCCGGTACGCCAGCTTTCAGCAATACTAAAATACCCGTTAAGGCATCGGTGAGGTAACAGAAATTCGATAAAGACTCGCCCTTTGTGTGCAAAACGATATCTTTGTTTTGCAACGCGCTTTTGGCGAACTGAATCGACACGCGATTGTCCTCACCTGCTACGCCAGGGCCAAAGGTTTGTGCCAAACGAGCAATAGTGACGTTCACACCGTATTCCTTGGCATACGCATAACAGTAACATTCGCAGGCGCGCTTGCCTTCCGAATAAGAACTGCGCGTATCTAGATGATTGATATACCCCAAATCATCTTCGGTCATTGTTTGGTAATCCTCGTATTGGATGCCGTATTGCTCCATAGAGGACAAATAGACCATATTCTTACTATTTTGTGCTTTTGAAAGCTCCAAGCATTCCACCGTTTGATTGATGGATGTATGCAAGGTTTCTACAGGATTGCTGATAAAAAACTTGGACTGCGTTGGTGATGCGGTATGAACAATATAGTCGATAGGCTCCGCAATATCCTTTACGTTTACCTTCGTAATGGTAAAAGTATCTCTTCTAAAGCCTTCAAAAAAAGCTTCTGCTTTTTCTATATTGCGCACATGACCGATTACGCGGATATTTGTATGTAATACATCATTAGCCGTCATAATGGACTTGATGAGCATAGAACCAATCAAGCCAGTAGCGCCAGTAATCAACATAGTGCGACCACTAAAGAACGTAAACAAATCCTTGTTGCTATTGACGGTCCGCATCAACTCGTCTTGTAGTACTCTGTTCATTATCTATCCTCTAAGTAACTATAAACCAATAACATTCATACTATCTTGTACATCTAAATAGGCTTTAAATGTGTAGAAGTCGATTGGCGTTGTAATCTTAATGTTCGCAGGCAAGCCCTCTACTAAATATAAGGTGTGCCCAAAGTGCTGCATCATGGACGCAGAATCGATAAATTCCAATTTCTCTTCATTGGCCTTTAGATGGGCTTTATGAATATCACCTAAGAAGAAGCACTGCGGCGCCTTAGCAATTACACATTGTGAGCGATCTAAAATTGTACCTGCCGTATGAGGCTCCGCCCCTTTTACGAAGGTAGTTTCCGTAGACGGTGCTACGGTAATGGCATTACCATGATGAAGCACGCAAGAAATGCATTCTTCAATCATCATTTCATTGATGATCGGTCTAACCCCGTCATGCAAGAGCACTACAGTTTCATCATCGAATAGTCTGCGACATTCTTCTAAACCGCGGAAGATAGATTCCTGACCTGTACTACCACCAGGAATGATGGATACAACCTTCGTTAGACCAAACTTAGCCACCAAAGACTCCACTTGAGGAATCCCCGACGCTAAGGATACTACAATAATCTTGTCGATATTAGGCGCATATTGGAAATGCTCCAACGTATGGACAATAATTGGCTTTTGATTGACTAGCAAAAATTGTTTTGGAATACCGGACGAGCTCATGCGTTGTCCTGTCCCACCTGCAAAAATGATAGCTACATTCATGGTAATACCCTCCTTTTTTTGATAACTACTAGTTAGTGAAATGGTTCTAATCAGTAGATTACAAAAATCAGTAGATTCTACTAGTTAGTTATATTATGAAGTGTATAAGCAAGTGACGCAAATGGTGCAATATCACTTGGAATAATACGATGAGATTTAGGTACGTAGATCATATCGCCATCTTCAAGAGCGATGTTTTGTTTAATATCTTGTTTCTTGATGAAAGCTTCCATATCTACTTCTCGTACGTATACAGTGTCATCGATAACGCGCACCACTTGGATGTGACGTGGACGAGCCTTTCTAGCTGTACCTTGTGCGCTAGAGATGGCAGCAAATACGTTCATGTAATCAGCGCCTAAGCGGTAGATACCAGGTTTTGGTACTTCGCCCATTACATAGACTTGGCGACCGCCGTATTCAGATACGTTAACTGTCAAGTCTGGATCATGGACGTATCTAGAGAACTTCTGATTGAGCAATGCTGTTGCTTCATTCAATGTAAGACCAGATAATTTAACAACACCAGTATATGGTGTATTGATTCGACCATCTGGACCAATCATGAGGGTAATACCAGACTTGCTTGTTGCATCCCCGCCACCAGTAAAGCCGAGCTCACCATTACTATAGCCTAACATGTGAAGATTGATTTTATCGTATTTAGATAAACGGTATTCCCCAATATCTGTACGAGCCAAGGAGAATACGCTGTCTTTTGGATCAATGTACTCGCCATTTTCAAGAACCATCGTCAACTTTTGTTCCTTTGTAGGATGTTTTGTTTTGAAAGTAACGACCTCTCTACCTTTAACATGGCTATCTACGACAGATACGTCTTGTACCTCTTGATTATAAGAAGTAGAAACGCCACCCATATACTCAACACCAGCTGCATTTGCCATAGCTACATTACATGCCAAGCAAGCACCTACCAATGCCATTAATAACTTACGTTTGTTCATGTTTATCTCCTTAGTATTACCTTTTCTTCAATCTTAACTTCACTAAAACTGAATCACTTAGCTGCCTTTCATAGGTGTTAAAGTTAATCACTCGTTGAAGCCCGAAGTAAATAAAAGCGTATACTAACATACTAATAATCAGAATATAAATAGATTTGTTTAAATCAATATAAGGAATAATATATATGCCCGCTACTGTTACTGCAATAGTAACGAGGGACAAGCGGAAAATTTCTTTCCAGAAATGAATGATGTTCAGCTTCATCGTCCGTTGGTAGTACACATTCATGATGAGGCCATTGCCTAGCACCATGGAAAGACCAGTAGCCGCCGCACCACCGATAATGCCGTACGCATCAATCCAGAAGTATGCAAGCACTACGTTTAAGGTACCAACGAGAACATACACTACAGCGCGCACATGATATACATTGCGAGCCTGCATAACAGCAAGACCTACGTTCTGGATCAAGTCGATAGTAAATGGTCCGATGATGAGTAAGGTAATGATATATACCAAGTCAAAACCGTCGCCAACCCAGTAATGAAGGAAGCTATGTCCAAATACGATAAATCCGCTGAGGATTAAGGACAATAAATAAAACTGTAAACGGCCTATCTTGAGGAATAAGCTTTGGAACTCTTCGTCGCTACAACGATTCGTAACCATAGCTGTAATCTTTGGTAACAATGTACCTGAAACGGCGAGAGCAATATTCATATAGTTAATATAAATCTGACTCGCAATGGCGTAAATCGCAACGGATTCAGCGCCCATTTTCATGCCTAGTAAAAGCTGGTTACTTTGCCAAAACACTTGGTCCACAATAGCTACTACGAACATGCTAAGGGATAGGTTGCGCATGGCGAGGATAATTTCATTATCCCAGCCGCGGTACACCAATCGAGTGCCCAATTTATTGTGGCAGTATAGAACTTTCACAATCACCAGCACCACATTGAAGATGGTTTGTACTAACACAACGCTCAACGCCGATGGATAGATTATAATCATACCGATAATTGCAAAGGGTTGTAGCAAGATTTGTAGTAAACTAACGGAACGATGAAATATGAAGCGCTCTTCGGAAATGATGACCGCATCAAAGACCTTAGATGCGAAAAGCACCAATAGGTTCAGTAAGAGTAATAAGAAAATATTTTGAGCACTACCGATCATAGATGGGTCTAGGGTAGCCCCAAAGATATATGGAATACAAAAATAGAATATGAGACCTACGAGACTAAGGAGTATGCCAATGCCTACGTAGAGGATGAGAGACATCGTTAAGAGCTTATCGATTTTCTCTTGATCTTGTAACGTCTTATATTTTACTAAAAATCGGGTAATCGTTGCAGATAACCCGAAGTCTAGTACGTTGAAATAAGCGATAATAGAGCCGAGCAAGCGGTATAAACCAAACTCAGCAACGCCGATAAAGGACAGTAGAATTGGTACATAGGCTAAGTTAACGATGGTATTTCCTAGCAAGAGTGCATAGGACAACAAGGTGCCAACCTTTCTCTGTTTGGAAAAATTCTGAGACATAGAGTTTCTCCTATTCTACCGATCAAACATCTTGAAGTTAAATTGGTACTCAATATTCATACTCGACGGAAATGGGTTACGCCAATTTGAATAGTAATCTTGTGGTATGGCAGACATCGTATTTAAGAATGTATACATATACAATAATAATATAATATAACCCCATTTAAAGTTATAGATTTTATCTTTCACCTGTAACAAGAAATTGGAATTTAAGTATTGAATTGTATACGGCATAATGAGAATAATAAAATACTCAAAATATTTAGTTAAGCGCGTAATTGGTAAAGAAAAGGCAAACAAGAAATGACCTAAAATCCCTAAGAACCAAATGTTTAACAAGCCTTTATACTGTGGCTTAAGTTCTAAAATCGCTAAACGAGCAAGGGAGAATAAGCCAAAATGATAAAACATATAAAATCCTGTCATTTTAACAGAGTCTACATCAGAAAGATAACTTAAATAACGACCATCTACCTGCAATATAGCAAACAAAGTAGATAAAAAGGTTAATACAATATTAAGCTTAAATACGATGAAGGTTAAAATAAATACGATAGCGTACTTGTACCAAGAGAATACTCTAGTAGGCACAAAGTATAGTACGGCAGCTACGACAGCACTATAGTGCATAGATGCAGCAAGGGCTACTACTAATAAATATTTCCATAAACTACGTTCTAAACAGTAACGGTACCCCCAAAAGATAAGAACCATGCTAAGACCTTGTCGAATACCATTTAAAGAAAAGAAATACTCTAAACAGTAAAATAATGCGACAGTTAAAATTTGGATTTCCGTATCTTTTATGTAATACTTAATAGCGCTCCATAAGATTAACATAATTGGGAGCTCATAGGCGATAAACATCACCTGATAAGAGAAATGAAACTGACGTAAGAATTCAACCAATAATAAAAATGTTGGTTCTGGGTATAAATCATCAATTTTAACTGTATCAAATAACACTATATACCAGTCATAGTCCGTGCCAATTTCAGATCTAAATAAGCCGAAGAAAGTTAATACCACCATTACGAGGATGGGCATACACTTTTTATACTGTGGCGGAAGTAAACGCTCCGCCACAATGGAGGTTAGTATAAATATGGCCAGACCAATCCAAAATGCCATAGGATCACCTAATCTTTCATGCCACTCATACGTCTAGTGTATTGCACATAAATAAATGCACCTGCAATCACTAAGTATAATAAGCCGCCCGCAACCATTACATAAAGTTTACGTGGCCAAGAATGTTTCAATGGTAATGTAGGCTCGTTGATAACACGCATATCCATACCGTCGATATTTTCTTTAATTTTTAATTCTTCCAAGCTCTTTGTTAACAAGTTGTATGTATCGGCAGATACTTTAGCATTACGTTGTAATTCTAAGAACTTAACGGATTTTTGAGATAATTGATTAGATTGTTCTATATTTTGTTTACCCAATGTATCAAGTTGAGCAAGAGCCGCTTGCGCTGCTTCGATGTTATTCTTAGCAACTACGCGTTTTTGTAACAAGTCCATTTGCACTGGGCTGATTGTTACGTTTTCAGAAGCGATGGATTTCGCTACTGTTTTAGATAATTCGCCTTCTAAGTAAGCAATGTTTTCTTTAACTTTTATAACTTCTGGATAATCATCAGTAAATTTGAATTGTAATTTAGCTAATTTTTCGTTTTCGCTGAACAATTCTTTACGGATAGATTGGATTTCAGAGTTGTCCGCCATTTGGGAATCTACTAATTTTTGGTTTTGGCTATCGATTTGAGCCTCAATAGAGCCTAATACAGCAGTATTTGTATTGATTTTTACAGTTTCTTCTGCTTTTGCTTTTTCATAACCAGATGTTCTTTCCAACAAGATTTTTTCTTGTTCTGTTGGAGAGAATACGCCATTTTCTTGTTTGTATTTTTCAAGAGTCGCTATATCTGCATCCATTTTTTGTTTAGCTGCTTCGTTTTTCTTTTCCAAGATTTTAACTAATGTAGAGTCTTGTGCAGAGCTTACATCAGCAATAGCATTTTTCAAAGATTCAACTACATCACTAGCAATGCGTTGTGCATTTTCAGGAGAGTCTGCAGTAATAGTAAAGGACAAGATAGAAGTACCACGAGGGTTATCTACTTGCATGTATTTTTTTACGAAATCGTCAGCATCGAAGTTTTCTTTTTCTGCATCTTCATTGCCTAATTTTTTAATAACAGGATTGATAACCTTGTCACTCTTAAGTACGGACATATAGTCTAGTACAGAGTCACCACTGGAAATACCTGCTAGTGTTAATAATGCAGCGTTTTGTGCCAACGCACCAAAGGCTCCAGCTTTTGGTTTTACTTGAATCATTACACTAGATTGATACTGCTTTGGCAGCAAGAATGCTAATAAAAGGAATATTACAAAGATGCCTCCCATTAAAACAAGGAGTAATTTCTTATACTCTTTGATAATATCCTTTATAAGCTGATATGAAATAACTTTCGGTCCCATACAATTCCTTTCTTTGACAATACATAAACTATCTACGTCTAAATTTATAACGATAATAAACAACTACTATCCAATATAGCTTCATCTGTAACAAACACACAATTAGCTGCTTCTTACTACTTAAAATTGAATCTACTACTAAAGGATGTAATGTGGCCAATCTTTTTACGCATTTATAATACGAGGATGTAGTAAAATTATCCTCTAACGCCGCATACTTGTTTAATAAATCGATTATTTGATAAATATAAATAGTATTATAACTTGTTGGACAATGCTCCTTTAAAAAACTATATTCTATCTCCATTTTAAACAGGTCATCAGAAAAGGTTTTTTCTGTGTATAAAGTGCTCAATGATATTTTTGTATCATAGTGAAAGTATTGATATAAACTATCTTCTTCTATTTTATAAGATGTGATGAATCTATAATAGGAGAAGTTAAAAACTTGGTCTTCTGCTACGGATAAACTCTCATCAAATCTAAGATGATGCTCATCGATTATAGATTTGCGATACAACTTTGCTACAGGTCCCCGAAGCCAATCAATAAGACTATAATATTCTTCAAATAAGTTACCTTTAAGTGGTGCTTTATGTTTGCGCAACTTTTTTTTATAAATACAGCCATTTCCATCTACATATATATCTTGTAGAGATCCAATAACAAGATCCGCCTCGGTACTCGCATTAATAAATAATTCCAAATAAGTATTAGAAATAATATCATCACTGTCAACAAAGACAACAAACTCGCCACAGGCTGTATCTAACCCTATATTACGAGCTGAGCTGACTCCACCATTTTTTTTATGTATTACATGAATCTTCGAACTTATTTTTGCTAGTTGATCACATAGTTCTGATGAGCCATCTGTGCTACCATCATCAACTAAAATCAATTCATACTGTTCATAACTTTGCTCCAGTATAGAATTTACACACTCCGTTAATTGTTCTTTAACATTATATACTGGAATTATAATACTAATTAAAGGCTTCTCCATAAAACTACTCCAACATCTAAGGTTATTAATAATATATGACACATCATCCACTTGGTTTACAATTAAATATATTTATTTACGACGTTAATATATCATTTGTGTCATTATTTCTTTACTTATTAAAATAAGTGTATGTTTTAACTAGTCCATCATGAAGATTACATTTAGCTCTAAATAAAAGATCTCTTTCTGATTTTTCAGTTGCCAATACAGAATCTCTAATATCACCTAATCTAGGTTTTTCATATACTACATCAATATTTTTATGACTTATACTTCTAAATTCATCCACTAATAAATTAATAGAACTAGGAATATTAGTACTTACATTATAGATACCATTAAACTGGCTTTGCATACCTAGAATATTAGCTTCAACTACATCATCAATATATATAAAATCCCTAGTTTGTTCACCATCTCCATAAATAACAATCGAATCATCTTGAGATATGGCTTTAGAAAAAATACTAATAACTCCACCTTCCCCCCCATTACCTTGTCTAGGGCCAAATACATTAGAATATCGATAACAGATATACTGTAATCCATATGATTCATGATAAATACGAAGATAATGTTCTGCCGTAAGCTTTGTTAGTCCATAAAAAGAAGACGGATTCCCGGTCATTGTCTCATCTAATGGTAAGGTAGTTAAATTACCATATACAGCAGCAGAAGATGGCATTAAAAATTTCTTAATATCTAACTTTACAGAAACATTGAGTAGATTTATTAGCCCCATCAAATTAATATCACAATCTAACATAGGGTTATTCATCGAGGTTGTGACCTCTGTTTGTGCAGCCTGATGAAAAATATAATCTGGTTTAAACAATTCTAACGTAGAATATAGTTCTGAACTCCGAATATCCAGTTCCACAAACTCGGCCTTCGGATTAACAAAATCCTTATTCCCTGTATATAAATTATCAATAACTTGTACCGCATGGCCCTCTTTAATTAAACGGTCAACTAAATGAGAGCCAATAAAACCTGCTCCACCTGTTACAACTATTCTCATTATTTTCCCCTTCATATAAAAGCTTCTATTATTAAATGAACATAAAACAGCAACTCTTTATCTTTAAATACCACTCTTCCTATAAAATTAAATCTTATAAGCTTTAATACTTGATACTTTACGTTTATCCTCAGCAGGTATTTCCATATAATTATGACCATATAAATTACTTAAATATGTATCGTAACATGAAAAAATCTCTAATGTTAAATCTCTAAACTCTATAGGGACACGTTTTTCAAAAGCATCCTTTACCATACATTCAGCTTCACCATAAACGCCACCAGTAATAGCGCCTACATGATTAGAAGTATTATAATCATACTGTTTTGCTAATTGATCTAATTTATGAGCCCAATATTTATATCCCACACATTTAGCCAAAATAATTAATATAGACTTGATACATGCTCTAGTAAATGATTTACCATGTCCTAATTTAGCATCACATAGTTCAAGCATCTTACTATAAATTTTACGTTTTTTATAGATACTAATAACTTCATTTTTATCATTTGGTAATCCATCAACAGGCATAATATCCATAAATAAAAACTGATTAGCATTACTGTACTCATCTTCAATCCTGATATCAAGCTTTTCTAATCGTGCAAAAGGATATTTTGAGTTATTACGCTCAATAGATCTAAGCAGGTAATTGCTATTTAAAACCTTTGGAAATATAGTAATTAATTTTTCATAATCTGGCCGACTTAAACAAATGTCTATATCATCATCCCAAGGAATAAAATCTTTATGCCTAATGGCCCCTAATAATGATCCTCCTGATAGCGAATATTTAATATCATTCTCTTTACAAAAGGAATCAAACTCTTTAAGCATTATAAATAAATGATCTTGAATTTCAGATATAGTCAACATTATTAAAAATCCCCTAATTTTCAAACCATACTAACTTCATTTGTCGTATAAATTCATCTTCTGACCAGTCTTCAATACCGAATCTAGGTATAGAAAATGGATTAGCATTAGAATGAAGCTGTGCTCTTCTAGTACTAACTGAATATGTGAATCCTAGATCTTGAACAATTTGTTCTGTCACTTGATCAAAACTTTCTTTATGACCAAAAGGATACGCAAAAATATCTATATCCGTGTGTAACAAATTCTCTAAAAAAAGCTTAGAAGATTGTATTTCATGTATTTGCTCTTCTCTACTAATTTGTTTCAACGCTGGATGGTGTATAGTATGCGCTCCTAATGTAATTAACTGACTTTGATATAACTCTATTAACTCCGACGAAGTCATAGTCCTATTATTAGGATTAACCTTCAATCCATAAAATTCATACCATCTGTCTAATATCATATCTCTTTCATTAGGATGTAGAGAAAAAAGCATATGGTGTAACGTATAAAAACTATGTAATCTCTTTGTATCATCGGATATATCAAATACATGTCTTTGATTTAATATATCTAACTCAATTAATTCTCTTAGATTTTTATTTTCGAATAAAACAGTTTCTAATCGATCCCACCAAAACTCTTTATCTGTATCTACACCCCCAGAAGTTATAAATATCGTAGCTGGTACTTGATATTTTTTTAAAATTGGAAATGCATATTTATAATTATCATAATAACCATCGTCAAATGTAATAATAACCGACGGTTCCTTTATATTGTTATGTTTTAAATCATCAAAAGTTATTACATTATACTGGCTTTTTAAGACTTTAATATGACTATCAAAATTTTCAGGTGTTACATTGATATTAAATAAGTCTCTGTTTAAATAATTAATTCTATGATAGAGTAATACGGCTACTGGTTTATCAATCATATTATGAATTATATTAATAGGTGCCCATCTTTTTCTATAAATAGAGCGAATCCATGGTAAATTTTCTTTTATATACCCTTTTAAACTCATTTTTTTTCCTTATATATTTTTTCAATTTTTTTTATTGCATCACGAGAATCATATCCCAATGCCTTAATTTCATTTCTACAATCAATAAATTTATTCTTCTTAAATCTAAATAAAATCTCTTGAGCCCATTTTTTAGAATTATCAATTGGTAAAGAGACACATAAGTCTGTTAGCATAACCTCTTGTGTAATCGTATCAGAAACTAATATTGGTATACCTAATGCTTGAGACTCAATAGCAATTAGCGGTAGCCCTTCAAATAAAGAAGGTAATATCATAATATCTATAGCTTGCATAACATCCACAGTGTTATTTACATACCCCATAAAAATAACCTTGTCAGATATAGCTGCTGATTTTACAAGACTTTCAATCTTATGCCGTTCTACACCATCACCCAAGAGAAATAAATAACTATTAGGATTTTGTTTTAATACCTCTTTAAATATATCGATAATAAAAGGGTGATTTTTAACAGGTGTAAAACGACCAATATGTCCTACTATCAATGCATCCTTAGGAATGTTAAATTTTTGTCTAACCTCCAACCCTAGATTTATATTTCTATCGTATAAATCCAAATCGATAGCATTATGTAATAAATAATATGAATCACTATCTATACAAATTCTAGGAAACATCCATTCTGATGCCTTAGTAGAGCAGCCTATATAAGTATCAACCGAATAAGGTAATAAAATTCTTCCAACCTTATGTAATCCTGTCTTTAGAAAGCGTACAATTTTTCGATTATCATCTATACTAGAGCTATGCGCATGTAAAATAATAGTTTTAAATCCAGCTAATTTAGCAATCAAAATAGGAATAATATTGACATAAGATTGATGAAAATGAATGATATCTTTTCCTTCAGAAAGTAGGCACTTCATTTTTTTATAAAACTGAATAATATGATACGGTCTACTAACCGTCTCTACCTTATAATTTACATCAAAATTTTGAGGATCATCATAACTCAGTAATGTTAATTCAAATTCTTTTTTATCAATCATTCTATACAATTGAAGAACATAAGATGTTAAACCACCCATATCTTTATCTATAGGAAGCTCTATTACCTTTATCATATCAGTATATTATCTCCCAAATAATTTACGTTTTAAGAATAAGCCACCTTTTTTCAACCAGTTTTGTGGCTCCATAAAGGATACATTTTGTTCCTTATAGTCAATATTATTTGCTTCAATCCATACATCTAGCAAGATTTCGCTTACAAAGCCATAAATACGCGCTTCGTATGTATCGTAATTGGAAATATCGACGCGATGTTCAATCTCTTCCAAGATAGAGAACATCCACTCGCAGTATTGATCAAATAGGTCGCGACGCATGACAAACATGTTGAACATATGCGCCCAGGTGCGATTGCAAACCTTTGTGAAAGCAGCGCTATATTCTGGATATTTTTCAGCGATGATTTGCTCTGCCGCATCAAGGCCGTCGCTATGATGAGCATTATTATAATGAGAACGGTTGGATTCAATATAATATTTACGTTTATCTGCTACTACTACAGGATACTCTGAAAGCAATTTCTCCCATTCTGCGCCTGTAAGAATTTGATTTTTTTTATCCTCTACAGAACGAACCTCTTTGCGAGTAAAGTAACGTCTGTAATGAACGAGACCAATATAGTCCGCATCAAGATTTTTCCAAGCCCAATATAAGCCTGTTAATTCACAATAATTTGCATTTTTTGAAGATATATTATCTCCCGTATGATCACCCGTATAGCCAATATCCGCCTTGCCTTCTCGACCTACATGGATTGGCAGATAGACAGGGTCTTCTGGCATCCAATATTGTTTATGGGTGGCTACTAATATTTTAATATTCACTATATTCCCACCTTACTAATTTCCTATATCCCATAAAAATACTATAAATATAAGTATCTTATGCCTTAATTTTCATGAGTTTAGAATTTCCAAAAATCCAAGAAGTTATTTTAAATCTATCAAAAAACATAACAATAAAAATTGGTATTATTGTACTAATAATACAAGATAGCAATATAACAACTATAATATTGTCGATAGATAAGTTTTTAAATATTGTTCTTAATGGGCTTGAGAAATATAAATGCAAGATATAAATCCCTAGGGAATATCGACCACAAATATTCCAGAAAGTAATCAATTTTCTATCTTTTAATTTAAAAAATAAAATAGCAAGAAAAGAGGATGCGCCTAATGCACATACAAATTTAAAAGCCGTATGGACTGTAGTATATGGAAAACTTATACTCGCCATCAAAATACTAATAAGTCCAACGATAAGCAAATTTTTACTTATAATATTTTTTATACTTTCATAATACGTATATATTACAGATCCTAAAGTAAAGTACACTCCACCATAGATAATTGAGTTAACAACTTTAAATATACCTTCTACTGGTGGTAGAAATAAATATAATAGCAAGAATGTTATAAAAATCACTAAAGATTTAAATAAAGACTCAAATAGAGGAACAAATACAAATAACCAAATAAGCACATATAAAAACCATAAATAAGAAAGCGGAGCAATATATATATGCATTAAGTCTGAAAAAGTAAAAAAATCACTCATTTGAATTTTCCCATAAAGAGAAGCATAATATTTTGATATCCAAAAGACAACTGAAAATAAAAGATACATAGGAATCAAATTCAAAAATTTATTAACAATATTTATTACAATCCCTGTATTTTTTTTTGACCAAGTAAGTTTATATAAGAAACCACTAATCAGAAAAAATAATGGCATATGGAAACTATAAATCAAATCGTGAGTCAATTGTAAACTCCATTGGTATTCAGGAAATATTCCAGCCCTTAAATAACCAAGAACAACATGACCAACTACAACTAAAAATATAGCAAATCCCTTTAAAGAATCTAACCATTCTATTCTCATTTATCGAGTTCCTTTTTACATAATTCTAATGCACTAGCTATAACTTTATCCATATCGTAATATTTATATTCCCCTAAACGACCACCGAATATTACATTAGAAACTATTTTCGCTTTCTTTACGTATTTAGCATATAAATCTAAGTTTTTTACATCATTAACTGGATAATATGCTTCTTCACCAATTTTCCAATCTTTAGGGTATTCTTTTGTTACGTATGTAACAGGCTGCGTACCAAATTCAAAATGTTTATGTTCGATAATACGAGTATATGGTATTTCGCCTTCTGTATAATTCACAACTGCCACGCCTTGAAGGTTTTCCTCTTCAAGACGCTCTGTTTCAAAATGAAGACCGCGGTATTCCAATACACCTTCAGAATAGTCAAAATACTCATCAATAGGACCTGTGTAGATAATTTTACCTGCCAACGTTTCATATTCATCGCGATGTTTAAGGAAATCTACACCTAAACGCACTTCAATACCTTCTAACATACTCTCAATCATCTTTGTATAGCCACCAATTGGAATACCTTGGAAGCGATCATTAAAGTAGTTATTATCGTATGTATAACGAACAGGTAAACGTTTAATGATGAAAGCTGGTAGCTCCGTACATTTACGGCCCCACTGTTTCTCTGTATAGCCTTTAATAAGCTTTTCATAAATATCTGTACCAACTAGGCTAATTGCTTGCTCCTCCAAATTTTTTGGTTCCCCTGAAATTACTGCACGTTGCTTATTGATAATTTCGTTAGCCTCTTTTGGTGTACGAATATTCCACATCTTAGAAAATGTGTTCATATTGAAAGGCAAATTATACATTTCACCTTTATAGTTAGCTACAGGACTATTTACATAATGATTAAACTCTGCAAATTGATTTACATAATCCCATACATGTTTTATTGATGTGTGAAAAATGTGAGCACCATAAACATGGATATTAATATCATCTTTAGTTTCACAATACATGTTACCTGCTATATGATTTCGGCGATCAATAACTAATACTGATTTACCTCGTTTATTTGCTTCATGTGCAAATACAGCACCAAATGGTCCTGCACCGACAACTAAATAATCATATTGTCTTTTCATATATACCTCTATTTTTTTATACCTAAACAAAGTAATCGTGAATAATGATTTTTTCTTAACATATAACCAATGAAAATAGATACAATAGTAGATGCTACGAAACATACAATAAATGCTTCATAATACAAGCCTAATTTAGACCAAAGTAGAATCCTAAATGGAATTTTAACAATATCGCTGAATATATAGATATCCATTGAAACAGTACCTAAGAAAATTAAAAGACTGTTATACCATCCAACTCTATTATGAATTTGATTAGCTACATAATATGTAATATTAATGCCTGAAATAGCAGTTATGATATTAAGTATTTTAAACATATTAACATCGAGCAGTAATACATAATTGCCTATGCTAAAAACAACAATAGATACAAGTACAATTACTGACGATTTGATGTAATCCAAAAGCTTATATTGTTTAATATATAAGCCTAACACATAGAAAAACTGAAAATACAATATACTTGAAACCATTGATATGGAGGAAATATTTATTACATCAGAAAAAACAGCAATAAGTAAGGATATACTTAATAAACTTACATTTACACGTTTAACTAATAACCCCATAAGAATGGAAATAAAGAACAAGCAATATAAAAACCAAAGTTCTCCATCAGGGTTAACACCAATAAAAATTTTCCATATATCCTGTGCATTTATTTGTTGATTTGCAAATTTAGATAAGGCTAATTTAAACGGAAAATATAATAAACCTATTGTAAAATATGGAACCATTAATCGTATAAATTTATCTTTTACAAACTTATTAAAACCTTCTTTCAAAGGTATATGAATGAAATAACCGGCTACAAAGAAAAACACAGGCATATGAAAACTATAAATTATCGTTCTCATTAAATATAAAGGATAGCTAGCAATCCCACTTGCGCTTGCTTGATCTGGTACTGAATGACCTAGTACAACAAGTAAAATAGCAATCCCCTTCATAATATCAAAACTACTATCCCTCATAGTTAATACTAGTAAGCCCCTTTCGATTTAATAACAGCAAAAACTGTTTTTACTAGATACACAATATCGATCCATACAGACCAGTTGTGTACATACCAAGAGTCCATAAGAACTCGTTCTTCATACGTCGTATCACTACGACCACTTACTTGCCATACGCCAGTAATCCCTGGTGGTACGAGATAGAAGTCGTTAATATATTCGCCATATTTTTCAACTTCTGCACGCACGATAGGTCTTGGTCCTACAAGGCTCATATCGCCAATCAATACATTCCACAATTGTGGCAATTCATCAAGACTTGTTTTTCGAAGGAATTTACCGATTTTTGTAACACGAGGATCATCTTTTAATTTGAAATCACGTTCCCATTCTTCACGGGCTTCAGGATTTTCTTTCAAATAAATTTCCAACGCCTCTTGTGCATTAGGCACCATAGAGCGGAATTTATAACAAGGGAACTCCTTGCCCCCTTGGCCTACACGTTTATGACCAAATACGATAGGACCTGGAGAGTCTAAGTAAATTAAGATCGCTACGATAGCTATTACAGGCAAAATCAAAATGCCACCGATTACTGTAGCTGTAATATCAAAGATTCGTTTAAAGAGACGATTGCGTCGTTGAGCAAGGTTATTTTTAACCTCTAAAATCAAGGTTTGCTCGTTCATCAAGCCCCGTGCTTGAATATTCGCTGCAGGAATACCGAATAACTCAGGAACGAAGGTTACCTTTTCAACAAGAATTTGCAGTTTATTAATCAAAGTGACTAATTTGTGAGATTCCAAGCCTGGCGCACAGACGAGAACATTTGGAATATTATATTTCTTAATTACTGCTTCAGCATCGTTGAATTTGCCAAGGCATTCGTATTTGTTAGCTAATACAGAGGATTTAGGATGATCATCTACAAAACCTACAATTTTGTACATCGCAAGCGGCATATTGCTGAAATGAACGTCCACGAGCTCTGCTGTTTTACCAGCCCCTACAAGTAATACAGGAATAGCTAAAATGTTCAATTTAATAAGTGTACGAGCTAAGATATAACGGAATAGAATGATGTAAAGTAATATAAACCCATAAGATAAAATCACGAACAAGCGGGATACATTATTTATAATATGACCTGCGTACATTAAAACGATAGACAATACGATACCAATAGTAATACTGCGGAAGATGATTTTTACCTTTTCCCAGTAGGCTGTATCGATTTTATAACCGTGGTTCAAGAAGAGAACTGTTATAAAAAGAAGAGGTGTTATAATATAGGCATACCAATAATCGATATGCAATACCATGTCACTTTCACTAAATGGTAAAAGCAACCTCAAATTATAAGCGGATACAATGCCGCAAATAACAGAAATATAATCGACAATTACCATTAAGGTCTTAACGATGACATTAGAATTAACGTATGTATTTTTCATATATACTCCCTCATAACTACTAAACTAGTTATTTTAATTAATCTAACTTCCCATTTTTAATACATCAAATATGTATCATATAAATACACTAATCATACGAATACACTACAAGAGGTTATAATTAATGAAAAAAACGATTAGCACAGTAATCATTCTCTTGATTATTGCTTTTATTTGGAGTAATTCATATCAAGCAAAGACTGACTCCGTTCAGCTCAGCATGTTCTTTACTACAAATATACAACCCCTATTAATCAAACTTGGATTACATCCAAATGTAAATATTCTAGATACCTATGTGCGTAAACTGGCTCACCTTACAGAGTTTATGGCTCTCGGTGCAGTTATTTACTATACATTCAAACAAATTTTTACAACCCATATAGCCAAAAAAAGTATCCTACTGGCAATCTGCATCGCTTCATTAGATGAAGTCATTCAAATTTACACACCAGGTAGGACAGCAACAATTGGCGATGTTCTGCTTGATACAACAGGCTCTATGATTGGTATTCTGATCATGAAAGGCCTTCTCAAACTATTTCACTAAGCTGCTTATCCTAGAACTAATCTCCCCATTCTAAAATAAAACGCTTATTTATTTCTCAAATCTAAACTCTCTTATATTAGTTATCTTCGATGTATAATAACTTTCTCATTATTTATACTTATAAAAAAAAGGTCATTTTCTCAACACAACATCAAGAAAACAACCTTCCTTCTTTATATAATGATACTAAACTCTCTTAATTTCATTATATTAATTTTACCATATTCTCATGTAGTTTTCATATAAACTATTTATAAAATGTTACATTTTTTACTCATAAAACAGCTTATATATTGGCACCTCTAATAATACAGCTCAACACTCTAAATCCTGTATTATTAATGCTCTAACCAACCACGGAATTTATGAGATGTACCGTCATTGGAATCTAAATTCTCTAAGTATACATAAGAGTTTTCCATGTCTACTTTAATACCTAAAGATTTCTTCTTAGATTTTGCCATATTAATAGCAAGACCTAATACGTTTACAGTCTTAAAGAAATATTCTGTAGCAGTTAACTCTTCTAAATCATGATTTGCATCTGCAATCATACGCAATTTATAGTATTTAGAATCACCATACATTTTAAAAGTAAAGATGGCTTGTTTAGATGCTGCATCAAAATCGATTTTATATTTTTCAATAGCCCCTTCTAATGTAGTAAGAGTGCTATTAGTAGTAGTGTCTACCACTAGATTCATGATCAAATCCATTGGATTGTTCATCATCATAAATGTAGTACTCATATCTTCTCCCTCAATATTTATCAAATCCGAATTATACTAACCCCAAACATTACTAATTGATATTTGATATTTAATAATTTCGATATTGATAGTATACATGATAATTCTAAAATTTCTACATAAAAGTTATAAAACTTTCATGAATTCCTCATTTTTAATTAAATGTAATTATTTTATTTAACTTATCTATTTCTTAGATTAATAAATGAAGAAACTTTATATATCAAAAAAAGCTAGTGTTCAAAATAATATATTTTGAACACTAGCTTTTTAGTTTAAGTTAATTCTTAGCCACCCTTTCATCGAATAGGATGCTTATACTTTTATCTTAAAATATTAGTCAATAATTATTTTAAGTATGGCTTTAAATTTTCATGAACTTGTACCATATATTGATCAAGTAATTCATAGCGTTTTCTGTATTGACTACGTTTTTGTGATTTGATTTCTTCAATTGGCTTGCGATATTCTTCTAGTGGAATTTTGTAAAATCTAGGATCTTGTGAAAGTTCGCCACCACTTTCTTGCCATAAAGAATCGAGTTCCGCCACTTTAGCACGATGAATACGTATTAAATGGGTATTTGCATAAAAACCTTCATCAGATACAGCATAGATTGTTTCTACACCACATTCTTTTGCGATCAATCTAAGTAAATATATAATAAAGTTTTTTGGTCGATAACCAAACATCTTTTTGGTAGCTATTTTTGCATTATCTAAACCATCCTTATAGCCTTGAATCGTACCAATCCACATGGCTTTTTCCCCATTAAAACCTTTACCAAACCGGAAATTAGCATGATATACACCTTTTGATTCTAATGTTAGTAATAACGTTAACAAGCCTTCTTTACGTTGCCCTGGTCCATAATAGAGTTGAGCTTTCATGTTTAATTCTTCTGATTCCCAAACGATAAAACCGCGCTTAATACGGCTTACATCATCCCAGATATTAGTTTCGTCAACAGAATACATAGATTGAATGGCTTCATCAGTAAATATGTTTTGAATATAATCAAAATGATTGATAATAGCATCTAAACGCTCATCTGCAGTAGATTCTTTAAAGAAAAAGATCCGCGTCATCAACTCATATAAACCAATTTGACGGTGTAGTAATTCTGGATCTGGTTTATAATTAGCAAAATAGTTTTCTAATCGTTTCATATGCTGGCGGCGACCTAAGGAGCGAGCCGTGTGCAATACAACTCGTCTCGTTTCTCTCCAACTGCGCTTACCATATATTTTTCGGCCTTTTGTCCATTGATTTTGTATATATTGAAACACCTTTATCACCTCAAATAACGAATCTCTTAACTAAATCCCCTATCTATACAATATTCATTAAAAGATGATTAACATATGTTAATCATCTTTTTTTGAAAATAGCTTTTCTTCATGGTTAATTAACCAAGTTGTTAATAAACTCCAATCTCGTGCTTCTTTAGCATGATTATCTATAGGTCTTATCTGAGTTACTGGTTCAGCTGATGGTTGATTACTTTCACCATAATCAGATCGAATATCCCCCATAAGTGAATCGGTAATCCATTGATAGGGAGTCACCAAAGGTTCTGGTTGGTCATCAAACAAAGATGGCGTAATCGAGTAATACTCAAACCCTTTTGGTGCTATCGCCTCAATAATGGTTGGCATTAAACTCATATGAGTCCCTTTTTGAGTAGTAATCATATTACGATCTAAATCAGGATGTTGTAATAACGCAACAGTGCAGAACGTGTCGCGTAATGTATAGTCACGATGAATGAGAGACGTATTATTCAACGATCCAAATAAATTTGAATGGTCACCAGTAATAATAAATAAACTATCTGGATAAGCCTTTTTCATAGAATCGACAAATGAAAAGAGAGCCTTATCACTATACCGATATGTAGCCAGTTCCTTGTTCCGAGTCTTGTTAGAACGTAAATCCTCACCTACATGAGGCATAACTGTTGCAGGATCATAATCGAGTAAAGAATCCTCTATCTTGTATGGACTATGGTTTGATGTAGTATAGATAAAATGGAAGGTTGGTGTATCAAGAGCTTTAATTTGTTGCTCAATATTTTCTAAGAATATATGGTCATAAACTCCAACCCATGTCTTTGGTGCATCAGGACCACAGAAGATAGATGCACTTTCTACTCGGTCAAAACCTTGAGCCTTACCAAAATGATTAAAATTACCATATGACGCATTGCCGCCATACCAATATATGGTTTGATACCCCAGCTGCTTCATTTGATAGGCAAACGATGTAGGAAAGGATCCATTCCAAAATTGCTCTCGTTCATTGAGTTCTAAACCCGCATCATAGATACCACTCATAAGACTAACAATAGATGGTCTTGAAACATTGCCAGCAGGTAAAAAATTTGGAATTTGTACAGTATTCGACTGGCTTTTAAAATCCCAAAGCCCTGGACAAATATTGAGTGCCTTATGTGTTTCGTCTAAGGACCACTGAGGAATACTTTCACCAACAATAAAGAAAATATGTTTAGGTTTCTTAATCTTTGGCCCTTTAGCTATTTTTTTGAAAGCATATAGAGGGTTATCGAGTTGTTGCCACGTGTTTTTATATTCACTGGGAACAATACGGTGTATGGCATCATTAACATCCTCTTCGGAAGCAGTGTATTCAGAGCGTAAAGGGTGTTTGTAAACGGTTTCCAACGCACATAGATCTGGTACTGTAGCACGAGCAAAGAAGATATCTTCTTTAACCACTGTAGGAATTGTATCCCATTCAGGTTTATTATCGTGAGATAAAGTACCACCATAGCGAAACCAATAAAAACCTACTACAGATAGAGCCACTAATAATATATTCCACCCAACTATCATCCACGTATCTGTCAAATAAGACTCTGGATATGGAATGGACGGCAAGGATAAGAATAGTGTTCCCATATACCAAGATGCAATAGCAATAGGAATAAAACCTAATAATACAAGTGCGCCTCGATCTTGATTAAAGAATATATCTATCAAATTGCGTTTCTCTGCATGATTGCCATAGTGAACCATATAGTTATAGGTATCATGGAAATGCTTATAGAATATCATCTTACCTGCAAAGGCTGCGTAGAGAACACAAGAATAGATTGTTAACTCAATAATTCTAATTACATCCTCATATTGGTGGTATGTATCAAACCACAATGCAGGAATAGTAACTAAAACTAAGGAAATTAAAAATATATACGCATCAAAATCCATGCCCCACCAAAAACCATATCGTAATGAACCTATAGCGGCCTGCCATCTTCCTTTCCAAGAGGAGTATGGGTTATAGACAATCATAAAGATAATTCTAAAAATGGTTGCTAATATAGGTGCCCAAATCATTAATTTTATATTTTGTTGTATAGATAAATAAAATTGTTCACTCATTATATAGCCTAAATTTACGGGAGGGACTTGCTTTTATATTAATTATAGAAAAAGATATGCTTATAATTTTCCATTAGATTTAATCAAATAATACAGTTTTACATACTTAGTAACAGTATACATGTAATGGTATAAAGATAAAATAAAGCCAAATTTACCGTCTAAAAAACCTCTTTGTAAAATATAAATTTTAAAGAAGGCCCATTGAGGTCTCAAAATGATATCTAGCAAAAATGAACAGGATTTACCTTGCTCATAATAATTTGTCGCAGCAGCTGACGTATATTTGTTAACTTTATTAAGATACTGTGTCCAGTTATCGTAAGTATAATGATATAACTTTCCTTTTAATTTATCTTTCGGGAAAGGACTAATAAATGCTTCATGGACAAAGCCTTCTACGGTAGCTCCTTCTTTTGGCATTAACCGTAATACCTTATCTGGTCGCATGGTTCCATGACTAGCAGTATTATGACGGAATAAACTATGACGAGATAACCAATATGCTTTTTGATCTCCACTATTCACAGCTTTTAGTATTTCTTCATTTAATTCTGGAGAAACTCGTTCATCCGCATCAATAAATAAGATCCAATCAAATGAAGCTTGACTAATACCAAAGCGACGTTGCTGAGACCAGTCATTATTTAATGGATGAGGTATAACTATAGCACCTAATGACTCTGCTAGTTCTACAGTTCTATCTGTACTACCATCATCAATGACTAGAATTTCATTAGCGCATTGAATGCTATTAATACAATCTACAATATGTTGTTCTTCATTTCTAGCTAAAATGATAGCCGTAATTGTTGCCATAATACACCTTTAAATTTAATTTTATTTATTAATAATCTAACAATCTATAATTGTTTAATAGAAGCAACCATTTTTTCAATAGTAAAAGTAGATTTTACACGACTATAAGCATTTTTTCTTATTTTTTCGTATTCTATTGGATTATCCATTAAGTATGTAATAGCATGAGCAATAGTCTTATCTTCTACAATATCTAACAAAATACCATCTTCACCATTAGTGATAATTTCCTCTTGAGCACCAGATTTACTCGTAATAACAGGAGTATTACAATACATAGATTCGCAGATAACGAGACCAAAAGCTTCTTGAATCTTGGATGGCACCACTAAGCAATCAATAGTACGATAGAACTGATTTACATCCTTCTTAAATCCTAAATTCTTTACATATGCTTCCATATGGTTAGACTGAATATATGAATTAATTTGACTTAACGTATCCTCTGATATAGCGCCACACATGCGTAATTCTACACCTCTACCTTGTTCATGAAGAATTTTAATTGCTCCTAATAATTCCATAATACCTTTTTCAATAGAAATTCTACCTGCATAGCCAACTATAAAATTATCATCTTGAAGCTTATATTCTACCTCAACTTGAGGAAATCTATGTGTATTAATACCGTTATAAATAAGATGATACTTTTCCTTATTCTCCTTTACAACTTGTGCATCATACACACATTTAGATACGCAAACAAAACCATCTACTTGATCTTGAATCCATCTATGATAGATATCAGTTTTAGCAGGGAGTATATTATGTTTAAAGAATAAAACCTTAGCACCTGTTAATTTTTTCAATATCAAAGCAAATAATATAAATTTACCAGTATGACATAAAATTGTATCAATATTATGTTCACTCATAAATTTTGCTACTGTATTAACATACAAATATCTACTATTTTTTCTTAACTTAATAGGCAATACAGTAGCTACTTCACTATATCTATCAATAAACTCTAGATTACCAATATCCGTCAATACAAATGGAGAAATACCTTGTTGTTCTAACTCTTCACTCATATCATATACATATTGCTCCATGCCCCCCCACACGGAACTATCCATAATATTGAGAAAACCATTGTTTTCTGTCATTTTAATACCCCTTTATCATTCAATTCATAGTCCATATACTTATGGATACACTTCAAAGTGAGAGTAATAATATAGACATGCTATTGATTCCAGATCTGTATCACCTAGAATTTAACATTTTAATTACATAACTATCCTGGATATTTCTTACATTTAGGCCCCTTACATCGCTTGCATTTACCGCATCCACGGTCGATAGTTCCAGCACTTGCCGATTTCTTTGCACTAGTACTCTCCTTAGCCCCCTGTTCAGAGGCCTTACTATTCCATACGGAAACTATCGTTTCTGCTTTTTTTCGGATCTATCCTTTTCGGACTTTTTATCCTTTTTCTTATCTTTCTTCTTATCTTTTTTCTTGAAAGTATCCGCCAAAAATACTGTTTTTAACTTATCGTTCAAGACTTTAAGCTTCTTTTCAGCCTTATCTTTCTTTCTCTTTAACTTTTCTTCGTCCTTAGCCTGTTTTTCTTCCTTGGACTTTTTGTGTTTTTTCTCTTTTTTATCTTCCTTAGACTTTTTATCCTCTTTAGATTTCTTATCTTCTTTAGATTTTTTTTCGTCCTTGGATTTTTTTTCGTCAGAGCCGTTGATCCGCGCCCATTCATCATCAACGCGTTTCAATTGCTTTTTAAGAATCTTTTCTAGCTTCTTATTTGCTTTATCGGACTCTAAACCAGCTTTACCAAATAACAATGCATTTACCGCTGTATATGGATCGATAGAGGACATATCCTCTTCATCCAATACATCTTCTTCCTCTAATTTCTTATCTTTTTTAGATTTTTTTTCTTTGTTCTTAGATGATAACATTTCTTCTAAATCATCATTATCAAAAGGATTTTCCTCGTTTAAATGATGAACTTCTAAGCTTTCAACGCCGTCTAGTGGATTTACATCAAGGTGCTCAATAGTCGCATCCTCAAGATCAACAATTTCCTTAACGGAGCTTTCACCAGAGCCTGTGAAAAGGCCACCAATAGAGTTCAATTCGTTCAATTTAATGTGGTTCATGCCCACTGTGGAATCATGTTGCACTGGCACATCGGACAATTGCACCTGTTCCATAGCGTACACGTCATCGTTATGACTAGCACCCTTGCCAAGATACGACGTATCGGACAGAATAATGTCTTCCTTATCGTCGCCAAGTACATCACCAAACAAATCTTGCTCAAGAGATTCGTAGGTATGCAACAAGGAGATCCGTTTTTGAACCTCTTCTATTTGGTTCCACAAATCAACGAGAGTAGATGTATAGTATACTCGTTCCTTTACCTCTAAATAGGCTTGGTAAACGATAGCCAATTCAGACTCATTAAGGCCCTCTTCGGCGCCGATTTCTTCAATCATTTGTTGAATTTGTTGATCTCGGTCGTAACGTTTAATTAAGGCCTTGCGAATGCGTTCAATCAATACTGTATCGATGAGTTCCATGCGTACCTCCTGTATTCAATACACTCATCCCTACCCACTAAACTAGCGCATACGAATCAATGTATAGAACTGTAAAAAATGAATTGATTTTATAATCTCTAATATATTATTATAGCAGAATTTATAGGCTTTTTCCTTAATAATATAGGTGAAAGCCCCATAAAATTAGAATAAAAATAAAAATGAAAACCTCGATTCAAACAATCCTTGGTACTGTAAATTAGTACTATTAAAGATCATTCAAATCGAGGTTTACTAAAGAATCATTGAGATCGAGGTATAGTTATTTAAAATAGATTAACGGAATAGACGAGAATTCGCTCCTTTGCATCCTTTTCTTCAAAGAGATCACTGCAGTCAATAGGTTCTTCCTGTTCGAGTCGCACATGGTTATTTAAGAAGTTTTCTACCTCTTCGTTAACATAGTAGAAAAATAATTTGATTTCACGCGGATGATGATACAGGGAATCAAAGATATTTCCTAATACGCGCTTAATCGTATGAAGCGCAAAGGGATTAAAGAAAAAGCATCGATCTGCTTGAGCTGGCAATTCATAGAGCGCCGCATCACCGTGCATAAAACTCACCCGATTGCGCGCTGCTGGGCTTTCACCATTGAGTAACGCCTTTTCATATAATCGTTCATCGTATTCGATACCGATGGAGTGACAGCCCGTTTGGTAAGCCATAAAAATGCTAACACGGCCCTTGACACTACCATAATCGATGAGAGTATGTTTCTTGCGAATATGACCGCTATTCGCCAACCGCTCTAGAACGCAATAATCTGTCGGCTCATACGGATGATGCTCCGTATCAGACCGACTATCATCGCGGCCTGCTGTTTTTATTTGTAAAACCTGTTCCCATTCCTGTTCACTTGTCATATGTCTATTTTCTACCTTATATCAATCGTAATATATTAAGTAATATTAAGTAATATTAAGTAATATCTAGTTATATCAACTATTGTATATGCATATAATATTATTTACAAATAATACTAAATTGTGTAATATAATTATAGATAAAGGAAATAAATATTTTGCTAGCATTTTAATGCATGCAAAACAAAAGAGGAGGGTGGCAGCCCTCCTCTTTTTGTGCTAGTTACCGGCCTAATATCTATCTAGCCACTTGCAAATATAATATCCAATTATACTTGCTACGATAGATACTGTGAAGGAAATAAATATTTCGAGCATTTTAATACACCCCCTTCCTGTTACCAGTTTGGGGCGGTAACACCTATAGTATATACCAAAAGCACCCTTTTGGGTGCTTTTATTGTGTCAAACATTTATTGATGTTAATATGGTATACTAAAGAGTAATATTTCAATATTCTCATGTGCAGAATGATATGTCATCAAAAAGGAGTGTCTACTTACATGGACAGTGATCTGACCTTAGATTTTATAATTATCGTCGTATTAATCATCGCCAATGGCTTATTCTCCATGACGGAGTTAGCCATCGTCAATGCTAAAAAACGTAAACTCGAAGAAATGGCAGAGGCAGGCAACGAGCGTGCTAAAAAAGCCTTTGAATTAGCAGAGAATCCTAATAATATGTTTTCTACTATTCAAATTGGTATTACCCTCGTTGGTATTTTAACTGGTTTGTATTCTGGTGCGACCTTCTCTGGTCCATTAGAAGAGATTTTAGTAGCTAATATTCCAAGCATTGAGCCCTATGCAGCATCCATTAGTTCCTTACTCATCGTTACGGTTATCACCTATTTATCCCTCGTTATTGGCGAACTCGTGCCGAAACGTTTAGCCTTAAATAGTCCTGAAAGCATTGCCGTAGTCGTAGCAAAACCGATTTATTGGTTGTCTGTAGCCTTAAAGCCAATCGTTAGCTTTCTCGGCGTTTCCACAGAGTTCCTCTTAAAATTACTAGGCGTGACTGTGAAAGAAGAGGCTCCTGTTACAGAGTCTGAAATCAATAAAATGCTCACCGAAGGCGTTGCTATGGGTGCTTACGAAGAAGAGGAACCCATTCTCGTAGAAAATATCTTTCACCTTGCAGATATGAACGCTGGCGACGTGATGACGCCGCGTACACAGCTCAAATGGATCGACCTTAACGGCACTGAGGACGAAATCATGGATGTCCTAAAAAATGCCAACCATTATCGCATTCCTGTTGGCACCGATTCCTTGGACGAACTCAATGGTCTCGTTACCGTATCTGACGTATTAGTTCAAATTATGCAACGTCCTAGTGAAAGTTCCATTCAAGATATCATCAAGTCTTGTCTCAAGGAACCTGTCCTCGTTCCAGAATCCATTCCACTTATGAAGTTATTGAACGTCCTTCGTACTGAAGGTGTTCACGAGTCCATTATCCTCGATGAGTACGGCGGTTTTACAGGTCTCGTAACCTTACATGACATCATGGAAGAAATCGTAGGCCTCATGCCTTCTGGTGAAGACGAAATCAAAGAAGAAGAAAATAAAATCATCGAACGCGATGGTGCATGGCTCGTAGACGGTCTACTCGACGTAGATGAATTTAAAGAATTCTTCCACATCGATGAAGAATTACCAGGCGAAGAAGATGACTTGTACAAAACTATGGGCGGTCTTTTGAATCTACTCTTTGGTCGCATTCCAAAAGAACTAGACAAGGCAAAATGGAATGGCTATACCTTTGAAGTCATCGACATGGATAATACCCGTATCGACAAAATCCTTGTTACCTATGAAGAACCTATCGTAGAACAAGAAGAAGAAAAATAATAACATCTACTAGCTTACTATTATTAACGATTAAACCTTAATAATTAAGGGTATTTAAAGATAATTAAGCCTTAATAATTTAGGTTAAGAAGATAAAAAACAGTATATATAAGCTTATAAATATGTGTAAAAGAGTGAGTTCTCTAAAGAGGACTCACTTTTTTATTACTAACAACCTAACAACCTAACAACCTAACAACCTAACAACCTATGATTTTAAAATAAAAAGGCATATATTCAAAATATACTAATAAATATGTCAAATAAGTATATAATTCTTTTATATTCCGCATAAAGGGTAGAATTATATATTTAAATATAGTATTATTAAATTGTATAAAATATATAAGTAGAATAGTATTTCTATATCCTTATCTTGTGTATGTATTTAGAAATATGCTAACAATAAAAGTCCTATGATGTTTATGTAACGAATATGTTGCAGCTTTCATAGGGCTTATGTGTGGTAGTAAAAGGAGAGATTCTATGAATCCAAGAGTCATAGCAACCATAGGGGCCCTATTAATAGGGACTGCCGTCATAAGTGGTTGTGGATCAGAAAAGCCACCTGAGGATACAAGCCTCAAGGTGCGCACCATCACTATCGGTGAAGAATCAGGCACTACCAGTGCTGGTTATGCAGGCACCATCCACAATAAGACGGAAACTAAACTAGCCTTTCAAATTGGAGGCCGCGTTATCAACAAATTTGTTAATGTTGGTGATGTAGTGGAAGCAGGACAAGTGATTGCTCAAATCAACGGTTCTGATACGGCAGCACAAATGCAAAATGCAGAAGGCGCCGTAAAAGCAGCTCAATCGGCTTACGAATTAGCAGAAACCAATGCTAATAGATACCGCGAACTCTATGCGCAACAAGCGATTAGTAAATTGCAATTAGACCAAGCGGAAAACCAATTAAATGCGACAGCTGCTCAACTACAACAGGCCCAAGCAAGCCTCAATTTGAGTAGCAATCAAAATAGCTATACTAGCTTAACCGCTCCAGATACGGGTATTATTACAGCTCTCAATCTTGAATCAGGCCAAGTGGTCGCAGCAGGTCAAAGCATTGGTACCTTAGCGGCTGGTCACGATCCAGAAGCAGTCATCGCTTTACCGGAACAAGAATTGAGTAAAATTCACGTAGGAAGCCCTGCCACTATTACCTTCTGGGCGTTGCCAGATGTAAAGGTCCAAGGCGTTGTACGTGAAATTTCACCAATTCCAGATCCTGTGGCGAGAACGTATACCGTAAAAATTTCCTTACAAAATGCACCTAGTGAAGTACAACTAGGTATGACTATTAACGTAAATCTAACTACAACAGATACTAGCAATATCACCATTCCGTTGACGGCTCTTGTGAAAGACTCGAACGGCAATAATGCAGTCTATATCATCCGCGATAAAAAGGCTCATCTCGTATCTATCAAAACAGGCGATTTTGGTCAAAACTCAGTTATCGTCACATCTGGCTTAGCTAAAGGCGACATTGTCATCACCGCAGGTACCCAACAGTTACAAGAAGGGACGGCGGTTAGTCAATGAAACAGTTTAACTTAGCCGAATGGGCTCTCAAACACAAGTCCATTATCTACTACTTCATGGCTGTGCTCCTCACCTTTGGTATCTTCTCGTACTCCCAAATGGGACGTATGGAGGACCCAGACTTTACAATGCGCACCATGGTTGTCGGCGTTGCTTGGCCAGGGGCTTCCCCGCAAGAAATGTCGGACCAGGTAACGGACAAACTAGAAGAAAAACTGCGCGATCTACCTGGCGTAGATTATACGAAATCTTTCACAGATGGCAGCAAATCGGTAATTTATATTAATCTGAAAGAAGATTTACCATCTGATAAAATTCGTCCCGCTTGGGAAGAAGCGCGGAATATGATTAACGACGAATGGAAATCACTGCCGCAAGGCGTTCAAGGCCCTACCATCAACGATCGATTCGACGATGTATACGGCATCATTTACGCCATCAGTGGTGATGAATATTCGTACGAAGAAAAGCGGCAACAAGCAGAAGACTTGAAACGTCAGCTTTTATCAGTTCCTAATGTAAAAAAAATCAGCCTCATTGGGGTACAAGAACAAACCCTCAATGTAACGATCAACAAGGATAAGCTAGCATCTTATCAAGTCAGCACGCAACAGCTATTAACGGCTATCAAACAGCAAAGTATGATGGTTCCAGCTGGTATGATTACGACAGATACAAACAATGTATATCTCCGTGTTAATGGCCTATTCGATAGCCCTCAAGCGGTACAAGATATGCCAATTCGCATCAATAATCAAACGTTGCGACTCGGCGACATGGCTGATGTAACTATGACCTATCAAGATCCTAGCAATCCACAGTTCTACTTTGAAGGTAAGCCAGCTATTGGCATTGCCATCTCTATGGATGCAGGGGGCAATAATATCGAATTCGGCGAAGCTATCGATAAAAAACTAGGAGAATTAAAGAAAACCATTCCTGCAGGCCTCGAACTCAGTCAAGTATCGAATCAGCCTCACATTGTTAAAGAATCCATTGGCGATTTCTCTCAATCCTTATTTGAAGCCATCGCCATCGTATTGCTCGTAAGCTTTGCATCCCTTGGCTTGCGAACAGGTGTCGTAGTAGCCCTCACCATTCCAGTCGTTGTGTCTACGACGTTCATCTTGATGTATGAAAACGGTATTTACTTACACAAGGTTAGCCTAGGTGCCCTCATCTTAGCACTGGGCCTTCTCGTAGACGACGCCATTATCGTTGTAGAAATGATGAGCGTTAAACTCGAAGAAGGTTGGGGACACTTTAAAGCGGCCACCTTTGCTTACCAATCGACGGCGTTCCCTATGCTATCTGGTACGCTTATTACCTGTGCAGGCTTCTTGCCACTAGCACTAGCAGAAGGGATGGTAGCAGAATTTACAAAATCTCTATCCATCGTTGTATTTATGGCTCTCATCCTATCATGGTTTGCTTCTGTTCTCGTCAGCCCTGTTCTCGGTTATAAAATCATCGAAAATAAAGAACCAAAACCTGAATCAGAATGGACTAAACGAGACCATATCATGCACAAGCTAAGCGTGACCTTCTATGAAAAGTTTGAAAAGCTTTTACATTGGGCACTAGGTCACCACAAAGCAGTATTACTAGCTACTTTAATCATATTCGTACTATCTCTACTTTCACTACCATTGATCAAACAGGAATTCTTCCCTTCATCAACGCGTAATGAAATTATCGTGTCCATGCAGTTCCCTCAAAGCTCATCCATTGAGTACACCGCTAACCAAGCAAAGATCATCGATGAACATTTGCAAGGGGACGAACGCATTGCAACGTTCTCATCCAATATTGGACAAGGTTCACCTCGTTTTGTCCTCACCTTGGAACCTGAATTGCAACGAAACAATTTCTTACAATATATAATCGTTACAAAATCCTTAGAGGACCGAGATAACCTATATAATGAGTTAACGTCTTACTTAAATACAGAATTCCCATCAGCTCTTGTAAATGCTCAGTTTGTACAAATCGGGCCTCCATCTAAGTATCCTGTTATGCTCCGCGTAGCAGGTCCTGATCAAAAGGTGGTAAAAGACATTGCAAACCAAGTAAAAGACAAAATGCAAGACGATAAGGATTTAAAAAATATCTCCTTTGACTGGCCAGATACGGAACCAGTAGCCAATATTCACATCGATCCGAACAAGGCACGCCTACTAGGTATCGATAGCTACGCTGTATCCTTGCACTTACAAAGTCTATTATCTGGTACAAAATCTGGTGAATATTACGAAGGCAATCAAACTATACCTGTTACCTTCCGTTTAGGCGGCAACGAACAGCACAATTTAAGTGCCCTTTCGTCCTTACCGATTCAAACAGGCAACGGTTCCTACGTACCACTTAACCAAATAGCAACTATTACCATGACGCAAGAGGATGGTATTATTTGGCACCGTAACATGATGCCTACCATCAGTGTGTATGCTAATGTAAAACCTGGCGTCTTAGGCAATGCGAAAACGAAAGAGGTCTATAAATCCTTACAAGACATTCGCGATTCCTTGCCTACAGGCTATACGATTGAGCTAGACGGTGCTGCTGAAAAGAGCGTAACAGCAGTACAAAGATTATTAAAACCAATGCCGATTATGCTCTTTGTGATCATGACAATCCTCATGTTCCAATTGAAGCGTATCGCCCTCATGATAATGGCTTTACTCACAGCCCCACTAGGCCTCATCGGTGTCGTATTAGCACTGAATATTACGAGAACGCCGTTAGGCTTTATGGCCATACTAGGTATCATCGCCCTATCGGGTATGATTATTCGTAACTCCATTATCTTGTTAGACCAAATCGAAATCCACAAGGCAGAAGGCCAAAAACCTCGTGAAGCGATTATCAACTCCGCTACACTTCGTTTCCGCCCTATCATGCTCACCGCTCTCGCAGCGATTTTAGGCATGATTCCTCTCATGGGATCTGTATTCTGGAGCCCACTAGCTATCGCCTTCAGTGGCGGCCTACTAGTGGCAACGGTGCTAACACTTATCGTACTACCAGTCATGTACGCAAGCTGGTACAAGATTAAATAATTACAAATATACCTACATTTGTAAAATCTAATATGTACTAGGAACTTTATTTCCTTAGTAAAAATCCCCTAATCTTTGTAAAAGCTATATCGCTTATACATTGATTAGGGGATTTCTTTTATACATAACATATAAAAAAACAGCAGGACTAAAGCCTGCTGTTTTTTAGTCACAAGAATACATTGCAACTTACTTATTTCCCTTAAGATTATATTAACAGTTATATCTAACGTAGTCTACTATCTATTAAACTACTACAGCTGTACCATTGCATGTAATCATAAGCATGCCATTTTGTGCACCTACAGTACTATATTGGAAGGATACACCAATAATAGCATTAGCACCCAATTTAGAAGCGCGTTGAGACATTTCATCGAGAGCTGCTTGGCGGGCACTCATCAAAGAATCTTCATAGCTGCCACTACGTCCACCAACGATATCTCGAATACCAGACATGAAGTCTTTAACGAAGTTACGACCTTCTACTACTTCACCAAATACGATACCTTTATACTCTTGTACAGGTTTGTTTTCAATATGAAACGTTGTTGTAATAATCATAATTCTCTCCTCATTATCTATCAAAGTCGCGGTCTAGGTTAACTTCTTTCAACGGCACAACTTTAGTTTTGTTGATGTATTTGTAACCTAGGTAAACTGCGAAGAAGATTGGCAAGCCAATGTACGCAACGGATACGCCGTACCAGTCGATTGTTTCGCCTGTGAAAGCGGAGTAGTTTTGACCAGCGATGATGATGACGCAAAGAATGAACGCCAAGATTGGACCTACTGGGAATAACCATGCTTTGTAAGGCAATTCGCTAAGATCTCTGCCTTGTGCAATGAAAGCACGACGGAAGCGATAGTGAGAAACAGCGATACCAACCCATGCGATGAAGCCGCAAAGACCGGAGATATTAACAATCCAAGTATAGGCAGTACCTTCGCCGATGAAGCTTGTAAGGAATGCAAATAAACCAATTGCTGTAGTTAAAATTAACGCTGGCACTGGAACGCCACGGCTATTAAGCTTAGCAAAGATTTGAGGTGCTTGTCCTTCTTTAGCAAGTGCATATAGCATACGCGTAGAAGAATATAGACCAGAGTTACCAGCACTGAGTACTGCCGTTAAGATGATAGCATTGATGAAGTTAGCAGCAAAGGCAAAACCAAAGCGGTCAAATACGAGTGTAAATGGAGAAATAGAAACGTTTTCCACACTAGCATTCAAAAGATTTGGATCAGTGTACGGAATTAAGAAACCGATAACTGTGAAAGCACCAATATAGAACAATAGAATACGCCAGAAGATAGAGTTAATCGCTTTTGGCACGTTCTTTTCAGGGTCTTCTGCTTCACCAGCTGCTACGCCAATAAGCTCAGTACCTTGGAAGGAGAAACCAGCTACCATGAAGATAGCGAGGATGGATTCCCAGCCACCTACGAATGGCGCTTCCCCTATTGTCCAGTTCGTAAAGCCTGGAGATGTGTCACCAATGCCAAAGATGAGCATGGATCCACAGAATAGGAATACGAATACAGTAATAACCTTGATGCTAGAGAACACATATTCACTTTCACCAAAGGAACGAGTCGATAAATAGTTCAAGCCGAATAGAATGAGCAAGAACAGAGCAGACCATACGATGGCAGGCACATCAGGGAACCAATATTTCATGATGAGCGCCCCTGCTAATACTTCAGCAGCCAAGGTAATAGCCCAGTTAAACCAATAGTTCCAACCTAAGGCAAAACCAAAGGCAGGGTCTACATAGCGTTTTGCATAAGTCCCGAAGGAACCAGGAATCGGCAAGTAAGTAGCCATTTCCCCAAGAGAAGTCATGAGGAAGTAAACCATGAGGCCAATGAGGCCGTAAGCTACAAGAGCACCACCAGGGCCTGCAGTACTTACTACTTCACCACCGGCAACGAATAAGCCAGTACCGATAGCACCGCCAAGAGCGATCATGTTCATATGACGCGCTTTCAGGGTACGTTTTAGATGTTGATCTTTGTTAGACGTAAACTCTACGTTATTATTTTGATTATCAGCCATGGTGCACCTCTTACAAATCTAGATTACGCACGTATTTTGCGTTATCTTCAATAAATTTACGACGAGGTTCTACCTTATCACCCATGAGAACGGTAAAGATTTTATCAGCTTCGATGGAATCTTCTAAGCTAACTTGTAAAATCGTACGATTTTCAGGGTTCATAGTAGTTTCCCATAATTGTTCAGGGTTCATTTCACCTAAACCTTTGTAACGTTGAATTGCGATGCCTTCACGGCCTACTTCATCAAGTTTAGCAGCTAATTCTGCATCAGAATATACATACCATTGGGACTTGCCCTTCTTGATTTGGTACAAAGGTGGTTGAGCAATGTAAATATGGCCTTCTTCCACCAATGGTTTCATATAGCGGTAGAAGAATGTTAATAACAAGGTACGGATATGAGCGCCGTCAACGTCCGCATCAGTCATAATGATGATCTTGTTATAACGGGATTTAGTAATATCGAATTCTTCCCCAATGCCAGTACCGAAAGCGGTAATCATGGATCGAATTTCGTTATTCGCCAAAATCTTATCAAGACGCGCTTTTTCTACGTTAAGGATTTTACCGCGCAACGGCAAAATCGCTTGGTAACGACGGTCGCGACCTTGTTTTGCAGAACCGCCCGCAGAATCACCTTCGACTAGATAAATTTCAGTCATAGATGTATCTTTTTCGGAGCAGTCTGCCAATTTACCAGGAAGACTGGAAATTTCCAAAGCATTTTTACGACGAGTTAAGTCGCGGGCTTTACGAGCTGCCTCACGAGCACGGCTAGCCATTGTCGCTTTTTCGATGATTTTCTTCGCATCTTGCGGATGTTCTTCAAAGAATGTTTTAAGACCATCAGATACGATAACATCTGTAATACCTTTAACTTCGCTATTGCCAAGTTTAGTTTTTGTTTGACCTTCAAATTGAGGTTCCAATACTTTTACAGATACAACAGCTGTCAAACCTTCACGTACGTCTTCACCGGAAAGGTTGGACTCATTTTCCTTGATCAAGCCAGCTTTACGGCCATAATCATTGAGGGTACGAGTCAAAGCAGCACGGAAGCCAGAAAGATGTGTACCACCGTCAATAGTGTTGATGTTATTTACGAAAGACAACAAGTTTTCGCTGTAACTATCGTTATATTGCAAAGCTACATCTACTACTACATCATCTTTTGTATTTTCGATGTTGATAACAGTTGGATTAACAACTTCTTTATTTTCGTTCAAGAATGTGATGAAAGAACTCAAACCACCTTCATAGTGGAAGCTTTCAACACGAGGTTCCTCTTGGCGCAAATCGCTCAATGTAATGCGAAGTCCTTTGTTAAGGAATGCCAATTCTTGTAAACGCATTTTCAATGTATCAAAGCTGAATACGGTAGTTTCAAAGATCTCAGCATCTGGCTTGAAGATAACTGTAGTACCAGTACCTTCCGCTTTACCGATTTCGTGCAACTCAGAAGTCTTGTGACCACGAGCAAAGGAAATCTCTTGAATGATACCGTTTTGAGATACTTGAACCTTAGTCCATTCACTCAACGCATTTACTACGGAAATACCTACGCCGTGAAGACCACCAGATACCTTGTAGCCGCCACCGCCAAATTTACCACCTGCATGCAATTTAGTTAATACTAACTCTACCGCAGACATACCGGATTCATGCATCCCTGTTGGGATACCACGGCCATCATCGACAACAGTAATGCTGTTATCTGGATTGATGGATACTTCGATATGTGTAGCGTAACCTGCAAGCGCTTCGTCTACAGAGTTATCTACAACTTCGTATACGAGGTGATGCAAACCGCGAGTAGATGTACTACCGATGTACATACCCGGGCGTTTACGCACCGCGTCGAGACCCTCAAGAACCTGAATATTCTGAGCGCCATAATTTTGTTCAGGCATGAAACAAACTCCTCCTAACAATCTATCTCACTGTACATACTAGAATTTGTATGACAACACATGTACAGGATTAAACTTTATCTCTTTATTATACTATAAAATTCATCAATTCGCCTCATTAAAGTCTTAATACTAATACCAGATCCATAAATGCAATCATCAGTGACCACATAGGTCTTGATTTGCTCCTCTGGCACCATGGCGATATACTCTAAGCTTTCATAGTGATGAATAGGACTTTTATGGGATTTTCCGCCCTTGGCGTGCACCATAGTAATGATGGATTCAATCGGTACGGAAACGGTATCCCCAATATGAACGTACATAGGAATGCCTCCTCTACTTTTCTAATGTCCCATTTAATGAATCAATTTTTAGCTGTTCCTCTTCAGCAAGGAACTTTGATCGATATTTGTTGCACAAATTAATAACGTGCTGATCCGTCAACTCATCAGGCTTCTTATGAGTGATGAGCATAGCCACCATATACATGTGACGACGATTGATGGACCCTTTATAAATTTTATCTAAGTAAAAGTATATAGATTCCCGCATAGCTTCTGCAAAGTCTGGGAAGGTACACTGTATAAATTGCTGACAGTCGCTATATTTAAAGTACGGATACTTTCTAATAACTGCCTTAATGTCCTTAATATGAGCGCGATGCAATTCGTATTCGCAAGTCGGACAGATTTCTTTTTTAGATTCCATGTGCATGCCACATCGACCACAACGATGATAGCCATGCTGCTCTAAATAGATTTCCCGCTTTCGAGCCGTAATTTGTACTTTTCTGAAAGCCGCCTTTAATTCTTCATTGTCTGTTTGTTCCAAGGATTTATCGATGGCGTCTACGTCTTCTTTTGAAAGCACGATATCTGCAAAATTAATCTTTTTAGATTCCCCTATTTTGTCAGGAAGAGATATAGACGTATTGTTCTCTGCTTTCACATAGCTCTGACGTTTCATAATAAAGCGAATATCGGTGATGACCTCTTGGCGGTAATACTTGTTAATCGCCTCGATAATACGCCGTTTTTGCATCTGTAGTTCCTGCATCCACATGGAATTATCTGCGCTAATCACCATATCTGGAGGCTTGATAGACACAATTTTCGTATGGTCTGCAATGACATCGCCCACTACATGACTCCACTTGTGAACAAGGGTATTTAATTTATATTGTTCCAGTAAATTCAGTTCTGCTAAGGCCTTTGGTAAACAAAGATCAAGGCTGTCCATACTGAACCTTACCCCCTTCACAAGAAATAAATTGTACGGATTTCAAATCTTTAAAATCGTGAATATCTGTAGTAGTAATAAATGTTTGAATGCGTTTATGAATAAACTGCAATAAATTCGCTCGTCTCGACTCATCAAGTTCGCTCAATACATCATCTAGTAGCAGAACTGGATATTCCCCAACCTCGGACTTGATAAACTCAAGCTCGCTCAACTTTAAGGACAATACAGCCGTTCGTTGCTGTCCTTGGGATCCAAATTTCTTTAAATCCATCGCATCGGAAAAGAATCGTAAATCATCGCGGTGAGGACCTACGCTGGTGGTCATCCGATGACGATCCTGTGGCAACGCTGCTTTAATGCGCTCGTAAAAGCCTTCCTTTGTATATTCTAAGGATCCATTATCTATGTAAGGCTGTTCATAACCGATGGTTAAATTCTCAAGGCCACCCGTCAATTTACGATTCATCAAATCGATAAGAAGGTTAATTTTCTTCAAGCTCTCTAACCGTTTCTTGACGATAAAGCTCGCCATATCGGCTAATTGCAAATCCCATTCTTCAAGAGGAATGTTTTGCTTTCCTCTATATTCCTTAAGGACTGCATTTCGTTGCTGTAATAGCCGATTATACTGCATCAACTGATGATAGTAGGTAGCGCTAGTCTGAGAGATTTCCATATCGAGAAAGCGTCTACGTCCTGACGGCGTTCCTTTGATGAGCTGTAAATCTTCAGGACAGAAGATAACTGTATTTAATGTACCAATCAGTTCTTTTTGCGATATTTTCGTATCGTTTAAGCGAATATCCTTAGGACCTTGGCGAAATAACTTAATATTTACCTTTTGAGGTGTATCCTTTTTCTCGAACTTAACAACAATACCTGCTTCATCAGCATTGAACATGAGCATATCCGATGTATCGTTTGTCCGATGGCTTTTACCAATGGTACCTACATAGATGGACTCGAGGATATTCGTCTTACCAGCCCCATTGGTACCGTGCAAAACGATAATCTCCGGATTAAACTGAATCATTACATCCTTGTAATTACGAAACTGGAATAATTGCAGTGAGTCAATTCTCACCGATTATGCCTCCTCTTGAGTAATTACGAGATCTACATCGAGACCTTCGCAAGAAATCACGTCCCCAACGCGACACTTCTTGCGCTTTTCTGTCACAACTTGACCATTTAAAGTAAGAATGCCTTCATCGATAAAGGATTTAATTTGACCACCCGTTTCAATGATGCCTTCTAACTTCAACAACTGATCAATTTGGATGTACTCCGTATGAATGGGTACCTGCTGTTGCTCTTTCATAACGTCCTCCTATAGTGGACAATTTATAACTATATGGGAATTAGGTAACGATGACTTTTAATCATCATTACCTAATAAAAATATGTATATTAATTCAATGGAATATACGATATAGTGATATTTTTATCAATAAACAAATAATAGATTTTGACATTTAATATTATTAATTATTTAGTACCAGAGTACAGTTCCTCACTGTGAATTTTCTTTAGGCTACGTTGTAGCCTAGAAAATTTTACGTTCGGAACAAAGTGATGCAGTGTCACTGTCGTCGCAAGCTCCTCCATTGACTACTGCCCTACTTTATGCGTTCGTACGAACTGGTGTTACTACGTATGTATAGTTCGGATTATTGTCTTGACGAATGACAACAGGACCGTTTTGTTTTAAGAACAAGTGGATGTTGTCGCCTGTGCTATGACGCAAGATGTCAGAGATGTAGCGGCCATTGAAGGAGATAGTGAAAGGTGTTCCTTTAAATTCAACAGCTACGTCTTCTTTTGCCATACCTATTTCAGTATTTTGAGTAGACAATGTTACATTACTTTCAGCCCAATCATAACGAATTACGTTATAGCTGATGTCTTTAGCCAATAAGGATACGCGGTCAACAGCACCAGCGAATTCGCGGCGATCGATAACAGCGCTAGAGTCGAATTGGGAAGGAATTACCTTTTCATATTCTGGGTACGTGCCTTCGATCAAGCGAGAAATGATGTAAATCGATTCAAAGTTAAACACGATTTGTGTGCGATTCCAAATGATGTTGATCATCGCTGGATTATCTGTTGGTAACAAACGAGATACTTCAGCCAACGTTTTTGTAGGAATGATGGCGCGCATTGGTGTAGTTGCTGGTTCATCAATAGTAATTTTCTTAACAGCCATACGATGTGTATCAGTAGCAACCATAGTGACTTCATTTTCTTTGATTTCAAGAAGAGCACCAGTAAATACAGGACGATCTTCGTCTGTTGCAGCTGCGTAGTTTGTTAAATCGATGAGTTCTTTCATAGCAAAGCTATCGATGTTTACATGATCTTGGTCGTGAATTTGTTCAACCAATGAGAAATCATCTGGATGTAATGTTACAAGGTTGAATTCGGAAGAACCAGATGTGATTGTTAAAGAATTACCGTCCTCTGGTTTATAAAGTTCGATAGTATCGCCAGGTAATTTGCGGATTAATTCTTGGAAATAACGGGAACCAACTACTAAGGTACCAGGTTCTTTAATGTCGCCGTCGATGGTTAAACGAATGCCGAGTTCAAAATCGTTACCTTGTAATTCTACTTGGCCATTTTTTGTAGTCATGTAGATAGCGCCTGGTAAATTGGAACTTGTTTTATTTTGAGATACCTTTTGCAATACGTTGATTGCTTTTTGGAGATTTGCTTTTGGGAATGTAATATGCATTTATAACTCCTTTATGATTTGTATGTTTGTTTGTAATATTCTATGTTTGCTACCGTAGATGCTCTATAGATATTCTGCGATAGATCTGTTTCTACTGGTTTTTTGATTGTTTGTTAGTTTTAGTAGTAGTAATAGTAGGGGCCTGTTCATATGTGTAAAAGTGAATTGGGGCCACTAGCTGTGTGATTTTTGGGTTGTGTATAACTATGTTGATAGTTTGTAACCACTTATCCACATACTCACAGGTAAGTGCGAGTTTTTGGATATCCACAAAGTTACGCACAATATATCCACAGAGTTATCCACAGGTTGTTAATTTCTGTTTAATTTCTCCTACTATGCGTTTTGTTTCTTCGTTTTTTTCAATTTCCTTCGTGATTTTATCGTACGCATGGAGAATTGTTGTATGGTCACGAGAGAAAGCAGCTGCGATTTGCGGATAACTTTCGTTGATCATGTCGCGGCATAAATACATGGCGATTTGCCGTGGGAATGCGAATTGAGCCTTTCTCTTCTTGCCGAGCAAGTCTTGCTTTTTAATATTGAAATAAGAACTTACAAAATTCTGGATGCTTTCAATATTAACCATGTTCACCTCTTCTGTGTGAACGAGGCCAGCCAAGGCTTGTTTTGTATATTCTAGGTCGATAGATTCAAGACGTTGATCGATGGATGCGGTGCCGATTAATTTGGTGAAAGCACCTTGCAACACGCGGACATTTTCGCTAAATTGTAACGCTACGTAGTTGATGGAGTCGTTATCGATGCGGATAACACGGTTCTTTTTATATTCTCGTTCTAGCAAAGATCTAAAGATGGCAATGCGCGTTTCTAAATCTGGATTTTCCATGGTGGCAATGTAGCCAGCTTGGAAACGAGAACGGAGACGGTCTTCGAATTGCTCCATATCGTTTGGCATCGTATCAGAGGTGAGGACGATTTGCTTGTTGTTATTTAATAACTCATTGAACGTATTAAATAGTTCAGTTTTCGTACTTTCACGACTTTCAAGGAACTGAATATCGTCGATCATGAGTACATCGATATTGCGGAATGTGTTACGGAACAATTTACCTTGGTTACGTTGCAATGTTTCGACGAAGATGTTCATAAAGTTTTCGCTCGTAATGGACATAACCTTCATGTGTGGATGATTTTCCTTGATGGCATTGCCGATGGCATGCATCAAATGCGTTTTACCTAGACCTGATGGACCATAGATAAAGAGCGGATTATAGTCGCCACCTGGGAATTCAGCTACATTTTGAGCAGCTCCAAATGGAATGCGGTTGGCGTTGCCTGTTACATAATTATCAAAACGGTACGCTGGATTGAGGTTAGATAAGGACAAATCTACAGGTACATTATCAGACTGTAATGTAGGTGTTGTAGTTTCAACTGTTTTACTAGGCGCTACCATTGGCTCATCTGGAATATTCACAGGCGCTGGTGCGCGATCGATGTAGACAGGCTCCTGATACACCGGTGTGTAGAACTCATCTTGTTGAGCTTTTTCCTCTACCACAGGCGGTAATGGCATCGGTGGAGCCACTACAGGAGCATCATCGATGAGACTTTCATCAACAAAGGTAGTATCTATACTCTCTTGATTGAAATCGAATAACACCATATCTCGATGAGAACCGATAACCGTAGTAATAGCATCCTGTAAAGCCTTGCTAATCTGCGGCTGCTGATCGATTAAGTTTTTAACAAATGTTTGCATGACCCCAATATGGATCGAATGACTGTCGAGAGACATGGGAATCAACGATGACGTAACGCGCAAGTACAATGCGTCAGGCAAATGTTGCATGTTCTTTTTCGCCTCTTGCAATATATGTTCCCATATATTATTCAAATCAAATGATTGCATGACGTGCCTCTTGTGTATAACTATTACGATAAATGTGTATAACTTTAGGAATAATGTGTATAACTATTGTAAAAGCTGTGGAAAACCATATTATTCCTGTGAATAACCTGTGCACAACCTGTGAATAAGTGAAAATAAAATTCTCTTCCAACCAGATAATAACTGACTTTATAGATTACACAGGTCAAAAGAGAAAAAATGTGGATAACTTTAAAAATTATCCAACAAAAACTTATAAAAATATATACTTTTTCCTAATTTCAGTTATGATTGTACCAAAAAATCACTAGTTTGTCATTTATTCTGTGGATAACTTTTGATTATCTGAAGGAGAAATGTTAATAACTCAGTAATTACCTCATCTTTTGTTCATCAATTACTTTTGGGGGAGGACTGAAAACTACTTTTATCGCTCCATACGACGCGTAAGTCACTCAAAAAGTAGTTTTCAGTCCCCTCCTCCTATAAGATAATTTTTATGATTACAATACACATAGATGAAAAAGTAATTGATGAACATAACAGCATCAACCTTCAGATAATCAAAACTATATGATCAATAAAAATGACAAACTAGTGATTTTTCTAAAAGGGAGTGTTAGGAGCAGGAATAGATGTGGATTTTTGACCGAAACGTGTGAAGGGATAAAAACACATCTATTCCTCCCCTCTTTCTAACTAGAGATCAAAAGGTAAATTTGTCTTATATAAAAAGATTAGAATGTGAGTTCTTGTGTTGTTGTAAATTGATGTTACGTTTACATCGTGTAGTGGTGTGTAAGGTGACATTAGGATTTACTTAGGGAGGGAATATAGGGTCCTTTTGAGCGACTTTACGCGTCGTATGGAGCGATGAAGGAGCCCTCTTTTGGAAACGTAACATCAATTTCTCTCTTTCCCTTCAAGAGGTTAAAAGGTAAGATTTGTTAAATCTTAGATCCGCATTCTGAAAGACTTTTATTGATTTGCTATAAAACTGATACTACTTTTTATACTGGTGGTAGGTGTTATAGTAGTTATTAGAATGTGTTGGGAGCAGGAATAGATGTGGATTTTTGACCGACTTACGTGTCGTATGGAGGGAGAAAACCACATCTATTCCTCCCCCTATAAAAGTAGTATCAGTTTTAAGTTCTATCGGATTTAAGTAAAATCCATATAAAAGTCTTTCAGAATAGCCCTAAAATATTGACAAATTTACGTTTTAACTCTATAATTACCCTGTTATGGTATAAGTAAAACAATACAAAATGACGAGGAGGTGTTTTACTAATGAAACGTACTTACCAACCAAATACTCTTTGGAGAAAACGTACCCATGGTTTCCGTGAACGCATGAAAACTATCGGTGGCCGTCTCGTTTTAAAAAGAAGACGTGCAAAAGGCAGAAAACGCTTATCTGCATAATATAATAGCTGTTAGGCAGGAGAAAAAACTTGGCGCTGCTGCCAAGTTTTTCTATTCTTAGGACTTAAGGACAATGCATATGAATTTTTGCCTCGATAAAGCAAGACGACTGACGCACAATAATGAATATCGCCTTGTGTATAAGCACGGTAAATACGAAGTAGGCCGTATGTGTGTACTGTATCGTATGCCCGTGGCGAAGCAATCTATGCGCATTGGTTTTGTAACAGGCAAAAAGGTTGGTTGTGCAGTGGAGCGCAACCGAGCTAGACGCCTTATGAAAGAGGTATATCGCCTTAATCAACATTCCATTCGCGAAGGATATCATATCGTAATTGTTGGACGTGGCCCTCTGAAAAACGCTACCTACGAAAAAGCGGAAAAGGAGATTTTGTATCTCTTGCGAAAAAGCAAATTATTGGTACAAAATGATAAATAGGACCACAAGTTAGAGGCTTTGGTCCTTTTTGTGTATATGGAGATTTCTATGAAACGCTGTATAACAATGCTTTTACGACTTTTAATTAGGTTCTATCAGCTTGCCATATCTCCCTTAAAACCTGGATGTTGCCGTTATTATCCGACATGTTCCACATATACTCTGCAGGCCATCGAAAAATATGGTCCTTTGAAAGGTAGCTGGATGGGTTTAAAACGCATTCTTCGCTGTCATCCTTTCCATAAGGGTGGCTACGATCCAGTTCCCTAACCCACTTGGGCTTAGGCTGGTTATGTGTTGTGTGAAAGCAACTTTCACCATTACCATTTAGCACAGATTTGGAAATACCTGAGCATCTGTATGGATGAAATTTAGACCATACCATAACGATATATAGATGCGCAAAGGACGATTTCGGACTGTATGAAAAAGGAGAAACAATGGAATTTTTAAGTAGTGTATTCCAACCTATCGTTGATTTAATGAGTTCTTTGGTAACTTACGCGTTCCAATTCACTCAAATGGTAGGTTATCCAAGCTACGGTGTAGCTATTATCCTTTTAACAATCTTTATTAAAGCGATTTTAGCACCACTTACTGTTAAACAAATTAAATCCATGAAGGCTATGCAAGAGTTACAGCCTCGCATGCAAGAATTGCAGAATAAATACAAAAACGATCCTGCAAGATTGCAAGCGGAAATGGGTGCATTGTACAAAGAAATGGGCGTTAATCCACTAGCTGGCTGCTTGCCTTTATTGGTTCAAATGCCATTCTTGATTGCTATCTTCTACGCTTTACAAGGCTATCCATACGATCAAAACTATGTACAATTCTTATGGCTTCCTAGCCTTGGCGAACCAGATCCAATGTACATTTTGCCAGTATTGAGTGCGGCGTCCACTTGGATTATGTCCAAACAAACTGGTAGCGGTGCAACTGGTGCTGCTGCGCAACAACAAAAGATTATGACAATCTTTATGCCTCTATTCATTGGTTACATCTCCCTTAACTTCCCTTCTGGCTTAGTTATTTACTGGATCGTATCCAATGTGTTCCAATTTGTGCAACAACATTTCATTTACAAAGGCTTAGAAGCTAAAAAATAGGAGACACTATGGAATTTATCGATGTATCTGCTAAAACCATTGAAGATGCCATTGCCAAAGGTGTAGCTCAATTGGCTGAAGATGGCCAAGAATTGGTTGAAACTAAAGTTTTAGAACAACCTTCTAATGGCTTCTTGGGCATTGGTCGTAAACCAGCAGTTGTGCGCTTATTCTTCACATCTATGGCAAAAACTGCTACTGTGGAAGAAGTAGCTGAAGCAGAAGAACAATCTGTAGCTGTTGCTTCCAAGCCGGTTGCAACGACTGAAACAGAAGTACAAGAAACAGCAGCTGTGGAAACTTTTGATGACGAAGTAGAAGAAAAACCTTCTAAAAAGGAACTTTCAAAAGAAGATCAACAAGAAATTGCTGAAAAAGGTAAACAATTCCTCGATGATATGTTTACTCAAATGGGCCTCAAAGTAGTTATCGAAAAAATGATGACGAAAGATAAAATTACATTCCAAGTACACGGCGAAGAGCTAGGTATTTTGATCGGCAAACATGGTCAAACATTGGATGCTATCCAATACTTAACTAATCTCGTGGCTCACAAGGATGTATCCGGCCACTGCCACATCGTTGTAGATGTGGAAAATTATCGTTCTCGCCGAGAAGAAACATTGGTGAACCTCGCGAAACGCTTGGCTTCTAAGGTAAAACGCAACCGTCAAAAGGTTTCCCTAGAACCGATGAATGCTTTTGAACGTAAAATCATTCACACTGCCCTTCAAGGGGACAAACATATTGTAACGAACAGCGAAGGGGACGAACCGTTCCGTCACGTTGTGATTACGTACAAAAAATAATATAGTGGTGCAGCTTTCGAGTAACTGGGTTTTTCGGTTATTTGGGGGCTGCCCCCTTTATTCTTTAGGTTATGGTGAAAGCTAACCTAAGTTAATCTTCGCGCGGGTAAGATTAGTTTAGTTTAACTTTCACAGGCGAAGACATGAATATTGGATATATCCAAAACATATATTGTAAGCAGTAAATCAAAACGATGAATCTTGATTTCATATGTCTTATGAAATGCATAATAGATTATCGAAATACGGAGATTTTTATGTATATAGATGATACAATAGCGGCCATTGCGACGCCGCCCGGCATCGGCGGGGTTGGTATTATTCGTGTTAGCGGCAAGGATAGTTTTCCTATTGTAAATAGCCTGTTCAAGAGCGCTGGCACAGTTCCTTTGATGGACCGCCAAAATAGAACGATTCAATACGGAACCATTGTGGATCCAGCAACGAACAAGACCATCGACGAGGTTCTTGTGTTATTAATGAAAGGCCCTCATTCTTACACGGCAGAGGATGTGGTGGAAATTCAATGTCACGGCGGTATTGTGCCGGTTCGACAAATCTTGAAATTGCTCGTAAATCACGATGTGCGCATGGCAGAGGCCGGCGAATTTACGAAGCGTGCCTTTATGAATGGACGTATCGACCTCACCCAAGCGGAGGCGATCATTGATATTATTGAAGCGAAAACGGAGGACTCCCTCTCTCTCGCTGTATCGCAGCTGGATGGCACAGTTTCGTCCTTTGTAAAAGATGTGCGTGAACAGCTCATCGCTATGATTGCTCATTTAGAGGTAACCATCGATTATCCTGAGGAGGATATTGAGGACGTAACGAGCCAAGAGGTTCGTGAGCAACTAGAGCCTATTTTGAAAGCTATGGATGAACTCTTATCCACAGCGAATACGGGACGCCTCATTCGCGACGGTATTACGACGGTTATTGTAGGCCGTCCAAATGCAGGTAAATCGAGCCTTATGAACGCTCTCTTGCGCGAAAACCGCGCCATTGTAACGGATATTCCGGGGACGACGCGGGATAGTATTGAAGAATATATGACCGTAGAAGGCATCTCTCTGCGCCTCATTGATACGGCAGGTATTCGAGACACACAAGATACGGTAGAAGCCCTCGGTGTGGAACGGGCTCGCGATTATATTAATAAAGCGGATATCGTACTCTGCGTTATCGACGGGTCTACTCCATTAACCCCTGAAGAAATCGAAATTTTGACCTCTGTTAGCGGTTTGAATACCATCGTACTCCTCAATAAGTCCGATGTGGCACAAGTTGTTACAGACGAAAATATTAAAGAACACGGAACCTTTACGGCTATCGAACGCATCAGCGCTAAAGAAGGCGAAGGCTCTGCAGTTCTCTCCAAATGGGTACAAGAACTAGTCTATGGCGGTCGCGTGAAACAAGATAACAGCGCCATGATCAGTAACGTGCGTCACATCAGCCTTGTGGAACAAGCAAAGGCACAAGTCGAAGAAGCCCTCTCCTCCATCGATATGGGCATGCCAGTAGACTTTGTAGCTACCGACCTGCGCAGCGCCTGGGAACTACTAGGCGACATCACGGGCGATACCATCCGTGAATCTATGATCGACGAACTATTCAGTCGCTTCTGTTTAGGTAAGTGATGATGACAATGAGTACTTCCAAAAAGTCTCCACTGGCCAGGTCTGACTTCGGCCTACGGCCTACGCAGGGCCAAAGTCGTTTTTTGAAAGCCCTCATTGCCATTCTATGGAGAATAGGGGTAACTCGGCCTACGGCCTAGTAATTTAAATAAAATAAGCTTTCAATATAAGTAATATATAAGGAAATTCATATGTACACAGTAGATAATTATGATGTCATCGTCATCGGTGGTGGTCATGCTGGTTGTGAGGCGGCTCTTGCCGCTGCCCGCATGGGTCATCGCACGTTGATGGCGACCATCAGTTTAGATAATATTGCGCTTATGCCGTGTAACCCCGCCGTGGGTGGTCCTGGTAAAAGCCATCTTGTTTATGAACTTGACGCTTTAGGCGGTCAAATGGGTATTAACGCAGATGCTACGGCTATTCAAATGCGTATGCTCAACATGGGTAAAGGTCCTGCCGTGCATTCCTTGCGCTGCCAATCTGATAAAATCAAATACCAACATTTGATGAAACAAACCATTGAAAATACAGAGAATCTCAATGTTAAGCAAATCATGGTAACAGAGCTTAAGGTTGAGGATGGTAAGGTAACAGGTATTGTTACAGAACTTGGCGAATTCTATGGCGCTAAGGCTGTTGTTCTTTGTACAGGTACCTACTTGAAAGGTAAAATCCTCATTGGCGATATCGACTACGTAGGTGGCCCAAATGGTCAACGCGTAGCAGAACATTTCTCTCAATCTTTGCTCGACAATGGCATTGAGTTGATGCGCTTCAAGACTGGTACGCCAGCCCGTGTAGATAAACGCACCCTTAACTTTGAAAACATGGTGGAACAAGCAGGCGATGCTCACCATCACTCCTTCTCCTATATGGACGAGTGGATCAACCGTAACGAAGACGTATGTTGGTTGACGTATACTAATGAGAAAACTCATGAAATTATTCATAGCAATATTCACCGCGCTCCAATGTACAGCGGTAAAATCGAAGGCGTAGGCCCTCGTTACTGCCCTTCTATCGAAGATAAAGTAGTGCGCTTTGCCGACAAAGAACGTCATCAATTATTTGTAGAACCAGAAGGTACTGGTACAAACGAAATGTATGTACAAGGCATGAGTACGTCCCTTCCTATGGATGTACAATATGCGTTCCTTCGTACCATTCCTGGTCTTGAAAATGTTGAAATCATGCGTCCTGCATACGCTATCGAATACGATTGCTTGAACCCAACGCAATTGACGCCAGCGCTTAAAGTGAAACATATTGAAGGCCTTTACTCTGCTGGTCAAGCGAATGGTACATCTGGTTATGAAGAAGCAGCGGCTCAAGGCCTTATGGCTGGTATCAACGCAGCCTTGTGGATTGAAGGCAAAGAACCTTTCATCCTCGCTCGCTCCGAAGCGTACATCGGTGTTCTCATCGATGATCTCGTAACAAAAGGTACAAACGAACCGTACCGCATGATGACAAGCCGTAGCGAATATCGCCTATTGCTTCGTCAAGATAATGCAGACATGCGCCTTACTGAAAAAGGCCGTGAAATCGGTCTTGTAAAAGACGATCGTTGGGCTAAGTTTACTGCAAAAAAAGCTAATATCGAAGAAGCGATGGAGCTTTTACGAAACACACCTGTAAATCCATCTAAAGAAACGCAAGCCTTGCTTGAAAGTTTAGGTACAGCCCCTATTAGAACGGGCATCCACGCCTACGATCTAGTAAAACGTAACGAACTTTCTTATGCTGTCGTAGCCGAAGCATTTGGTTTGAAACGCTATACACCTGACGTTGAAGAAGCTGTTGATATCTCCATTACTTACGAAGGTTACATCAAAAAGCAAATGGACCAAGTCGATAAGGTTCGCAAACTAGAAGAAAAAATTCTTCCAAAAGAATGGGATTATACAGAAATTAAGGGCATTTCCCTTGAAGCACAACAAAAGCTCAATAAAATTCGCCCTCACTCCATCGGCCAAGCAAGCCGTATCTCTGGCGTATCCCCAGCGGATGTATCTGTTCTACTAATTCAATTGGAACAATATAACCGAAGCAAATAAAATATGTGATTGTATATAAAAAAGCTAGCTAATGTGTGATTAGCTAGCTTTTTTAGTAAATATTTATAGTTTTAATTAGCTTAATGGTTTAGACCAATCTTCAACTTCTAATTGGGTTACTCTTTCAAACTCTTTTGTATTATTAGTAACAATGGTAAGACCCTTTGATTTTGCGTGGCTTGCAATAAGTAGATCCATAGGACCAATAACTTTCCCTTGTGATTGTAAATCCGCTTTTATTTTTCCATATTCCTCAGCAGCGTGGCTGTCAAAATCAACAATTTGGATAGGTGATAATAAAAGTGTTAAGGCTAATCTATTTTTATCTTTAGATTGACTTTTTTCTACACCATGCATTAACTCAGCATATGTAATTGATGATATACATATATCTGAAGGATGATGCTTTAAAATTTTTTGTAGTACAACTTCTGGCTCTTGCTTAATGGCATAAATACATATATTTGTATCTAACATATACTTCATAAGGCTTCACGCTCCTGATGATCGATATCTTCCCGTCCGTTACACATAAAATCATCTGTAAATAATGATAAACCAGCTACAAATCCTGCCCACTCATCATCTTTTGGCATAAGTAAAACTACATTTCCAATTTTGTTGATGATTACTTCATCACCATTAAACCGAAATTCTTTTGGTAATCGTACAGCCTGGCTGCGGCCATTTTCGAATAGCTTTGCTGTGGTCATACATATCACCTCCTTGTTAATAAAAGTATATACCTTGATATATATTTTAACAAGGTATAATTTTGTATACATATTATAATGGAATTTTTGTGTATATTTGTATGAATATTTATAAAACCTTTATTGTTCTATCTATAAAATATGTACACTAGAGAAGTACACCGAGTGTACATTCAGAATAGACAATTTAACCTATGTATGAAGAAAACATTCATGGTGATAAATTAGAAATAAACAGTGAAATTTAGATACACATTGAAATAGGACAAAATACACAAAAGATAAGTCAAAAAGATAGAGCGATTTCTCAATTATTTATTTTAAATGATAATGTAGGTGTAACATCTCTCCCCTACTCTATTTTGTGTTACACAGGTCATATATTTTGGTTTCTAAATGAGAATAAGTTGAGAATATGCTATAATATAAAGAAACAATACTTAAATATTTCGCTTAAATGGTCATTTTATTAGTTTTCATATATTAACTTATATAAAATAGATTAAAAATGCCGTATAGCTTAAAATTTTGAGTTTTATAGGGTTTGAAATAAGAAATACTATTCTTATAACATATATATTGTTAATTACCTAGATTTGTTTATATGATGTACCATATGACATTAGATTTTCTAACTATATGTCGATTACTTTCACTATCATATAAATATCTGATAATTGATTAGGAGTACTTATGAAAGAAAAATACGATGTGCCTATTGCACCTGAGTCTGAATTTGTTTCATACATGATGGAGCAAATGACCAAATTTGGTCTGCCCTGTACGGAAGAACAAGCAAAAGACTTTTATGTGTATTACGCGCGCATGATTGAAACAAATAAATACCTCAACCTTACGGGTATCACAGATATGAAAGAGGTTGTAGTAAAGCATATGATCGACTCCCTCTCCTGCTATGACTCAAATATCATTAAATCCGGCATGTCTATTATTGATATTGGCACTGGCGCTGGTTTCCCTGGTATTCCGTTGGCAATCTATGACCGTAGCCTTAAGGTTACGCTCTTTGACTCTTTGAAAAAACGTCTTACCTTCCTAGAATCTATTATGGATGAGCTAAATTTGACGAATTGCACTACCTTACATGGCCGTGCCGAGGATCTTAGTCATCAAGATTACCGTGAAAGCTTCGATATTGCTACGAGCCGTGCAGTGGCACGTTTACCTATTCTCTTGGAATGGACTGTGCCCTACGTAAAAGAAGATGGCTACGTGGTGGCTTTAAAAGGCGCTATCTATGAAGAAGAAGTGGGAGAATCCTATAAAGCGCTCAGTACACTAAAAGCTAAGCTTGAAGAAGTACGAACCGTTACGCTGCCAACCTTAGATGATAAACGAGCTATCCTGTACATCAAGAAAACAGGTAAAACACCTAAGCAATACCCACGCAAACCAAAAGATATTAAAGACAAACCGCTAGTGTAATCTTTAAAGGGGAATATAGTTGCTTGTTAGCACAATATAAACAAATACTGTCCTATATAAATAACAAGAGGATGCAAATCATAGATTTGCATCCTCTTTCTCTTTGTACGCCGAATAGGCATGACTAAACCCCCAGTTAAACTGGGGGTCGGTAAAAAATTCTTAGAGAAAAGGAAAGAACCTCCTAGTGATAGAATGAAGTTGGTCTGGCAACCACAACATTTCAACATAGGAGGTTCAATGTCAATGAATGACGTAAAAAGCTTATCACATAGTAAATGGAGATGTAAATATCATATTGTTTTTGCTCCAAAGTATAGAAGACAAATAATTTATGGTCGGATAAAAGCTGATGTAGGTAAAATCTTACGAGATTTATGTAAGAGGAAAAATGTAGAGATTATAGAAGCGGAATGCTGTCCGGATCATATTCATATGCTAGTAACGATACCACCACATTTAAGCGTATCGAGTTTTATGGGATATTTAAAAAGCAAAAGTAGCCTCATGATATTCGATAAACACGCAAATTTAAAATATAAGTATGGAAATAGACATTTCTGGTGTAGAGGATATTATGTGGATACGGTAGGACGATATGAAGGAGCGATAAAAGAGTATATTCGCAATCAACTACAAGAGGATATAGCGCAAGATACATTAAACTTTAAAGAATACACCGACCCGTTTACGGGTGAGCCAGTAAAATAGGCAAAATAAAAGCCCCCGAGTAGGGGGCAGCCAGTGGTAATAGAGTGGTTGTCAGATCATTCAATGCCCTCTTTAGAGGGCCACCACTAGAGAAAGACCCTTATAGGGTCAGAGCAAACCACCCGTTCTACGGGTGGTTATGATTTCCCTAAGGTCGACTTAGCTCACTATGGAGGCCGTGGGAAAGGTGTTCTATGTTAATCTTATAATGACTTATACGTGGTCAATGATATGTAATGTTGTATCGATATCGTTTAAAGGCATAATATGTACGCCTGCAGCGATTTTTTTGATTTGCTCTAATGTTTCGATAGCGATTTCTGTACCCGCTTCTTTACCGCCTTTTTCTACGCGGTCTAGGATTTCTTGAGTAAGGTTGATCCCAGGCACTTTTTCGTGTAGGTATGTAGCCATTTTGAAGCTTTTAAGTGGAATCAAGCCAAGCATAATAGGTACATCGAATTCAGACATTGTATCGATGTAACGTTTTGCTTGTTCTAAATCGTAAATCGGTTGTGTTTGAACAAAGTGCGCGCCATTTTGGATTTTGGCAGCCAATTTTTGGCGTTCAATTTCTAAATCTGGAGCACCAGGATTACCAGTAGCACCAATGTAGAAGCTTGTAGGTGCATCTAAGTCGTTGCCTGCAAGGTCTTTACCTGCATTTAATGTTTTAGCAATGTTGAGCAAGCCCATGCAATCTACTTCGAATACGGATTGTGCAAATGGATGGTCCCCATTGTCTGGTTTGTCCCCAGTAAGGGTTAAAATGTTGTGCACGCCCAACGCTGCAGCGCCAAGCAACTCGGATTGCAAACCGATGATGTTACGATCGCGGCAAGTAAGGTGGAAAATCGTTTCGATCTCTTTGTTGTGTTGTAACAAGTAGGACAAGGAAATTGGGCTCATGCGCATTTTTGACATAGGGCTATCAGCGATGTTGATAGCATCAACCTTCCCTTTCAAACGAGCCGCTTGTTCAAAGACTTTTTCCGCAGAACTACTTTTCGGTGGGTCTAATTCAACTGTAATAGTGAACTTTCCTTGTTGATGTTTCTCTCTTAATGTCATCATGTACCTCTTTATTTAAAATTATTTCTCTAAAGTTTCAAAGAAATCGTTAGCGTGGTTAACGGCTGCGATACCGTCCTTAGCGTAGATATCTGCGCCTGCTTGGTCTGCGTAGTCTTGGGATACTACGGCGCCACCTACCATGATCTTAGTTTTGAGGCCTGCTGCACGGATTGCAGCGACAGTATTGTCGATTTGAGGCATTGTAGTAGTCATCAAGGAACAGATACCAACGAGAGCTGCCTTGTTGTCTTTAATGGCTTGAACGATAACTTCTGGATCAACGTCTTTACCGAGGTCGACGATTTTGTAACCATTGTTTTCAAGTAAGGCCGCTACGATATTTTTACCTAAATCGTGGATGTCACCTTTAACGGTAGCTACAACAACTGTACCTTTATCTAAACTTTCACTAGCAGGAATAATTTCTTTAATCGTGTTGAAAGCAGCTTGCATTGTTTCAGCAGCAAGCATTACTTGTGGCAAGAATAATTTACCAGAACCAAACTTGTCCCCTACTACGTTCATCGCTTCAGATAAGCCTTTTTTCGTAATATCTAATGGGTCCATGCCGTCTGCTAAAGCTTTTTTAACAAGTTCGACGATGGCTTCCTTCTCCCCTTGTTCTACACAAGCGCGAATATTCGCTAATGGATCATTGCTGTCGAAGGATTTTTTCTCTGGACCTTTCGGAGCGGAGTTACCAGGAGCGCTTGATTCGTCTTCGTAGCCATATTCTTTGATGAATTGAGCAGAACCTGGGTCCCAACCTAATAGCGTTGTACTAGATACAAAAGCTTTTTTAGCTGGATAGTTTAATGGGTTCATAATCGGAGTTGTTAAGCCACAAGCAAGGGCCATTGTTAAGAATTGACCATTCAAATATGGACGTTGTGGCATACCGAAGGAAATGTTGGACAAGCCCATTACTGTTGGGAAGCCAAATTTCTCTTTATATAACTGTAATGTACGCAATGTTTGACGTGCACTATCTTCACCGCTGGCAAGTGTTAATACCAATGGATCAAGTAATAAGTCATGTGGTTGAAGACCATAGCCGTAAGCGCGATTTACGATACTTTCAGCTAAAGCAACGCGGTCCTCTGCTTTTTCAGGAAGATCACCACTAGATATTGGCAAGCATAGTAATGCTGCACCATAACGTTTAGCCAAAGGCATAACTTGAGTGATGGACTCCTCCTCCCCATTTACGGAGTTGATTAGGGCGCGGCCTGGATAGTTTTTAAGAGCTACTTCCATGGCTGCTGGATCCAATGTATCGATGGATAATGGAGTTTCAACGAGCATGGATAATTCAAAGATAGCACGCTCCATCAATGGCGTTTGGTCCATGCCAGCTACACCCATGTTTACGTCGAGGATGTCTGCACCTGCTTCTACTTGGTCTAACGCATCGCGTTTTACACGGATGAAAGAACCATCGCGTAATTCTTGGGCTAGAACTTTACGACCTGTTGGGTTAATACGTTCACCAATGATAAGTGGTTTTGTATTGTGACCTAATTCTAACAATCTAGTACGGCTTGTAATGATTGTTTTAGGTTCTATATGAGCACGCTCCTTAGGAGTATGTGCTTTTACAGCGTCGGAAATAGATTGGATATGAGCTGGTGTTGTACCGCAGCAGCCGCCTACATAGCTAGCCCCTGCATCAACGATTGGAAGCATCAATGGGCCCATCTCTTCTGCTGTGAGTGGGAATACAGTTTGTTTATTAATCAGTTGAGGCATACCTGCATTTGGTTGGCAACTGATTGGCAAATTAGTAACGCTAGCAATCTCTTCGATAAGCGGTGTAATTTGTTCAGGTCCAAGAGAACAGTTAATACCGATGATATCAGCACCAATAGCTTCCACGATAGCAGTTGCTACTGCAGGCGGTGTACCTGTAATAGTACGGCCGTCTTCACTGAAAGAAAACTGACAGATGATTTGTACATCTTCCTTTGTCTTCCCTGCTGCTTCACGCGCGTCAAGAGATGCCAATAATGCGGCACGCATTTCTTGTACGTCGATAATAGTTTCGATGATAATAAAATCAGCACCGCCTTCGATTAATGCATCTGCTTGTTCGCGGTATGTATCATAAATATCATCAAAGCTCATGTTTCCTAATGGCTGTAAGAAACGGCCTGTAGGACCCATAGAACCAGCTACACGCGCAGATGGCTTAACCTCTGCAATAGCTTCTTTTGCTACCTTTACGGCTGCAATATTAATTTCTCTTACTCGATCTTGTAAATCGTAATCTTCTAATTTTAGACCACATGCACCGAAGGTGTTGGTAGTAATTATATCACTACCATGTTGTAAGTATTGTGCGTGAATATTCTTTACAACTTCTGGTCTCTCTACATTAAATAGCTCTGGACAATAGCCCTCTTCTAAGCCTGCTGCTTGCAGCATTGTGCCCATAGCACCATCAAAAATATACATAAACATCTTCCTTTAACATCCTAAAATTCGAACTGTTTCACGTGAAACATTATTCTGTTGGTTGGCCTTTCATAGCGATACCTGATACATCAGCAGTAGTTTTACTACTATCTTCCTCTGCCTTATTTTGGTCGTTAGTAGTTGCTTTTTCAGGTAATTTACGAGATGCGCAGTCTTGTTGTGAACAAGAAGTACAGCCTCGTTTTGTTTTAAGGTCTTCATTTGCTGGCATTAAACCGATAATCGCCGTTACAGATTTACGTGGGAACAATAAATAGTTCTCCGTAACTTGTAAGCCGATTAGCTCTGTTTTAATAATATTAGCTAATTGAGGTTGAATCTCTAATGGCCAGTTGCCATAACCAGGGCTAAAACGCCATGTTGGTTTATAACCTTGTTTTTTAGCGATTGTATTGATTACTTCGTTTACTTGATCCGCTACCTGCTCTACTGCTGTAGTTGCAGCTGCGTCAAGTAATAAGCCTACTGTATAATTGCCTTGTTTAAACAATTGTTCACTACGAATTTCTACATCTTCGCCTACTGTTACGCCTAGTACATAGACTTTTGTAGATTTTTCTAAGTGTTTTTCAATGATAGAACCTTCAATTTTAAGCGGTGGATTACTCAAAATTGTTTTAGTTTTTGCATCATAATCGTATTCTTGGTATACACCTTTAGGTGTAGCTAATAACTGGATTTCCTTACATGCTTCGTCAACGTAATTTTGTGGGAAATCCTCAGCGTGACGAAGTCCTGCGTATCGTTTTACTTCTGCTTTATCGATGGCAGGAAGCATTCCGTTATAGATGGGCATGGAAACGCCTCCTCTTCAAAATAAAAAGCTCTGCGTATCCGTAGAGCGTGTGTGCTTACTATTATTTGTATAGTTAGATCATATAGTCAATTAAACTATATTAAAGATTATCAATCTAATTACTACCTAGTTACTAGTATATAGATATGATGAAAGCCTGTCAAAGCTTATAGGGCCTGTATTCTCATATAATTTAGTACTATATAGATATAGTTTAAAGCTATATCTATATGTTGTTTTATAATAAAAGTTATTAGCTCATTTACACTACATATAGTAATAGTTATTTTTAATCTATAATTTAGGCATTGAAACTATTAGAGTTTTACTATAAACATAGTTAGAGTTGCATTACTTATACACCTATACGCCTACACACTTATACATTTATATTTTTATATTTTATAGTTTTATGCTCACACACCTATACTCTTATACTCTTATATAAAACTCTAACTTACGATATTATCGTGTTTTGAATTAGTAACGCGATCTAAGTATCAATAAAAAATTTAGTTAAATTTTACTGTTTCGTATACATTTATATTAAAATCATATTTTTTAACCTAATATTTTTTTGTGACTATTTCTCTAAAGTTTTTGTTTCTACTATTTATTTTACTGTTAGTGTAATTCCCACAACTATTTCTCCTATGGTTTCTAGAATTATATTTGCTAGTATTAGATCTATTATAATTTCAATTTTCTTTAGGTTAGGAAATGTTTCACGTGAAACATTTTTGTAGAAATAAAATTCTGTTTTTATTAATAGAAAGAATTATTGTTTCACGTGAAACAATTGTAATTGTAAATCAAAATGGATTATTAAGTTAGTTGTTAACATATAAGCTAACTGATTCTGATCAGAAATTAAGTTTTAAAATGTAATTACATATATAAATAGATTAATTTTTAAGAATTTGATTTGTAATTACCATAATTACAGTTGTTTTATGTTATAATGAAAAAGAACTATTTTGAACGAATATGCGAGGTGAATTAAGTGGGCAAAGTTATAGCTATTACTAATCAAAAAGGCGGTGTTGGTAAGACTACAACGTCAGTAAATTTGAGTGCTTGTTTAGCTGATGCAGGCAAGAAAGTATTACTTGTTGATTTGGATCCGCAAGGTAATGCAAGCTCTGGTTTAGGCATTGAAAAGGATGATTTAGAACTCTGTGTGCACGATGTTCTAATAGATGGTGAACCTATTGCTGATATTGTTCAGCCTACAATGCTTAAAAAGCTATTTGTGGCGCCTGCAACGATTCAATTAGCTGGTGCAGAAGTAGAGTTGGTTTCCGTTGTTTCACGTGAAACAATGTTGAAAAAAGCTTTGGCACCAGTGCGTGATGAATATGATTTTATTATCATCGATTGTCCGCCATCCCTTGGTTTACTAACATTAAATGCTTTTACAGCAGCAGATAGTGTATTGATTCCAATTCAAAGTGAATTCTATGCACTAGAAGGGGTAAGTCAGCTGGTTAAGACTATAACTATCGTACAACAAACTTCTAATAAAGACCTTGAAATTGAAGGTGTGTTGTTGACTATGTTTGATGGTCGTACAAATTTATCTATTCAAGTAGCTGATGAAGTTAAAAAGTTCTTTGGCAGTAAAGTATATAAAACAATTATTCCTCGCAATGTACGACTCAGTGAAGCACCAAGTTATGGGGAGCCGATTATCGTATATGATCCAAAATCCAAAGGTGCAGATGTATATACTAAATTGGCCAAAGAAGTTATTAAAGCATCTAAGTCTAAATAAATGCTATATGTAAGGTGAGAGAGGTTAGTTATATGCCTAGAGAAGTTAAAAGTAAAAAAAGCAAAGCGTCCGGATTGGGTAAGGGCCTTGGTAATTTGATGAAAGTTGACTCTGTAGAGTCTGTATTGCCTGAAAAGGAAATACATGAATTACCCATTTCTGAATTAGTTCCGAATGCAGATCAACCTCGTAAAAGTTTTGATGAAGATAGTTTAGCTACATTAGCTGAATCTATTAAAAATCTTGGTATTTTCCAACCGATCGTAGTACGTAAACAAAAGAATAAATACCAAATCGTAGCTGGTGAACGTCGTTACCGCGCGGCTATTATTGCTGGTTTAGAAACAGTTCCAGTTATCGTGAAGAAATATAATACAGAAGAGATGACTGAAGTAGCCCTCGTTGAAAACTTGCAACGTGAAGGACTAGATCCAATTGAAGAAGCATTGGCGTACCAAGGTTTAATGGATACGTATAAACAAACGCAAGAAATGATTTCTGCTCGCCTTGGCCGCAGTCGTTCTTATATTGCCAATATGGTTCGCCTTTTAAAACTTTGTGACTCTGTACAAAAAGATCTTATAGAAGGAGACTTAACAGTAGGTCAGGCTCGTCCGTTGTTGGCACTTCGTAGCGCTGCTCAGCAAATCGAAGCAGCTGAACGCATTAAAGAGGGCGAATTAAGTGCTCGTCAAGCAGAGGCTCTTGTTAAGCCTATGCAAAACAAATCCCCTAAGACTAAAACAAATAAACCACAAAGTACGGCAGAAGTACGTGCCTTGATGGATCGTTTAAAATTAAGCTTAGGATCTCCTGTAAATATCAAGTTCCGTGCTGGTAAAAAGGTACAAGGCAAGATTGAAATTGCTTTTTCCTCTGAAGCCGAATTGGAAAGACTCATCGCATACATGGATGGTCAAGACCAAACAGAAGATACAGAAGCAATGGAGTTTAGAGTATAATTAGCTATTACCCATAATCGCACTAGTACTATACTCAATACTCATTCTTAGTAGTTACTACATATAGTGGATATTTACTTAAAAAGTATACTCTAGATACTAAAATTAGCATTAGCCTATGTGAAATTAGTAATGACAAGTTGATAATATTTCTGTATAATGTAAATACAATTTACAATCCACGGTAAAAGCGTAGTCTACGGGCTGCGCTTTTACTGTATTTAAGGGTTTAGTAAAAGAACATGATTCTAGCAAAAGAAAACAATTCTAGCACAAGAAAATAATTCTAGTAAAAGAAAACAATTTCAGTACTACTAGAAGGTTTTTGTAAGATATATACGTTAAGTTACAAGGATAGACTATGGAACAAACACCTAAAGCAAATCGCGTTCATATAGGCTTTTTTGGCCGTTGTAACGCTGGTAAGTCTACATTGATTAATATGTTAACTGATCAGCCTGTGTCTTTAGTATCTGATGTGGCAGGTACGACGACAGATCCTGTGAGCAAGTCTATGGAAATCTTGCCGCTAGGTCCTGTAGTTATTAGTGACACAGCAGGTATTGATGATACAACTGAACTCGGTGTATTGCGCATGGAAAAGACAGAAGAGGTTGTAAAAAAGATTAACCTTGCCGTCTATGTACTTCGCACCGATGAAGAACCAACCTCTGATGACATGCATTGGTTAGGGCTTTTAAAACAAAATAATGTGCCTATTGCGTTATTTATAAACGAAATAAACGATATAAACGAAATCAATGTAGAAAATAAAGAAAAAGTTGAATTAAATACAGCTAATACAGATAAAGTTGAATTAAATACAGCTGATAAAGAAAAACTTGAATCAAATACATCTGCTTATATTAAATCTCATAAGGGGTTAAGTGATCTTGCTACCGTAATTGGTTCAGCTGATTTTACTTCTAATACAAAACGGATTGAATTATTAGATTTACTTGGCGGTTTAACTCCGCTTGATGTAGAAGGGGAGCAAACACTGTTACAAGGCCTTGTGGAAGAGGGGGATGCCATCATTCTTGTGTGCCCTATTGATAGTGCAGCGCCAAAGGGTCGACTTATTTTGCCTCAAGTACAAACGATTCGTGAAATCTTAGACTACAAAGGCTTAGCCTTGGTGTGTCAAACAGAAGAGTTACCGTCTATGATTAACTCTCTTACTCATCCACCTAAAATGGTTATCTGTGATTCTCAAGCCTTTGATCGTGTCGATGAATTGACACCGCATACAATTCCGTTGACCTCTTTTTCTATTTTGATGGCTCGCTTTAAAGGAAAATTACAAGACTTAGTAGCTGGTGTTAATGCTATTAAGAATTTGAAACCAGGTTCTAAGGTTCTTATTAGCGAAGGTTGTACACATCGTCGTCAATGTGATGATATTGGGACTGTAAAAATTCCTAATCTCCTTAAGAAGCAAGGTCATACGGATTTACAGCTAGAATTTACTAGTGGGGGAGCTTTCCCTAAAGATGTATCACAATATGATTTGATCATCCATTGTGGCGCTTGTATGCTCACACGCCGCGAAGTATTACGACGTATTGAATGTGCTGTTGTACAAGGTACGCCAATCGTAAATTACGGTGTACTCATAGCGGCTCTACATGGTATACTAGAACGGGCAATAAGCCCATTTATTGACGAAATAAAAGGATAGATATAATTAATTTATCATTACGCATATTAAATTAAATTGCATGCAGTCATTTAACTTTCACGATTAGAATGGTATAATTAAGTGTTGGAGTTTTGATGATTGTATAGGAAGGAATATACATGTTCGAATCGATTCAACCGTGGATTGGCATGGTCACTATCGTTCTTGTTATCGCTGTATTGGTGTATTGTGTAATCTTACACATTCGTCTAGGCAGCTTGAAAAAGAAATACGATTTCTTTATGCAAGGGGACAATGGTGCGAGCCTAGAGCGTAAATTATCTGTAGAGGTTAGCGAAATTCGCGATGCTGCGAAGGGCCTTGAGTCCTTGTTGACTGAGCAAGCGGCTATCCGCAATACACAGAGCAATACGATACAAAAAATTGGCTTTATTAAATATAACGCCTTTGAAAATATCGGTAATGATCTGTCCTTTGCGCTTACGTTGCTCGATGGCAACAATAACGGCATCTGTATCTCCAGTATTTACGGTCGTAGCGAATCCCGTATTTTTAGTAAACCAATTGTGAAAGGTAAAAGTCTTGTTAGTCTTTCACAAGAAGAATTAGAAAGTTTGAACGAAGCGTTGGGCGAACGTACCAATGAGGAAGCGTTGACGAGCGCCATCGTTTCAAAATAAGGAAGGGTTATATTGAATTTACCGGCATTCATTTCAAACAAAGTTGAAAGAAATGGTGACAACTGCATATTGATGTTAACCACAAAGCAGGCGAAGATAGCAGCTATTGTTGGCTCTATCTTAATCATCGCAGCAGTGGTACTCGGCATTTGGGGCATCGTGCGCCAAGCTGAGGTGGTGCAATTACGGCAACAAACGCAATTGCAATCGGAACAATTGAAATTGTTACAACAAAAAACAGAGGTTCTAGATAAAAAAATCCAAAACTTAAATCAAATTAGTGAAGAGAATAAGCAAATGCTAAAAGGCGCTGAATCTGGCACACCGGCTCAAGGTGGCGGGGATGGTAGCGACCCAAAGGCGGTAGCCGCTGATGAAAGCGAAGTAAAGACGCTAACAGCGGCACAATTATCAGCTCGCTTGTCTAAAATGGACAAAGATGCGCAAAAATTACTCGTTAGCTTCTATACGATGCGCAACATCCTTCGCGATGGTGGTGCACAAGACTTGATGGCATTGCAATCCATCAACTTCTCCGCTGGTTCTGGTGGTGCTGTGAACAGTACGACACCAAGCATCTGGCCGAGCAAGGGCGTTATTACATCTCCATTTGGTAGTCGCGTAGACCCTGTGACAGGTGCTATTGGTGCGTTCCATGAAGGTATCGACATCGCGGATGACTATGGTTCACAAATCGTGGCGACCGCAGCTGGTGTAGTTACGTTCGCTGGTTATACTGACGGTGGTTATGGTAACCTCGTTGAAATCGATCACGGTAATGGCTTCGTAACACGTTATGGCCATAACAGTGCTGTGCTTGTGACGGTAGGTATGAGTGTAAAACAAGGCCAAACTATAGCCTTGATGGGTAGTACTGGTAAAAGTACGGGTGCTCACGTTCACTATGAGGTACGCCTAAATGGTGCCCCTGTAGACCCTATGATTTTCTTGCCAATTAGTAACTAATCGTTGCATTATTTAGGACTCGACGATGATGTAATTCTCTAATTGTTGAGTAAATAATCTAATAGACTTCATATAAAAGAACTTGTTATACGTGCAAATGCACTATAGCAAGTTCTTTTTCTTTCTTTTTGCATATATATATTGTAAAATAAAAGTATATGAACGGAGGTATATCTATGAAGGCCTATGTACAAGTTTATACCGGCGAAGGCAAGGGCAAAACGACCGCTGCTATCGGTCTAGCAATCCGTGCCATCGGCGCTGGCAAGAAAGTCCTCTTTTTGCAATTTATGAAATCTAAAGTATATAGTGAACATACTATTTTACCTACCTTAACTAATTTAACGTTAGAAACTGTGGGCAAGCCATTCTTTATCATAAAAGAAGGGATGAAGAGCAAGGACGAACTCGCTAAATGGGGCGATGAAGTCGTTGTCTTTGAATCTGGCAATCCCCCTAAGGATTATGTAGCACTCATTGAAAAAGGCTACGAACGTGCTCTAGTTGCCATCGGCAGTGGTGATTACGATCTCGTCGTTCTTGATGAGTACAACATGGCACTCTTCTTTGAACTCATTACATGGGATAAAACAAAGGCGTTGCTCGATGCTCGTCATCCAGAAACGGAACTCGTATTTACGGGCCGTGGGGCTCCTCAAGAATTGATCGATGAGGCAGACCTTGTAACGGAAATGAAAGAGGTTAAACATTACTACCTTCAAGGCGTAATGGCTCGAAAAGGTATTGAAAACTAATCATAGGAACACCTAAGGAGGTGATGTGGTTGAGTACAGTGGCTATTGTGGCCCTCGTTATCGTGGCCATCATTGCAGCACTCATCTTGATTATCCTACTGACACCAATCACATATAGCATCGAAGTTGACGGTCGCACGCCTTATCGTGGCGAGGTGCGCGTTAAATGGCTATGGCGTGTATTTTCACTTCATTTAGCATACTTACAGGGCAAACCATTTTTTAAGGAATTATACGTTTTGGGCATGCTCAAGATAGGTCCTGTGAAAGACTATGAAGAATGGCTTGAAAATCGCGTTGACGAAGAATACCAAAAAGTAATGGATGATGATGATATGTCACAAGCAGAGGCTTTTGCTAAAGCTATGCAAGGGGGCGGACAAGGTCCTTCTGCAAGCTCTAATGGCACTAGTTTTGAAGATTTGAAGAGCTCTCAAGGTTCTACTACAACCTTTGGTGACGAAGAATCACCAGGGGCGGGTAGCTCCCAAAATCCAAATGAGCGCGTTGAACGTCCTGCACCAGGTTCTAAAGATATGGATGCACAGGCTCGTGCTGATCGATATGACTCCATTCAGCAAGATCCAACGGCCCATATTCAAGACGATGACGAAGTGGTAAGTCGCGTTACTTTCAACAGTGACGGTTCCATCAAGGAAAAGGTATTTACGAAGGTAAATGATATCAAAACAACTGTGAAAAGTCGTTTTGCAAAGCCAGATCCAAACGATCCGGTAGCATCATTCAAGTCTGAAATTCCTACATTCTGGTTCATGAAACATGTACGAAATACAGAATTGTGGCGTCAGCTATTCCTTGTGTCAAAACGATGTTATGACCACTCTAAACCACGGGATGTGGCCATAGAAGGTCGATTTGGTATCGGTGACCCATATCGCATGGGGATTATTGCATCTATGTTGTACAGCATTTGGCCTGAACAAGCTGAGAATATTGAACTAGATTATGTGAACTGGGCCGGCGAAGGTAGCGGTCACATCAAAGGGCGCATAATTCTCGCTGTATTAGCTTGGCATGGTACTAGATTCTTGGTATCTAAACCAATGCGTTCCCTATTGGGTGAAAGCGCTCGCGTCTTCTGGATTAAACGGAAAGAAGCAAAACAGTTAGAAAAGCTGAAAGCCGCACAAGGCCAAACAGCATAAGGATATATTAAGTCAAACTAAGTAAATGAGCTGTATTAAGACAATATATAAGGTCTACAAATAATGTATATGTCATATAGAAGTAAATACATAGTATGAAAACCTAAGTATTGAACGTACAGCAATGATACTTTCACAAAAAGCGGAGGTACTGTGATGGAAAACAGTAATGTAAAAGAGAATTTGGAAGTCCTATTCGAGAAATTCAGAAATATGATCAAAGTGGAAACGGTAGTAGGCGAAGCTGTACAAATCGGCGATACTACGCTCGTTCCATTCGTTGACGTAACATTTGGTTTCGGTACTGGTACAAACCACAACACGGCGAACAAAAACCACGAATGTGGCGGCGGTGGCGGCGGTGCCAAAATGGAACCAAGCGCTATCCTTGTTATCAAAGGGGACCGCATTGAGTTGTTCAACATTAAGGGCAACCCTTACAGCAGCAGCTTTGATCGTCTCATCGGTTTGGTACCTGACCTCGTGTCCAAATTGAAATCCGATAAATACATCTATATTAACGATGAACAATAATTCGTTACTGAATTATAAATAATTGGTGAAAGCCTCAATACCCACATGTGTGTTCTGAATATGTCCGTCATGACTGCCCTAAGGGCTTCAGAGCATACCTGTGGGTATTGTTTTAATTTCTATAGACATTCATAAGCATTTCATAGGGCTTTATTATGCTATGTAACAGAGTCTTGTGAAAGTTAGCGAGATTTGATATAGTAAAAATAGTACACTATTGGATTGTATAGTGACACTTTTAATCGAGGAGGATTTCAGATGAAATTATCTAAAAAATTGACTACCTTAGCTATCGTTGGTGCTATCTCTGCTACTGCTGCAGTAGCAAGTGCTGCTAACATTGGCTTAGTAAATATGAGCCAAGTAGTAAATAGCTACCCTGGCTATGGTGCATTAGATATGAAAATGCAACAAGTAGACGCTCAATACCGTCCACAAATTGAGAAAAAAGTACAAGAAATTGAAAAAATTCAAGACTCTGCACAAGCAGAAGCTGAATTCAACAAAACTGTAGCTCCATTGCTTCAAAAAGAAAACGAAGAAATCAACAAAATTGCTCAACCTATGATGCAAGCAATTCACAACGCTGTTGAATCTATTCGCGTTGAAAAACAAATGGACGTAGTATTGGATGATCCGTACACAATCCGTGCGGCTGACGCTAACAGCAAAATCGAGAACATTACTAACGAAGTAATTAGCCGTCTTAAAAAATAATACTGGCTTTAAAAATAATATGATATGGCCCCTTGTCTAGTTTTAGATAAGGGGCTTTTTGATTTAAAGGACTTTTATAGTAAGATAGAGAAATATATTAACAGAAGTAGTCTGTATAGAGATAACATTATATAGGGATTTTCTTTAAAATGGATTAGCTTATTTCAATTAAGGAGTGAGATCTAATGAAAGATTTTAAAGCATTAGCCACAGAACGATATTCGGTTCGAAAATTTGATACGAAACCTGTAGAGCAGGAGAAGGTAGATATCATATTAGAGACAGCAAGATTGGCTCCTACAGCTCATAATTATCAGCCGCAACGACTACTTGTATTAAATACAGCAGATAGTCTTAATAAACTTAAAGACTGCACAAATGGTCATTTTAATGCTCCATTGGCTATTATTGTTTGTTACGATAATACAGTGAGCTGGAAACGAGAGTACGATGATGCGGATATGGGTGTTGTAGACGCTAGTATTGTAGGTTCTCACCTCATGTTTACCGTGGCGGATATAGGTCTAGGAACAACTTGGATTGCTCATTTTGATCCAGCTAAAGTACGAGACGCTTATGCTTTGCCAGATCATATCATTCCTGTAGCGATATTCCCTATAGGATACCCACACCCAGACTGCGTTCCTGCGCCAGGCCATACAAAACGCTTTGATGTAAGTGATTTTACAATCTATAACTCCTTTTAAATGATACGGTATTGTTTTAGTACCCTAATCATTTATATCCTAATCGTTTATATAATGTATTATTATTAAGAATAGAGTATGTTAGAGAGAGAATATGTTAAAAAATTTAGTAAAAAAATTCTTTGGATCATCAGAAGCGGTGTCTACAGGTGCTGAGACATCAAATGTTTTATCTTTATATGCACTACAACATGCTGAGCATTTTAAATGTGCCTCATCAACTGACGAGTCAGCGATGTTTATTGATTTAAATTCTGTACGAAGTGTGGAGCATAATCCTCCAAACTATACCTTGCAATTTAATATGTATCTTGTAGAGTATAAAAAGAAACATACTATTGAATGGGTTGTTACGGCAGACTATGATTATGAGTATTCTGTTAGTTCCATTGTAAAAAAGGAAAACCTAAAAGACTATTCTCGTGAGCAGGCTAAACCAATTATCGTTAAACATAAAGAACAAGAATCTGGTATAAAAGGGATTGCTCGAGCGACTAAGTATTATGATTTTGATGGTAACTTAGAAACAGATCTTAAGGCTATGAATGTTAATGTAAAGCATGAAGGTGCTTTTGAGTACGGTGACCCGTTTTATACAGCGGCACATTATGCATTTGATAGGGCTTATCATGTGTTCTTCTAGTTGAAAGATACCGAATAGATAATATATAGATTAGATAGTGCATAGATCAGATAGTATATAGATTAAATAGTATACAGATTAGATAGTACATAGATAAGTTAGTACATATAAAAAGGACAGTTGATTAGCTCAACTGTCCTTTAGTGTTTTATTCAGGTTTGTGGATAAGATTTACTACGAATTCGCTGTCTTCAACAAGTGTTGCTTGGATGTAGTTGTCGCCGTTGAATTCTAATACTTGGCCTGGTACAAGTACGTGTTCTTCAGTTTCGTTAAGGAATACTTGTACTTTACCTTTTACTACTGTAAAAATTACATTTGCTTCTGGGTGGTTGTGTTTTTCAACTTGTTCACCAGCTTTGCCGCCTTTTTTTACGATTACATAGTTAGGACCTTGGAATAATAAACCTAATTCTTGATTAACTGTGCCTGCCATAATAGACCTCCTAATTCTAGCTTTTATGTTTTGAAAGCTGACGCTATCACTTAATTAAATGAACTTATGTAATTACCTTATGCTTACATTATAAATGATATTGCTTATCAATGCTGTGCCTATAGCTACAGTTTTGAAAAAATATATATTAAATATAGATTTAAAATGGATGCAAAAACGAACGAAAATATTTACGTTCGTTTTTGCGCCCATTTTATGATATAGTATATTCGGAAAAATCGATAAGAATCATTTTACCTGTCATTGAACAAAATTTAGATAAATTAACAGCTGATGAAAAGAAAATATATGATATTCTACAATTTAAGGCTTTGCCTTCAGGAAAATTAGTAGAGTATACAGGGTTTGGAAAAACGAAGATATTACAAATTGTTAATAAATTAGTGAAATCAGGTTTTTTAAGAAAACAAGGTATAGGACGTGGTACTACATATACTGTTAAGTAATTGTAGAATATAAATAACAAGATAAAAAGCGAACGTAAAATTTTACGTTCGCTTTTTTGTTCGTTTTCGTTCGTTTATATTTCCTAAGCAAAGGAAATACTCTATATTTATTAATTATTTTTTCTTGATTGTATATAAACGTGTGCCGTTTTCTTCAGTCGTTACAAGTTCAAAGGCTGGATCAATAGCTTTCACAAATGCTTCGAACCATGTTTGGTAAGCTACAGCCATGAATTTAGGGTCAACGCCCGCTGTACGCCAGTAGCCTGCTTGTAATCTGTGGTCACCCACCCATGTGAACTCATCTGGGCTTTCAGAAACCACTTGGTCACCGCCATCACAAGGCATGCCATTTACGTAGAAGTTTTGCAACGCATTGTAAATCGCTGGAGCAGTGTGTTCTTCAAGGTTGTCTTGCGCCACAACGCCACATGCTTGGCCTTGGACAGCAAACGCATCGAGAATAGCTGTTACTACGTTCACCGCTTCGTCGCCGGAGTTAGTGTCAAGCAAATCTCTAATGAAAGCTGCTTCGCGAACGGATGCAATGTTGATTTGGTTAGCCAACCAGCCGTGGATATTGCCGTGGTCGATGATGTTTTCCAGAGGAATGCTTGGGTTGATTGGTTCGCCGTATGTATCTACGGAGATGGAGTGTAATTCCTCTGCCAAATCATCAACAACTTTAGTTGTTTTTTCTAAAATCAAGTTTTCACGCTCCACGAGCAATTGAATTTTACGATATAACCAGTAATGGATGTGACCTAAGAATGCGGACATATTAAGCTCCTTTTCGTGCTGTTTCTAACTTCTCTACTAAATCGTATACATTAAAACCGTGAATTTCTGCGGCTTGCCATAATGGCTCAGCTGTGGCAGAAGGGCAGCCTAAGCAACCCATGCCGATGCCTTGTAATACAGGTACCACATTTGGATATGTTTCCACGATGTCGCGAATGATTGTGTCTGGAGTAATAGGAGAACCTACTTCGAGGCGAGGTGCTTCGACTTCAGGATCGTTACCTTGACCAGGCAAGAACACAGCTGGTTCTTCGGATTTGCTTTCAGCTGGAGCACCTTCAAGGTCGCCCAATACAGCTGCTTTGAAAGCCTCTAAACCAATGCGGTCAATGAATTCGCCCATGCGTTCGATTTGAGCATTTTCTTTATAGTATGCAATGATACGATCTACCAATGCAAGAGCTTCTTTTTCAGTTGTTACTTCAGCGATGAGGTCGCCAATGCGAGGGTGTGCACCGCCGCTACCGCCAGCGTATACATTCCAGCCCTCTACAGTACCGATAATACCCACATCTTTCAGGCGGCTTTCAGTACAAGAATTAAGACATCCGGACACGCCGATTTTCATTTTGTTTGGCATTTCTTGAGACAAATATTTGCGCTCGATTTGCATGCCAAGATGTACGCTATCTTGTTTAGCACGTTTACAGAATGTAGTACCAGGGCAGATTTTTACGCTGCGCACTCGGTTAGATACAGTGTACGCTGGCTCCATGCCGAGCATCTCCCAAGCTTTATCTACGTCTTCTGCTTTCAAATTCGTAATCATAATGCGTTGGCTGGCAGTCAATTTTAGAACGGCGCCGAACTCATAGGCTACGTCGATATATTTTTGTAATTGTTCAGGTTGAATGAAACCTCCAGGAATGCGAGGTGTAATTGCATAACGGCGTTGACCGTTTTTAATGCGTTGTAAATTTGCTGCAATTTGTGCCATATTAAATCCTTTCTCGAGCCCTCTCTGCAGAGAATTGTGGCTAAAACTACTTAGTTAATCTATATGATTCTTTGTTTGTAAAAAATATACGCCATTGGGTTTTGTGAAAGCTTCGCACGTATACGAACAGCGTGATGAGATCAACTAGGCGATGCCTCATCAAAACCCGGCGTAACGATCAGTACGGGTATTAAATACTGACCCGATGTTCCTAGTATAAACTATTTTAACACGTAATAATGTAACCTAAGCTACAAAAATAAAAGTTTTTAATATTAATTATTAATAGTATATATGATTTATAATACTAGATATTATAAAGTAATTTACCTAATTGGTAAATTATATGTTTACATTTATAGTTGAGAGAGTATAATAGAATTAACCTACTAGGTAAATTATTATAAATGGCCATTTATATTGTATCAACCATTCACTATGATTTGAGAGATTGTAGATTAGCATTAGTATAGGAGCTATACATATGAAGATATATGAGAGTAATACCTTTATAGCGATACCACCAGGTATGACTATAAAAGAGGTTTTAGAAGATAGGCATATGACACAAAAAGAATTAGCTACACGAATGGATATGAGTGAAAAACACATTAGTAAGCTTATTAATGGAGAGGTGCCACTAACTCAAGATGTGGCAATGCGTCTTGAGCGGGTGTTTGGTGTAGAGGCTAGTTTTTGGAATGGTTTAGAAGCTAGTTATAGGGAGCAGATATTAAAAGTAGAGTATGAGAATTCTATTGATGAAGAAATCAACTTTGCTAAACCTTTTGGTTATGCTAAGCTTGCACGTTTGGGTATCGTTCCAGAAACGAAAAAGGCAGCTGAGCAGGTCAATAATTTACAGAAGTTTTTTGAGGTAGCTTCTTTAAAAAATGTAGCTGATGAAATGATTATGCCCTTAGTATATGAAAATATTAAGGATATGGAGCCTGATAAAAAGAGTGCGATTTATACACTGGTACAAATCACAAAAGGGCAGGCTCGTTTTGTAGAGGTCAATCCTTACGATGCAGAGTTATTAAGAAAATTTATACCAAAAATTAAGGACCTTTCTAGTGAACCTTTAATCGGTGTGAAAGAGCCTCTTAAGGATATGCTAGCAGCATGTGGCGTAATTATTGTGTATTTGCCAATTATTGATAACATAACCTCCACATGTATTACCTATTCCAAAGGAAACTCCATTGTTCTTGGTATACCAACGGAAGATTCTGATGGTTTTTGGACGTTATTAGGTGAAGCGCTACAGAATTTGGTAGAACGAGATTATCAACGTAGTAATCGGAAATACCGCAATAATGATCCTGTAACTGTGGTGAATTATTAATTCATATTTTGTAAATATGTAAGGTGTTACTTCTTAGACTTTTCTTAGGGCATTCATCATGCAATTTGTAAGGACTTTCAAAGTATAATCCGTAGGACTCTCATCCTGTAACAAAATAGCGTATAATAGACACATAGATTATTCTTGATGTAGGAGTACCGATGAAAGTCCTTTACAATACAATTTTAAAAGCGAAATATACAGGTCGCCCGAACCGTTTTGTGGTGACTTTAGATTTAAATGGTGAAAGTGTGCTCGCTCATTTGCCAAATCCTGGTCGCATGTGGGAGCTTTTGTTTACTGGTGTAACGATGTACATCGTACCTCATGATAAACCTGATGCGAAAACGAAATATCGCGTGGTTGGCATCGAGCGTGATGGCGTAGTGATTATGCTCGATACCAACTATAGTAACGATGTAGCGCAGCATTTGATCGAAAATAAACTCATCCCTGGATGGGAAGAGTGGCGCGTTGTGAGACGGGAGTATACGGTTAAACTACATGGCACATCATCACGTTTTGACTTGCTTCTCACCAATGATAAAGGTGAGGAGTTCTTGTTAGAGGTTAAGTCTTGTACGTTATTCTCCAAGACGGGAGCCATGTTCCCTGATGCTATTACAGAACGAGGGCGTAAGCATTTATTACATTTGAAAGAACTACAAAACGAAGGTTACCACACCGGTGTTTTATTCCTCGTACAATGGGATAAGGCGCAGTGGTTCTTGCCAGACTACCATACAGATTTGGAGTTTGCCAAAACCTTTAAAGAGGTAGCCCCTTCTTTAGACTGGAAAGCCGTTGCTGTAGCTTGGGATGATACTTTTACTATGCCCACTGTAACCCATGAATGTTCCTATCCAAGCAGCATTCTTGACACAGAGGCTCACGATAGTGGCGTGTACGTAATGGTCATGCATCTCGACCATGAGCTAGACCTTGAGATCGGCTCTAAAGGAATGATGCATTTCAAGGCGGGCTACTATATGTATGTAGGCTCTGCGAAGGCGAATTTAACGAAGCGCATTGAGCGCCATAAGCGAAAACGGAAGAAAATGCACTGGCATTTAGATTACTTCCGCGGTCACTGCGAAATGATAGCAGGTCTGCCGATTCGAACTAGCCTAGATGATGCGGAATGCACTCTCGCTGATGTGGTCTGTGTCGTTGCCGAATGGGACGTGCCTAAATTTGGATCCTCTGACTGTGACTGTAAAAGCCACCTATTTGGGATGACGGAAAATCCGATACACAATAAGAAATTTATGGACGTAGTGGAAGACTACCGAATGAATAAATTGGATGCGCTAGTTAAGTGATTGTTGTTGGGGCCCCGTCACATAGTGGTTTACTAGTTAAAAAAGTTAGACACTTATTCCTTCGCTCCATAGTGACCTAAGTCGCTCATTCACAAGTGTCTAACTTTTTTACAACCCTATATGTGGACTAGTCCCAACAACAAAAGCACTTTTCCTTTCGCATGGGGCGAGGCCCCTAATTGGGAGAAGCGGATAAAACAAAAGCTAAGTATTTGATCTCATTTAGATTTAAGGCAAAGAATGATTGGAAAGAAACTATGCTAACAGGCATAGGTAGTACTGGTAATGATACTTCAGGTGTGGAACGAGACTTTGTTAAGATTTTGGACGATATGATATATCATGCAGCTCATTAAATAATAAGCAGGAATAGCTTATAAGTATGAAATAAAATGAGATATAAATATAGAGGGGGATTATATGACATCCTTAGAAAGTGCGATTACAGGAAATGTGATTGTATATCAAGCAGAGAATGAATCTGTTTCTACGAATGTTCTATTCAAAGATGAAACATTTTGGATGACACAAAAAGATATGGCAAAACTATTTGATGTTAATCCACAGGCTATATCCAAGCATTTAAATAATATTTATTCTGACGGCGAATTAGAAAAGCTAGGAACTTGTTCCAAAATGGAACAAGTTCAAATAGAAGGAGAAGCCTTTCCAGCGCAATGTGTATGTTTTTTACGATGAAAGCAACGGTTTTTCTTTTACCATAAATTCTGTGGTGCATCGTCTAACCTTGCCTGCACCTGGTGGTGAGAGAGATAATGATGCAGATTTTGCTTATTCACAGGCGTATTTAGTTCATTTGAACTCCTCTTTGGTGGAGAGTGCTAAGCGGTATGGCATGCGGATGGCCACTCATGAGGAGGCGTTGGAGTTAGCTAAATCTAAAGCGACACGCGTTGCTGGCACTAATAAGATACCTCTATTTACGTACGATGAAATCGTCTTTGTTGATACATCTGTAATGGGTGAAGATGTTCTAACCTTTATGAAGTCCATATATAGCCAATATAAACCGCAAGACAATCCAGCACTGTTGCCTACTGAAAGAAGCATAGGCTTTTACTATTTGCCAAAAGGAGAAGCGGACAAAACAAAAGCTAAGTATTTGATCTCATTTAGATTTAAGGCAAAGAATGATTGGAAAGAAACTATGCTAACTGGGATTGGTAGCACCGGTGCAGACACTTCGGCTGTGGAACGAGAGTTTGTTAGCATTTTAGATCATATGATAAAGCATGTGAAATATTAACTTTGAAATCTATGGTATGAGATATACATATATTGACGTTTGGCTTAACTAGTCAATAATAAGTAAAATAACTTTTAAATCGTAAGCTATTATTATAAATGTTAATAAAATAGTATATCGTAGACTTTATATACTAATGCTAGAAATAAATGTATTTCAACTAGAAGTACTTATTTGTTAACAGCTTTTAGAGGATGACTAATATAGGATAATAATTATAGTTATGGTATAATATTAAAGAAAGATATTGTATATTATTTTATAGCTTTAAAAGCTTAAATTAAATAATTAGCGGTCTGACGAAATTGTCGGACCGTTTTTACATATCGTAAGTTAATGTAGGGAGTTTTCAAAGTATTATTTAAATGTGAGGTGTTAATAAAATGCCAAATGAAAGAATGCTTGAAAGGGAGTTTCAAGATAAAATTTATAATAGCTTAGAAATTCAAGAGAATTTAGTTAATGCACTTGATATAGATCAAAATAGCTTTTTGTTAAAGCGTGAAATTGAATTTGTTAATGGGATAACGGCAGACTTTATTATATCTAATACAGAAACGAATGAAATGCAGGCAATTATAGAATGTAAGCGAGCAGATATTGGTGTTACCGAATATGTTCGTGGAGTTGGGCAGTTATTTCAATATGAACACTTTCAAAAGAAAGGTATTCGACCTAAAAATTTATCACAGATTAGTTACAATGATAGAGAAAATAGAAATGTATTAGTTATACCATCAAGTTTTATAGCTAATACAAATCTCAATATAGGACTTTTTTGTTATCCTGAAACTGCTAAGATACTAGAGGTTCATGTTAATAATAATAGGGTTAGAGAAATATCAAAAGACGAACTGACAAAATTGGCGGATGCAACAGTAGAGAGTCTTAAAACTATTTCCCAATATTATGTTCGTGATAATCGTTTATTTGAATGCTATATAGCATTGCGTGTTATAGGGATATTAAAGCATTTACATATAAGTCTTAATAGATCTGATATTGAAAATAAAATCTTAAGACAAGTTGAGGTTATAAATAATCGTAATTGGAGAAATGCTTTCATAACTTTATCTAGTTTAGGTTTTATGAGTAGAAGAGACGGACTTAGTAATATTGAAGCTCAGCTTATACCTTCAGATGTTTATAACTTTATATCGTCTATGTATAAGGATTATCTGTATCCATATATTGATATATTAATGGATATATTGATAGAAAATAGTACAGACAATATGTGTAATCTTAATAATCAACAGATTAGCAATTTAATAAGAACTCGATATGAGGGCAAAGATGTTCTTTTCTTAACAGAAAGTAATGGTCGCTATATTTCTAGCTGGCTTAATATTATGAGAGATGATTTTGGATGTATTCAATTCGAAGCAAGGAGCTCTGAACGTAAGATAATTTATAAACCAAGTGAGCTGCAGCAATCAGATTTGACTAGAAAGATTAAAGAATATTCAAATGCTAAGCAGTATGTAGACTCTTTTGAAGCGAATATCAATAGAATTATTGTTGATATATTAGCTCAGAATCAGATACATTTTAATTAGGAGGTGGATAGATGTCGGCAAATACAGGATATACTATATTTGAAACCTTCGTTGGTGCAGGTGGATCTCATATAGGGTTTATGCAAGAAAACTTTAGAACTGTTTATGTTAATGACTTTATTGATGATTGTCTAAAAACATTAGTATATAATAATCAAAACTTAATAGAAGAAGGTGCTTATATAGATAATACTTCAATTGATAAGATTGATGCCGAAGCACTCAGAAATAAATTAGGTGTGACTATTGGAGAAATTGATGTTTTTTTTGGGGGCGTTGTTTGTAAAGGTTTTAGTTTAGCTGGAGAGAGAAATCCTATAGATGAGCGTAATTATTTATATCATGCGCAACTAAATTTGGTTAAAGCCTTTAGACCTAAAATTTCTATTATTGAAAATGTTCCTGGAATGCGAAATGCTAAAGTTTTAGTTGGTGATGACGCTGAGCTTCGAAATGAGATAGAAAATCTTTGGCAAGCATTAGAGAATTATAAAGGTAAAAAAGCTGCATTACGTAAAATAAATAAAATTGATGAAACTTTTGAAGCTGAAGGAAAAGCATTAAAAAAGCGTAAAGAATTACTTTTAAAACGTTTACAAAGTTCACCAAATTATATCTCTGTTGTAGAAGATATTAAAAGATTATATGAGGAGATGGGATATACTGTCCATATGGATATTCTGAATTCTGCATGGTATGGTGCTGCAACAAAACGAGAAAGATTGATAATAGTAGCTATAAGAAATGATGTTGAGGATATATTTGAATATCCTCAACCCCAGTATATGGATCAGTCGATATATAGATCAGGGCTTGACAAGAATTTATTAAAATTACCTTCTCCTAAAACTGTTAATGATGCACTTAGGTTAATAGATTATAAAGATGTTGATGATATAGATAATTTACCTATGAATCATAGTGAAAAGACAGTTCGGCGATTTAAATATATTCCTGAAGGCGATAATATAGCGAATCATATGGATTTATTGCCAGATGAGTTAAAAATTAGTAAATTTTATTCTAGGGGAGCGACAATGAGGTTGGCTGGTAATCAACCAAGTCCAACTTTAGTGCCTGGGCATAGTAATTTTCCAGTTCATCCTAAAGAACATAGGAGTATAACTGTAAGGGAAGCTGCGACTATTACAGGTTTTCCTTTAAATTATAAATTTTTTGGTAATCACTCTAAAAGATGTGAGCATGTGGGAAATGCTGTGCCACCACCGTTGGCAAGAGCGCTTGCTCAATCATGTAAAAAGGTTTTAGATAATTATTATAAAAATCAATAATTACTATATTAATTTATACTCTTAATTGTAATAGAAGCATTGAAAGCAGTCTCATCAATACTTTATAAAGTATTGATGAGTACTGTTTTTTTATTTTAGTTTCTATATATTTGCTTTACTCTTCTTTTATAAAACATGGCTTTAGTTACCTAAAAATGCTATAATATTATGATGTATTATAATCAGTGTTAGTAAAATGAGGTGAGATTGTGGCAGACCAACAATGGTCCCACGGGAATATTCATCCCGTTCAGATTGATAAAGAAATGAAGAACGCCTATATCGATTATGCAATGTCCGTAATCGTAATGCGTGCTCTTCCAGATGTGCGCGATGGCTTGAAACCAGTACATCGTCGTATTTTGTACGCGATGCACGAAACAGGCATGACGCCAAATAAACCGTACAAGAAATCCGCTCGTATCGTCGGTGACGTACTTGGTAAGTACCATCCACATGGTGATAGCTCCGTTTACGACGCAACGGTTCGTTTAGCGCAAGATTTCAATACGCGCTACCTCTTGGTAGACGGCCACGGTAACTTTGGTTCCATCGACGGTGATAGTGCCGCTGCGATGCGTTATACCGAAGTACGTATGGCGAAAATTACGCAAGAAATGCTCGCTGATATTGACAAGGAAACTGTTGATTTCATGCCGAACTATGATGAAAGCTTGCAAGAACCTACAGTATTGCCAGCGAAGATTCCAAATCTTCTTATCAATGGTTCCAGCGGTATCGCCGTAGGGATGGCGACAAATATTCCGCCGCATAACCTTAACGAGGTATGTAATGGCCTTACCATGCTCATCGATAATCCAGATGTAACTGTGGACGAATTGATGACGCAAATCAAAGGTCCAGACTTCCCGACTGGGGCGCTCATTTTGGGCCGGGAAGGCATTAAAAAAGCATACTCCACAGGTCGTGGCAGCGTAAAAATGCGCGCTCGTGCAACCATTGAAGAAATGGCGAAGGGCAAGCATAAAATCGTAGTGACTGAGATCCCATACCAAGTTAATAAGGCTCGCGTTATCGAAACGATTGCGAACTTGAGCCGCGACAAGGTTATTGATGGCATCACAGCACTTCGTGACGAATCTGACCGTCAAGGTATGCGCATCGTTATCGAATTGCGCGCTGATGTGCAACCAGATATCGTTCTTAACAAATTATATAAACACACTCAACTTCAAGAATCTTTCGGCGTGATCATGTTGGCCCTCGTAGATGGTCATCCTCGCGTATTGAATTTGAAAGAAGTATTGGGTTACTACTTAGATCACCGTCTCGAAGTAATCGTACGCCGCACTCAATTCGAGCTTAATAAAGCTGAAGCGCGTGCACACATCTTGGAAGGCTTGTTGATCGCCCTTGACCACATCGATGAAGTTATCGCTACAATTCGCAGCTCTCAAACTGATGAAATCGCACGTAACGCATTGATGCAAAAATTCGGGCTTTCAGAAAAACAAGCAGTAGCCATCCTCGACATGCGTTTACGCCGTTTAACAGGCTTGGAACGCGAAAAAATCGAAGAGGAATACAAGGAATTGTTGGCATTGATCGAAGACTTGAAAGCTATCTTGGCTAGCGAAGCGCGTCAACGTCAAATCATCAAAGACGAACTTGAAGATATGAAGAAGAAATACGGCGACCCTCGTCGTTCTGAAATCACAATCGATACGTCTGACCTTGATGTAGAGGACCTCATCGCTGACGAAGAGATGGTTATTACCTTGACTAAACAAGGTTATATCAAACGGATGAACGCGAACGTATATCGCAACCAACATAAAGGTGGCGCTGGCGTTATCGGCATGAAAACGAAGGAAGACGATTATGTAACGCAAATTATGCATGTTCGCACGCATAATACATTGCTATTCTTCACGTCCACAGGCCGTACATACCGCCTCAAAGCATACGAAGTGCCAGAAGCAGGTTCCCGCAACTCTCGTGGTACTGCTATGGTTAACGTATTGCCACTAGCTGTAGGCGAATCTGTTACGACTATGATCGACCTTGAACGCGTTCAAGAAGATGTAAACTTATTCATGGTAACTGAGTTCGGCGTTGTAAAACGTACAGCTATCGAAGAATACCGCAATATCCGTCGTTCTGGTCTCAACGCTATCAACCTCGACGAAGGAGATCACTTGATTTCCGTCAACGTAACGACTGGTGACCAAGATATCTTGATCGGTACTAAATTGGGTATCGCTATTCGATTCAGTGAAAGCGATGTACGCCTTATGAAACGTGCGGCTCACGGCGTGCGGGGCATTAAACTCAATGCAGGCGACGTGGTTGTAGGTGCTGGTGTTATTAATGCTGATGAAAGCGAAGCACAAGTGTTTACTATCTCCGAAGAAGGTTTCGGTAAACGCAATGATGCGGAAGCTTACACATTGCAAAAACGCGGTGGTAAAGGCTCTAAGAACTTCAAGATTACGAACAAAACAGGTGACGTAGTTGCTGTTGAAGTTGTTCATAACGATGATGAAGTAATGCTTATCTCTGAACAAGGCAAAATCATCCGCTTCAACATGAATGATATTGCTGTTAAAAAAGGCAAAGCTATTTCTGGTGTGAAAACACAAAACCTCGACGAAGGTGATAAAGTAGCTAGCATTGCTGTTATTCCAGGTTCTGAAATCGAAGAAGATGTAACTGAAGAATAATTTGTATTAATACTATATGTAAGAAACTATGGGCGGCCATCTTAGATGGTCGTCTCTAGCGTTAAGGAGTTAGAAATGAAAAAATGGTTAGCTGCTATGTTTGCAGCAGGGGTTTTCTTTGTAGGTGGCTTTGGCCAAGCGAATGCCGCTGATTGGTATTATATCGATGCTGATGCTGATGATGCAGCATGGTTTATCGACAACTCTTCTGTATATAAAACAGATGATGCGGCTACAGTACTTGTTAAAATTAACAATGTAGAAGGCTTCACATACATCTACACAGTACGCATCGATCGTAAAGAAAAAACATGGACAGAACTTGATACAACAGTATACAGTGCATCTGGTGTAGCGTTGTTGTCCAGCAAAGACGCACAAAAACCTACGAAAATTGAAGAAGATACCATGGGCGCGGAAGTTATGCAGGCCCTATGGGGTAAATAATCCTTCGGTGTAGGGATGCCCATTCTAGACAGTGTGTTTAGATAGTAGACCCAACACTTCTATGAAAGCCTCCAAAGCGAGCTAAGTCGTTTTCATAGAAGTGTTGGGCCTTTTTATTTCTCATTTACACTAATCTTAGTATGGGCATCCCTATTACAATACGATTATTTAATCCCATAGGGACCTCGCTAGACGTTCCTAGAGGAATAGGCTAAGTCGTTTTCAGAACAGTTCGGGGCTTTCTATTTTCTTACCAATCTTACAGGGCGAATATCAGCCTCAAATCCATTGGATTATTTAAAGCCCATAGGGGCCTCGCTAGACGTTCCTTAGGGGGTCTATATAATTTATGCATTTAATAGAGTTTTTATTAGCATTATGCAATTATGGTGTTATAATGAAGTCATAGTGAATTGTATTATGCGAAATGCATAGTTGTTTAGATTTTCTAATCAGGAGAGAACGGTTATGAAAAAATGGTTTGCATGTTTAGCGGTAGCAGGTTTGTTATTCAGTGCTGGTGTGGGCGTGTCTCATGCTGAAAGTTGGTATCCTCTTAATACTGATGCGGATGGTCGTACTGGTTACATCGACAACGATACGGTAGAGAAAGACGATGCACAGGCTAAGTTGAATTTAAAGATTGTTGACCCTAGCGGTGATCACTCTATTTATACTTTGCAATTTAATCGTGCTGCAAAGACTGCGAAACTGCTCGAGATGAAAGCATACAATCCAGCAGGCTATATGATCGGTGGCCAAACATATGACAATACAGAAATACAAATACAAGAAGGAAGTAATCTAGATCACGTGTATCACTTGATTTGGTAAATTTCCTCTTCGGTTATGAACGGGTGAATATATCTCTACGTCCTCCAAAGCGAGCTAAGTCGTCCTACGAGATATATTCACCCGTTTTCTCATTTCCTGATGAGGAAATGTATCCAAAACGGCGTTTTAGAAGAAAGTGACCTAAGTCGGTCTCAAAGAGATAGAACCCTTTCTGTACGTATGATTAAATTTACTCAAAACTGCGTAGGGGAATAGCGAGCTAAGTCGTCCTACGAGATATATCCCGTTTTCTTCTAATCCTAATGAGGAAATTTACGATATTTGCGTTCGGGAAAAAGCGAGCTAAGTCGTCCTACGAGATATATTCACCCGTTTTCTTATTTCCTGATGAGGAAATGTATCCAAATCGGCGTTTCAGAAGAAAGAGACCTAAGTCGGTCTCAAAGGGATAGAATCCTTTTTGTACGTATGATTAAATGTATCTAAATTATTTATTCCCTTATTTTATGGTATAATTTAAGGGAATAATATGATTTGTAAGGGATTAGAACGGATTGGAGGTGTGTGTATGCGTCGTTTTGAGTATGGTCGGATTCAGTCTTTGTCATGGGATATGGATATGTTAAGTCTTATCGCTGGGATTTATCGGGCAAATGGCAAGGAGGAGGTTTTGCTTTCTCAGAGTCCTGCGGTGTTGGAGTCTCTTGTGGAGTTGGCAAAGGTGCAGAGTACGGAGGCTTCGAATGCGATTGAAGGGATTGTGACGACGAGTACACGGCTTCGGCAGTTGGTGGCGGATAAGACGACGCCTCGAAATCGGGATGAGCAAGAGATTATGGGTTATCGTGATGCGTTGAATATCATCCATGATAGTTATGATTCTATAACGCTGTCACGAAATCATATTTTACAGTTACATAAAATTCTCTATCAGTACCAGTTTAATGCCCGTGGAGGGCAGTTAAAGAGTGTGCAGAATTATATTAGCGCCACCTATCCAGATGGCCGTACTGAGGTTTTGTTTACTCCATTGGCCCCATATGAAACGGCGGAGGCTTTAGATCAGATTTGCACGGAATATAATCGTGTTGTCGGCAATGGTGAGGTGGAGCCGCTATTGGCGATTCCTATATTTATTCATGATTTCTTGTGCATTCACCCCTTTAACGATGGCAATGGTCGCATGAGTCGATTGTTGACGACATTGTTGTTGTATCGTAGTGGCTTTATGGTTGGTAAATATGTGTCCTTAGAGGCTAAAATTGCCGCGAACAAGGATATGTATTATGCCGCTTTGCGCGAGTCTAGTGATGCCTGGTATGGTGAAAGCTCTTGTCCTACGGCTTTCATTCGGTATTGGTTACAAATGTTATTGGCCGCGTATCATGACTTTGAAGACCGCAGTTCTTTATTAGTAAATAGCACCTCTGTGATACGTCAGGTGCAAACTGCTATAGACAATCATTTAGGGGCTTTCACAAAGCAACATATCCGAGAATGGTGCCCAAATCTCAGTGATAGTTCTATTGAGGGCGCAGTTCGTACGCTTGTGAAGAATGGTATAATTAGTCGTAAGGGGGGCGGACGTTCGACCTATTATGTGAAGATATAAAGGTTGAGCACGTTTGTCTTTCATAAAATATTTAGTTTTATCGAATATACTAGATTTAATATTCTTGTATTTAATTCGAGAGGTATAATATGAAAAAAACATTAGCAGCTGTTTTGGCAGCAGGCGCTTTATTGATTGGTGGCATCGGTAGTGTTGATGCTGCTAACTGGTACACTGTAGGTACTGACAGCAATGGTATCACTTGGTCTATCGACAATGATTCCGTTAAAAAAGATGATAAAAAAGCTGTAATGGACATTAAAGCTATGGACTACGAAGGTTACCACTACATCGTGACTGAAGAGTTCAATCATAAAAAACAAGAGGTAAAAGACCTTAAGGTTACTCTTTACGATCCACAAGGTTATGTTGTGAAAGAGGAACAACCTAACAAAAACAGCCGTAAGGTTGAGCCAGGTACTCCTGCACAAGCAGTATTTCAACTTATCTGGGGCGGTAAATAATCTAATCCTATAGACGAGCACAGGGCTTAGCCGTAATACACTGTTGAACAGTCATGCCTCGTTTAGATTAATGATTATTGTAAAAGCTTCACACACGCACGTTCTCCTATGGAGGGCGTGCGTTTTTTGTCTAATGTGGACAATAGTCTTGCTTGTTTATATTTTAATTATTAGCATGCTATCTATTAATTATTAGCATTTTATCTATTAATTATTTATATAAGTCTATTGTGTATTATTCTTTTAATTCCTTTAAAATAGGTGAATTATTTTTTCATTCGTGATAAAATGTGATTTATATTACACTTTTTTAGAGATTTTGTATAAAAGTGTAACAATTCTACATAGTATAAACTTTCACTATAGCGTATACTATAGATACGATGAAGAAGTATGGTTAGGGCGAAGTGCTCCGTAGTTTAGCATATTTCGTCCGAAAAGGTTTGGTAGTTATAGTTTGTTGGAGGAGGTCCTCATGTCTCAATATCAATTAATCGATAAACGTGTACCGATTGCACTCAACAATCCGTCTATTACTCATGATCTTGATAAATGTAAAAATTGTACGTTATGCCGTCGCGCTTGTGCGGACGTAATGAGCGTACTTGATTATTACGATCTTGATGCAAATGGTGATGTTCCTGTATGTATTCACTGTGGTCAATGTGCGGCTGCATGTCCATTTGACTCCATGCATGCTCGTTCCGAGCTTGATAAGGTGAAAGCAGCTCTTGCAGATCCTGAAAAAATCGTTGTTATCCAAACAGCTCCAGCTGTTCGTGTAGCTATCGGTGAAGGCTTCGGCTATGAACCAGGTACGTTCCTTGAAGGTAAAATGGTTGGTGCATTGCGTGCACTTGGTGCAGACTATGTAGTAGACACTAACTTTGGTGCGGACTTAACAATCATGGAAGAAGCATCTGAGCTTGTAGATCGTCTTAATAAAGGTGGTCAAATTCCTCAGTTCACAAGCTGCTGCCCAGCGTGGGTACGCTTTGCGGAAATCTACTTCCCAGAATTGCTTCCTAACTTGTCTTCCACACGTTCTTGTATCGCTATGGAAGCGGCTATGATTAAAACATACTTTGCTGAGAAAAAAGGCATCGATCCTCGTAAGATTGTGTCTGTATCTGTAAATCCTTGTACAGCTAAAAAAGCAGAAACAAAACGTGAAGAAGAGAATGCGGCAGCTCGTTTCCACAACGACGATTCCATTGGCATGGATACAGATATTTCCATCACAACTCGTGAGTTTATCCGTTGGATCCAAGAGGAAAACCTCGACTTCAATGCTATTGAAGATTCCCAATTCGATGACTTGATTGGTATGGAAACTGGTGCATCCATCATCTTTGGTAACACTGGTGGTGTTATGGAAGCAGCTATGCGTACAGCTTACAAACTCGTGACTGGCAATGAGCCACCTCCACACGCATTGACTCACCTTGAGGAAGTTCGTGGTATGGAAGGTGTAAAAGAAGCGACTGTACAATTAGGTGATGATGTAACATTGTCCGTTGCTGTAGTTCACGGTGGTAAAAACGCTCGTGACTTCTTGAATGCTTTGAAAGAAAATGGCAAACACTATGACTTCATCGAAGTTATGGCTTGCCCAGGCGGCTGTATCGGTGGCGGCGGTCAACCGCGCACTAAATTGCCTCAAGCAGTTAAAACTAAAGAAGCTCGTATCGGTGGTCTTTACGAAGCTGATGCGAACTACAAATGGGTTGCTTCCTACGAAAACGAAGAGATCCAAGCGTTGTACAAAGATTTCCTAGGTGAACCATTGGGACACAAAGCACATGAACTCTTGCATACACATTACACAGACCGCAGCGCGGTTCTTGGTACTCGCAAAGACGTAACACCTGAAACTTGTCCAACATCCCCTAAATTCAAAGGCTAATCTTGAATAGCTCGTTAGCAATTGATGAATGATTGATTATTGAACCTGCAAATGTTTTAGTAATCAAAGGAGTTAAGATTGCACTAACTCTTTAGGGTATAACAATATAAAAATAGAATCCTACGAGTCATGAGTGACTTGATACTTTAATAGCTTCGGCTATTGTAAGCATCACCTTACAAACGATTCGTAGGATTTTATTTTTATAGGGTTTAATACGTTTCATTTTATATACTTAAATACGCATTGGATTATATAGAGTACTTATTACTCGATACCTATTTAAGCGTGTAGAGATTATATATTTAGTTGATGAACTATTCTCACTGTATAACCCTATTATGAGAATTCAGTATAAGAACTTGCTTTTATCATGAGGAAAAGATGAATTATATAGTGTATAATATAGAATCATACTATTTGAATCAAAGGGAGAACTATGGGTGTGTGTGGAGAGAAATACATAGAGAGGCCCATAGCTATCATATTGCATAAGCAGTAAGGAGTTTCTAGGAGAGATGAACCAGTTTTTACGGCGTGTCCTGTGTGGCATAGCCTTGATAGTTGCTGCCGTTGGTACAACTGGATGCCAACATGAGAGTCAGGCAGAGCAAGAGGAGGTACGAACCGTATCGTACCGCGCCGTCATGGAATCAAACAAGCCCGTCCCTGAAAAGGTGAACACTTGGCTTGGAGCCATGTCACGAGAGGACAAGGTGGGACAGCTGATGATGATCAGCCTCCATGGCAACACATTGGGGCAATCCCAAAAGGATGTAATCCGCAAATATCGCGTGAGCGGCGTTATGCTAACCAATGAAAATATACATAATAAAAATCAAGTGAAAGCTTTCAACAACGATATCATGCAAACGGCGATGACTGCCAGCATGGTGACGCCGTACATCGCGGTGAATCGCGACAAAGTGTTGCGCACTAACGATAGTTTCTTGCGCTTGCCAGAACCTAATCGGTTAGGTCAATTGCCGATGGAGCGTATCATTAACTTGGCCACCCGATCGGCCATTGAAATGCACGATATGGGCTTTAACCTTGTGATTGGACCCAATGCGAACCTTGGTGTGCCAAATGTGTCCTACACATCTGACCCGACTTGGGCAGGCTATATGGACCTAGCCATGGCGGAGCGTTACCAAATCAATCAAATGTGGTTTGGTTATAACTACTTCCCTGCGGTGACCCTTGGGGACGCATCCTTTAATACCGCTGATGAGGCGAAAAACTACCTCAACAATAATGATGTAGCCGTCTTTAAACGACTCATCGCACAGACGACAGCCAATACCTATATGCTCGTTATGAGCCATATTCAAATTCCAGCTATTGATAACCAGCACTTGGCGAGTGCGTCAAAACCAGTTATCCAAGACTGGCTTCGCAAGGACCTCGGCTATGACGGTATCGTCATGACGGACCGTATCGATGTGGGCGCTTTGCAGGCGAACCAAAAGATAGGTGATTACGCTGTAGCCTCCGTTGTGGCTGGTAGCGATCTCATCCTCGTTGATGCGGACACAGTTCACATCGACGAAGTCCATCGAGCGTTAACACAGGCGGTGGCAAATGGAACGATAACCAATGAACGCCTTAACGAAGCGGTTAAGCGTATTCTATCCATGAAAATGCAAGCACAAATTCAACAATAAAATGTAACAAGAAATGATTACTATAAAATAGCTAGTAATACGAATTCAGCATTATAAATTTTGTGATAAGAATTCAGTATTACTAATTAGCTATACATGTTGAGCAATAATTCAATATGAGTAAAATGCAAATGACGTGTCTTATCTTCTAGGAGGCACGTCATTTTTTATATTTGTTGACTGTAAAATACAGATTATATACCGTACCCCGTATGCTCCTTCAATACCTATATACCTATATAAACGTAGTAAATATCTATACTTTTACAATGGTATGAGTAAAAAACAAACCATAAAATAAGTATATTTTATGCGTAAAAAATTTAACATAATCAAAAGTCATGTTAATAATATGAAAATAAGTTTAAAAATGATTTAAATTTATGATATAATAATCTCCATAGACAGTTGGAGGTGAGAGTATATGAATTTTGTGGGACGTGCTGAGATTATAGAGAGTATCCAGTCCCGTATCGCTGAGGACAATATGAGCTTGTGTGTTGTGTACGGTCCTCATCGCAGTGGTAAATCCTATGTGGCTTCGCAGCTTGTACGCCGTCATAAGGCGTTGTATTTGGCGGGGCGCATGGCTAATGAATCAGTCCATGTGGCTGATATGAATAGAGCTCTGGAGGCACGTTTTGTTCCGACTGATGATCAGGACAAGTTCGAGCCTGTAGATAGCTTGCATCAAGCCTTTGTCGGGCTTTTTGAAAGCAGTGTAAAAACTCCGCAAACCGTGGTGATTGATGACTATCCTTCCATAGTGGAGGCGGTGCCACAATTCCCGATTCACTTGCGTGATTTATTAGATACGTATAAAGATACGAGTCGTTTGAACATCATTTTGATGGCCAATGGTCTAGAACAGCTGGATGGCCGCATCATTGGTGAACGCAGCCTCATCGGTCCGTTCGTGTCCGAATACTTCGAGGTGAAACCATTCTCCTTGGTGGATATGAAATCCTTGGGTCTTCACTATGCCAAGGACGATTTGCGCACTGTATTCGCCGTGACAGGCGGTTTGCCTGCGTACGTGCAGTACTTTGATAATGGTGAAAGTATCGATACGAATATCATTAATTTGTTCTTCTCCGTATCGGGCGCTCTATTTGAAGAAACACAGAATATCTTACATCGAGATATGAAAAACATAACAGGTGCTAACGCTATCCTGTCTGGCCTTGCTACTCTTGAAAGACCATACTACGTGGAGCTTTTACAAGCAAGCCAAATTAAAAGCGGCACCTTTACATCCCGCTTGAACGATCTTATGTCCATGGGGCTCGTAGGTCGCATTCAAGCCAATAGCCGTGGACCTGCTAAATACGCAGATTACCACTTTACCAATAGCATGTTCCATTTCTGGTACCGCTATGTGTATAAATACTGGGGTGACATCGTGCGCGGTAACGGCGCTGATGTGTACCACACACATGTAAAACCGCAGCTCAAAGACTTTGTGCAAGCGGCGTGCATTGCTATCTAATCTAAGATTGTTTATATTTGCCAATCTTTGATTGAGTACTATTACCCAATGATAGCACTATATTCCTCTTATAAAATAACACCACATCATAGGATGTGGTGTTATTTTTGTATATAATATTAGTATTTACTACTATTATTCACTGGTTATTTTATCTACTAGTACTTATTACTAGTCTTTAGTAAGTAGATTCTAGTAATTTTCTATTTTCAGCAATTACTGTGTTGATCGTATAGTTATGACATAGTATGGATAGAAATTACATTATAAATACAATTAAATAAATAGGAACTCCAAAGAATTGCCGATTTGTCAAAATCCCCGTTCCGCGTTATTGTGTAGTTAAGCGCTATGCCATGGCAGGAAAGGGGATTTATGTTATACCAAAACGAAGAACCTTTAGTACAAAGAACATGTATAAAAACTGCAAGCTTACAATCTGAGGTATTAGATTCTAGAAAATCAGTATCTAATGAAACAGTATCTAAGAAACCATTGTCTGAAAAGGCACAATCTGAGGAAATATCTTCTAAGGAATCAGAGTACAAGGTGCCAGAGGAGCTGAAATTACAGACGCTCATCTGTGGGCATCAGGTATTAACATCCTTATCGGATAAGAGCCTCGTGTCGATCTGTCAAAATCCAAATATGCGGATTCAGACGGTTGGGTACCAGCCGTGGACCGTTGATGAGCTGCGCCATGATGCGGCACAAATCGAGCTCTGTCGCAGGTATCGACCACTCATTTTGCACTACACGAATCGCACGGGGAACCGCGAGTTCCGCGAGGATGTAGAGAGCTATTTATGGGCTATCCTCATGGAGTCCATCTATAGCTTTGACCTTGAGGGGCCCGTACCATTTGCTGGCTTTGTGAAAGCTGGTGTTAGATACGGTTACATGCGGTACTGGAAGCGGGAGCGATTGCGAAATCATCGTGAGATTCACATCCCAGACCGCACTACCGACGATGGAGATGTAGCGGTGGGTATGGATATCTTCGCATCTGGCGAGAATATAGCAGACATGATTATGACCGCCGATGAAGAACAAAGGCTGCGAGCCCGTCTCGTATGGGCGTTAGGCAGACTGTCTCCAGATCAGCGTGACCTATTGCGTCGCGTTTACGGAGAATGCCAAAGCTTGGTATCGGTCAGTGAAGAACTGAACTGTAGCCGCCAAGCCATCCAGCGACGCCATGAACGAGCCATTCGAAAGCTGCGGAGGTACTTGACCACAGATTTTAATAAGATAAAAGTGCATTAGAGCAAATTTAGTCTATTGAACTAGGTCTATCTCGAATGTATAGAATACATTAGTCCTAAGAAGCGTTAGTGTAATGTACATGTGTTAATATAATTTAATTTCTTATTTATATTCCGAAATTTGTATATTTCTGTTAATCTCGATTAATAGATATACATAAAATATGCATTTCTCAATTTAAATGAGAAAATATTGACACATCAAGGTATATGTAACTTTTACAAGATCATAAAGTCTTTAATTATACATAAATTTCTATAGTTTTGTGTATATATTTACAAAATATTCAACGTAGTATACAATTAAATCAGCAGCAGATTAAAGCATGCGAATCTGCTTTCACAGAACACGTGTTCATTGTATTGTTGAAAGGAATGTTCCTAATTAGAGGGGAGAGAATTCCTATGATAACACATGATGAATTAACAGATATGATGGCCGCTCGGCTATCTAAGGGAGAGGATTTGGATTTGATCTATACGAATCCAAAGAATCACATTGTTTGTTTTATTCCTACTTATGAGCCCGGTGGTGGGGACAGTACGAAGTGCTATTTCGTAGATGGCCGTGAAGAACTGGTCTGTCTGCCGATGCGAACTATTACGCGGGAGCTGGCGGTACAGGAAGGGCTAAGGCCCAATTATATTATGACCAGCGACGGTCGGCGCAGTAGCTATACATCGCCTAAGACCTATGGTCCGCATCTAACCTTTGCCCATATCAAATGTCGGCGCCCTGTCGGCAAAGACGTGGTGTACGGCCTCTTTAACGTGGCTATACCTTATGAATATATCGTTACGGAAGGTCCGGAACCCGATACGAGCTATATTCACGTAGGGAACTTCGCACCGATTTTGGTGTACCAATCCCCGCGTCACGTTAAACACAAACTGAACGAAGCCATGCTAGAACACTGCAACTACGTGCGTAAAATGCTAGCCCGCATCAAACTCAGCCAAAACCCACAAGTCGTGGCCGAACTATTTATCGCCTGGAGAGACTTAACGAGATAAAACGTTAGGGGGTGAAAGTAGGATTAAGAGGGGAGAGAAAAGGAGGACATATAGGGAGAAAATATAATACAGAAACAATTAGGTGATCAGAAATAAACAATACGCCTCAAACACTTAAATATATTCCAAGAAGGGACTGCAACTAGAATGCGGTAAAACCGCATTCTGTTACAGCCCCTTTTGTATGTTTTTACAAAATATTATTTACGCCATATATAGAAATATTAATTTCTTGGCCAAATTTTTAGTGCTATTTCAGCAAAGTCTTCTTGGCGTTTTACAATTGTGAATGTGGTCCAATCATCAATTGAGACTAGGTCACGAGTCATTTTAATTTCAGATTTCTTATAGATTTCTTTCTTTTTATCAAAGCCTTTGTTCTTAGCTCTATTGTTATATTCTTGGCCTAATAGAGTTAGGTTACCTAAACGCCATAGGTATGTTTCGTGGTCTTCGTCATTGAAGTTGATCCATTCATCATTAATCTTTTTAGGAAGAATATGTTCTACATGAACACGGTTTGAGTCATCTACAATCTTTGTTTCATTAATATCAAAGTTATTTATCTTACGAAGCAAATAACGTATAACTGCGTTTTTCTTAGAGTTGAAAATTCTGAAGTTATTGATGAATTCCTCATCTGATACCATAAGAGAATATAGTTTTTTTAGGATGTCATCTTTTGTTGGTTTTTTACTGGATGCACTATCACTATTAGGTGGCCAAGTTTTATCGCTAATACTTCTAGCGATTTGTGCAAATACAAGCTCATACTTATTGGCAACTAGTCCTGAAACTACAAAGTTACGCACTACTAGTGTTTCTATCGCTTTTAAAACCTCATTTATATCCTCCTCAGAGTAGTTTTGTAGTCTTAGAGCAAAGATTATAGGAATATACGAGGATGCATCTAATTTTTGCATCTCAATAAGACGTTCGTTCAGCTCAGTTAAATCAAAGTCCTTGTTATCGTCAGGGTGTAGTATAGCTGCACATACCTTAGATAAAGAGCGTAGATTTGCTAATAATGTATTAACATCAGATTGTGATGTTATATCTGTACGTAATGCTTTAAATAAATCTTTTTCTCGAGCAAAGCGCTTTGTACTGTTCCAATAGTAGCGAATAAATTTTGTTGGATCTATATTATCAAGATTATCAATAATAGTATTCCAAGTTTCAGTAGCGCTAGGTAAGTCATTTTGTGCCATACGAAGAATATGATTCTTTAATAAGTCAGCGGTTTCTAGTGCTTTACCACGAGCATTGAGGGACTCAAAGATAATATAAGCTTCGTTAATATCATCAGTTTCAACTGTCATAAGGATAAACTGATTAATTAAGGCTTGGTATAGTTTATTTAGTGCTTTGTATTGATTAGACTCATTCTTTTCAAGAAAATCATTTACCTTTCCACTAAAGAATTTACTTGCATAGAAGATATTATAGTTAGATGGTTTAAGTTTCTTTTTATCAAATTTTTTGTCAGTATAATCAATGGCTCCACGTTTTTGTACATATTCAAAGAAGAACTCTTTATCAACACCACCCATAGATAAATATTGCTCTCGCTTGCTTTCAGATATGCGGCCAATATATTTAGCATTAATATCCTCAGAGTCGTCATTTGCATCATTATTGTTTGTTGATTCGGCAATTTCTTTAAATTTTGTTCGCAAGATATCTAGGAAGATAATTGTGGTTGAGATACGTTGCTGGCCATCAATAATATAGCGTTTACCATCTTCCTTATTTTTGTGAATAACAACTTGTCCAAGAAAGTGTTCATCATGTGTATTTTCTTCGTAAATTTGTTCTAAGTCTAGCCAAAAGTCATCTAGTTGAGTTTCTTCCCAAGAATAACCCCGCTGATACTCTGGAATATACAATTTTTCATTCCCTAAGAAAGAACCTAGCTTTGTTAGATTTGAGTTAATAATCCCCATATTACTACCTCCCGTATACATTAATACATTCTTTATAAATATTAGATCACACTTTGAGGTAGAGATCAAATATTATAAAAAAGTAGATAATAAAGTGAGGATGGAGGTATAAAAAGGGGGCTGTTTTTTACAGCCCCTTTATGTTTTATAGACTCATTAAATTACGGTTACCCTTTGTCGAATTTATGAGGTTTTTTCATTTTATATTCATTTTATGAAAGGGTTTCATATTTATAATTATTTGTTTAAATGTAAGTAGTATAGTGTAAATAATGAGAGTTATGTTTTCTACTTTTGTATACAATGAGGTAGTTATTATGAAACGCTTTGTAAGGAAGTTATTGTTATTGTCTTTTTTAGGTGTTAGCTTGGCTCAAGGTGTAATAGCACATACTGATGATTCAGGTGTACTTGGTGGATTAGAAAATAATTCCGATATATATGGGTATTTGAATAACTATAATTATTCATTAATGTTGGCCGACCATAGGTATTCTCGTCATGATATGTATATTTCGTCTGATAAGGCAGTCATAGTTTCTTTATGGGGGAATAGATTGCAGCCAGATATCTATATTATAAAGCCAGGTTACGCTACTAATAAGGGAATAACTGTAGGGATGAGCCGAAGTGATGTAGAAGATACTTATGGCCCTTTAGTGACGTACTCGATTTATCAAAATCCGGTAGAACCTTATGGAGAAATAGAAAAGGGATACGGTAATTACAGTGGTTATTATGTTGGAGAATATGTAGGGGCACATAATAGTGGTTTGTCATTTGTTTTTAACAAATATACTAATAAAGTTGTTTTAATTAGATATCAACAGAATAGACATGGTAATAGCCGTGTAATGAGTGATGTTGATAGTTATCATCTATTACCATATTTGCTCTAATATTGTTAGAGCTATAACGTTTATCTATTACTATTTATTGTAATATATAGTCTATTAGGGAGTTTTAATATGAAATCAAAACTGAAGTTATTTGTTTGTATGTGTTTTAGTATTATGTGCTTATTTTCTGCATTAACTATTGAAGCAGCTCAAGTGTCACTAGATAGTGTTATTCGTGCATCTCAAAAGGTTGCAGGTGATTGGTATGATGCTAGTGGTAATAAGGTGTTGAGCATTTCTAATGGATATATTAATGGTTGCCGTATTGTTGATGGTGCTGATTTTGTAGGTGGCTATCCTGGTGCAGGGGTTTTTATTATCCAAGAGGCTCAAGGTAGAAAAGCTATTCATTTGCAATGGTTAGGGAATGGTGAGCATAAGACCTTAATCATGAATAAAAAAGATCAATTAACCAATCAACTACAAAAAGAGCATTATGAATCTGTTCATGGCGTTTATTTAGGTATGAATCGACAAGCAGTTATTGATTTACTAGGCACACCAAGTTCCATTGAAAAAATGTATAGTCGTGAAACATTAATATATACTAATCTAGACCTTAAGATAGTGACTGAGCATAATATGGTTACCGTTATTACTCTTATTGGTAAAGGTGCTCATTTTGCAAAATCTGGATTGAGTATCGATTCATCAATGTTAGATTATTACAACTTCTATCAATTTAATAGAATCCCGTCTGAACTTTCAAAAGATAAATACCAAGGACCATTCTCTATCGGTCACGGTGAATATATATTCTTTGGAGGTAAAGAGGTTTCATTGACCGTTTATAACACATAATGATGTAAGTTACAATTAACTAAAGGCTCTACCTTATTTTGAGGTAGAGCCCTTTTCTATGCTATATTCGCACTATTTTTTAGTGTTACAATAGGTATATATTACGTATCGTTCTTAGTGTATACATAGTTTTATAGTAAAAGGATGTTGTATGTATAATGTAACAATTACGACGACAGGCATATTCGATGAAATTCGACCATCATTGTTCCCTCTAGTAGAGGGCAAGGAAGGGATTACGTTTATAAATGCTTTGGAGTATAGTACGGATGATATTTTGCCTTTTGAAGAGGGCGATGATATTACAGATAATAGTCCTGAGATTGAGTTAGAGCATGAACGAATTCGCTCTTTTGTGGCAGCTCTTTGTGCAGAACATGGTAAACCGTATAACGAATTACGAGATGAGTTCGTAAAGGCTTTGCCTGAGTTTATGCTCGATGGTACCTATAAAGGTGAAGAGCTACTTTCAACAAAGAGAAGAGGGAGTTACAATGTCCATGCCTTGTACAAGAGCGAGCGTGGACGGGATTTACTATTCCAACGCAATTATAGGGATACAAATGGGCTTCTTTACTTATCTGACCATATGGTGGGATATTTAATAGAGTCTTTATATGGTAGGAGCGGCATTTTTGGAATGGCAGCAGGAGCACAGCGTATTACCACTCCTTTGCGGTGTTATACCATTCATCAAGCAATAAATCGCGTTGATAGATATTATTTACCTGAGTTGATTGCAGTTCAAGCCTTAGATAATACATATTCTATGGATGAATCGAACCGGTCTGAGTTTCTGCTGATTGCTGATGTACTAGGCGCCTATATGGTGCAGGCCATGCATGGTCAGACAGAATCTGAACAGCTAGATACATTGTCCAAAGATCCTTTTTTCCGCAAAGTTTGTGAACCTGTTCATCGATTTTATAGGAATTTGACCAATGATGCCATCATTTCTGTATATGATGAAAGCAACGACTGGACTGATTGCTTGTTACATGATTATATATATAATCTATATGATAGATTCAGTGAGGGGATAGACTACTGGGAGGAAGGAAATGAAGGTGTACTTGGTTACGTAAGGCATCGTATACTGAGTCCTTTGGCGGATGATCTTGTTAGAGAACTATCTCAGGAAAAGCTACGCATCGATTTGTATCCTGGTTTTGATAAAGCTAGAGCGTATTTTGATTTCTTGGTGCCTTATACTAGCTATGCAAAGAAAATGCTTATACACATAGGAGTTAAAGAAGATGATGATTGTCCTGATGATATAACTAATGCTGAGAATATCGGTGTAGATCTATTGTCTCATGTAGAATCACTGTCTCATAAAGGTGCTCAGTTAACGGTATTAGAACGTATATATTGCCTTCTAGATGTTTGTTATGAGGCTGTTCGACGATACCAGAATTATGAAGTACTAGTTTCTATCGTCGATGCTTTGGACGCAGCTATAGGTGAGGTAGATATCGAATCTTCTGACTCTTGGCAGGCTGAATATGTGCAGAGAGTATCTCGCCTATCTAAATGGTATCGCATGTTAGGACATGCTTTCACAGGAAATAATGCCTATCGAAATCTATTGGAAGAACTCATTGCCGCGCAGAAACAAACGCCATTGGTTCATGAGCCTTATTTTAATAATTATATTTGTGATGTAAGCTGTCAGGACAATGTCTTTAATCTTGAATGCTTGCAGTACTTATTATTGCATCATGATATTGAAATAGGTGATTGTGAAAGCTTTGAACAGCGTATTCAGTCTATTGATCATCCGTATTTCAAGATGCCTTTTAAGGCATATGGGCAAATACACAACTTGCTAGACATAGAAACTAAACTCAATAGTAATGATATTGTATATTTCTTAGTTCTTTTGAAATCAATTCATCGTTTCTACCTAGATCAATTAGACCGAAATCTATGGAATGAATTGCTCCGATTATGGTCTATGTATGGTAAACGAAATTTCCAAGACTATTACGCAGAATGCTTATGTGCTAAGTATATGGCTGTGCTCGCTATGTACATGGGAGATAGAGCGGTGGCAGAACGAATCAAGCAGGATTTACACACCAGCTTTGAGAGGGCAAGACATTGGCGTGAGACTGTACCAAGTGATTATAGTTGGTCCACTTTTGCTTTCTATACGATGGCTCAAATCGACGAAGCCCTTGGTCATCTAGATTCAGCGCAAGAGTACTATGATAAGGCCTATGTTACACAAGCCTATACACAAGCTTGTTGGGCTTACTATGAAAGTAAATGTAACAGCCTCTGGAACGGAACTCAGTCATCAATAATTGAAATAAAACTTACAGCAGCTAGTAGTCAACCTGTCGTAGTCGTGACGAAACCTAATTTTGAGTCTGTTATAAAGGAGAATAAAGGGGCATTCTCCACTATTGGTGAATATAAAGAATTTTTCCAGACACATATGATTTGTCTATATATGTAAGTATATGTAAGGTAATAAAAAGACGCTCTTTTAGAGGAGCGTCTTTTTATTTAAAATGAATAAATAATGAAAGTTTATCAAAGTTAATCATTGAAATAAAAATAAGCTAAGCTTATAATTGTAGTATATTGTGAAATTTTGGGTTAGTATTGTTTTTTGTATGTTTATAGTTAGTTAGACCATACTATAAGGGGTTGTATGGCTAAGGTTTTACTATGAATTCAGGGGGAGTCATCATGAATAAGAAGTTGTTAGTATTAGCTGGGATTATGTCTGTGTTGAGCATTAACGTGATGGCAGAAGCAGATATGAGAACTATTGTAGGTAGTCTTAATAATATTACGGTAGACGAAACTGAAAATGAGAATGGCCAAAAGAGTTATACTGTTGGATTGAGCGAAGATGTTCAAGGTCTTCGATCCATTGAGGTGTCAGATAATCCAGCTGGACGCGATAAATATGTTGAAATTAATGGTAATGAAATCAAAGTATCTCATACTGATGGCGTCAAATATTCTAGCTTAACCTTAGATGGATTGGTTGTTGAAAGCGACACAGATCAGATTAATAGAACGATGTATGGCCCTAATGGCATTGTTATTGAAAAAGCCGATGGAGACAATAATACTGATACTATCGTTTCTTTAACAGACAACGGACTCAATAACGGTAACCATAAAATCGTGAATGTGTCCAAGGGTGAGGTTTCCAAGACGTCTACTGACGCTATCAACGGCAGTCAGTTGCACGAAGTGAAAACGCAGGTGGACAATAATACGAATCGCATTTCTACGCTCGAAAATAACACGGTTAACATTGGTGACAAGGTGCTCAACAATGCCAAGTCCTACACGGATCGTCAAGTCTCCAAGGTTGGCGCTGCCTCTGCGGCATTAGCGGGCCTCCATTATCTCGACTACAATCCAAACGATAAATGGTCCTTTGCCACTAGCTTGGGCCACTATAAACACTCCACGGCTGGTGCTATCGGTGCGTCCTATCAGCCGAACGAAAACTCCATGGTTCACGCTGGCGTTACCGTTGGTGGTGAAAGCATGTTTAACATCGGTGCTTCTTTCAAGGTAGGCGAACAAGATCCGACACTCAAAACAAGTCGCTTTGAAATGGCAAAACAAATCAAAGACCTACAAGCTGACAATGCATCACTGCGCGCAGACAACGAAGAACTACGGGCTGAAGTAAACGAAATTAAAGCAGCGTTACAAAAATTACAATAAGCATAAATAGGCACGTTCTCGAGGATATAGTATACTTATTCTAATACTAATGAGAGAACGTGCCTATTATTGTTTGAGAGGTGTTGTATGAAACTAAAAAGTATTTTGTTGAGCTTGGCTGTGACAGTCGCTTTCACCATGCCTATTGATGCAGCGCAGTACACTGTTCCTGACGGGCAACCACCTGTGCCAGGGGCTGATGCAAGTATTCCAGATAATGCGTATCAGAACTATCGTTATGATAAGACTCGTAATATTACCACTGCTGATCACATTAAGAAAATTGAAGAGTATAATAAGCGGATTGATGGTGAGGTTCTTGAGAAGAAAGGCACTGCAGAGCAAGCAGAGCAATTAAAAAAAGCCTATGCGAAGTATTTGGATTTAATTACGCATGAATCCACCGTAATTTTATTGCACGAAGGTGACTATAAGGCTAAAGTGACATTGCCTATTGTAGTGGTAGAAAGTTATTTTGAGGACTTGGATAAAAAGGGGAAAGGCTCGTATGTTTTTGAACACAGTGTTACTGCTGGTCTAGTAGGTGCTAATGAACGAGTTGAAGATTCAGGATTTAATAAAAAAGCTCAACGTAAAGGGGAATTTATGTATCCGGGTATTAGTAAAGGATACTGGGGAATAAGAGAGCAATATGCGAATGGAAATCTACCTATAATGTATGGTGCCGTTACTTTTGATAAATACCCAAATCAGACGTATATGGTCATCTTAGGTAATAAGAATCAACCTATTACAAATAATCTAGAATCTACAATGGCTAATTTTGTAATCCCTTCTATTCAATCATTAGAGAATTTAGATAATACTAGTGATGCTATTACATGGGATAATCTGAGTTATCGACTACCTAAGGGAATGACTTTAGATATTGTGGATAAAAGCGATGATTTTCAAGGTCGTGTGTATGTTGGAGATGGTATGAAACTCGTTGTTGCACGGAGTCCTTTAGTTGATAAGGGAGAGCCAATCCAACTGTATACTCAGAGAGTTTTAAACCACTTTTTTTATAAAAAGAATCCAACATTATTAAAGGATATACCTCTTCAAGCAGCTTTAGTATTGAATAATGGTGTTCCTTCTTATCTTCTAGATCAATATAATCCGGGTAAGAAATCTCGTATTTATCAACTGATAACAGATGATAAGTATGAATATTATATGTTCCTTACCTATGAAGATGGTAAAAACAAGTATAGCCATATTGAACTACGCAATATAATGGAATATTTAGACTTTGGAAATGCGAAGCAAATAAGACAAGCTAGGAATAAAAGATTAAAGAAATAAGAAAAAGACCGTACCTTGGGGTGCGGTCTTTTCAGTGTTTATCTATATATTTCTATTATTCGTTCCTTATTGTATCGTATATTAGTTCGTTCTATAATAGACTTAGGATAGTCAGATGAGGTTGGGCCTCTCTTCGTCATCGAAGGGAGGGATAAGCCTATGAGTGATTATGAATTAATCATGCTCTTATTACAGGTGATAACTGTGGTTATTGCCTTTGGGGCATTAATAGCGCTTATTTGTCTTGGAAAAGACAAATAGCCCTTCGTTATCTTAGATGATTCGATAACTAAAAGGCCATTTCTCAAGATTCTTTGCTTTTAGAGATGAGCCTGACGTTACGACTCGTCTGACTATCTATTTATATTATAATAAGGTTATGATATATCGTCAAATTATGATGAACACGTGTATAGTACACAATTGGATGATGTGGTTGTAACATAAGAAAACTCCTATTGGCTTTCACCGATAGGAGTTTTCTCTTTAGTGTATTCTTTTAGAATGTTCTTTTACATTATTCTTTTAAATGATCAGGAATTGCCGGTGGAGCCGGTGGTTTACCCATGGATCTTTCAATGAACACCACAGCCACAAAGACGATGAGGCTGACGATGGAACCGAAGATGATGGACATAATGCCGTATGGGTTGCCCACGAATTCCCAGTACACGCCTGCGATAGAGCCGAGCACGATAGACCAAATGCCAGCGCCAGCTGTTGCATTTTTCCAAGTGAGGCCAAGTAGGAATGCAGCGAATGGGCCAGCGGATCTCATAGTGAAAGCAAATACGAGCATCGGAATGATGGCTTTGCTTACAAGGGAGATAACGATGGCGATGATGCCGAGGAATAGTACGCATAGACGGCTATAACTTGTGAGCTGTGCATCAGTGAGGCTTTTACCAAAATGATGTTCTACAATATCCTTGGTAAATACAGTAGCGGCGCCTAATAGGTCGCCTGCGCCTGATGAAAGCGTAGCCGATACGACAGCGGCCATAACGAAGCCAGCCATAATTGGAGGCATGAGGTTAAGTGCTACCGTTGCCACCGCGTTGTTCGCTTCGATGTTCGGGAACTCAGCCAATGCTACGAGGCCCAATACGGCGGGAACGAAGGCAAATAGAGCCATGATAATACCACAAATGATGGAACCAAGAACGGCTGTTTTTTCGTCCTTCGCGGCGAAGTACCGTTGTACGGACTCTTGGCCGGTGGAGAAGGTCATGAAGTACATGATAATAAGGCCGATGATGGTTTTCCAACCTACCTTAGTGAAGCCGAGCTGTTCAGGTGGTAATTTTGTCACTACCGATTCCCAACCGCCCACATTGTGCAATACGAACGGCACAGCGAGGGAGAAGCCCCCAACGAGAACGAAGAAATGGATAACGTCCGTCATTGTTACGCTCCACATACCGCCGGACATGGTGTAAATTACGAGAACCGCGCCGCAGATGAGGATGGCGAGTTCTGTTGAAAGCCCGGTGAGAACGCTAATAATAGTTGCTGTCGCTGTAATCTGTACACCTGCTAATGTAATTGTGGCAAGCATGGACAGAATAGACGTAATTAGATGGCTAGAGCCACCGAAGCGACGACCGATGATCTCTGGCACTGTTGTTGCCATAGCACGACGTAAAAGCGGTGCGATGAAAGCAACGAGAATAACCCCAATCCCTGCAGAGACTACGTACCAACCTGCAGATAAACCCCAAGAACCATACGCTTTCGCGGCTACACCAACGGTACTCCCGCCACCGATCTCCGTAGCTGCTAACGTGCCTGCCGTCATAAGAACCCCAATACGACGACCTGCGAGTAGATAGTCAGTACTATCTTTTACACGAATATGACAATACACGCCGACCAATAAATTCAGTAATAAATAGGCACAAACAATAACCCATATAATAGTTAAAGAATCCATATGCCACCTCCTAAACTACAAACTAGTTAGAGACACATACTAAATCACCCTTACCTACTTGTGGTGTGTACGCAAGTATAACTTTATTATCCCTAAAAATAGGGGAAATTACAACGAGGAGTTTCTTGGCGCGTTGGAGAATGTATATATAGTAGGAGTAAAAAATAGCCCGTTAATGACGGGCTTTTTTATGGTATTAGATAGGAGAGAGGCAATGAGTATACTCAAGTACATCAAAATTATATTAGTGCTTTTGTTTAAGGCTTATCTTGTTTATCTATGGATTAACTCTGTAGAGACCTTTACTCAGCTACTCTATTATATTTATGTATTGAAAGTATCTTCATTGGAGCAGTTCGGCCTATTTCTATTCTTTCTCTTTGGTAATATATGTTGTATTCTGTGGCTTGTTTTATGGTGTAAGCGATTACCGCCAGCTTTTAACAAACCAAAAATATATTATAAAATTAAAGACTGGATACGATCCAAGAAACAAGAAGCACCTATCTATAAAGTTCTATTTGGCAGTTTACTGCTTTTGCTAAAACTATGTCTTGTAGTGTATATCTTAATCGCTGTCTCTACTGTTTTAAGTATTCCATTGATAGATTATTAGTCTATTTTCAAAATTTAAATACACTAAAAACCGAGTTACTATTTGATTAGTAGCTCGGTTTTATTTGTCTTACAAAAAGCAAATAATAGGCACGATCCTACTTGCATAGTATACTTATGATAATAGGATTGTGCCTATTAGATTGCTTAAAAGTTGGTTAAAGATTGGTTAGATTCAGTGGGTAAACTTATATACGTCATTAAAACTATACTAGTGCTTTATTTCAAGCTTTTGCTTGTGATTATATGGGGGATTTCCGTAGGTCTTTTTTCTACGATGTCCTATAATCCCGCATTAGAGCCCTATTCACTAGGGGATTTAAAATTATATATAATTCTCTTATTGGGGAATATATGCTGTATCCCGTGGCTTGTGTTATGGTGTAAACGATTATCTCCGGCCTTTAATAAACCGAAAATATACTATAGGGCTAAAGACTGGATCCACACCAAGAAAGAAGAAGCATTTACTTATAAGGTTATTTTTCTCTGCTTAGGTATTCTGGTAAAAGCATATTTAGTAATTTATCTTGCTATTTTACTTGGCTACTGTATTGCTGTAAGCCTTCCATTTTTATTTGGGATACTGTCTCTTATTACCACTTTAATTATTTAAGAATCTGAAAGCCGAGTTACTTATTGATGCGTAACTCGGCTTTTATTAGTTAATTCGTATATTTGTATAATGTAATGCTTATTGTATCGTATATTAGTTCGTTTTATAATAGGCTTAGGATAGTTAGACGAGGTTGGGCCTCTCTTCGTTTTTGAAGGGAGGGATAAGTCTATGAGTGATTATGAAATAATCATGCTCCTCTTACAAGTCTTGGCTATTGTCATTGCTTTTGGAGCCTTAGTAGCCCTTATTTGCCTTACAAAAAGCAAATAGCCCTCCGTTGCCTAGTGTGACTAGATAACTGAAAGGCCATTTCCTAATCTTTTTTCAATTTCGAGATGAGCCTGACGTCACTACTCGTCTGACTATCTACCTATATTATAGGGATAAAGATATATATCGTCAAATAGAGATAAACCTTATAAATATCAATCTTAGAAATATCAATAGAAGTAAATCCTATATACTAAATTATAAAATTATTAATAATAGGCACAGCCTTGTTTGCATAGTATACTTATGCTAATAAGGTTGTGCTTATTTTATTGAGAGATAAGATTATTTTTTGAGAGAGGTTTTTATGGTTCAACGTATTTTGATGCTAGCCCTTGTGTTGTTAGCTTTCACCATGCCCACAGAGGCGATTACATTACAAGAATTACAGACATCACCACAGTTTAAGTTAGTTCATACTCGATCGATGAATGGTCCCATGGCGAGTGGTGGCTTGTATATCTATTTGAACACCTATTCTATTGAGGCAACTCATTATGCACCCCCACAGTATTCTTTGCGTGGTACCTATTATGTCGTAATAGATACAGATTACCAATCTACGATTGAAGAGAAACAACTTACTGTGGATTATGATACAAACTATTCTCTAGCTACCTTAATCCATTCGTCTCATATGATGAATCCTAGCCCGTCTACGTTGGCTTTGATTGAGGCTAGTGAAAGTAAATCTGGCTTATCTCTAGTGGACGTAGCTGTGGCAAAATATTCATTCGATGGGGCAGTACAGCAAATGCAGTATCGAAATGATATGCGCAAGTTCCCACTCAAGCGAAATAATACCATTATGTATGGTATAGCAGAGGCTATGTTTATGGCTGCCTATCAGCAGCATTTTGATGATATTGTGGTACAGTGAGGTGGACGATGAAACGCATATATTTACTTTCACTATGGTTATTAGCCTGCATCGTATTGCCCATGAAAGGTCAAGCCGTATCACAGGCTGACTTATTAAACGCAGAGCGATTTGAGCACATCGATTCGAGTGCTGACTCTGGACGAGGGGATGGAAAATATTTGGACCTTTCATCTGTTAAGCCTGTAACGGCACCGAATGGTCATCGTCGTATCGAAGCGGTCATCTATGTTTCTATGCCTGCTGCTAATATGATTCAAGGACTTTCAGTACAATACGATTACCAAATAGATCGTTCTTTGCGCCATTTGATTAATGCTCATGATAAAGCTCTAAAACAAGGCAATAAGATACCGTATATCTCTATTTGGCGTACAAAACAAGGGAACTCAGGAATCACTGGAACTGTTAATGATGGTGGTACCTATTACAATAATGGGCAGAATCGTCAACAACGAATCTATGCAGAAAATCTAAAAGCTATGATTCTACCTGCTGATTTTGGTGATGAAAAATATAAATTGCCGAATTTGCTCTATCAAAAAGCATATGATATAGCTTACGATGATGAGCCGTGATAGCTTATGAATAGTACTGGAATGGTTAGAACAGCGAATAGACTCCGATGGATAATTAAACTTGTTTTTGGGCTCATGTTAAAACTTATACTTTTGTTTATTTGGGGAGTCTCTATTTGGGTTTTTTATGAATTACTCTATGATCGATATGTATTAGAAGCATATCCATTAGGGCATTATCTTCCCGTATTAATATTTACCTTTGGAAATATTTGGATTTTGCCGTGGCTTATTTTGTGGTAAAAAGCTATACCCCGCATTTGATACGCCTAAGGTATATTATGGAGTAAAAGATTGGTTCGTTTCTTTGAAAGAGCAATCCCACGTAGGGGTGCTTATCTTTTATAGCATAGAGTTTTTTATAAAGTTATGTTTGCTCATATATGGCACGATTATAATGCTAGCTTGTATTATTATAGGACCAGTGCTATTGGCAATCATTAGCATGATATGTCATCAGCTTTTAGACAGTATTATATAAAATTACTAGTTTGAGTTGTTTATCAGAACGTTTAGGAGAGAGGCTATGAAAAGGAAACTTATAATTATGGGGCTTGTTATAGGCATGCAAGTGGTAAGTGGTTATAGTTATATGGCAGATGCAAGTTGGCTGAGTAAAACTTGGGACCGTCTTGAAACAAATGCAGCAAAGCAGTCTAATGATTGGCCGAAAGCTGAGCAATACACTCATTATGCGGGTGGGCAAATTGTAGGGGATACTTTGCCAGAAGCGGATATGATGATTCTTGGTGTTTCACTAGGCAATACATTTGATAGTGTGAAAGCTAGTCTAGGACAGCCTACTAAAGAGACAAGTAGAGGACTTACCTATGGTGGTGTTACATTTGGAAATTTAAAAATGGATGGTGTAGGGCCAATCGTTACATATATGATGATTGAGAATCGTGATGCCGTTACACATAGAGGTATTGCCGTAGGCGATTCCATGCGAAAAGTTCTCAATGTATATGGTAGACCTGATTTAGTGGATTCTAACAATCGATGGTTTTATGGAAAATATCGCTATCGGACTGATATTATGCATGGAATACAATTTGAACAAAAAGGCGATAAAGTCAGCAAAATTTTGATTTATAGATAATTATATTGGAATATCAGGCACAAAAAAGCTGAGCTATTTAGTTATAGAATTAGCTCAGCTTTTATTAGTTAATTCGTATATTTGTATAATGTAATGCTTATTGTATCGTATATTAGTTCGTTCTATAATAGACTTAGGATAGTTAGACGAGGTTGGGCCTCTCTTCGTTTTTGAAGGGAGGGTTGCTTATGAGTGGTTATAAAATCATTATGATTATCCTTGGGATTTTATCAGTCATGATATCCTTTGGAGCACTTGTGGCGCTTATTTGTCTAGAAATAGCAAAATAGCCCTTCGTTTCTTCGGAAATTAGATAAAACGAAAAGGCCATTTCTACATGTTTCATTTAGTTTAGAGATGAGCCTGACGTCACTACTCGTCTGACTATCTACTTATATTATAGGGATAAAGATATATATCGTCAAATTAAGATAAACATTATATATACTAATTAGAGAAAATTCCTACACAATCTAAAATATAAATAGATAATAGATAATAGGCACAGTCTTATTTGCATAGTATACTTATGCTATTAAGTTACTTTTACTATGTATATGATTAGATAGAGAATAGCAAATGAGTACATTTAAATACATTTTTAAAATTATACTAGTGCTTTACGTTAAGTATTTGCTCGTTTCTCTATGGATAGGCTCCATAGAGGCGTTTATTCATAGCTTACAGAAACCTGACTTAACGCCGTACTTATATCCCTTAGGGAGTTATGACTTATATATGATTTTTCTCTCTGGTAATATCCTCTTTATTCCTTGGCTTGTTCTATGGTGTAAACGATTACCACTAGCCTTTAATAAACCTAAAGTATATTATAGGGCTAAAGCTTGGATACAATCTAAGAAAGAGCAGGCACTGATTTATAAAGTCATCATTAATAGTCTGGTGGTTTTACTAGCATTGTGTCTTTTGATATATATTATTATCGCCATTGGAACTTTGCTTGCATTAATTCCTTACTTTATATATGCTATATTTCATTACATATTTTATTTCCGATCTCTATTCATTTAAATAACTTACATGTCTGATTCATATGAATAGAATAAACACTTAAATATAAAATTATAAATAATAGGCACGACCTTATTTGCATAGTATACTTATGCTAATAAGGTTGTGCTTATTTATGTTGTAAATGTGAGAGAAGAAAAGAAGAGAGGGTTGTATGTTACGTAAAAGTATAATCATGATGGCATTAGCGGCTGCTTTCACCATGAATGTAAGCGCTGTACAGATCGAAGTTCCAGCTGGACAGCCACCTATGCCAGGTGCTGATGCGAGTATTCCTGCCAATGCATATGAGAATTATCGGGCCGGTAGCTTGAGTAATATAGGAACTAGTGATGTTATAAAGTTAGATTCTAAATCTGAAAAGAATAAGGAAATGTTCATAACCGACTGGGGACTAACACGAGATGAAGCTAATGAGATAGCAAGTGGTTCTAAAAAGGTGATAGATTTAATCGCTAATGAGTCTGCAGTTGTGTTATTGCATGATGATCGTACTAACATCCGAGCATCTGTTCCTGGACTACTATTAGCAAGTAAATACTATCCAAAACTCAGTGATGGTGAACGTTTATCTATTGTAAGAGAACATTCCGTGTTTTTTGCCATCGGTACGAAACAGAATTATGATGATGCATTAGGCAAACTAAAAACAGAGCGAAAAGGGGAGTTTATATATCCCGGGATCACACATGGTAAATGGGCTATTGAAACCGAGTCTTTCGGCGAAAATAGGCCTGCTATGGTTGCCGTAGTTGGTTTAGATAATCAGCCAAATCAAGAATATATCATAGGGCTTAGCTACAAAAATCAGCCCGTTACTGACAAGCTCGAACGCGTTATGAGTAATTATGTGATTCCGTCGATTCGCTCTTTAGATGATATGGATCAGTATAGTGAAAGTATCAACTGGGATAATCTCATGTATCGTATTCCTAAAGGTCTTAAACTCATAGCACAGAAATCCTTAAAGGACTCTACTGAAGTGAGGGACTATCGTGGAGCGGGTATACGATTTGTTGTGGCCAAGAAACCTATAAAAGTAAAAGATAAATATATGTATTCCTTTTTTAATGAACTTGTAGAAGTACGACCAGAGCGCCAGATAATAGGTGATGCGCCTATTCAGGCAGCATCTGTTTGGAATAATGGCGTTCCTAGTCTTTTAGTAGATAATTATCAACCAGGAAAAAGATCTATAATGCATCGATTCTTATACGATGACAAGAATGTATATATTATGAGTCTAGTTTATACTGATGGAGCTATACCATATTCTCATATTCAGCTACGCAATACGGTAGAATATTCTGACTTTGCAAATGTTGAAACATTGAGAAATAAGGTAATCCGCATTCAAAGTCAAGAAAGAATGTAATACGAAAATAAAATACGAAAATGTAATGCAGTTGTGTGTATTTAGTTTGTAAATTTTAAGAGGGTTTTATGTTACGTAAAAGTATAATCATGATGGCATTAGCAGCCGCTTTCACCATGAATGTAAGTGCTGTGCAGATTGAAGTCCCAAAGTGGCAACCACCCGTTCCAGGTGCGGATGCGAGTATTCCTGCTAATGCTTACGAAAATTATTCCTATATTAATGAAAAGGCAATACAAGAGGCGGAGATATTTAGCGCTAAAGTACAGAAAAATGTGGAAAAACCCAAGACTGCGATAGAAAAGGTTTTTAAGGAGAAAACTGGATTGGCTCAAGCTGTTAAGCTAGGGGAATTCTCAGAATCTACTGTTATCTTACTTCATGAAGGAGAAAATAATATTCGTTTATCTGTGCCAAATATTAGCTTGCGTGGAGATACGGTTGAATCTAAATCGAGTGATGGGCTTTTATTTGCTGTTCATGGTTATACAGGCATTTTATTGGTAGGGCCACCACATGGTAAGAAGATTAATAAATATATACAGAATGAGGGAATATATACATATCCAGGGTTAGAGAATGCATCTTGGAAAATTTTTAAAGGTAAGACACATGTGATGTATACGGAGTTTACGCCAAGTAAGACAAAAACGACGTATGGTATTACGTATCTTGGTGGTGGCGATGTGAAGGATCCATACCAAGATAAATTTGCTGAAGTGGTAATGAGTAATTATATTATTCCATCTATTGAGCCTTTGTCTGGGCTAGATAATTATAGCCATGTTAAGCATTGGGATAATTTCGGTTATCGTATTCCTAAAAAGGCTAAGCTGGTGAGCGAAGCTATGGAAGATAATAAATATGAGGTTCGTACTTATGAAGATGTAGGAGTTAAAATTCGTGTATTACGCTTTCGAATAGATCCTAATATTGTTGATAAAAGCTTAGCAAAAAAACAAATTTTTACCTTTTTGAATAAATATGGTGATCTTGAGGCTCCTACACAGTATGCAACAGTTTGGAATAATGGTCTTCCAGGATTCTTAATTGATCGATATAAACCTAATGGAGAGTCTTTTTTGCGCCATTTTACAAAGGATTCTGAATATTATTATAGTTATCGCATTGATTATGATGAAAGCAAATCTTTGTATAAACATAAACAATTGCGCGATATGATCGAGTATGTCAGCTTTGATAATGCTGAAAGTTTACGAAAAAACACGCAGTGGCGTATAGATAATAGCCATAAAAAGAAATTTGATACGGATCCAAGCTTTAATCAGTGGTATATGGGATGGATTAATATATTAGCTCAATAAGAAATTTTGTTTTTTATTTGCCTTACAAAAAGCAAATAGCCCTCCGTTACCGCATGGTAGCTAAGTAAACAGAAAGGCCATTTCCTAATTTTTTTACTGATTTAGAGATGAGCCTGACGTTGCGACTCGTCTGACTATCTACTTATATTATAGGGATAAAGATATATATCGTCAAATTAAGATAAACATTATAAGTACTAATAGAGATAACTCCTATACAATCTAAACTATAAATGATAAATAATAGATAATAAATAATAGGCACAGTCTTGTTTGCATAGTATACTTATGCTTATAAGGTTGTGTTTATTTATTTTGTACATGTTTAGAAAGATGAGAGGATATATGTTACATCGATTTTTAATAACGCTAGGGCTTATGCTAGCTTTCACCATTCCAGCCCAAGCAATTACGATTGAGGAGCTCACGTCTCAGCCGCAGTTTAAGCAGGTATCTCAGTTTGTGTCGGATATTCCTAATGTAGACGAGCGTGGCGCGTCCTATATTGATGTGAATACGGTAAAGGTAATCGGGTTTGAGCCGCCTATTTATACGATTAAGGCGACGGTATATAAAGCGTATCAGTGGAATGATGAGAAAGTGATTACCGTTAAGGACATGACTTTCACCTATGATAGTAGTAATTCAGCAGCTAGTAAGATCTATCGGGCGCAACAGCAAGGGACAACGAAGGTTAATACTGATGCGGATGCGAATATGGATATGAATATGAATGAAGATATGTGGTCTAATCCAGGTATTATGCACGATGAAGAGGAAATCAGTCGCTTTGGTTTTGACGGAACGCCTCGACCTATCCATCGAGGTGCTTTTGCGCGCAGACCCGTTGTGAAAGATTCTCTAAATAAAGAGTTTTACGATATCGCTGATGCGGTGTATTATGAAGTATATAAAGAACATTTTGATGAGGTTATTGTTAATTAAATTCTATGTTCGGAGGTTATTATGAAAGCATTTGAAACAAAAGATTATAAGGCGTTTACCATGTTTGAGGAACGTTGGGCTCTTGTTACAGCGGGTACGCTTGATGATTTTAATACGTGTACAGTTAGTTGGGGCAGTATGGGTAACATGTGGGGCATGCTTGGCAATGATATATCTACCGTGACTGTGTACATTCATCCAGCTCGCTATACTCAAGAATTCATGGCGAAATACGATACTTTTACAGTTAGCTTATTCCCTAACAGCCAGCGTAAGGCTCTTGGCTATTTAGGCTCTCATTCTGGTCGCGATGAAGATAAGGTTGCCAATTCTGGTTTAACACCAGTGGCAGTCGGTGATGGAGTGACTTTCAAAGAAGCAGATTTAACATTTGTATGTAAAAAGTTATATGAACACCAATTCGATGAAGCTCATTTGGCAGATAAAATAAAGGAATATTATGCAGCAAACCCTACTGCCTATACTCAAATTGGTCATGATCGTTGGGAACCACATTATATGTACATCGGCGAAGTAGTTGAGGCTATAGAAGGTTAGTCTTATATAAGGCCTATTTATATTGAGGGAATTATATGATAAAGAAAGCAATTTTAACAGGTCTTTGCTCACTTGGCCTTATGGTAACAGCTCATGCTGCCAATATAGATATCCCTGGTGGTGATGCCATGGTGCCTGATACTGCTTATGAAAGCTATTCTTATAATAGTGCTGATATGGATCTTGTGGAGGCTCAATTTAGACGTCGTTCAGGTCCTGTTGTAGCACAGACTGTAAGAGATGGGCGTAGGACCTTGGAGCAAGCTAAGTCATATATGGAGGGTAATGCTAAGTTTTTAAAACGTCAAGCTAATCAGAGTACGGTGTTTATCTTTGACAATGATACACAGCATATTCGTTTTTCTATGCCTTATCCAAGCCTTGAAAATAAGGTGATTAATGATGGCACTAATTCAGTAGTTAATGTAGTAAATGGTAGCCCTCAATATTATATTAAAAGTATGAATGCAGATATCGTTGTGGATGTAGACCATAAGACCACCTATGCGGATCGTGCTTTCACATATAAAACGGTAAAAAATGGCCAGTGGCAGCAGAAGTATGGGATTATAACACGCATCCCTGGAAAAGAGGAGAAGACTGAGCCACGTACGAGTACGGGTGTTGAGTTTTCCTTACCTAGTGATATGAACCATGTGTATCGTGTTAACATCATAAACCGTGGCAATGGCAATCCTGATCATATTAATTATGCAGAAGGGGCTTTAGCGAATTATGTGATCCCATCGGTAGAGGATACAAAAGCAATAGATCGATATTCTAATGTTGAAAAATGGGGAAACTTTGAATATCGTGTGTTCAAGAATAGTAAGCGAAAAGCTGATTACGAGCCTACCTCCTATGGTGAGGAAACACGCGTTTACGAGGGTGGCGGTATAGTGCAGCTAGTTAAGCGTCGTCCGATTTTCCCAAATGATGAAAAACATTTTTATGCAGGTGCTTTTGCTACGATAGATACGGTGAGTCGAAAATATCCGTACTCAGCTAATGATAATGCTACCATTTGGAATAATGGTGTGCCTGCATTTAGCGGCAGTATAAAATTTGATAATGGTACTAATTATACATATTTTACAATCCGTGATGATCAATATGTGTATAGCATTGAAGTTGCTTATAAAGCCAATGAGGTGAAGAGGTCTTATCATGATATTCGTAATATGGTAGAAATGGCAAGGCTGATTAGTCGTCAGAATAAGCAAGAGTTTCCTGTGCTGAAGCACCTTTGGGAAGCTGATGTTTTTAAATTGCCTTAAAGCTTAATTAATATGTTATCTATCTGCTTGGGTACACTTGTGTCTAAAAAGAAATATAGAGAGAAAAACAGCCAGTATTGCGATTTGCAGTACTGGCTGTTTGGTTTACACGTTTGATACTATTAGGTTGATTTTGAATGGTGTTTTAATGGGTATCGCTTACCTCTGTTTCTGGGAATAGAACATGCACTTTCAGTTTAAAGTTAGGATTATTGGTAGACTCAAAAAACTCGATCATATTCCGTAATTTTTGAACTTCCTCAGTATGTAAAAAACTTGGGTAAAAGATGATATAGGTAAAGCTATAGGTCCCATCATAGGATTGAAAGGTTAGGATGTGATCATCCTTATGAGGTGTATAGATGTGTGTGGATAGTCCAGGAATATTATTATTCCATATAACGGTATAATTAATATAATCTGATGTTGGTTGGTAATAGTAAATATCCCAGAACGTATTTAAATTAATTTTAAAATTGTAATGACCGTTTACAACAAGATCGCGCGCATATGGGTTTTTAGGAATATTATTAGTAGAAACAAAGAATGTTATGTTCCCTTTTTTGTAGTATCTAATATCTTGGTACTCGGTGCCCTTTTCTTCACCTTTGTATATGGCGTCTTTTGGTACGCGGTATTGTACACCGTTTAAGTTTTCTATGCGTGAATATTGATTTAATTCATTTAGGTTTTGCACAGAGGGAAGTACATAATTGGCCAGTACTTTATCTGTAGGAACCTTGTTCAGAACGGGGGTATTATTATAATAGACAAATCCTGCGTGATATAAGGGATGACGCATGTTATAGCCCTTAAATTTAAAATTGATCGTGTCGATAGTGAGCGTTGTTTTTTTACCGTTTTCAAGGTGCGGCATCTTCATGCTATCCCAAGTGCTGTAGGTAACAGTAGGATATGAAAATACAGTGCCCTTTATATCAGAAATGTGTTTTGCTGGATTATGTTTTGCCATGTCCTGAAAGAAATCACGAACATTCTTGTCCGTTAGTTTTTCATAAGCTATTTTTGTGTTACGCCAGTCATAGTCTTTGTAATCAGCATAGTCAATTTCTAAATTGAGACTTCCATTATCGGTAAACACTCGATAGTCCTCAATGGTTCGACTCGGATTTTTGTAACGCCCTATATTATAATCACTTTTTATGCCCGCTACGGGGAATGAAAGCCGGATTTGGTTGTATTTGTCATGAACGGAAATGACCGTATTATGGTAATGTTGACCGCGATATATGGCGGCAGCTTTAGCGTACTCCATTTCGCTTTTGTTAATACCTTCAGTTTTGTCCGTTGCTTTTAGTGTTTCCACATAGTTTGCTACATCCTTTTCAATATCAGGATTCGTGGTTTTGTAATTTATGTAGGCATCCTTTGGAATCTTCGGATCTGCGCCAGGAATATTAACATTGATGGCTCCTACTGATGATAAGATAGTGCTCATCATGAAAATACCCGCTAATAGTGGTAGTTTTATCATGGTAGTATCTCCCGTTTATACTCTCATATCTATTGATATTGTAGTAATCCATAGGCTAAGTTATTAAGTATAATTATATAACTAAATGACTATATTTTTAAGTTGTATGAAGCATTAGGTTCTAGTTTCCATGTGATTATGTTAATATTGCCCTATAGGTCATTAATAGTTTGAGAAACTAGGAGAGAAACATGAAAACAAAATCTATTGCAATTAGTTTAGGTGTGGCTTTATTACTGGCTAGTAATGTGAGTTCAGTTGCTGATGCTAGTTGGCTGAGTAAAGCCATGGATCGATTGGAAACAAGTAATGCTAAGCTTTCACCAAATTGGCCTAAAGCAGAGCAATATCGTCATTATCGACCAGGACAAGTTATTGGAGCCCCTTTGCCTGCTGAAGATATGAAGCTTGCCGGCGTTTCACTAGGTACGTCCTTTGATGCGGTAAAAGCTAGCCTAGGTCAGCCAACGAGTGAGAAACGTGATGAGCTCACGTATGGAGGGATTAAATTTGGACATACATTGATGCAAGATAGTCGCCCTATCGTATGGTATATGACTGTCAGCAATCGTGATGCCGTGACATCTCGTGGCATTGCTGTTGGAGATTCCTTGAAAAAAGTAATGGATATTTACGGCCGTCCCGATTTTATCGACTTTGATAATCGTTGGTTCTATGGGTATCTACGTTATAACAGTGACAATATCATAGGTATATTTTTCGAGCACAATGGCAGTAAGGTGACGAAAATTATTATTAGTGATCGCTAAACTGCAAAAATATATAATTTAATAGATAAAAAAATATAGCTAAAATGATTTTTGCCGTTGTTTAACGTAGAAAGTGAGACGGTATTTATCAAAATAAGTCATAAATTTGATGAAAAATAAGCATATATGAACCATTAGTGCAGAATGGCTTATATAGTGGGTTCTTTTATTGATAACTACTATAAATTGTATATTTTAGCAAAATTTTGTGACTTTTAACCCCACAAAAAAGCCAAAATCTGATATAATAATAGTACAGAAATCGATGTATAAAAGGACTAAAAATCGTGTGTGTGAATTGATGTTTTTAGATTCACCTTTGGGCCTAAAAATATCTGTAGTTCTTATAATTAAATCGATGCGATCGGAACGTTGTATATATGAAACGACTACGCAGATGCGTAGTTTTTATTATTTTGTGTTTGGCGTAGGTAGTCCCATGAGTGTAGTGAAGCCCTTATTATGGCTATTAGAACCGTATATCGTATACAAAGCCTATTTGTGGGGCGCTCGTTTTGTAGCACATCCTCTCACGTGGGAAGGCGAAGTTGACTGGTTTGCTTTGATGTTAACCGTCTTGCTCATCCTTGATGCGGTGGCTTTACCGCTAGTGATTTTCTATTGCCCTGGCTTAAACCCTAGAGTGCGCGTACCAGATTGGATTCATCGTTTGGGTACGCCCATTTACATCGTCCATAATTGGCTCGACGGCAAGGTGGGTGGCGGTACGTCTACACCGATTGTATGGCTTCGCAAAGCCTTGCATTCTCTATTGTTATTCATCTATTATCTCGTGCCATTTTACGTAGGTGGACATCTTGTGATGGGCCTTGTGGTGGCGCTCATGTATGACGTCCTTGTATGGGCACATGGGGGTGTATAATGAAAAAGATTACTTGTGAATGGCCGACGACACCTTTGTATCAGGCGTATCACGATCATGAGTGGGGCCGACCAATTCATGATGATAGGCTTCAATTTGAACATCTTTGTCTTGAAAGCCTCCAATGTGGCCTTAGCTGGCTTACTATTTTAAATAAACGCGACATCATTCGAGGCTGCTTTGATAACTTTGATATTGAGGCAGTCTCTTCTTATGGTGAAAGCGACATCGACCGGATTCTGCAAACCGAGGGGATGCTCAAATCTCGTCCTAAAATCGTAGCAATTATAAACAATGCTTCCGCTTTTAAACGTATTCAATCTGAATTTGGTTCGTTCTGCAATTATATTTGGGCTTTCACAGATAACAAGACAATTATCTATGAAAATCATCCTGAAGGGCAGGTACCAGCTAAGAACGGCCTATCTACGCGGATTAGCAAAGACCTAAAGAAGTGGGGCTTCAAGTTTGTTGGACCTGTTACCATCTATTCGCATCTTCAAGCTAGCGGCCTTATCAACGATCACGGTAAAGACTGTCCTTGCTTTGATGAGATCAATCAAAGTGCAGATATAGTGCGACTACCTGCCGACGAAGAAGGATACTAGTATTATAAGTTAACAATAATTTTCGTGCATAGTAGATGTTACAAAGGTGAACTTGTTATTCTATAGAGTCGGGTGTACACTAAAGTCGATGAGGTGATAGCGACTCATCATATGTCAGTCCGCTTTATATACAAACACATTCTCTCTCCAAAGCGGAACTCTCATAATCTTCTCTCTCAAACGCTATAAATCTGCATAAAGCCTCTGTCCTTAAGTGGATAGAGGCTTTTTGTGTTCATTTAGTTGCATACCATATAAATTGATTTATTTCGATGTAGTTGCTATACTAAACATGATTTAACACAGTTACTTTCACAATTAAAGAAGGGAAATATATGATTGGTTTGGGAACGGCCATTAACATTGGTCTTATTATAGCCGGCAGCCTTTGTGGCCTCGCATTTGGTCGGTTTATGAAAGAAAATTTAAAACAGACACTCATGGTGGTGAGCGGCATCATCGTGTTACTCCTCGGTATGAGTGGCGCCATGCAGTATATGCTCGTTATCGTGAACGGTACGCTACAAACGACGGGGCCTTTGCTGATGATTATTAGCATGGTGGTTGGCGCCATTATTGGCGAGGTCATCGATCTTAATCGATGGATTACTGTGTTTGGTGACTGGGTGAAAGCTCGTACAGGTAACGCCGGTGATCCAAAGTTTACCCATGCTTTCATTACAGCATCCCTTACCTTTACCGTAGGTGCAATGGGCGTACTAGGTTCCATTCAAGACGGTCTTACTGGTAATTACCAGACGCTATTACTGAAAGGCATCCTCGACGGTATCATCGTTATGGTTATGGTATCATCCATGGGCAAAGGGGCGCTGTTCTCCTTTATTCCTGTAGGCATCACCCAATGGATTATCACTGCCATGGCACACATCGCAGCACCGTTGATGACACCGAGTGCTATCGATAACCTGTCCTACGTGGGCTCCATCCTAATTTTCTGCGTTGGTATCGACCTCATCTGGCCTGGTAAAATACGTATCGCTAACCTCTTGCCAGCTATCTTCGTGGCTATGGGCCTAACATTCTTGCTGTAAATAGTACTACAAATATCATTATAAGAAACCTATATCCTCTAAACCTTTGATGTACACCTTGTACATGAAACGGTGGAGGATATAGGTCTTTTTATTTTCTAAAATTATTTCGTAATAAATTAACTCATGATATTTCTCAACTTAATCAAGTTGATGATATTCTTCGATTCAAGTAAGTTGATAGATATAGATCCTTACGTTCCGAAATAGGTGACCAATAGAGTCACTGTTAAAGTAGGATTTGACTGGTATTATCTAGAAATCTTTTACCGAAATGGCATGCAGAATCATTTTAATGTTCAATATGCCTGTTATTCAGGTATAATCAAAGGAGAGATTCTATGATTTCATGGCTCCACCGGGAAACCGATTGGAATTGCTCCAAGGAGATCGCTTTGGTCAGTATAGTTTACGAATTAATAGCCAGTATAGGCTATGTTTTAAAGTAAAAGACATTAATAGTTTTTATGATGTAGAAATTATAGATTATCATTGATAGAGAGGGAATATATATGGATAAGTTTATTTCGACACCTACCATTAGTGAAATATTGAAGGAAGAGTTTATGGAGCCATTAGGGTTATCTGCGTATAGATTAGCTAAGGATATACATGTGCCTGTCTCACGAGTCCAAGAAATTCTGAATGGCACACGGTCTATTTCTGCAGATACATCTTTGCGTCTGGCAAAATATTTTGGCGTTTCAGAAGGTTATTTTTTACGTTTGCAGATGGATGTTGATTTACGAACGGCAAAACTTAGTGCAGGTATGGAAGAAGCGCTAGCATCTATTAAGCATTGTGAAGCATTAGAACCTGTAGATTGCCAATAAGATATTGATAATTTTCGATATATTTGGTATACTTAATATATAAATAAGTTGTTATAATATTGAATATTGATATAAGGAGAACTTATGCTATTCGTTGAATACCCTAAATGCACAACATGCAAAAAAGCAAAGAAATTCTTAGATGATCATAAAGTTAAGTACACTGCTCGTGATATTAAAGCTGAAAATCCTACAGCAGAGGAAATCGCTGCTTGGTATCCACAATCTGGCAAGGATTTGAAAGCATTCTTTAATACATCTGGTATGATCTACCGTGAACAACAATTAAAGGATAAATTGCCAAACCTTAGCGAAGAAGAAAAAGTAGCTTTATTAGCATCTAATGGCATGTTAGTAAAACGTCCTATCTTGGTTCTAAAAGACAAAGTTCTCGTTGGCTTTAAAGAAGCAGAATGGATTGAGGCGTTGAAGCTCTAATTTCATATCAGTAACCGAAAGAACAGGTCCCTAAAAGCCTCCAAAGCGAGCTAAGTCGTTTTTAGGGACCTGTTCTTTCTACATCTAATAAAGAAATTAGAGCTATCAACTAATACCTCTTAGTGTTAAGTCATTTTTAGAGATGGGGGCTTTTCTTTTTATATGAAATCAGTATCTTCAACTAAGACTTATTAAAAGGTCTCCAAAGCGAGCTAAGTCGTTTTTAGGGACCTGTTCTTTCTACGTCTAATGAAGAAATTTAAATCTTCAATACAGCGTTCTTACTTATCAATAATTTTAATTTGTATTTATTACGTATTTTATGTATAATATTTGTACCGTAGATATACCCCTATGGGTATTGTTTTGTTTTTGTATTTCTTTCCGGACTGAGTTTGGCCGGTTCTAGTACCTAGAGAGGTATTTATGAAGCTTTTACAATCATTAGTAGCGCAGGTGTCGTTGCGTACGCAAGGTAGCATTTTGGCGCTAGGTATTTTGTTTATACTATTAGATTTAATCACAGAGCCTTTGTATCCAGTCATTGATTTGGCTTGGGTCACTGTTATCGTTTGTGGGTTGCCATTGCTGATTAATAGTGTGCAGAGCATTTGGGATAATTTAGAGATTCACGCTAATTTTCTTATTGTTGTAGCTATGGTAGCGCTCATCGCCGTTGGTGATTATCATACAGCGGCTTATGTGGGTATCATGGTGCACGCTGGCTTCTTCTTGGAGCAGCTCATTACAGGTGAGACGCATTACACCTTGGATGTTGATATGTTACCGACTATGCCAACACAGCTTGTAGCATTGCGTCAAGGTATCAATAACTATTCATCGGTTATCGTCGTGGCCGTTATGTTGCTATCCATGGGATCCTTTGCATTAACTGGTGATCTCATGCATACGGCGACCTTGTTATTAGTGCTTTGCCCATGCTCTTTGGAGCTCATTCTCGTGGCGCTCATGATGGGCTCCCTTGTGGATAATAATTCTCCGACGGCAGAGCTTTCAAAAGAGGCAAAACAGTGTCATTTGGGCCTGCTCATCGTGTCCGTTCTATTCCACATAGGCATCATCGGTGCTGGTGTGTTCGGTTCCATTAATCCTGTAACGGCGGTTGCCTTACATGGTTTGGTGCGACTTGGTCTCGTGTATAATCTGAAAGTATTAGACGGCTCTTTGTGCGTTGCGTAAATTACAATGACTCATATACATTAACGTGAGTCGCGTAAATTACAGTAAGTCACATAAATTGAAGTATATTACCTAAATTAAAGTCCCCTAGTAATTAGTTTACTAGGGGATTTTTGTATTCATTAATTATCTTATAGGCATAGTTGTAGGTAAACAATATCGTTAATCTACATATGTCACTTTGTAGCCTTTTGGCTCAATTTCGCGGCGGTTCAGGCCGTTTGGCAAATTTGGATAGCCGATTGCTAGGCTAGCGTAGACTTTTTCGTCTTCTCCAAGGCCTAGTTCACGCATTTTAGCTTGAATGCGTTCGTTATCTTGAAGATGGCGGATTTGGTTAACCCAGCAGCTGCCAAGTTCTAGTTCGTTGCAAGCGAGCATCATGTTTTGCATTGCACATGACACGTCAGCAAAGTTGTTGGCATAACTTGGTTTGCTAGCCAATACGATGAGTACAGGCGCTCCATAGTTAAATACAAACTTGCCTTCAGCGGACATTTTAATGATATTCACCATATATGGCAATGTGTTTTCTGTAATCGGCATTTTGCCGTATTCTTCCTGAACGAGTGTTACTAGTTCGCTTAGCACATCTTGGTTCGTGATAACCATGAAATGTGTTAATTGTGTATTGCCACCAGACGGAGCACGGCGACCAGCGTCGAGCACTTGATCAATGAGCTCTCGAGATAATTGATCAGCTTTAAACTTACGCGTACTATGACGAGTTTTGATACATTCTAAGGTATTCATGAGGGCCTCCTATGACAAATGAGATTTGATATAGAGTTTCTTTTATTATACTACAAGGACGAACCTAGAAGAGGCTACATTTTACTAACTATCTAATTAAAACAAGCATATTGACAAAAATAGATATAGGGTTTACAATAATAATTGTATAAAATTATATTTGTAACTTTTGATTTTGTTGAGTACTCATACGTGAGTAGTTACTTAAAGTTTTAAATCTATATAGCTTATTATAGAATTAGACCATGCAAAGCGACTTGAAGAAGCGATGAAAGCGTGTAACATAGAAGTCTAATATCAAAAAAAATTATAACTAGGTTCACAGTTTTATGGTAAGATTTTTGGGCATGAATTCTATAGAAATTGGCAATTATTAACGAATAAGAAAAAAAATATTAATTAATTGACAAATTTAAAAATATCTGAACCAAGTAGGGGTTTATCGTTGACTGCTTACTGTAAAATTGTGTACAATTAATTAGGTAGATAATTGTGTGCATGTGGAGGTAGAATATGGCAGAGATCGGCGTACTCGAAGGATATAAACATAAAGAAGATGTTCCAGATTCTGAATATTTAAGATTAGAAAACCAGTTGAGCTTCCCACTTTATGTAGTGGCGAAGGAGATTGTTAATGCATATCGTAGTCACTTAGATCCTTTGAATTTGACATATACTCAATACATCGTAATGATGGCATTGTGGGAATATGGTGACTTATCCGTTAAAGAATTAGGTCAAGTATTGCGCCTTGATTCTGGTACGTTAACACCGCTTTTAAAGAAATTAGAAGCAAAAGCATTCTTGAAGCGTAAACGTAGTCGTCAAGATGAACGAGTAGTTATGGTAACCCTTACTGATACTGGTAAAGCATTACGTGACGAAGCTGTTCATATACCGCGCCGCTTGTCTGAAGCTGCAGGTCCAATTTTCGACGTAGAAGAAACGCGTCAACTGCGTCAGTTGCTTAATAAATTATTACAAGCAATCGATAACGCCAATAATAAAACGGCACAAACTTTTAAAGGCTAATTTTATAGAACCTCATATGCATTCATTCTGTAACCGAAGATATCCTATATTTTATTAAATATGTGATATACTATACATATAGCGTATTGTACAGAGGTCATGTGAGAGTATGACCTAATTGTGAGTGGCCTTCGTGGCATAAAGGAGCGCATTATGAATAAAAATTTATTAGGTGCATTTGTATTAGCAGGTACATTATTAGTGGGTGGCGTTGCAAACGCAGCAAACTGGAATGGTTTAGCTAACTACCCAGAGGTTCCAAACAGTGCAAATGGTACAGAAACGTATTTCTTCGATAAAGCATCTGAGTTCAAAGGTATCGACAGCAGCCGCAACTATGTATTTGGTATTAATGTAATTAACATGCATAATAACCAATACGGTGAAGCTACATTGTTCAAATATCTTGTACACCCAAGCTTGCATACTGTATATCGTTTCTCCCCAGATGGTCAAGTATATCAACTCCAACCTGGTAGCAACGAATTCAATATGTTCATGGCTGCTTGGAAAGAAGTATACGGCACTGACTTCTCTTTCCCAGCGTTATAATTTAGTGGCGCTTGCCGTAATAATTACATAACTATTGCTGGTGAAAGCTCCTTTTGGGCTTTCACCAGTGTTGTTTATGGAGGTTTTTCTATGTCTAAATCTGAATTTGCTCAAGCCTATACGGAGCGCATGTTCCCTGATATTGCAGCCCCAGCAGGTTATATTGATCCTGAGTTTGAAGTTTTGTTTGATAATTTTGCATTCGATGAAGTCATCACTGAAGAAGGCCGCAATGTGCCTGCAAAGGATCGCTTCTTGGCTATTCTTGCTACCTTAGTTGGTGCCTTTGCTGTTGATGAATACGCATTGATGCTACCAGCAGCGCTCAACTTTGGGTTGATTCCTGACGAAGTGGTGGAGCTCATTTATCAGGCGGTACCATATCTTGGTATTGGTCGTGTGCGCCCATTCTTTAAGGTGACGAACAAGATTTTTGACTATCGTGGAGAAACCATTACTGATCCATCTCGAAGCACGATCACTGGTGAGTCTCGTCTTGAAAAAGGCGTGGAAAAACAAGTGGAAATCTTTGGTGAAGCTGTGCGTAATTCCTATCAAGAAGGTCCTGAGGATACACGTCACATCAAGAAGTGGCTGGCCAATATGTTTGGTGATTATTATACTCGCAAAGGCCTTAGCGTAGCTCATCGCGAAATGATTACCTTCTGCTTCTTGGCCGCTCAAGGTGGCTGTGAACCTCAGCTGAAGGCTCACGTAGAAGGCAACTTGAACGTAGGGAACAGCAAACAATATTTGATTAATATCGCATCCCAATGCGTACCGTACATCGGATATCCGCGTACCTTGAATGCCCTTCGTTGCATTCAAGACGGCTACACCGCATGGGAAGCCAAACAATAAAGGAGTTTTATGTTATTTTCTGGTATTAGTTTAACGATGATTTTAGCGTCTATTCCAGCGCTTATCATTGCAGCTGCAGGGCATGAATTTGCTCATGCCAAGGTAGCAGATATGCTCGGCGACTCTACGCCGCGCTCCATGGGCCGCTTGACCTTGAATCCCGTGGCACACCTTGATTTAATCGGCTCTATAGCCTTCCTTATCGGTGGGTTTGGATGGGCTAAGCCTGTAATGGTTGATACGTCTAACTTCCGCGATCCTCGCACAGACTATACCTTAGTATCTATTGCGGGACCGGCGTCTAATGTGTTGATGGCCTTTTTAGGCTACTTAGCACTACGTTTTCTTGGAAGCTACGGCTTGTTGACAAATGACTCATTAGAGTTAGTACTGACACTGATTGTTGTATATAATATTAACTTTGCCATTCTCAACATGATGCCCATACCACCACTTGATGGTAGTCGCATTATTACAAGCTTGTTGCCTAGGGACTTGCAATTTACATTGGAACGGTTAAGCTTTGTCAGCTTGATTGTACTTATCTTAGTGCTTAATACACCAATTGCGAGTAAGATCTTCATTCCATTACAACAAACTATTTTGCAATTCTTTGAACGCATTGTGAGCATTATTTTATAGGGATTTAGCGTAAGGCTAATATGGTAAAAGCTACATGGTAACACTATATAGCTTTTACCATATAATAAACGTTTTATGGCAAGTGCTATCTTTTAAATTTTATGTTAGATTCTTCACTATATTAAAAAGTATCGATATAATTCGTAAAATATGATATACTAAGTACAGAAATCGTAAATTTTCGATATATTAAATCGATATAGTATATAGATATTCAAGTGAATAGATGAGGAATTACATATGAATTTTGAAGATAATCAAGTGCCAGAGGCAATTCTGGACAAGCTTACAAAGGTGTGTACGTGCCGTAGCATTACGCGCAAAACGATTAAAGAAGCCATTTTAGATGGGGCTCATACATTTCCAGAGGTAAAAGAAGCAACTCGTGCTGGCACGGGCGCTTGCGGTGGTAAAGGCTGTGGCCCTCGCATCGTAAAGCTCTTAGCTGAAATGAAAGAGCAAGGCAAAATTTAAGTTAACTATTTAACTGAAACAGTTAACTCAAACGTTAACTTAAACATTAACTCATATAAAGACTATTACTTCGAACCAATACGGTATACGTAGGTTTTGGGTAATAGTCTTTTTTCGTTATAACCTATTATTTTGCAGTATTAACTAGAATTTGTGTTGATGGATGTGATAGCATATCGTACTATTCATAGTATTTAGTATTATGGGGAAACTAAATATCTTAGTTTGTTGGGGCTGATTATTTGATATACTATACATAATACTTTTTAGAGATTTTGGAGGTATATATGTTTCGACGTTTTGTAGCAGCTACGATGATTGGCGCCTTAGCGATCACCACGGGTTGCGGTTTACATAATCCATTTACTTCAAAGGCTGAGCCTGTGACCTATGAATCCGTAGCACAGAGCGAGCTTTCACCAGAGCAAAAGGTAGATAAATTAGTGGCTAATATGTCCGATGCGGACAAGGTTGGTCAATTGATGATGATTGGTATTCACGGCAAGTCCTTGAACGATGATGCTAAATTCATGCTTAATGAGTATCGTGTGGGCGGCATTATCTTGTTTGACCGTAACATGGAATCCAAGGATCAAGTTAAGACGCTCATTGCAGATATTAACAAGGCCGGTAAAAGCGCGGGCTTAACGCCATTGTTCCTCGGTATCGACCAAGAGGGTGGTGCTGTAGCGCGCATGGACGATAAGCTCATCAAGGTTCCTCCTGCGGAAGAGGTAGGTAAGGAGCCTGTAGAGCAAGCTGCAGCCTTGGCGAAAGAGGTAGGAACTGAGTTAAAAGACTTAGGTTTTAACATTAATTTTGCTCCTGTAGCCGACTTAGGATTAACCTATGGCCGCTCCTATAGTACGAACCCTGATGAAGTGGTTCGCTATGCTAGCGCTGTTGGTAAATCTTACGACGAAGCGGGCCTGTGGTATTCCTATAAACACTTCCCAGGCATCGGTAAGACTGACGTAGACTTGCACGCAGACACAAGTATCGTTCCTGTATCTAAAGAAACGCTGCTTTCAGAGGACACAAAGGTGTTCGTAGACCTCATTAAGCAGTCCAAACCGAATACATATACAATCATGGTGTCTCACGCAATGTACCCACAAATCGATCCAGACCATCCATCTAGCTTGTCTAAGGCCATTATTACGGACTGGTTGCGCAAGGATATGGGCTATAACGGCGTGGTCGTAACGGACGATATGGACATGGGTGCCCTCGCGAAACATTATACCTTCGGTGATATGGCGGTGCAATCCATCCTCGCTGGCAGCGATATCTTGCTCGTATGCCATGAATACGAACACATGCAAGAGGCTTACAATGGCCTTATGAAAGCCGTGAAAGACGGGCGTATCTCTAAAGAGAGACTCGATGAATCTGTGAAACGAATCTTGCTTATGAAAATGAGCAGAGGTATGTAAGTCAGAGATACATTTATACTCTACATTCTGTATAAAAATATATAGTGTATACATAACGAGCTATCAAGGATTTTAATAAACCGATAGAGAATTAATAAGTAAAGTGATTCTCTGTCGGTTTATTTTTTATTGTATAGTTTGTTTTGTCAGGAGTGAAGTATATGGCTCGCAGAATTATGTTGAATGGTACGTCCTATTTTGGACAAGGGGCGATTCAGGAGATTGTGAACGAAATTAAGAATCGTCATTTCAAAAAAGCCCTCGTTACATCTACACCAGATTTATTTGAATTTAAAGTGGCTACTAAGGTAACAGATTTACTTGATGCGGCAGGCATCGATTATGAAATCTATGACGGCATTAAACCAAATCCTACGATCGAAAACGTAACGGCTGGCGTTGATGCTTGTAAAGCAGCTGGCGCCGATGTTATCGTTGCTGTTGGTGGCGGTAGCCCAATCGATACAAGTAAGGCGATTGCTACTATTATTACGAATCCTGAGTTCGCCGATGTGCGCAGCCTTGAAGGTTTAGCGCCTACTAAGAACCCTTGCTTGCCAATCATCGCTGTTACAACTACATCTGGTACGGCTGCAGAGGTTACCATCAACTACGTTATTACAGACGTTGAAAAGAACCGCAAATTCGTTTGCGTTGACCCTCATGACATCCCAATCGTAGCTATCGTAGATCCTGATATGTCCGCGTCTATGCCGACAGGCCTTTGTGCGGCAACAGGCATGGATGCTCTCGTACATGCTGTAGAAGGGTATATCACAAAAGGTGCGTGGGAACTTACTGATATGCTTCATTTGAAAGCTATTGAAATCATCGGTCGTTCCTTGCGCAGTGCTGTGGCTGGTGATTATGCAGGCCGCGAAGCTATGTCCTTAGGTCAATACATTGCGGGCATGGGCTTCTCTAACGTTGGCCTCGGCATCGTTCACTCCATGGCGCATCCATTGAGTGCTGTGTACGATATCCCTCATGGCAAGGCTTGTGCTATGCTTTTAACAGCCGTATTGAAATTCAATGCTCCTGCAACAGGCGAAAAATATCGTGAAATCGCTCGCGTTATGGGCGTTCCTAATGTAGACGCTATGGATGAAGCAGCCTATCGTCAAGCAGCTATTGACGTAATTCAAAAATTAGCTGATGACGTAGGTATTCCTAAATCTCTTAGCGAAGCAGGCGTAAAACGGGAAGATATTCCATTCCTCGCTGAATCTGCTTTCAACGATGCATGTACACCTGGTAACCCACGTGATGTATCCTTAGAAGAAATCATTGGCATCTATGAATCTATATACTAACAACCAAATTAGATTCTACACCGCTCGTATGCCTCCGATTATGTAAAGACAACATCTATAAACACTTGCTAAACAAGACTAGATATCTCTTTTGCTGTAGAGATGTCTAGTTTTGTTTTTTAGGAGCTTAGCGTCATATCTAGATTTACTTTTTGAGGTGCTTACTGCGATGGACAGCTGTCTAGATTTACTTTTAATAGCGCCTTGAAAATCATAATTTACATAAGTATACTAAAGATATGAATAGATAATTGTTAGACTAGATCACAATTCGGAAAGATACTAGTTAAATAGTAGTTAGGCTTATTTATCCGTTGATGTATTACTACTAAAATTACAAGGATTAGTAATAATAGTAATCCAAATAGGTACATAATCGTTATATATGCTGAGGAGGAAATCTTATGAAACTATGGAAATTTAATAAGCGCAGTTCTACCTTAGCAGATATGTCCATGAATCGTGTACTCTTAACGGAGCTTATCGCAAAGGGCGCTGTCGTTGGCGTTGTGGCAGGTTTTTGCGGGGCTACATATCGCTATTTAATCTTAGAGTCCGAGCATTTGCGTTGGCAGTTGATGGAGGGCATTACTCTGGAGTGGGCTTTAGGTTGGCTCATAGCTATGGTCGTTTTTGCCTTTATCGTAGATCGATTATTGACTTGGGCACCGTTGTCTGGTGGTTCTGGTATTCCTCAAATCGAAGGGGAGATGCTAGGTCTCTTTGATATGAAGCCTTATCGGACGCTTGTGTCAAAGATGATTGGTGGCGTACTGACTGGATTTGCGGGCTTTTCCGTAGGTCGTGAAGGGCCAGCCGTACAAATCGGGGGCTCTGCCGGTAAAATTGTATCCTATTGGATGAATTCAGGGCTGCGTGAGCAGCGCATCTTGACTTCTGCTGGCGCAGGGGCCGGCTTAACGGCTGCCTTTAGTGCACCTGTATCGGGGGCGATATTCGTCTTTGAAGAGGTTCATAAAAGCTTTTATCCGTACCTCGTTGTGCCAACCTTTGTGGCCACATTGATTTCTAACTATATTACAGTTAGTATCTTTGGTCTCGACCCAGCTCTTGGATTTTCGGTAACCTCAGGGGTTCCTCTTGAGTACTTTCCTGTACTGCTTATGGTGGGCGTTATTATGGGACTTTGTGGGGTGCTTTTCTGTCGCATGATCTTTGTGTTCAAGAAATTCTTTGAGTGGCTTAAATGCTCTCGGTTCTTGAAATTAGCCCTCACCTTTGTGACTGTGGCCGTCATCGGCTATGACTCGCAACTTCTTTTAGGTGGCGGCAATGATCTCGTAGGTCAGCTCGCCTTTCAATCTCATGGCGTGTTGCTCTTGGCGGGCATCGTGCTAGGCAAGATGTTGCTCACTACCTTCTGTTATGGCAGTGGTGCTCAAGGGGGCATCTTTTTACCCATGCTTGTTATCGGTGCGTCAGCAGGTGCCTTTTGTGAAAGCCTACTTTCAACGTTAGGCCTCATTTCTCCTGATTTTGTACCTCAATTCGTCATCTGTGCCATGGGTGGTATGCTAGCAGCTGCTATGCGAACCCCGATTTTGGCGATTCTACTCGTTCTTGAAATGACGAATAGTTTTTCTAATATTTACGCTATTGGTATCGTTACATTGGTGGCCTATCTTGTGGCAGATCTTTTAAAAGAGCCGCCGATTTACGATTCCTTATTGCAAGCTATGACTGGGCAAAGCAATCTAGAAGCTGTACAAACCTTCTTCCAAACCAAGGTGCCTGTAGTGGCAAACTATACAGATGTACAACTACAAGACTTGGCATTGCCAGAGGGGACATTAATCGTAAGTATTCGCCGAAATGGTACCTACATTGTACCTCTTGGGGATGTGAAACTTGAACCAGGTGATGAACTACAAGTTTCGTGTGAACGAGGTCGATTGAAAGATGCAAAAGCATTCTTCCAGTCTAATTAAAGGAGGGCTTACCATGTTAGATAACATAGTATTATTCTATATATTCTTTACTATAGTTGGCTTTTTAGCGGCTATGCTAGGCACTATCATTGGTGCTGGTGGAGGCCTTATATTTGTACCTCTTTTTATGTACTGGTTCCCTGAATGGTCTCCGTCTATGATTGTAGGGACGTCACTCTTTTCTGTTATGTGTAATGCTATCTCTGGATCTATAGCGTATCTTAAACAGAAAAAAGTATATATCAGTGCGGCTCTCGTCTTTAGTGTTGCTACCTTCCCAGGGGCTATTTTAGGGGCTCAAATGTCGGGGTGGTTCTCTGGTAAAGGCTTTATGTTTGCCTTTGGTTGCTTTATGCTCTGTGCTTCCTTCTTGATTGGGTTCAAGAACTTCCGTAAAGGAGAGCGCAAGGAAGAATCCCTTACCTTGGATCAGCTAACCTATAGTAAGCCCGTTGGTATTAGCATTAGCATCGTTGTAGGTTTTATTTCCAGTATCTTTGGTATTGGTGGCGGGCTGATTCACGTACCGGCCTTGATTTATTTAATGGGCTTCCCTACGCATATGGCGACAGCCACTAGCCAATCCATCCTCGCCGTATCTACTACGGTTGGTGTTATTACACATTTAATAGAGAATCATATCGTCTTTAGCATTGCTATTCCTACTAGTATTGGAGCCATCTTTGGGGCTCAAGCTGGTGCGCGCATTGCCAAACGCCTCAAGGCAAAAGCAATCCTTGCCCTTATGAGCGTAGCCGTGTTTGCGTTGGCTGTACGACTCATCCTTAAATCGGGGATTCTAGGATAAGGTTTATGGTATCAATTCATTAAGATGAGCCATATCTTTAATAAGCATAGTTTAATAAAAGCCCTCTGGTGGTAGCTCGTAAGAGTTGTATCACTAGAGGGCTTTTTGAATTTCTGACGTTTTTTAAAAGGGTATAACTAAAAGTCATAGGACTTTGTAATTGAGAATGGAAAAATTAAAATTAGTAAATCATAATAGTTTTATGCATGAGCTTTGTAATCTATTTCCTATAGAATTATATGCAGTATAAATCATAGTTTATCTAGGTTTTCGTATATATCTATAAAATATATCGATTAATCCTTAATAAATAAGGATTCTTGATTAGATATGTGAAGAAATGAGTACATGATAATGCCATTGAGATGCACTTTCAAGTAAAGAAATAAAAAAGCGATGCATATCGAGAATTATTAGAAGACATATAATTTATGCATAATTATAGTAGTGAGAATGAGAACGGCGTATACTAAAAGTAACACATGTTCCTTATGAGAGGATAGGAGGAAATACAAGTGAGTACGCTTATTAGAGATTATGAACGTTTTGCCAAGGAGGCAAAAGAGATTTGTAAAGGTCGCGTGTATACCGATCATTTACGTCGTTATGCGTATGGCGTTGATGCGTCCTGCTATAGCTATTTACCAAAGGTTGTTGTAAAAGCTGAGGACGAACGCGAAGTAAGACGCCTTATTCGTCTATGCCAACAATGCGGCACGCCATTTACATTCCGTGCAGCTGGTTCTTCGTTGTCTGGTCAGTGTTCCAGTGAAGACGTGCTCATCGTATGTAATGATGGCTTCAAAAAAATGGAAGTTATCGACGATGGAAAAGCCTTAAAATGTGAGTGCGGTGTTATCGGTTCTGATGCAAACGATTTATTGAAACCGTACAATCGTAAAATTGGTCCAGATCCTGCAACGCTTGCTACAGCATTAGTGGGCGGTATTTTGAATAATAACTCCTCTGGTATGTGCTGTGGTACAGCGCAGAACTCGTATAAAACAATTCGTTCTATTCGCGTTGTTTTATTAGACGGCTCTATTCTTGATACGTCCGACCAAAAGAGTATCGATCAATTCCTCAAAGAAAAACCTCAAATGGTAGAAGATCTCTTGCAATTGCGCAAGGAAATCTTAGCTGACGAAGAATTGACGCATTTGATTCATCACAAATATAAAATTAAAAATACTACAGGTTACGGTTTGAACTCCCTCGTTGATTTTGAAGATATTATCGACATCATCAACCACTTGTTCATCGGCTCCGAAGGTACATTGGGCTTCGTATCTGAAATCGTGTACAACACTGTTGAAGACGTGCCTCATAAAGGCTGTGGCCTCATGTTCTTCAAAACATTGAACGATGCATCCCTTGCAGTTGTAGCGCTCGCTAATATGGGCCGTGAAAAGGTTATCGCTGCAGAAATGATGGACTATCAGTCCTTGCGCGCCGTTCAAAGCCTTGAAAATGTACCTGACTTCGTTCGTGAAGTGCCTGAAGGTACAAGCGCTATCTTGTTCCAAACTGAAAGCTACACGAAAGAAACAGTAGATGAAAACTTGGCTTTCATTAAAGACCAATTGAAAGATATCCCTACAGCCATCCCTAGTCTTTACTCTCAAGACCCTAAGGAATACGATTCTTGGTGGGCTATCCGTAAAGGTATCTTGCCAATCGTTGGAGGTCAACGTAGAAAAGGCACCACTGTTATTACAGAGGACGTTTGCTTCCAAATTGAAGACTTCACTAAGGGCATCGAAATGATTACGGAATTGTTCCATAAATACGATTTCGTAGACGGTGGTGTAATCTTCGGTCATGCTCTGTCTGGTAACGTTCACTTTAATATTACACCCGATTTCAGCGACCCTAAAGATACTAAGAACTTTGGAGATTTAGTAAAAGAAATGTCTGAGCGCGTATCTGGTTTCGGTGGTTCTTTGAAAGCTGAACACGGTACAGGCCGGATGGTAGCACCATTTGTTGAAATGGAATGGGGCAAAAAAGCGTACGAAATCAATCGTCGCATCAAAGCCATCTTTGACCCTACTCGTATCTTGAACCCTGATGTAATCATCACAGATGATCCAGATGTGTACAAGAAAAACCTTAAGGCACAATGTGCTATCGATGATGCTTTCACAATCTGTATGGAATGCGGTTTCTGTGAAAAACATTGTCCAAGCCGTAATTTAACATTGACGCCACGTCAACGTATTGCGTTGTTGCGCGAAACGAAACGCCTTGAAAACGAAGGTAACTTCACATTGGCATCTGAGCTCAGAAAGGGCTATGAATACTACGGTGTGGAAACTTGTGCAGCCTGCTCTATGTGTAAAGGTCTTTGTCCACTTAGCATCGATACTGCTCAAATCGCATTGTCCATGCGCCGCATCGATCCGCCTGCACCAGAATTGGCTAAGAAGATTTACGACAACTTCTCCACAACCCTTCAAATGGCTCGTGCCGGCGTAAGCCTCGAAGGCATTGCTGGTTCTATCATTACGCAAAAAGCAATTTCCAAGATTACCGACGGTTTACATGGTGTCACAGGTATTACACCGTACTTACCTAAGACAACGCCTAAGGCTAACCATTATAGATTGAGAAATCGCATTAAACCAACTAACTTTGAAAAGGTTGTATACTTCAGTACTTGTGCGAACCGTGCCTTCAAACCGAACCAAGGTTATGATGATGATCGTAGCTTACAACAAGTCGTGGAAAGCCTCTGCAACAAGGCTCATATCGATATTATTTACCCACAACATATTGAAAACCTCTGCTGTGGCTTGAGCTTTGAAAACTACGACGACGTTCATGAACGGGCTGTAAAAGACTTGCACGATGCATTGATGAAAGCATCTCAAAATGGTAAATACCCAATTGTAATCGATCATAGCGCATGCTTCAACCATGCTTTCAAACATATGCCAGACTTAGAAATTAACGATATTTCTGAATTTTTGTGCAAATATGTTGTGCCGCATCTCGACATTGAAAAATGCGATGAACGAGTTATCGTACACAAACAATGTAAGATTAAATCTTTGAACAAATCTCAATACATTGAAGACTTGGCACGCCTCTGCACTGACCATGTATTCAACATTAAATCCTTTGCGTGCGATGGCTTTGCTGGTCAAAAAGGCTTCTTCACACCAGAACTTAACAAATCTGCCACAAAAGACTTGGCTGGCGAAATCGCTGAATACGGCGCTACACTAGGCGTAAGCTCCAGCTCCACATGTGAAATTGGTCTTGGTGAAAACGGTGGCATCCCATTCGTAGGCGTTGCATTCCTACTAGACCGTTGCTCTAAAGCAAAAAAATAAGATTTATAACATTACCTACCATATAACGAAAAAGGACGAGTTGCGGCTCGTCCTTTTTTGTATATAGTTTTGGTATAATTGTAATGGTATTTAATAAATTATGTAATAGTACTACCTATTGTAATCATAGTAAACAATGAAGATATACGACATAATGTGGTTGTATTATATAGATAATATAGAGGTAATATATGAAATATATTCTATTATGTATGTGTTTGCTTAGTCTATTAGGTTGTGGCACAGATACTAAGACCCAACAAGACACTAAAACTACAACAACAGCTAACGAACAAGTTAAAACAGAGCAAGATGCTCATGTTATAGCCGCTAAGCAAGCTCTATCCTCTGGTGATTATGCTAAAGCCATCGAGGAGGCAACAGCTTCTATTAAGGATAATCCAAATAATGCAGACGCTTATTCGGTTCGTGGCTTTGCTACGGCGTTGAATGGCGATACAGCTAAAGGTTTAGCAGATACTAAAAAGGCTTACGATTTAGATCCAAACAATGTAGCTAATTACTATAATATGGCCATGGTATATAAGCTACAAGGTCAGTTAAACGATTCTAAACAGTGGTTTGAAAAGGTATTAGAAAAGGACCCTAGTAATACTTGGTCCGTCTATGGCATTGCTACCATTTATGCAGACCAAGGGGATGATACTAAGGCCCTTGATTGGCTTGAAAAGGCGATTAAAATTGATCCATCTGTAAAAGCTGTGGCAGCAGAACAAGACCATTTCGAGCGCTTTCACAATAATACGCGATTTAAAACATTAGTTGGATTATAGGCTTATAACACTCGAAAAGACTAGATTATTGATAGTAATGGGATTGTCATAATGGATAGTAAACAAATCATTCGCCTTATTATAAAGTTAATAGGCTTCGTATATTGGCTTGGCTTTTTGTACGTAGGCAGATTAATGATCATGGACTGGTCAGGTTTTATGACTCAGTACAACATAGAAACACCAATCTTTCTTACCTATATCGTATTGGTAGGCTGTTTTGTGACGCCGTATCTAGTATTTTACTGGAAAAAACTAAATCCTAATACTAAACCGCCCTATTTAGAGCGCTGTCTCAGTTCCTACATGGAGCAGCTAGAGGACCGACATAGCGTTTGGTTTGATGTGCTCTATGTGTTGAAACTATTGCTCTATTTCGTGACCATCATGTGGATGATTTGTGTAGGCTTACTAACGCTGGCAATCATTGCATGGACCGTAGTTCTAATTTTACTAAGTAATTGATGGTGTAAATTTACATTGTTTTCTCTACTAACGCTTCTTGTAAAAGCTGAGAAAAATTAATCCCTTTAGCTAGTGCTCTATCGTTAAGCCATGCTGGAATTGTTAAGGTTTTCTTTACGGACTTACTATTTTTAGCTAAATCAATATCTGTTTGTACTAGCGTAGGATAGGTTGTATCCGTACAAGGTAAGTTTCGAATAGATGTAGGTGTAGGTAAGCTTTCTCCATCTTCTAAAGCTCCTAAAATATATAGCTCCATTGCTTCTTGAGCATTAGTTACGAGCTCTGTTAGTGTTGCGCCCGTACTACTTGTATATGCTAAGTCTGGAAACTCAGCCCAGAAACCATCGGCGTCATCATGGATTATGGCAGGGTATATAAATTTCATAGTTCCTCCTTATTTTAGTTGATATAGGATATATCTTACTTTTTTAGGCTAATGCGTGTTGTAATTTGGCTTGATAACGAGAATAATACTAATGCTATCCATATACAACCGAAGGCGATCATTTGTGGTGTGCCAAAGCTTTCACCAAAGTAGAAGATGGCCAAGAAAAAGCCCATAGTTGGAGAGAGGTATTGTAAGAATCCTAACACGTTAAGTGGCAATAAACGAGCCCCATATGAAAAAAGGATTAGGGGCACGGATGTAGTAAAGCCTGAACAAACGAGTAGTAGACCGGTGGGGGTCATGTTTTCAATAAAAGACCATGATGTAGTATCTACTGTTAGTACATACCATAGAGCTATAGGTGTAATAAGCCACGCCTCCAAGGCAATGCTCGAAAATGGATGGATGGTGAGTCGTTTTTTGACGGCTCCATAGAGGCTGAAAGTTACGGCTAGTGCAATGGAAACGGTCGGCAACGAGCCTAGCTCATAGGTCATGATAGATACGCCTAGCACGGCGATAGCGATGCTTAATTTTTGTGACCACAGCAAGGTTTCTTTATAGATGACGATACCTAGTAATACATTGAGTAGTGGATTGATATAGTATCCGAGGCTAGTATCGAGAACGTGTTGGTTGGTAACAGCCCAAATATAGGTGAACCAATTGATACTAATCAACATAGCAGCCAGTAATAATAGTCCTAATTGAGTAAGGTTGGTGCGTAAATAGTGGATATCGATGCGTAGTTGTTGGCGACCGGTGATGATAACAAGGAAAAACATCCAAACACCGGACCAGATGATGCGGTGCGATAGCACTGAAAAGGAAGAAACTTGATTAAGTAGTGCCCAATATAGGGGGAGTAATCCCCAGATTAAGCAACAGAGTAAAGTCGTACTGAGCCCTTTTTTGCTTATTTCATTCATGATGTAACCTCCTCGTATTGATAAAATCATTATATCATGCTGATAGCATGTATAGTGTTGATAATAGTAAGTATACTTTTAACTATTTCATGAATACTTAAAATAGCATTATGTATTTTAGTTATCACACATGACTTTCAGTTATAACCTAAAATTTGGTACTTATGATTAACTGTTATGTTCATTGACTTTGTGCATAATCTTACACTATATTGGACTTAGAACAACGAATATAGAGAATAGGTGTCGCAAGACTTAATAGAGAAATCGGTACAAGCCGATGCGGTCCCGCCACTGTAAGGACGAGCCTGCTTTCATATATGTCACTGGAGAAATCTGGGAAGGCGAAAGCGAGGCAATGAGCCCGAGCCAGGAGAACTGCCTATTTGATAATCACCGTTATGTACCTACGAGCGATAGGAAGGGGATTGAGGTATGCTGGCTTCAGTGTTTTTTGGTGTACCTTTCAATAAGAAACCTTACGTGTCACTTTTGGGTGGCACGTTTTTTATTGCCCTTGAAAGTGGCTGTTTAGCATATGAATCAGGCTTTATAATTATTGAATTAATGGATACAGATTTGAGGTTGATGTGATCCAAGTATAGGAAAGCTCGTGTGATTCATAGATAGAACATTTCGCAGGTACGGTGCGCTGTTTCTCGGTATGGTTTCGAGTTGAAAAGGAGGCACATATATGTCTGACAAAAAGACTTCGAAGGACGCAGAACGCGATCTATTAGCACCTGTATCCTTTGACGAATTTGAGAAACCTACGTATGAACAATGGCAGGCTGAAGTTGAAAAGGCGTTAAAAGGTGGCGACTTCCACAAGAAGATGTTCACTAAAACCTATGAAGGTATTACGTTGCAGCCAATTTACACACCTGCGCTACATGGGGAAAAAATTCCAAAAGGTGTATACCCTGGGGCAGGCGAGTTCCTACGTGGCACTAAGGCAAGTGGTTATATTAAAGAGTCTTGGGGCGTATCCCAGTACGTAGACGATTCCTTGCCTAAAGATGCCAATCATGCAAGTTTATACGAAATTGTAAAAGGCGGCACCATTCACAACATCCGACTTGATGAAGCGACGCGCCATGATCAAGATGTGCAAGTAGGCGCATCTGTTGGCGTTGGTGGGACATCCTTGTCCACCATGGATGACTGCAAACAATTAATTGAACGTTTCAATCTCAAAGAGAATCCTTTATACATTGAAACAGGTGCTTCTGCAGCCATCTTGCTCGGTATGTTGGCAGCCACTGTGAAAGGCTCTAAAAAACAAACGGCTGACTTGAAAGGTCTCGTTGGTGCAGACCCTGTTGGCGTTTGGGCTAAAGACGGTGCATTGCATATTTCCTTAGACACAGCCTTTGACGAAATGGCACATACTGTTGTGTGGGCTAAAGAACAAGCTCCGGAACTTAAAACAGTACTTGTATCTGGCGATGTATACGCTAATGGCGGCGCTAACGATGTACAGGAAGTAGCGTACGCATTGGCAACAGCCGTTTGCTACGTGCGTCAATTGGCACAACGGAACATCGATATACACACCATCGCTAAGAGCATGATGTTTACATTCTCCATGGGTGCTAACTTCTTCATGGAAATCGCTAAATTGCGTGCATTGCGCGTACTTTGGGCTCGCATCATGGAGGCCTTTGGTGCTGAAGAAGCGGACAGCGCTGTTCATGTACACGGCAGAACATCGGCTTTCACAAAAACTGTATACGACCCATATGTAAACTTGTTGCGCAATACGACACAAGCATTCTCTGGCGTTGTAGGCGGTTTGAACAGCCTTGAAGTATCCCCATTCGACCAACCAATTCGCAAAGCGGACGACTTCTCTCGCCGTATTGCTCGTAACATCCAAGTTATGTTGCAAACTGAATTCGAGTTGCGTCAACCTGTGGACCCTGTAGGCGGTTCTTGGTACGTGGAAACATTGGCTGCTGAATTATGCGAAAAAATCTGGGCTGAGTTCCAAACGATAGAATCTAAAGGCGGCATCGTGGCGGCTTTGAAAGAAGGCTATCCACAAGCTCAAGTTAAAGCGATTCTTGATGAACGCTTCAAAAACCTTGCATACCGCAGAGATGTTGCTGTAGGTAACAACATGTATGCGAACATGACAGAAGAGCTATTAGATCCTAAACCAGAAAATCAAGAAACATTGCGTCAAAAACGTGTTGCTCACATAGAAGAATACTTGGCAAGTGCGGAGCCAGATGCTATTTCTAAAGCACAGGCTACCTTAGAAGCAGGTACGACAGAGCCTGGCGCTTTGATTGGTCTCATCGAGCTTGGGGCGTTGCAAAAATTGACGATCCGTCAAATCCGTAAGTCTTTAGACGCTGGCGATATTTCTTCTGAAACGATCGAACCAATTACGGCTCATCGCTGGACTGAACAATTTGAAGCACTTCGCATGCGCACTGAAAACTATAAACAACGTACGAAAGATAATGTGAAGGTATTCTTGGCTAATATGGGCCCAATTCCTCAACACAAACCTCGTGCGGACTTCTCCACAGGCTTCTTCGAAGTAGGTGCATTTGAAGTGATTAAAAATGACGGCCATGAAACTACGGCTGATGCTGCGAAGGCTGCTCGTGAAAGTGGTGCTGATGTTGTCGTTATCTGTTCCACAGATGACACATATCCAGAATTAGTACCGCCACTAGCGAAAGAATTGAAAGAAACTATGCCGAATGTAACAGTTATCTTGGCAGGGGCGCCGCCTAAGGACCTCGAGCCTGTATACCGTGAAGCTGGCGTAGACGACTTCATTTCTGTTCGTGCAAATTGTTACGAAATCTTGAATACATTACAAGATAAGAAAGGGATGTGAGCTCATGTTTAAAAATCCAGACTTCTCCTCTCTTGGCTTGGGAACGCAGTCACCGACATCTCGCGATGCATGGCTTGCTGAACTTCAAAAAGAAACAGGAAAAAGCTTTGAAGATTTATATAATACAACAATGGAGCAAATCCAAGTAAAACCTCTCTATACAGAGATGGATTATGAAGGGATGACACACCTTGACTATATGGCTGGTGTACCTCCATTCTTGCGTGGACCTTATTCCACGATGTACGTAACTCGTCCTTGGACAGTACGTCAGTACGCTGGTTTCTCCACTGCGGAAGAATCCAATGCGTTCTATCGTCGTAACTTGGCAGCGGGCCAAAAAGGTTTGTCTATCGCCTTTGACCTTGCTACTCACCGCGGTTATGACTCCGATCATGCTCGTGTAGTGGGCGACGTTGGTAAAGCGGGCGTTGCGGTAGACTCCATCCTCGACATGGAAATTCTATTCTCCGGTATTCCTCTTGACCAAATGTCCGTATCCATGACAATGAACGGCGCCGTATTACCTGTTATGGCGTTCTACATCCTAGCAGGTGAAGAACAAGGCGTTGATAAAAAGGTTATGGCTGGTACAATCCAAAATGATATCTTGAAAGAGTTCATGGTACGTAATACCTATATTTACCCTCCAGCTACGTCCATGCGCATCATCGGTGATATCTTTGCGTATACATCCCAGTACATGCCTAAGTTCAATAGTATCTCCATTTCTGGCTACCATATGCAAGAAGCGGGCGCTACTGCGGATATCGAATTAGGTTACACATTGGCTGACGGCCTTGAATATATCCGCACAGGTGTCAATGCAGGCCTTCACGTAGATAAATTCGCACCACGCTTGTCCTTCTTCTGGGCAATCGGTAAAAACTACTTCATGGAAGTGGCAAAAATGCGTGCGGCTCGTATGTTGTGGGCTAAGATTATTAATAGCTTCGGCTCTGAAAATCCTAAATCCATGGCACTTCGTACACATAGCCAAACCTCTGGTTGGTCCTTAACAGAACAAGATCCGTTCAACAACGTAGCTCGTACATGTATGGAAGCGATGGGTGCCGCTTTGGGCCATACTCAATCCCTACATACAAATGCGCTTGACGAAGCCATTGCGTTGCCTACGGACTTCTCTGCACGTATTGCCCGTAATACACAGCTTTACATCCAAGATGAAACTAAGGTATGTAAGGTTATCGACCCATGGGGCGGTTCCTACTATGTAGAAGCATTGACTGATGAATTGATCCGTCGCGCTTGGGGCCATATCCAAGAAATCGAATCCCTTGGCGGTATGGCGAAAGCGATTGATACAGGTCTTCCTAAAATGCGTATCGAAGAAGCTGCGGCTCGTCGCCAAGCTCGTATCGACTCTGGTCGTGAAGCAATCATCGGTATCAACAAATACCGTCTAGATAAAGAAGATCCATTGGATATCCTCGACGTAGATAACACAGCTGTACGTGAAGCGCAAATTCGTCGTCTCGAACAATTGCGTGCTAACCGTGACGAAGATAAGGTTCAATCCTGTCTCGAAGCGATTACAAATGCTACAGAATCTGGGGAAGGCAACTTGCTTGCCCTTGCACTTGAAGCCGCTCGTGCTCGTGCATCCTTGGGTGAAATTTCCTTTGCTGTTGAAAAGGTATGTGGCCGTCATAAAGCTGTTATCCGCTCTATTTCTGGCGTATACTCCAGCGAATATGAAGATGATGATGTAATCAAGGAAGTTCGCCAAATGGCGGATGATTTCGAAGATCTTGAAGGTCGTCGTCCTCGTATCATGATTGCTAAGATGGGCCAAGACGGTCATGACCGCGGCGCCAAAGTTATCGCTACATCCTTCGCGGATATGGGCTTTGACGTAGATATCGGACCTTTGTTCCAAACTCCAGAAGAAACAGCACAAGATGCGGTGGATAATGACGTTCACATCGTCGGCTTCAGTTCTCTTGCGGCAGGTCACAAAACATTGTTACCTCAACTTGTAGAAGAACTCAACAAGCGAGGTCGTGGAGATATTTTAGTTGCCATCGGCGGCGTAATCCCTGCTCAGGACTATGAGTTCCTACGCGAACATGGCGCAGTGGCTATCTTTGGCCCTGGTACAGTTTTGCCAGTAGCGGCGAAAAAATTACTAGAAACATTGACTAGCCACGTTCAAGACGAAGGCGATGACTGACACCTACCGTCCTGACTGGGTGCCAGAAGATGCGAAAAAAGATGATACCTTTGCGTGTCACGTGATGAAAGGCGTCAAGGAAATGCACGACGGCCTCTTGTCTAGCTCCGCTCATCTGGCTCCGTCGGTACGTCCCGTACAGCGGCGAAAGAAGTTAACTGTCGCTGATTATGTACGCGGTATCGAGCAGGGGGACCGCGTTATACTTTCACGGGCTATTACATTAGTAGAAAGTAATAATAAGGACCATTTCAAACTAGCTCAACAAGTATTACAAGCTATATTGCCTCGTACGGGCAAGGCGTTGCGCATCGGTATTACTGGTGTGCCTGGGGCCGGTAAAAGTACATTTATTGAAGCCTTTGGTAATATGCTCATTGAAGCAGGTTACAAGGTGGCCGTACTTGCTGTAGACCCTACGAGCCAAGTCACAAAAGGCAGTATCTTGGGCGATAAAACGCGGATGGAAACGTTGACGAAACATCCTGAAGCCTATATCCGTCCATCGCCGGCTGGTGGTACACTAGGCGGTGTGGCTCGTAAAAGTAGAGAAACGATGCTACTTTGCGAGGCTGCTGGGTACGATATTATTCTCGTCGAAACCGTAGGGGTTGGGCAAAGCGAAGTTACTGTGCGCTCCATGGTAGACTTCTTTATGCTCATTGTCTTAACTGGTGCAGGCGATGAATTGCAAGGCATCAAAAAAGGCGTTATGGAACTTGCCGATGCTATTGTGGTCAATAAGGCTGATGGGGACAACCTCAAGCGTGCGCTCATCGCTCGTAGCGATTACGATCGGATGTTACATTACATCCGTCCAGCTACGGAAAAATGGAAAACCCAAGCCTACACATGTTCTGCAGTGACTAAGGATGGTCTCGACGAATTGTGGGATGTGATTCAAGAGTTTGCTGAACAAGGTAAAGAAAATGGGGTATTCTTAAAACGACGTCAAGAACAATCTCTCCGTTGGGTACGTGATATGATTGACGAACACTTGCATAACCTATTCTTTAACAATGTAGTCATTCAAGGTCGTATGGGCGAAGTTGAAAATGCTGTCTTAGACGGTGAAATGAGTGAATCACAAGCCGTAGAAGAATTGATTACCATTTTTGATAAATCCTTACGATAAGTAGTTCCATACATATACAAGATAAGTAGGCATAACTTATCTTACTTACACACTCCTCTTTATGGACCTACTTTATGGGCTACTAATTTAGATATAACTTAAGATGTATCCATAAAAGGCATAGTGCCAATGTTCTTATTGAGTTCAGCTCAATGGGCATTGTATACTATGCCTTTTTCTGTATTTTAATACTTAATTTATTAGTTTATCCATTCATTTATTTTAATGAATAATTGCTATTGGTTAGCTAATGAAAGTTAGATAATCTATAAGTTTATCTTTTTAAAATGCTAAAGTCGGTGTATAATTAAAGTATACTCACCGTTTAATGTTAAGAGGGGGGACATTCAAATGAACAAAAAACTGTTATTACCAATTGGTGTAGTCATTTTGATTATTGGTATTGCCATTTTATTGTTAAATCCAGATCCAGCGGCGGCTAATTTGGAAATTGCAAGAAATGCGACTAATGCGCAAGCAGCGGCTAAGGCTATTTCTGCGAATAACCAATCTTACACCTTGTGGTATTCTATCGGTATGTTCTGTAGCGGTTTAGGATTGGCTTTAGGTGTAGGTGGCTTCATCGTAAACATCATTAAAAAAGACTAATCAAGTTCAGGGTCTAACGATGTAAAAGGCTGTACTAGAATGGTAATCATTTTAGTACAGCCTTTTTATAATGTTAATCCTTAATTTATGTGGCTTTTACGTCGCATATCTTATTTTTTGATAGGGTAAAACGTGGTATAATTAACCCTAATAGAGCCTAAAGGGTAGAAGGCTTTTGGAGGTTAGTATGAGTAGCATAGCGCATTTATTTGTGGCTGGTGGATTTGTTATGTATCCGCTAGTAATTTTTTTGCTCTTTGCATTGATGATTGGCATTGAGCGTATCATTTTATATCGTAAGTTTACAAAGGACTTGCGCCGCTTTAATAAGGTATTAGAGAAGAATCAATCTTGGGTCATGTTACCAAGTATTCTGGAACGCGACACAGAGGAGCTTGGCGCTTTATTTGCTCGCGCTATGCGCAGTGCAAAGAACTATAATGGTTTAGAAAACCGTTTGCAAGACGTAGTATCTTACGCCGATGAGCGTTTAAAACGCGGCCTTAGCTGGCTTAGCATGATCGTAACCATGGCTCCACTATTGGGTCTATTGGGGACCGTGCTTGGCATGATTCGCGCCTTCGCAGTAGTAGGCGGCGATATTGGTGCGCCTACCATCATTACAGGGGGTGTATCTGAAGCCTTAGTGGCTACGGCTACAGGCTTGACTGTAGCGATTATCGCTCTCGGCTTTCACAGTTACTGTGCAGCAAAGGTAAACGATTCTATTACTACCTTAGAGCATGAGTGCGGCAACATCCTCGATGCGTACAACGAGGAACATGATATATGAGACGACGCACATTAGGGGTTAAAAAAGAACCGACCATCATGATTATCCCCATGATCGATATCGTATTTTTCTTATTGGTATTCTTCATGGTGGGCACGTTGTACATGAATACAGAGCAACAAATTCCGCTCAATTTGCCATCTGCATCGACATCTACGGCAAAATCTATTGAGCCTATTACGATTACGCTCACCACAACGCACACGCTATATATCGACAATCAGGAAATCTCTTCCGACCGCTTGGCTGAAGAGGTACAATCTATCGTGAAACAAGCACCTCGACAAGCTTTTGTCATTCGCGCATCTAAGGATGTTTACTATAGCGAGGTTATCGCCCTGTTGGACATGCTCAAGGTGAATGGCGCTAAATATATTAGCGTCGCTACGGAACGGAAGTGATTCTATGTTTGAATCGCATTATTTAAAACCGTTTATGGTGTCCTTGGGAATCACAATTATCCTTATCTCTGGTATGGGCCTTTCTTTGCGTGGTATGGCTGGTACTGGACCTGCTCATGATGCGGCGGAAATTAGCTTTAATTTGCCTGATGATGGTGAAAGCGACACAGGAGTAGCCGCTGTTGAGGAACTGCCTACACCTGTGGAGAAGCTCATGGAAAAACCTCAAGATGTAACTCCAGAGGGGGCCGCTCCTAAAGTGAATCCCTCACTGGATGAGCGCAAGCAAGAGAATGAACGTACTAAGGAGTTAAGTGAAAGTACAGCAGCATCTAGTGTGCGCCGAGAATGGGCCGTTCCAAAGGCTATTGAATCGGAAACGAGCAGTAGTGAACAAGCTGTAGTTACGCACGGAGCAGATTCTAAGGATGGAAAATCCTCTAAGAATAGTAAAGCGCCTGTCGGTAAAGATGTAACATCGGATCCGAATGCAACTGGAAATGGATTGCTTGAATCTAGTGACTTATCCTTCTTATCTGATTTAGCATTGAGTTTATTGACGCCAGGGCAACAAGCGCTTTTACAAAAACCAGATATTAATCCTCATGACTATTTGCGGACTGTACAAGAACAGGGGCGAGCATCTGTCGTAACAGGCAAGGTAGTAGTACGAGTTAACTTTGATGTTAACGGCAATGTTATCGTTGGCGAACATACGCCATTGATTGTGGACGATGTACCACCAGCTGTACGAGACGAAGCGCTGCGCATTATTAAAAGCAGTGGGTCCATCGTTAACCGACGGGGTGAACCTGTTTACTTAGCAGTTCCCGTTATTCTAGGACAATAAAGAGGCATATCTCATACAAATGTATGTAAGATATGCCTCTTTTGTTATGTTTGTATTAGTCTTGATTAGTAAGCATTGTCTTAGTGGAGTTGAATACCGCAAGGTACACGATGGCCCCACCGATGAACAAAGTGGCCTGCATTGGTGTACTAAACTGATTTGCACGCCATAACGCTAAAGCGTAGAAGAAAATGGTAATCAACATAATGAGATAAGCGATGATAACGCGTACATTTGTATGTACCGCCAAAGAGGTAGTGATGCGGGATTTGTTCATTACTACATAAATCAAGGATACTACGATGTTTACAGCGTATATAGAGACGATAAAATTGTAATCAAGCTCGCCGAATAGTACTACCGCTAAGCCGATAAAGCTGAGTAGAAAGAATAGACGTAATATAATGCCTGCTGTATTAGATTCGTTGCGCTGTGCACGACGCTCTTTTCGATTTAAATTTGCCATGAAAGCCTCCCAGTAATGATATACAAGTCCCTGTATATTTCAGATAGCTCTAGTATATCATTTTATTCGTGTAAATACATAGAGATAGTATTAATATAACTAAATTCTTATAGTTACTGCATCTGCTATAAATAATTGATTACAAACGAATAGGAAATCGCCAAGAAATACGAACAATTAGTAAATTTAATATAATTATCATTCGGAAATGTATTGGTCTTTCGTTGAATGGAGCTTTCACATATGGTACAATAATCCTATAAATCTAGCTTTTATCATGCAAAGGAGACATCATGATACCACGTTATACACGAGAAGAAATGGGCCATATTTGGAGCGAACGCAACGAGTTTGACACAATGTTATTGGTGGAGATCCTCGCATCCGAGGCGCAAGCTGAATTGGGAGTTATCCCTAAAGAAGCGGCAAAAACAATTCGCGAAAAAGCCGATTTCGACGTTGAGCGCATTCATGAAATCGAAAAAGAAACAAACCACGATATCATTTCCTTCGTAACAGCAGTAGGCGAATACGTAGGTCCTGAAGCGGCTAAATATATCCATCTTGGTCTTACATCTACAGACGTTAAAGATACAGCACTTGGTTACATGATGAAACAAGCGTGCGACATCTTGATTGCTGATTTGAAACGTTTGCACGAAGTATTGCGTCGTCGCGCAGCTGAATTCAAATACACACCTATGATTGGTCGTACTCACGGTATCCACGGTGAACCAACTACATTTGGCTTGAAATTGGCGTTATGGATGGCTGAAGTAGAACGCGATATCGAACGCATGGAGCATGCTCGTAAAAGCGTTGCGGTAGGTAAATTGTCTGGCGCTGTTGGCACGTACTCCAACATCGATCCATTCGTAGAACAATACGTATGTGAAAAATTAGGCCTTGAACCTGTTAAAATCGCTACGCAAGTCGTACAACGTGACCGTCACGCTGAATTATTGTCTACTATCGCTGTTGTAGGCGGTACATTAGATAAAATCGGCAAAGAAATTCGTCACTTGCAACGTACAGAAGTGCGCGAAGCGGAAGAATATTTCAGCCCTAAACAAAAGGGTTCCTCTGCGATGCCGCATAAACGCAACCCTATCACTTGTGAAAGAATCTGCGGTATGGCACGCTTGCTTCGCGGCTATGCTCAATCTGCTTTCGAAGACCAAGCTTTGTGGCATGAACGCGATATTTCCCATAGCTCTGTAGAACGGGTAATCTTGCCAGATGCAACAATCGCGTTGAACTACATGCTTCATTTAACAATCCGCACCATCGATAAATTGTTGGTATATCCTGAAACAATGCTTAAAAACCTTAACCTTACAGGTGGCCTTGTATTCAGCCAAACAATTTTGACTCACCTTGTAGACAAAGGTGCAGTGCGTGACGAAGCATACCGTTGGGTTCAAAAATACGCTATGGAACGTTGGCTTGAAGGCAAAGATTTCGCGACAGGTCTTAAATCTGATGAAAACATCAAGAAATACATGACTGCTGAAGAAATCGATGCATGCTTCGATCCTCATAAATTGTTGAAACATGTTGATACAATCATGGCTCGCTTTGGCCTATAATTGTAGGGTACTTCCCATATAACATATGAAAGACTAGGGTAGGTATAGACCAACAAGCCTATGGCACATGCATTAGGTGTTGGCTATATCTACTCTTTTTATTTTGAAAGTAATCCGTTATTTACATTATTTTGCGCACAATTATGGGATAGTTTCTTCGTGAGTATCTCTGTATCTTAGGGAAAATTAGCTATCTTATTAGGAGGTTATATGAAACGTATGATACGAAAGTACGGACCGCCTATTTTTCATTGTATTAATGACTTTGGTCAAGGTTCGTTAGCTGCATTGATTCCGTTCTTTATTGCTAACTTTGGCCTTAATTACTATCAATCAGCTACCATTATTTTTTGTAATACCGTGGTGGCCTCTATCGCCCAGCCTGCATTGGGCTACGTGGCCGATCGGTGGCGCGTACCCTGGTTCATTCCAGCAGGCTTTACGGTGACTCTCATGTCTATTAGTGCTATAGCGCTAGCCACGAGCTATGAAATGATCCTAGCCTTGTCACTCTTGGCCGGCGTAGGGGCAGCATTATTCCATCCTGAGGCGGCCCTCCTTGTGAATCGTACACAATCTCATGAAATCGGCAACGCTATGGGCCGCTTTGCAGTGGGCGGCAGTGCGGGCTTTGCATTGGGTCCTCTCATTGCAGGTGGTGTCTACGTCTTTGGCGGTCATTTCCTTTGGGTGTTCACCGCTATTGCTTTGCTCGGTGTATTGCTATATCTCTATGCCTTTACGGGCGAGGCTGACACGACTAATGCTGGTGAAAGTAAAAGCTCTACTACACCTACTCATACGGGTACGAATGATTGGTCGAGCTTTGGTAAGCTATTCTTTGTAATCGCTTCACGATCCATATTGTTCTCTGTACTATCTATCTTTATTCCTATCCTGTACATTACCGTTATTAACGGCGAAGCCCGTGCCTCTAGCTTGGCTTTAACCATGTACTTTGCAATGGGCGCAGTCCTTACCTATATGGGCGGGGCTTTATCCGATAAATTAGGTTTCCTTAAAACGGTGCGCTTAGGTAATCTTATCTTCTTGCCATCCGTTTTAGTATTTATCTTTGTCCCAAATATATGGGGCTTCTTCGGTGCTATGATACCGATGGCCTTTGGCGTATTCTCACAATATGGACCGATTACCGTACTCGGTCAAAAATACCTTGCTAAAAATGCAGGCTTTGCGTCGGGAATTACACTAGGCCTTGGCATTACACTAGGAGGACTTGTAGCACCTTATATCGGACACTTGGCAGATATCTATGATGTGCAAACTGCTTTGATGACCTTGATACCTGTAGGACTTATGGGGCTCCTAATGAGCCTATGGCTTAAAGAACCAAAATAGTACTTAAGAAACAGATAAAAATTGAAAATGGAATAGTATCTAGGGCAAAATAGAATACTTTGACTAGTTAAAATGTCAATACATGGGAGGTGACTAATGGTCACCTCCTATTTTTTTACTTTACGGGGCTAGATACTTATATTGGATGTAGTAAGACTTTAAATTTCTATATCTCATATCTTTACTGAATATATGTTTTAACATATAATTTAAGTAAAGATTTCTTCTAGTACTAGGAGGAATATGATGGATACGTTTTCTATTGTTTTTTATGAAACTCTACGTGGAGAAAAGCCAGCAAAAGTATTCTTAAATGAGCTTTCAGATAAGCAACGAGCTAAAACAATTCGAGATCTAAAGATACTTGAATTATATGGTAATCGTTTGAGAGAACCTCAGTCTAAACATTTAGAGGATGGTATTTATGAGTTGCGAACGAAGCAAGGGTCCAATATTTCTCGGATATTATATTTTTTCTTTGTAGGCAGACAAATTGTATTAACAAATGGTTTTGTAAAAAAATCTATGAAAACACCGAAGAATGCTATTGAATTAGCTGTTAGATATAAGAATGATTATATTGAGAGGTATACATAATATGGAAACGTTAGATCAATATTTAGAGAAACAATTAAAAAATCCGAAGTTTAAAAAAGAGTGGGATGAGTTAGAGGATGAATATCAAATCATTCAGAATATTGTAGAGGCTCGTCTCGCAGCTCATATGACTCAGATGGAGTTGTCTGAATTAACAGGCATTACTCAGTCTGATATTAGTAAGATTGAAAATGGAAATGGCAATCCATCTTTGAAGACTTTACAGAAAATAGCTCATGCATTCGGCAAGAAACTAAAGATTGAATTTGTATAAATACTTTCACAGAGTCTGAACATTGTTGTATAATGATAATGAATTATTTAGACTTTCACATGGAGGATATAGATATGGCAACAAGTATGGTTATCGGCACTCAATGGGGTGACGAGGGTAAAGGTAAGATCGTTGACTGGATCGCGGAACGTGCAGACGTTGTTGTGCGCAGTCAAGGTGGTAATAACGCAGGTCATACTGTTGTAGTAGATGACAAAGCATTTGCGCTTCGCCTCTTGCCAAGTGGCATCTTGTACGATAACAAACAAAATATCGTTGGTACTGGTGTTGTTATCGACCCTAAAGTTTTGTTACAAGAAATTGAAGGCCTTGAAAAACAAGGTAAATCTGCTAAATCTCTTCAAATTTCTGACCGTGCGCATGTTATCATGCCATATCATATCGCTTTAGATAATGCAGAGGAAGCATCTAAAGGGGACGCTAAAATCGGTACTACTAAAAACGGTATCGGTCCTTGCTATGCTGATAAGATTAACCGTATCGGCATCCGTATCTGCGATTTGTATGACTTGGATACATTCAAACAAAAATTATCATACAATGTAGAATTCAAAAACAAAATGCTTACAAAGGTTTATGATGCTGAACCTGTTAACTACGATGAAATCTTAGCGGACTACATCAAATACGCTGAAGCTTTGAAACCATATGTAACAGACACTAACATCGCTGTTTTGAAAGCAGTTCAAGAGGATAAAAAAGTATTGTTTGAAGGCGCGCAAGCAACTATGCTTGACCTTGATCATGGTACATATCCATTCGTAACATCTTCTCATCCAATCGCAGGTGGTGCTTCCACAGGTGCTGGTGTAGGTCCTAACTACTTGAAAAATATCTTCGGCGTAGTAAAAGCTTATGCAACACGCGTTGGTGCAGGCCCATTCCCTACGGAACTTCTTGACGAAACTGGCGAAAATCTTCGTAAACTTGGTCATGAGTTCGGTACTGTAACTGGTCGTCCTCGTCGTTGCGGTTGGTTAGACCTTATGGTTGTAAAATACGCTGCAGGTCTTAACAGCCTTGATTACCTTGCGATCACTCGTTTAGATATTCTTGATACGTTCAAAGAATTAAAAATCTGCGTAGGTTACAAATTGAATGGTAAAGATGTAGAAGGCTTCCCAGCTAACTTGAAAGATCTTGAAGCATGTGAAGCAGTGTACGAAACATTGCCAGGTTGGGAAACTGATATCTCTGGTATCCGTAAATATGAAGAACTTCCAGAAAATGCTCGCAAATATGTAGAACGCATTGCAGAAGTAACAGGCGTACCTTTGGGTATCGTATCCGTTGGCCCTAACCGTAGCCAAACTATCGACTTAGTAAACGTATTCTAAGCTATACTAATTTGATATAATATAAATGATTACATTCGATAGCGTCGATGTAGTAGTATAATTGCTATAATTTTACTGCTATGCAATCGATTTATAGAATTATACAGATAAGGCTCCTCTAAGAGGAGCCTTTTGTAATGAAATGATTTAGACTACAAAAAAAGTATAATACATCTAATCCTTTCGGTCACTAATGTGGTGCGGTATATCGAAGTATGCTATAAGGTTATCGGAAAATGTGTATATCGGAAATTCTATAGAAGAAAATTGTATAAAATCTTTATATATACGATTTAATGTATAACTAAATAAATCTATGAGATGAAAATTTATTTAAAATATTCATGATATACAACCTGTGGCGTGCTTAAATGAGTTTATAATGTGATAAAAATTACTCATTTATTTAAAAATGATATTCATAATAAATTATTAAGATACAAATATAAAGAAAAAAATAGATTTACATTAAGAAATAGTATATAATAGATTCAAGAAAGTAGATTGACATTTTTTGATACGGATTTGAGGAGTTAAAGATATGGTTGAAGTTTCTTATGAACGTTTAGCTACGATTTTCAAGGCATTAAGCGATGAAACAAGATTACACATCATCGATATGTTGTCTTGCAATGAATTATGTGCAGCTGATATTTTAGCTAGCTTCAATTTGTCTCAATCTACGTTGAGCTACCACATGAAAATCTTAATTGATGCAGGTGTAGTTAACTCTCAACGTAATGGCTTATGGACTCGTTATTCCATTAATGAAGCTACATTTGGCGATATTTTAGAGATCATCCCTCAATTATATAAATCTAAGGATGAGTGTATTTGCGCACAAATTAAATACTGCCGTATTTCTGAGCACGAAAAAGAAGCGTAACAATGAGACGATGGATTATGCATGTTGATATGGATGCATTCTTCGCGTCCATCGAACAACTGGATCATCCAGAATATAAAGGCCACCCCGTTATCGTGGGTGGTCTTTCTTCACGTGGCGTCGTTGCTACCTGTTCCTATGAGGCGCGCAAATTCGGTGTTCATTCGGCCATGCCTATTTCACGAGCTAAGAAACTCTGTCCCGATGGTATCTACGTATATCCTCGCATGGACCGCTATAAAGAGGTATCGGAACAGATTTTTTCCATTATGAAAGAATTCACTCCTTACATTGAGCCCCTATCTGTAGATGAGGCCTTCCTCGAGGTTAGCGGTATGTCTACCATGTACAGTGGACCTAAAGCACTGGGCAGAGCCATTAAAGACCGTGTATTTGAGGAAACTGGACTCATCATCTCTGCAGGTTTAGCACCGAACAAATTCCTTGCTAAATTGGCCTCCGATTTAGATAAGCCCGATGGCCTTGTAGTCATACCTTATGGCCGTGAAAAAGAGATTTTAGCTCCGTTACCGATTAAACGTATTTGGGGCGTAGGTCCCCGTACGGAGAAAATTCTGAAAACAGGAGGCTTTCACTTGATGCGTCATATTCAAGCATTGCCTGATGAAAGCAGTTTAATTCCCCACGTGGGTAACCAGGCGCGCCGCATATGGGAACTAGCGAACGGGATTGACGATAGACCGGTGGAAACCGATCGCAAAATACAGTCTATCGGAGCTGAGGAAACCTACGAAGAAGATTTAACGGATGGTAGTGCCATTGAACTAGAGTTTAGATACTTTGCGAATCGCTTATCAAAACGATTGAGAAAACGCAATCTCTTAGGGCACACCGTGTCGATTAAGGTTCGGTACGATGATTTCACCACCGTATCCCGGCAAAAGCGGTTAGACACGCCATCAGACCATGAGCATGTGTTCTTCGAAACTGCGCTGATCCTTTGGAACAAGCTCATGCAAGATAAGACGAGCAAGCAGCCTAAAGGCACAAAGAAAGATGTGGAAATGTTAGGGGCAACTACAAAGGTAAAGTCTAGGAATTCTAAATATAGTAGTTCTAAAGAGATTACCTTTATGGAGCCGCCTGGTCCTATACGCCTGTTAGGCCTTACTGTCAGTGGACTTGATGAGGAGGTTCCTATGCAGGATAGCCTCTTTGAATCACCACAGGATGAAACGGAAGATAAGCTAGCTAGTGTACTCGATTCGTTAGAGTCTAAATTTGGGGAGACCGTCATCATGAGCGGGGCGCTGTGGCAACGCTTTCACGGAGACAATGGAACACGTCGAAAACGATCAGAACTGAAATCTGCAGTAGATGCTCGTGGAGATGCACCATCTAATACGGTAGGTGATATATCGTCTAATACGGCAGATGATACACTGTCTAATACAACAGATGATACATCTGCCAATGAGGACACAAAATCTACTGATAAGAAGGAACTTAAAAAATTCTGATGAACTCATATTGAATACTTTCACTAATATAATTGTTCATGTTACAATATGGGTATAGTGTTAATAAATTACCGCAAGAGAGGTATAGATATGAGTTTATTTCGCGTAGCCATCCATTATGGCATCAACAGCAATGGTTTCTTGTCCTATGACACAGAAGCAAAAACAGTGTCCGTAGATTTACCTGAACAAGAGTGGGTTGATAAGGTTATCGCTTACTTAAACGACGAACATGCCATTGAGCATGCTACAGGTCTTGATACATATGAACGATTGAACGTAAAGCCATTAGAATCTTTGGACAACTTAAAATTAGCTTTAACACGCATGTGGGAAGCTATCGACGTACAAGTCGACTGGAGCCGTCCAGCGTAAACAAAAGGACATAAACAAAATGCACCTTGTATCCTATTATGGTAGGAACAAGGTGTTTTTTATTTTCAAAAAGGGTTTTAGTATAACTATGTAGAATTACATTGTGTATTGTATTTATACAGAGAGCAAATGTGGTTAGGAGGCAATTATGAAACGTAGTAGTTTGGCATGGTATGTAGCGGTGGCTTGTCTTGGCGGTAGCCTTTGCGTCGGTCCTGTAGTACAGGCGGACTCTCCGACGACGGTGAAAGCAAGTAGCATAGGTCCTACTACTGTTACGACTCAGGCGGAACAGGCAGCGCTCAAGCAAAAGCAGCAGTACCAAGCTGATACTGAGACGATGGGGCTGTTATGGATGCGTACCTCTGCTGAGTACAGAGCACTGGCATATCAGGGGTATAATGTAGCGATGAATCTTGTTAAAATGGCTGTTGCAGATCCGTCTCATCAGAGAAAGCCTTTAGCTATCGTTCTTGATGCTGATGAAACAGTAGTAGACAATACAAAACTGATGGGTGAAAGCATTGCTAATGGCAATGGTCGCTTCGATGCTCCTTGGTGGCGCCAAGCGGTACATCAAGGGAAATCACAAGCCATGCCTGGAGCCGTTGAATTTTTAAATGAAGTTCATAAACAAGGTGTAGAAATTTTCTACGTATCAAACCGTTACGCCCCAGTAAATCTTGATGTAACGATACAGAACTTTAAAGAATTAGGCTTCCCATCTGTTGATAAAAACCATGTACTACTATTCGAAAAAGACTCTGACAAACAACCTCGCTTTGATGCGATTGCTAAGAAATACAACGTAATTGTGTATATGGGCGATAATGCAGGGGACTTCCCAATCGGAACCAAAGGTAAGACCTTAGCTGAACGAAATGCGATTATCGATACTCATAAAGAAGACTTTGGTACTACCTTTGTGGTATTCCCAAACCCTGCTTATGGATCTTGGGTAAGTGCATTAGCTAAAGGCTACCAAAACCTCAGCCCAGAAGAACAAAAACAAGTAAATAACCAATACCTACAACAATAAGGGCGCCTTGCGTATACTTTATTAAAAACGATATAATAAAGTATACATGCGTCTATAGCTCAGGAGGAAAGAGCTGCAGTTTCCTAAACTGTGAGTCGGGGGTTCGAATCCCTCTAGGCGCACCAGTATAGAAAAGAAGGTATACAGCTTTTATAAGCCGTATACCTTCTTTTTTGTATTTTCTTGCAATTCTTATGAGCTAGACTTATAATATTAGAGTAATATTCATATTTTATTCATATTTTGACAATGAATAGTGTATAGAGGGGTACAATAAGATTCAAGTTCCATTAGATAGCTTTGAATCTTTTTTTAGGTTTATTGTTTGTGTTGTCTTAAAAGGGGGAAACCAAATGAAAAAAGAATTACTGTTAACGGCTATGATTACCGCAAGTATTACTACAACAGCACTTGCAGCATCCAACTTAGATATTAGTGCTACCACTGCTGCGCCATTAAGCATAAAGAATTCGATTGCTTATGGTGGAGATAACAAAGTTGAGAATGATATGTTCTCCCCTGTAAATAATATATTGCTCGGTGGTGACAATAATACAGTTCGACCTTCTGCTTCTAATAGTATTACTTCTGGTACTAATAATACTGCATCTGGTCCGGGCAGTATCGTAGCAGGTTGGTATAATACAAACTCTGCTACTCACAGCTTGGTAGTAGGTACTAGCAATACTGTTGGTGGTACTAATAATATCGTAGGCGGCTTTGGCCATGCCAATAATGACGATGCGATTAATTCTTTATTAGTTGGTTCATATAATAGTATTGACGGACATGACTCTGTGGCTTTAGGTAAGAATAATACCATTAAAGGTAATAATGCTTTGGTAGGTGGTACTGGTGCTAAGGTTCAAGGTAATAATGCTATCGCCTTTGGTGATACTGCGAAAGCAACATCCGATGATGCGTATGCCATTGGTCGTAAAGCAGAAGCAACTGCTCTAAATACAGTTGCTATTGGTAATAATGCAAAGGCCAATAACATTATGGGCACAGCGATTGGCTATAATGCAAAAGCAAAAAATGATTACGCTACAGCAGTAGGTTATAGCTCCACAGGTTCTGGTAATCAGTCCTCTGCATTTGGTTTTAATGCGGAAGCAACTGCTATGAATACAACTGCAGTGGGATCTTATGCAAATGCTAGCGGTGCGTATTCTACAGCATTAGGCTTTAAAACTGCAGCTTCTAATGAGGATGCTGTAGCATTAGGTAACTATTCTACTAGTGCTGGTAAAAGTGCCTTTGCTGCTGGCACATTAGCGAATGCAGCAGAAAAGGACTCCTTAGCAATCGGTCATAGCGCAACTACAACAAAGGAAAATGGTATTGCTATTGGTACAAATGCAACTGTAGATGGCGTTGATTCTATTGCTATCGGTAAAGCAGCTAATATCGCAAAGGCTGGTAGTATTGTAATTGGTAGAAATACGACAGCAGATGAGTTAGCAGTATCCATCGGTACTGACTCTGTAGCAACTGGTTGGGGTGGTACTGCAGTAGGTACTATTTCCAAAGCTACTGGTGCTCAATCTACAGCTATCGGTGATAATGCACAAGCATCTGATACATATTCCACAGCACTTGGTGTATCTTCCGTAGCTTCCGGCAGAGCGGCTAATGCGATGGGTCTTTCTAAAGCGACAGGCTTTGCATCTAATGCCATTGGCTTTATAGCAGAGGCTTCTGGTAAAAACTCTACTGCAATCGGCAATACTGCTAAAGCTCTTAATGAAAATTCCATTGCTATTGGTACGAATGCGATGGCTGCCACAGACAATAGCATTGCATTAGGTGCTAAGTCTGTTACGGCTACAGCAGTATCTACTAACTCTGGTGTTATCGGCGGCAGAACCTATAACTTTGCTGGTGGAAATGCGGTTGGTACATTGAGCATTGGTGATAGTGGTGCAGAACGTACGATTACAAATGTAGCGGCAGGCCGTGTATCTGCTACATCTACTGATGCAGTTAATGGGTCCCAACTACATGCCATTAAAGACGTGGTAGATAATCATGAAAATCGTATCACTACTATAGAAGGCGATATTAATACGTTAAATAATCGTATTATTAATGGCGGCGCTAATAGCTTAAATGAAGCCAAATCTTACACTGATCAACAAGTATCTAGCGTAGCAGCCGCTTCTGCAGCACTCGCTGGCTTGCATCCATTAGATTTCGATAAACATGATAAATGGTCCTACTCCGTTGGCTTTGGTAACTATAAAAATGCTAATGCAGCGGCTTTAGGTGCATTCTATCGCCCTAATAAAAACACAATGTTTAATGCTGCCACTACCGTTGGTAACGGTCGTAATTCTATTAGCTTGGGTGCCAATTTCAAATTTGGTAAAAGCTCTGAAGAGGTAACTACTGAAGATGCAGCACAACTTAAGAAAGATATGAAAGACTTAGCTGAAAAGTATAATGAACTAGCACAAAAATATAGTGAATTAGCAGCTAAATTAGAATCTAAATAATGTAATCAAAACTCCTACAAGGTTTCTCTTGTAGGAGTTTTTTTATCCTATGCTTTTATTATAAGTATTCCTTAATAATGATATAATTAAGATACATATTTAGTTACATTTTCAGATACATTTTCAGATACATATTCAGTTAAATATTATATGTAAGCGACAGTATATAGTGGAGAGTGTATATGAGCTTTTACAATTGGATTCAAGAGAAACTGTTCGACAACTACGAAGAATGGCATTTGAAGTGCCCTGATTATAATCGAAATGGTTTTAATATAGTAGGAATAGATAATACTCTAAAGGCTATGCATGATGGATTTTTCATGTATATAGAATTGTATCCACCTCATGCCATCGATGGTTGCACTGCGATGAAAGCGCGTGTAGGAAAAACACCAGATGCAGTAGATATATTCTTAGACATAGATGGTAAGACGTATCGTATGGCTGATGTAAGTTATCCTGACGCAGTGAAGATGATGCGGGCCTTTGTGAAAAAACGCAGAGTACCTGATTGTAGTTTGTGTGTAGAAGTAGCGTATCTAGATATCGATCAGATGCGACCTACATTTACGGAGCTAGCAACATTATTGCTAGGCGATGCTAAACAAGCTAAATCGTTTATGACGAAGGCAAAGTTACGTTCCATGGAAGAATTAGAAGATAGCTGGTGGAATCTCTATGAAAAATTAGTAGCTAAAGGATATGCCGTAGAGCTAAGCTGTAAATGTGAATTAGAGGATTTTATTTATTATGTACAGAAATTAATACGTAACAAGTCTTTAGATACTAGCGAAAATCTAACGATTGACCCAGCAGCATTAGATGAAGATCAAGTTATTATGGACTGGTGTGCTGATCTTAACTCTAAATGGGAAAACTATACGTTAGCAGGCATGGATATTGGGACCGATAGCTTTGTACTTATGGTGCTTTCAAATGAGGAATTCAAAACCGCCAAAGAACTGGCGAAAGAGCTATTACATAGAATCGATGTAGCTGAGCGATTATAATGGTGTTAGGCTATAGACTAGTTATATATTTGCTTGTATGTGATAAATAGGAGAGAGTCATATGAGTGTTGTACGTTTACCAGAATATGAAGCAGAGTTTGAAGCGGAAGAGTTTGAAATCTATGCATTACCTCGCAGTGATGCGAATGGGGCTAGTCCTTATTTAGAGAAGTACCATAGACCACTGGTATCTACCGATGCTATCTTAGATACTCGAACTGGTGTGCTTGACCGTAGCGAAGGCATTTTGACGTGGATTATTGAAGGCTTTGACAATGGTTGGGGGTATAGTTTTGAGCCCCATGGCGTTTACAAATTGTTGGTTAAGAAAGCAAAGCCTATAGAGGATTTGGGCTATATGCGCCCGTCTTGGAATAATCGTTATTATGTGCTTGAGGTGTTAGAGGAACATGCCAAACATAGCGAATTAGAGGCGTTGTCGGCGTATTTGAAAACCCCTAAATATCTTCATACTGATAGGGGCGATTTCCTGTTAAATCGAGAGTATCAATATTACACAGCCAGAATTGATGATTATGCATTCACCCTTGATGTGGATGAGGGCTTTGATGAAAGCTGTACCGTAGCATTGGCTGCTTTCAATACAATCGATAATTTCAAAGCATTTGAACAACGAATTAGTACCTATATTAGTGAAAAATTGCTAGACCTTGCTAATGATTGGCTTGACAATGACGACCAAGATCCGATTACATCAGACGTATTTGCCAAGCGTATTACGATGGGAGAATTAGCGTTTCGCAACGATGGCACCATAGAGGTATATTATGACGACGATGATATCTTCTGGGGGCACTGTATCATAGCTCATATTGATGCGGATGGGAACCCTGTTGATGCGGATATTGCAGGATGATTAACTAATGGAGCGTCCTGATGAGAAAATCGGAATTAATGACATTATGGAATGTTGAAAGCTGGTCTAAAGAGCCGTATGGCGTTTACTTTGTATCTCGCAGATTGGGCACTAATTGTTTAGAGAATGAAGGACAAGCCTTTCAAAAACTTAATATTAGTTGCACCAATTATACTGAGGCAGAGGTGCTTTCACTGCCAATGTGGGAACAATTATATGTTGAATTAGATGAATTAGATCAACTAGCACAGGAACTCATACAACAGAAAATACCGCAAGAAGAGTCTATTGTACTAACCTTAACCGATATTATGCTAGATAAGTCAGGTTGTTACGATGCATTTGCGCTAGGCTATGATGTGGGAAAATCCCCAGCAGGACATCTATATATTTTGGTTTCCTTTGATGAAAACTTTACGGCTCAACAAGATGTGATTTACGAAACTTTATAAAGTTGTTTTAAAGTGGTGACACTGGTGTGGCAGTTTAGCTAAAGATATAAGTGATACATAGGAGAGAGACGATGGAAAATCTGTATAAAGAGTTAAGAAGTTTCTTTGTCAATGACATTGATGTAAATGATTTATTTGATTCTGAAGCTATTATCTGGATTGATTGGTGCGAGGATGACGAAGATGTGGTGCGCTATTTTAATGATATGATGGATGAGCCTATCCACATTCAAACCGTTAGCAATGGCAAGCTATATGGTGACGATATTGTGTTACAAAAGGGCGATAATGAACTCTTAATTCCTTACGGTGATGAGAAAGATCGGGATGTAACTATCAAATACTTTAACGACTTCGTTCAGCCTGATTATGAGGTGCGCTGGTTTGTTGAAAGCTTTGGAAACGATACGCTTGGGTTTACCGTGCTTTCAGGGGCAGAATGGGCCAATTTAGAAGATGAATTTGGTACAGATATAGTTCGTTACTATTTTGAACCTATTAATCTTGAAAGTAACATGTTTAATCTCGATATGGACGAGGTTTCTACGTTGTTAGAATTACGGGAAAATAAGAGATGAAATAGAGTAAATATGCGAATCTATAAGAGGTAAGAATATGGATTATTTAAAAATATTACAGGAAGACTCTAGCTTAGCAGCAGATTTTGATGCTTTATTTGATTTCTTTTTGCTCGATGAGCCAACGGAGCGGGATGAGGTAGAGGGGCGATGCACCTTTTCCTTGGATGGAAAGGCTTTTGCTCGAGATGGTGCCGGCGGTGAATATCATCAATTAGAGGATGGCTCTATCGGTTATGTCAGCAGCGAAGGTCAATGTGGTCGTATAGCTGAAAGTATAGATGATTTAATCTATTTGTTGGTATATAGCATTTGCTGGCATGATTATTGTGACTCCAGCCAGTATACAGACATGGGTACTCTCGAAGCCTATGCCAATGAGCGTTATGATGAAATCGCTTCTTATACAGAAATGGAAATATGGGAAGAGGTTGTCAAGGCGCTAGGTATGCCTTCCGAAGCAAATGTGGCTGTTGAATTACAAAAGTTCTATGATGCGGCACATCGAGAACCTCTGTACCAAGGCTTTTACCATGAAGAGGATGGTAGCATTACACCATATGAAAGTCTATTCTTTTAATATGTAAAATGGGAAAATAATCAGCAATAAAAGAGTATTTCAAACGGTTTTGTGTTGTTATAGGAGAATCGTATGGCAATTGACGGAGTGAAGATCATAGATAGTGACGACGGTCATGATATTTATAATGCCATTGTTGAGCGGTACAAGGATGGTATCAGTGTAGATACGATCATTTCTGACATTTTAAGTGAAGAAGAAAATTTTTGTACTGATGAGTTTTATACAGAAATTTATTGGACTGCGGTGGCCTATTCGTTATGGAAGATAGGGCATCTATCAACTGATATTAAACAGAAAGCCTTGGATATAATCGCTCAGGGTCCTAATGAGTTTTGGCTGGAAATCGATGATAAGGCCCTTAAACAGCGTCAAAAGGTATTGGATAAGTTAGCAGTACAGCTACAGAGCGAAAATCCGAAGCCTATTAAGGTTCGTAAATCTAAAACAAAAAGAGTACCTTATTTTAAGGTGGGCGACGTATTAGCTGTTAAATTTGAAAACGAGTATGGTGCTATTTTTGTCTCTGACGTGGATCAATCACCGCGGAAAATCGAATATCATTTAGCCTGTACGCGGCTTTTACAAGAAGAAAAACCGACAATGGAGCAGTTTCTAAACAGCAAAATCGCATGCCGAAAAGATAATACAAATTTTGGTATCGATACAGACTGTTGGTTCAATCATAAGGACTTAGGCTTGTTACTGGATAATTTGGAAATTATCGGGACAGTTGAACTATATCCGTGTAAATTATGGACACTAGCACCAAGAAGAACGCTTGAGGATATCTATGAGGAGATTACAGATGAGCCTAGGATTGGAAAACTGCGTCTCATAGACACCTATGAACTAGTGAAAGAGGTTGTTCAGGAATAATCATCGATAAATGCACTGATCTATGGCGTACATATAAATGTGCAAATATAAAATTGTTACTATAAAGGTGTAAATTTAATGGATACTGTAACTAAAAAATACATAGAGACCGTACAAGTCAGTGATATACCGTGGCATCGGTTAACGACCTCTTATGGACGGGGCACAGATTTTCCTAATCAATTTGATGTTTTATGGAAGATGGACAGTATTGAAGCTGTTGATGTGGCTGGTGAGGACATAGCGTTAAATATTGAGCATCAATCCACATTGTGGCATGCTACACCATTCGCCATGATTTTCTTGCTTCGTATTTTTAAGAAAGCCCAGGAAGAGAGCGCTCAGAATGAAGTAGCTCATTATTTAGCAGAACAATTGGTTGAGTTGTTTGCTGTGATTGCTGAGTGTATCCGAGATGGTCTTATGCTAGAGCATGCAGATCCATTGCCGAACTTTGAGGATATGCTCAACGAAGAATACCTATGGTCTGAAGACTACGATGAAGACGAAGATGTTCTTAGATATGAGGAAGAGGAAATATTCCCTGATGATTTATTCTTTAGCTTCTATTACTACTCACTGCAAGTGCTTTTACTAGGTAAGCCATTATTAAATAAAGCTAATGAAGGAGAGGCTAATTTACTAGAATTACTGACAGAGATAGAGTACTAAATAAGCGATAGAGTACTATATATCTAAGGGGATTACAGATTATTACATATCTACTGAGATTATAGGATTAGGAGGTTATGGACTATGGGATTAATTGCTAATTATAGCTGTTTAAGCGATGCGAATTTAAAAGAGCTTAAAGCTATGGGCTCAGAAGAAGAGGAAATTCTTGAAAGCGTTGAAGAGTGGAATGACGACGATGAATTATTGCTCGATATCGACAAGATGTGGGATGTACTTCACTTTGTGCTAACTGGCGTAGGAACTGACCATAAGGATGATAATAACCCTCTTAGCCAAGCTGTGCTTGGCATAACAGCTGTTGAAGAAATATCGGATTATTTGGCGTATACTGAACACGATAAGTTAGCAGATATCGTGGCGGCTCTAGATCAATTTGATATTGAAAGTGCACTCGAATCTTTTGATATGACTGCTTGCAAAGAAGCAGAGCTTTACCCAAATATTTGGGACTATGATGAGGAAGAGGAGGAAATCAAAGATGAGATTCTCCACGATTTCGAGCAGATGAAGGTGTTCTATAAAAAAGTGCTAGAAGCGAAGGGGCATGTGCTTGTATCGATTTGCTAGGCCCGTTATAATCTGTTGGACATGGCTCTGGTTATAGATAAACTAATTATAGGACTGACGAAGATGAGGAATTGTAAATGGCAGTGTTAACAGAAAAGCAAATTAAATATGGCTTTGACTACTATCATAAGGATGAGAAACAACTAAAATCTGTAGTTGAGGTTTCTGAATATGATGGTGAAGACAAGCTGATAATTAATTGCACACAGCTAGATGAAGACTATTCTGCTAAAGATAAAAAACGAATTTTACAGGAGTGGTGTAGTTTTTTAGTTGAACATCCAGATATCTTTACAGAGCTCATGTTTTGTACAAGAATGCCACAGGAGTTATTTGATGCGGTGTGTGCCCAGCGTAGACTTAAAAGGTTACATATAAAATGGGGCGTTTATCCAGATATTTCAAAATTAGAGAACTTACAAGAACTAGAATATCTACACATTGGGTCCGGAAGAAGTGTATCGAGCTTAGAGCCTATTTCAAGATTAGTAAATTTAGTAGCGCTGTCGATTGAAAACTTTCAACAAATTGATGATTATGCGCTATTAGCTAATCTAAAACATCTTGAAAGTCTCGCCTTAGAAGGTGATTTTGCTTCGCCAAAAATTCTTAAGGTTCGATCATTAGGATTTTTACGGCATATGAAACAGTTGCGTTTTTTTAGCTTTTTAACGGCAAAGGTGATAGATAAAGACTACTCTCCCATTTTAGAACTCAATAATTTAGAACATCTTACGTTAAAATCTTGTAAAGAGGTTAAGCAGTTGTATCCTGAATTCGTTAAACTACCAAAATTAAAATATGGCACTGTATTAGAACGACCAGAATTATATGAGAAATAAGGCTTGAGATATAAGTCCTGAGCTATAACTTATAAGACATAAAAGGGAGTAATCATAATGGATAAAGCGCGTAAAAAGGAATTATTGAAAGGCTATAAAGCTAAAGAAAAACAGAATTTTAAAGATAGTTTACCTATGGACGAAGAATTATTTTGGAATCTCTTTGACTATGTAGACGAGAAATTAGAAACAAATGACGGTTGCGACCATAGTCTGACTTTCACAAGAGAGTTTTTAGAAAAACAAAAGGTAGATGTTGAAAGCGTACTAGACTGGATTATCAACGAAGGTGGCGGCTGTGATTGCGAGGTTATCTACAATGTAGAGGAACGTTTTGAAGAGTACGGTGAATAGTATTTTCTATAGTTAACTCCTTTTATTTGCAGGTGTTACCATATAGGTATATAGTATAGGCATGTGATGGATATAATCACATGTCTATTTCTTTATAAGGAGGACGCTATGCAACACGTTCAAACCCGCAGTACTACGTCCGCGTTAGTACTCACAGCCGTATTGATTGCCCTCGCAACACTGTTTACCATGTACACGAAAATTCCAGTACCTGGCATTCGCGGCTATTTCAATGTTGGAGATGTCGTTATTATGACGTCAGCTCTATTATTAGGTCGAAAATATGGCGCCTATATTGGTGCTATCGGCCCAGCGTTAGCTGATTTATTCCTCGGCTACGCAGTCTTTGTACCAATCACCTTCGTGGTGAAAGGCATTGAAGGCTATCTTGTCGGTACTGTCTATAACAATAAGACAACTACCTCTGCCTTGGTGGCAACTATCGTAGGTGGCATTATCATCGTAGCAGGCTACTTTATCGCCGAATACTTTGTATTCGATCCAGGCGTAGCCATTGCTAGTATTGTGACCAATACCATTCAAGCCGTTATGAGCGTTATTATTAGCATGATTCTCTATGCTATCTTGCGTAGACGATTGAGATAGGATTAGTGATTCACAATTCATATACAAATTATGATATAATTTGTATATGAGGAGGTGCTTTTATGGGGTTATTACGTGAAAGTATCCGGCCATCGTCGGATTTAAGAAATAAATATAATGAAATCTCTACAGTTTTGAAAACAGGGGATGAAGCTTGTATTATGACGGTAAATGGTCGTGGTGATACGGTATGTATGGGATATGAAACCTATAATAAATTGAAAGCACAGATAGAATTATTAGAGGCTATTGCCTTGGCAGAGGAAGATGAACGAAAAGGTAGAATGGGTCCTATTGAGGATACTTTTGTCAGCATAGAACAGTTGTTAGCTGAGGCGGAATAGTTATGGAAGACACTGCTTATCGTATCATTATTATGGCGCAGGCCGATCAGGCATTGCATCATATTGTTCTGCATGTAAAGCAATCTTTTTCCAATGAAACTGCCAAGTCTGTTTATCAAGAGATTAAGGATAGAATTCTTTTATTAGCGGATAATCCTTATATGGGCATGATTCCAAGACATACTGTTTTACGTAATAAAAACTATCGTATGTTGATTATTAATAAAAATATTATTCTATATCGTGTCTTTGATGATGAAAAAGAAGTGCGCATATATAATATATTTAGTCAACGGCAAGATTATTTACAACTTCTGCAAGGATTGTAGATGTTTAGTTGATTTAGTATAGATGAATAAAGGGAGACTCCGTTGTGAGTCTCCCTTTTGTAGTTATTTCCTTTGAGCATTGATAGTGATGATTTGTCGTAATAACGACAAATAGCCCTTCGTTACCAACTGGTAGCTGAAAACGAAAGGCCATTTCTGCATGTTTTATAATGTTTTGGGATGAGCCTGACGGAACCACTCGTCGACTATCTATCTATTAATTAATTAATAGAGGGATTATCATATATAGTCAATTTGAACTAGATAAGTAAATATGACATCATTGTAAATTAATTGGAACTTGGACTGAATGGACATATTTTCTTTGTTTTGTTAATATAAAACTCAATAATTGAGTTAGATCCAAATGAGAATATATCTAATGATGAGATATATTCAAAATTAGTACAGTCTGCAAAAGATACAGTTTGGAATATAGGGTATATTGATGTTAAAGAAGATCTTGTTATTTATGTTCCTTTTCATTTTATAATATCCTCTAAGGACGATGTAAATTGACAGCCTCTAGAATTCAGACTATACTATAAGTACAAAAGAGCCAGTTAACGTGTTCTAGGCGTTAGGCTCATCAAAGAATAGTGAATTTGATAAACCTAACGTGTCTAAGTATTGCAGTACTTAGTCTTAAACGTTAGGTTTATCTTATTTTGTAACTATTTACTAGTTACTTTTTAAGAATTAACACTACGAGGGTAGCGAATAAAATCATTAATGATAATGCTTCGTATACAGTCATAATGTCACCTCCCTCGAAAAGACGGAGATGAACCTAACTCACGTTAATGGCTCTTTCGTTATTAGTATATAGCGGAATTTGAATATTGAAAAATACGAATTAATTTCGTACAACTTTTACACAATTATAAGGATAGTCATAGGTATTATATGGTATAATACTATCATTATGTAGTGAGAAAAGGAGATCTAAATGGCAAATTTACCTAACTGCCCTAAGTGCGGCGACGAGTATACATATGAAGATGGTCATATGTTTATCTGCCCTATGTGTGGCAATGAATGGACAGCGGCTGACGCGCAAGCTGCAGCTGAAGCAGGTATCATTCGCGATGCTAACGGTAACGAGCTAGCTGATGGCGATACAGTTGTTGTTGTAAAAGACCTCAAAGTAAAAGGTGCGGGCATCTTGAAACAAGGTACGCGCGTAAAAAATATTCGCCTCATCACTGGTGCGAGCGATGGACATGATATCGATTGCAAAATCGATGGTTTCGGTGCAATGGCCTTGAAATCCGAAATGGTTAAGAAAATCTAACTATAAATAAATCCCTACTGATTATGCATCGGTAGGGATTTTTTCGTGGTATAATCAACGTATACTGCGTGTAGCGTGAGAGTATTTAGTCGAGAGGAAACTATGTTAAAACGTGTTGTGTTACTAGCCTTATTGGCTTCTACGATGGGAACTGTTGGTTCTTTGGCGGCTGATTTAAAGCCTACAGATAAGCGTACCTATGAATTACAGCAACAAATCTCTTATAATGTCATCATTCCTAGTGAGGCTTTCAAAACGAGTGCTGACGGTACCTTGATTGTTCCAGTAGAGATTAAGACCGATGATAAGGGGAATATTGTGGCTGTTGAAGCGGGGCCTAATAATTGGAAATTAGATCGTGAGGCTTACCCCATCTTTGAAGAGGCTGCCAAAGAAGCGGCTTGGAATACAAAGCATGTCGATACAGAGGAAGAATTGGTGATAACCATTCCAGTTAGTATTGTTATGCTATCCGGAGATAAGCCTAAGAAAAAATAAAGGAGCACTTATGGAATCTACAAAAGATTTAGAGAAATATACTTACGACCTACTGGCGGAGCGTGGTGTTACGTTAGAGGATATTGCAGAGCTCGTTTTATACGTTCAAAAACCGTATATGCCGAATTTAAAGATTGAAGAGTGCCGTGAGCATGTGGCATCCGTGCTTTCAAAACGAGAGGTACACAATGCGATAATTACAGGCATTGAGCTCGACAAGTTAACGGAACAAAATAAATTGTCTCAGCCTTTGCAACGCATCGTGGCTAATGATGAAAGCCTCTATGGCATCGATGAAATCTTGGCCTTTTCCATCGTTAATCTGTATGGTTCTATTGGCTTTACGAACTATGGCTATTTAGATAAGGTAAAGCCGGGTATTATTAAGAAGCTAGATAGTGAAGAGGGCGGTCACTGTAATACATTCCTCGATGATTTAGTGGGCGCCGTGGCAGCCGCAGCAGCAGGTAAATTAGCCCATAATAAACCCGATCGAGTGCGCCATGCATTGGCCGAAGAAAAAGAATAAATGACTGCTATTGATGTTATCAAGAATTAAGAGTATAACTAGTAGTGTAGTGAATAATTAACGTGTTTTTTGTAGACTATATACAGGAGGAACTATGCAAAAGGTTCTAGTTGTTATCGATATGCAAAATGATTTTGTAGATGGTGCCCTTGGTTCGACGCAAGCACAGATGATTGTAGATAATGTGCGTAAAAAAATTGAAAGCTTTGACGGGCCAATTATTTTCACCCGCGACACGCATGGTATAGATTATCTTGAGCACCAAGAGGGAAAAATGTTACCAGTGCCGCACTGCGTAAAAAACACAGAGGGCTGGCATATTGTGAAAGGTTTAATCGAAGCTGCAGAAGGGCGTCCTATCATGAGCCCTGTATCCTTTATCGATAAGCCAAATTTCGGATCCTTTGAACTATTATCTCGTTTGGAAGGCATGAATTCGGTGAACCCCATTGAGTCTATCACGCTCGTTGGTTTATGTACTGATATTTGCGTTGTTTCTAATGCGATTATACTGAAAGCAGGTTTGCCAGAAATCCCTGTTTACGTAGATTCTAGCTGCTGTGCTGGCGTTACGGAAGAATCTCACCAAGCGGCATTAACAACGATGAAAATGTGTCAGTGTATCATTGACTAAAGCTGTATACTACATGCAATATTGAATGATTAGCAAAGACTATATTGAACTATTTTTTTAATAGTGATATGCTGAAGATAATTACATAGCAGAGTATGCAAGGGAGTCTATATAATAGGCTGAGAAAGGGCTGTTAGCACCTGACCTTTGACCTGATCGGGATCATGCCCGCGTAGGAAGCACGCAAAGACCATAAAAGGGTATCGATCAATTTTCGATACCCTTTTTCTTGTATACAAAGCTACATGGTTTTATTCAATAGGAGGATATGTAATATGTTTTACACTCAATTGGAAGCTGCTAAGAAAGGCTTTGTAACGGATGCGATGAAAATCGTAGCGGAAAAGGAACAGGTTCCTGTGGAACGCATACGAGAACTCGTGTCTCTTGGGCAAGTAGTGATTCCTTGCAACAAGAATCATACGTGCATTGATCCGGAGGGGATAGGAAAGGCGTTGCGCACTAAAATCAATGTAAATCTAGGCACTTCGCGGGATGTGACGGACTATGATAGCGAATTAGAAAAGGTGAATTGGGCCATCCAACTAGGGGCCGAATCGATTATGGATTTATCTACTCACGGGGACACTCGTATTTTTAGACGCAAGTTGACTGGCGAGTGTAAGGCCATGATTGGCACGGTCCCTGTATATGACAGTGTGATTCACCATAAAAGAGACTTAGCAGAGCTGACAGCACAGGACTTTTTAGACACCATCCGATTGCACGCGGAAGATGGGGTAGACTTTGTGACCTTGCACTGTGGTATTACCCGTCAAACGATTGAACAAATTAGAAAGCATAAACGTAGATTGAATATTGTAAGCCGTGGTGGTAGTCTCATCTTTGCGTGGATGAGTATGACCGGCAAGGAAAATCCATTCTACGAATACTTTGATGATATCTTGGATATTTGCCGAGAATACGATGTGACAATCTCTTTGGGTGATGCATGCCGTCCAGGGTGTTTGGCCGATGCTACGGACGTATGTCAAATTGAAGAATTGGTGCGATTGGGAGAACTTACAAAACGAGCTCATGAAAAAGGCGTTCAAGTCATTATCGAAGGGCCTGGCCATGTGCCGCTCAATCAAATTCAAGCTAATATGGAAATTGAGGAAACCTTATGTGGCGGAGCTCCGTTCTATGTACTAGGGCCGTTGGTAACAGATATTGCACCTGGCTATGACCATATTACGGCTGCCATCGGTGGTGCCGTAGCAGGTATGCATGGGGCGTCTTTCCTTTGCTATGTGACTCCAGCGGAACATTTGGCGTTGCCTAATACGGATGATGTAAAAGAGGGCATCATGGCGTTCAAAATTGCAGCTCATGCGGCAGATATAGCGCGAGGCATCCCTGGTGCTCGAGATAGAGATGATGCGATGGCTGATGCGAGACGCGTCCTTGATTGGGAGGCGCAATATGCTTGTGCTCTCGATCCTGAACGAGCTCGCAGTATTCGTGAAAGCCGTGCTCCAGAGGAAGGTCATAGTGAAACTTGCAGCATGTGTGGCAAGTTCTGTGCTGTACGAAGTATGAATAAGGCATTGAACAGCGAATATATTGATATCCTATAAATAGTATTTGTGAGCGGCTTATGGTTAGTGCTTTTAATGGTTTTTTGTAGTATATGGCCCATAAGGGAATCATACGGATGTATTTGATCTATGCATTATCGGTCTTATAGGCATATTGACGATTTTCTATATAGAGCATATAATAAATAAAGAATGATAATTAATATTAATAATAAATAACTGATGCAGGTGCATCGAATAGCTTTCACTAGAACGATACGTACTGATACATATCGTTCCATGCCCTAAATTTAAGGAGGACTATTATGAAACCTTTCGAACTTGCACCATTACCATACGCTTACGATTATCTTGAGCCTGTTATCGACACAGCAACAATGAAATTGCATCATGACAAGCACCATCAAGCGTATGTTAATAATTTAAACGCTGCTATCGCGAAATATCCTGATCTAGCTTATGGCTGCGTAGACTGCATCCTCGGCGACATCGCTAATGTGCCAGAGGACATCCGCCAAGCTGTTATCAATAACGGTGGCGGTCATAAGAACCACACTATGTTCTGGGAAATTATGACAAAACCAGATACCTCCAAATTGCAAGGCCCTTTGAAAGAGGCTATCGACGCTGAACTTGGCGGTTATGATGCTTTCGTTGAAAGCTTCTCTGCTGCGGCGGCTACACGCTTTGGCTCTGGTTGGGCTTGGCTTGTAGTAAATCAAGAAGGCAATCTTGAAGTTACATCCTCTGCGAATCAAGACAATCCTTTATTAGAAGGTAAAAAGGCCATTCTTTGCTTAGACGTTTGGGAGCATGCGTACTACTTGCACTACCAAAACCGTCGCCCGGACTATATTAAGGAATTCTTCCGCGTTATTAACTGGGATAAAGTTTCTGAAAACTACGAAAAAGCATTGAAACCGCATCATGATTAAGTGATATACTTGTTAGAAACAGAAACAGAAACAGAAACAGAAACAGAAACAGAAACAGAAACAGAAACAGAAACAGAAACAAGATCTAAATTAGAAATAGAAAACTAATTTTAATATATAACGGATAGTTGGTTAATCTCCTCTCAAGGGGCGATGTATCATCTATCCGTTATTTTTTATAGTCACTTAGTTGCTGGATGGAACAACCTCCATCATCTTGAGATATCCATATGTGATTTTTTAAATATCCTCATGCGTTTTCTTAAGATATCCCTATGTGTTTTATAGAAATTTTAGGAACTACTTTCAAAAGTATAGCCATGGATACAGATTTAATAATCGATATCGTTTATTATAGAGTCATAGGTTATGAATATAGACCTGTAACATGATATTAGAACAGCCTTATATACGCATCGAATAGGCTTATAATTAGTATATGAATAGAGTTTTTGACACGAGGGGATCAAAATGGAAAAGAAATTAGATTTATCCAAATCTGTATATGATTTGGTAACAGAATATCCTGAAGTAGTAGATATTATGAAAGAATTAGGGTTCAGCGAAATCACAAATAAGGTGATGTTGAACTCTGTTGGTAAAATCATGACAATCCCGAAAGGGGCTAAGATGAAAGGCGTATCCATGGTCGATATCGTAGACGCCTTCATGAAAGCTGGTTTTACTTTGACTGGTGAGATGCCAAACGTATCTGGCGATGGCACTCAAGGTGCTAGCATGCCTCCTAGCGGCGTAGCTGCTGGAAATTCTGCAGCTGCTACAGCTACAGCTGTGAAGGCTGAGTCTGTAGAAACATCTGCTAATGCTGTAGCATCTAAGACTCCGGAAAACTCCGAAAATAAAACTGACGATTCAGTTCAAGATACCGTGCAAGATAGCGAGCGCGTAGAGCAATTAAAAAGCTTCTTGAAACGTTTAGGTACAGGTGAGGAGCTTGGTGCGGTTCGTGAAGATTTTGTTAGTCAATTTGCTCATGTAGAGGCTAGTGAAATCATGAAAGCTGAGCAAGGTCTCATGCGTGAAGGTACGCCATTGGCTGAGGTTCAACAATTATGTGACCTTCACTCTGCTTTGTTCCACGGCTCCACTATCCATGAACAAATGGATGCGGAACACGCTAAGGTAGAAGCTGTACTAGAAGCACAAGAAAAAAGCCAAAGCGTAGTAACTTTAGTGGAAACAGTAGGTCATCCGCTTAACCGCTTAACAGAAGAAAACAAAGCTCTCGATGCTTTGATTGAAGCTACAAAGGTTAAAGTGGCCAGCAAAACAGCTACCGTAGATGATGTAAACGAAGTACGCCAAGTATCTATTCACTACGCTAAGAAGGGCGACCTTTTATATCCTCATTTGAAAGTAGCTTACGATATCTCTGGTCCATCCTTGGTTATGTGGACTGTTGATGGCGATATTCGCGATGGCTTTGGTCGCCTAGCTCGTGCTGAGTCTATTGATGATGCTTGGTACGAAGAGTTTGATGGTCTTCTCACACGTGCTCAAGAGATGATCTACAAAGAGCAAAATATCTTGTTCCCAATCTGTGCAGAGAACTTTAGTGCTGAAGAATGGTACCAAATTTACAAAGATACTGAACAATACGAAGAGATTTTCGGCGTAGAACGCGTTGCTTGGGCAGAGGCTGAGTCTGCACTAGCTGCTAAAGCAGCACCGACAAGTGGTGATAGCAATACTATCGCTTTAATTGGTGGTAGTTTAACGCTAGAGCAATTAGACGCTATGCTTAATACAATGCCGATGGAAATCACTTTCGTTGACCATGTAGATATTAACCGTTATTTCAATGATGGTGAAAAGGTATTCAAACGCCCTACAACAGCTATCGGTAGAGATGTATTCTCTTGCCATCCTCCAAAGGTAGAGCCAATTGTACGTGGTATCATCGAGTCCTTCCGCAATGGTGAACGTGATAACGTGGCAGTTTGGCTCGAAAAGGTAGGCCGTCCATTCTATGTAAACTACATGGCGGTACGCGATCAAAATAATAACTACCTTGGCACATTAGAACTAGTACAAGATATGCAATTTGCTAAGGAACACTTCGCAAGAATTAAATAAAATCCTATGTAATGCCAATCGTGCAATACGGCGAAATTAGAATACAAACATATGTGAACTGCAATATTGATATGTTGTATAAACTAATAGTATAAACTTATAATAGAAAAAGGCTGCTCTAACATTGAATGATGCTAGAGCAGCCTTTTTAGCATGCACTATAGTATACATCCTATGGATGTATGTGTTGAATCATACTATTTGTGGCTATTTTAATATTTTCTAGGCTGGTGGCTAAATTGAGCCGCACAAAGGTAGCGTAGCTTTTACCACCGAACCACTCACCAAAGCTAGGGGCGATACCACATTGATTTTCAAATATATTATGCATGTCTTCAGCTTTCACATAGGCGCCAAAATCAATCCACGCTAAATAGGTGCCATCCATAGGGCTGATGCGGAGTTCAGGTAGCGCGTGCAGGAGTTGGCTGCACATATACTCATAGTTTTCTTTCACTACTGCAAGTAAATCTGTTAGCCACATTTCTGCCTCAGGATGTGTGTAGGCCGCTGTAATAGCTATTTCGGCAATGACGTCCGAATCAGTATGGTAAACAAGGCTTTTACAGGTATTGTACTGGCGTCGTAGATCTTCGTTAGGGATAATGACCTCTGCATGGTGCAAACTAGCCATATTAAACGATTTTGACAGAGAAGACATGGTGATAATGTTGTTTGCGTAGGCTCCGTTAGATACGGTTAAGGCAGAGGTAAAAGGAAGAGGGCCCGCAACGAGGTCTTGATGAATTTCATCGCTAATGATGAGTACACCGTGACGCTTACAAATGCTAAATAGCTGGTCCATCTCGTCTTCGGTCCATACATGACCTACTGGATTGTGGGGATTGCAGTGAATGAATACTTTGACATCGTGTTTAACGATAGCCGCTTCAAAGGTTGAGTAATCAATAGAATAGCGGTTATCTTCGTTGCGGTTCATAGGGACTGCAATAATAGGGCGTTTAGCATCGCTAGCACTCGCATCAAATGCTCCATATACGGGGGTGAGGACTGCGATGGCATCATTTGTTTTTGTGAAAGCTGCGATACACCACATAATGCCTGTAATGACATTTGGAGCACTGGTGAGCCAGTCTTTAGAAAGTATACAGTTGTGGCGCCGCTTATACCAATCTATCACTGCTTCAAGATAGTTGGGATTTGTCATGGTGTAGCCTAAAGGATGGGCTTTCACATAGGTACAAATAGCATCTTGTATGCACCGAGGTGGCATGAAGTCCATATCTGCTACCCATAGAGGCAATAGGTCAGTGCGATTAAATTTTAAATGCTGGCCGTCCCATTTGCGGGAGTGCGACCCACGGCGATCGATATAATACGTTGATGTAAATTCGGCTGGATTCATAGTTGGCCTCGTATAAAGAATATTTTTTTTGAAATATTCAATTCATTGGAATATTACTTGTGGAGCTGTTCTTTTAATAGCTGTTTTTCTTCTTCAAGCCAAGATAGGAATGCTTTCACTATTTATGTATCTCTTATTAGTATACATGTTAACGAGAATATGCAAAAGTTGACACTAGTTTTGGTAAACATCATTAATGACTTCTTCGATCGTACCAATAGTAAACGATTAAAATGGGTACCTCTTTTTCTATGCAATCCTTGCATGAATAGGGGCTATATTGGTATACAAAAGGTGCTATATTTGCTTGACTGTTGGGACTTTCACAATTTAGAATATACTATAGAATAGTGTGTGTCTGACCAGTGACCACACGTCTATCGAATGGTTACAAAAGATAAATGTTAGCAGCATGTGGCGGCATACCTATGTGAGAGGGCTCATCGGAATGTTTAGGTGCATGCAACGCTGTATAAGTATAGTACTGGATCCTTGTTAGGAGGCATGTGCCATGAGTAACGAATTAAAACCACTACATTTTGATGCGGATTATACGATGGAGGAAGCGCTCGCCGAGGCGAAACGTTGTCTCAACTGTCCAAGACCATTGTGTCAAATGGGCTGTCCTATTGAAAACGAAATTCCTCGTTTCATCCAAGCCATCGCACACGGTAACTTTGGTTTAGCCAATGATATTTTGGCGGAACGGACCAACTTGCCATCCATTTGTGGTCGCGTATGTCCACGTGAAAATCAATGTGAAGGCAATTGTATTATGAACAAGGCGAAAAAACCGCCTATCAATATCGGTAAATTGGAACGCTTTGCTGCTGACTTTGAAAGTATCAATGAACTTCGCAAACCTAAGAAAATCCAACAAAATCTTGGTAATGTAGCTGTAGTAGGTTCTGGTCCTGCAGGCTTGTCCGTAGCAGGCGATATGGCTAAGCTTGGCTATAATGTAACTGTATTTGAAGGCCAATCTGAACCAGGTGGCGTACTCTTATTCGGTATTCCAGAATTCCGTTTGTCTAAATCTGTTGTACGTCGTGAAATCGCTCGTCTTGAAGGTTTAGGTGTTAAATTCGTATGTAATATATTTATCGGTCAAGATAAAACATTGGATGATCTTTTTGCTGAAGGCTTTGATTCCATCTTTATCGGTACTGGTACTCATATTCCTCAAGAAGTACGTATGGAAAATGATGAAGTACACGGCGTATTCCAAGCGATGTACTTGTTGACGAATGTACAATTAGTAGAAAACGGCGATCTTGATGAGTCTCTAATTCCTGTGAAAAAAGGTGATCGTGTCATTATCATCGGTGGTGGTAACGTAGCGATGGATGCGGCTCGTACATGTGTACGTTTAGGCTGTGAAGCCGTAACTGTAGCGTATCGTCGTAGCCAAGAACAAATGCCAGCATTGTTATCTGAATACGAAGAAGCACGTGCTGAAGGGGTTCAATTCCAATGGTTCGCTTCTCCAGTAGCTGTAGAAGGCAAAGATAAAGTAGAAGGTTTCAAATACGAAGTCATGGCGCTTAACGACGATGGTGCAGGTATCCACGGCACAGGTAACTTCCAAGTTATGCCTGTAGATAAAATTATCATCGCTGCTGGGCATAAACCAAATGCTCGTCTCATCGGTGAAGGTAATAATCTACAAGTAGACGATAAAGGCTACATCATTACTGCAGAGGATCCATATGGTATGACTAACCGTAAAGGCGTATTCGCTGGCGGTGACGTAGTACATAAACCTGCTACTGTAGTACTCGCTATGCGTGAAGCTAAAAAAGCTGTTGACGGCATGGTTAAATACATGGAAATCAAAAAAGCGCAAGATAGCATTACTGAATAATCTTATAGAGATAATCAAAGGGGTCTATACTTAGTATAGGCCCTTTTTAGGGTTATAGGACAAAACGTGTTGGTTTTATAGGCGATGGGGCCAGTAAATTACTGCTTCCATCGCCATTTTAAGTTCTTTTGATAAACTTAGAGGGTGGACAAAATGTGTTGGTAAAAAGTCCCAAACCCCTTGATTTTACTGGCTTCAATAAGGTTATATCTTCTTAGAAAATCGTGTTCTAAGTGGAGGGAATAATCATGCTGGTAAGATGTATAAATTGTGGATTTTCTTGTCAAAAATATGGGAAAACTAAAGCTGGATCACAACGATGGCATTGTAAGCAGTGTAACATCACCTTTACACAAACTATTGATAATACTACTAAATGTTTTCATCGATTTCTAAATTGGTTATTTAGTAAAGAAACACAACAGGACATGCCTGGGCAGGGCCGTACATTTCGTAGACAGATAGCTGATTTCTGGCAAATATGGCCTATGCCGCCCAAAATTGAAACCTCGAGAGATGTGGTATTCGTTGATGGTATTTACTTAGCTAAAAAAGCTTGTATTTTGATCTGTTATGATGGTGAATATGTATTAGGGTGGTATTTATGTAGGTCAGAACAGTCTCGCTCATGGCAAGCTCTTATGCAGCGAATAGCGACACCCATTGTGGTCGTTTCTGATGGTGGACCTGGTCTTAGAAAAGCATTAAAAAAAGTTTGGCGTACCGCCAAGCTTCAACGTTGTATTGTTCATGCCGTATGGCAAGTACATCGTTACACTACTAGGCGGCCTAAGACATTAGCAGGCATTATGTTAAAAGATTTAGCAAGCGATTTATATAACGTAAAAACACAGGAAGATGCAAAAATATGGATTCAACGATTATTTAATTGGAGGGTGACTTTTAAAGAGTTTCTAAGTGAAATGACACGTGATAGTAATGATAATTTAAGAGCTACGCATGAACGATTATTAAAAGCCTATAACTCTCTAGTGGTATTAATTAATACAGAGACAATGTTTCGATATTTAGATGAAACATTGGTGTTGGATAAAGAATGTCCGAGGACTAATAACCCTATTGAAGGCGGAGTAAACGCACAACTCAGACGTTTATTGCGTTACCATCGAGGGATGTCTGTAGAAAAACGCATAAAAGCGGTCTTTTGGTGGTGTTATTTACACTCACCAAGACCGCTTTCTGCAAAAGAAATACTTAAGGTAATGCCAACTGATGCAAGTATTTCTAAAATATATAGTTCTATGAATGAAAGAGCCCAACTTCAAGGCATAATTCCAACTTGGGGGGATGCCATTTCTTGGGGTGATTTGCATAACTATGACAAATTATCTTTCAATGATTGGGATTAAAGTACCAACACGTTTTGTCCTATAACCCCCTTTTTACTATAAGGATTTGAATATTTTTTTACTATAAGGTCTTAATCCTTATATTGTTTTAGCAGTGTTTTATTATTGTTTTCAGATTAAGGTAAAAGTGGAGCGGAAATGCATATATGTACCTATTATGATGTAGGCTAATACAGGATGATATTAGAATTCAAATTTGCCTTTCCTGTATAGATAATGTATAGAAGTCGCGATAAATGCTTATAAACACTGAGTTTGTTGCGTGCAATACCTGTATTTTTAGCCTTAACTCTTTCTAGATATACTAAAATTCCACGAATTGATGAAATCGGACATAACTTAATAGACGTAGAAAAAAGCCTTAATAGAACTACTGTGGATGTTAGTTTTTATTAAGGCTTTTACGTTATCACTTTTCAACTGCTACTAGTCAGCGCCAACAGTTAATCGTTATAGTTAGGTCATAAGCATGTGTTGAGTGTGAAAGTAGATAGAGGTTGGTATGAATCCTATCGTTTGTTGTCGAGATTTACAAATTCGACAAGAAGTTCACAAACTCGGTGTGTTGATTTTGCTTTGGCGCAGACAATTGGGCATGACACAGTATCAATTAGCAGATAAATCAGGTCTAGCTCAATCTTATATAAGTGATCTTGAAAGTGGTGCCATCGACCCTAGATGGTCTACGATTTATAGAGTCGTCAATGGACTTGGGCAGTTGAGTGTTCAAGACTTTCTAAATGGCCCTCAAGCTATTAGAAGCCTAAAGATTCATTGATGACAATGACTTCCATGGTTTGCATATTGCGCATCTTTTTATAGTAAATAGTTAAGGCATTACAGATGCGGTCAGAAGATCCGCAATCATAACATTGTTGCTCTAATGTAGCGCAAGGGTTGAGCGTACTCTTTTTGTTGAGTTTACTATTGAGGGGCGCCGCTACATTGCGTGCGCGATAAATGGCAGAGGCTAAATCAGGGGTAATCTTGTTAATACCTAGTACAAAGAATACCTCTTGGGAGCCAAATAAGGAGGCTGCTACACGATTGCCTGTGCCGTCGATATTCACCATCTCTCCCGTTTGTGAAAGGGCATTTACCGAGGTGAGAAATACATCGCGTCCCATGGTGCGTAACGCCGTATCGCGAAAGCTTTCACCGGGCAGGGGACGCTGAATGTCTGTGATGTCCTCGTTGACCTCAGATAAAGCATCATGAACACCTATTTCTAATAAAGTGCGAGAATCGCCGATGGCTACACATTTGTTTTGGATGCGGTTTTTTAGATACGCAACGGCTTCGGCGGCCGTTTCAAAATAATGGGCCACGAATTTATTGCGTTCTAAGGCTTTAATCGTTTTCTCTATATCTATAGGTGCATCGTTGTTTTGCGGATTAACAACGGCATTGATGGTCGTTTCTGTATTTGCCATGGGGCCTCCTAATAGATGTATGACTATAATTAGGAATTTGAAAGAATCTGTAGTTTCTATTATTGTAACCTTTTATGTGTAAACAGCTCAATAAAAGGGTTAAGCTTTCTTCGTAATCTTCTACTGAAAGTTGGAATTGAATCCTAATTAGTCGTAAAATGGTGTAAAAGTTGGAATGAAATCCCAATTCATTGCTAGATACTAGAAAAGTTGGAATGGATTCCAACTTTCACCAAAAGGGTATAAAACTAGGAGTGATAGGGTGAGAAATAATTTTTACTTTTACCAATAGGTTGAATTTGCTATAATAATAGTATTGATATGGCGTAATGCCAATGTTAAGGAGGCAAAAATCGTGGATTTAATTCAAAATTTGAAAAACCAAGTAAAACCATTAGGTAAAAAAGTCGTATTGCCAGAGTACCAAGACGAACGCGTTTTGGTAGCTACTGAAACTATTTTAAAAGAAGGTTTCTGTACACCTGTATTAGTAGGTAACCCTGCTGAAATCGCTGAAGCTGCTAAAGCTGCTGGCGTATCCATCGAAGGTGCTGAAATCATCGATCCAGCTAACTACGCTCGTTACCAAGAAATGGTTGATACATTCGTAGAATTGCGCGCTAAAAAAGGTATGACTCCTGAAAAAGCTGACGCAACTATGAAAGGCGACTGCTTGTTCTTCGGCGCTATGCTTGTTCGTCTTGGCGAAGTAGACGGCATGGTTGCTGGTTCCGCTTGCCCAACTGCAAACGTATTGCGCGCTGCATTACAAGTTGTAGGCACTAAACCAGGCCTTAAAACTGTATCTTCCACAATGGTTATGTTCACAAATAAAAAAGAATATGGTGATGATGGCGTACTCATCTTCTCCGACTGTGGCGTATTGCCTAACCCAACTAGCGAACAATTAGCTGATATCGCAGAATCCACTGTAGAAAAAGCTCGCAAAGTTGTTGGTATGGCTGATCCTCGCGTATCCATGTTGTCCTTCTCCACTAAAGGTTCCGCTTCCACTCCAGAAGTAGACAAAGTAGTAGAAGCTGTTAACATTTTGAAAGAACGTAATGTAGACTTCAAATTCGACGGCGAATTACAATTGGACGCTTCCATCGTTCCTTCCGTAGCAGAAAGAAAAGCTCCTGGCTCTGAGGTAGCTGGTAAAGCTAACATCTTGATCTTCCCTGATCTTCAATCTGCTAACATTGGTTACAAATTGGTTCAACGTTTCGCTGATGCTGAAGCTATTGGTCCATTGATTCAAGGTTTGGCTGCGCCTATCCATGACCTTTCCCGCGGTTGCTCTGCTCAAGACATTGTAGAGGTTGCTGCAATCACTGCTGTTGAAAGCATCTAATTTACACAATAACTTCATTTGAACGATTCAATGAAATATAAAAAGCTGATTCTTCGGAATCAGCTTTTTTGTTTTATACAGATATTGTTTGATATCTATTGTAAATATATTGGTGAAAGCATCTAGTGTTTGTCAGATAATTTAGAATATAGAGTGTGAGAAAAATATAGTAGTTGTTTAAACTTATATAGAAGGTGTAAGATTAAGTTGATAGTATTTGATTAATATATTTAATCAATGTATTGAGTGCATGCACTTGATATGTACAAGTGTAATTGTGTTTAGAGGCGTGAAAAGGAGAGGGCTATGATTTCTGTATTCGACACAAATCCCGTTGTTTTTGAAGGTAATGATCGTACTTTAACAATTAGTTACAATGGTGTACTTTGCAAAGATGCAAATGGTACGGTTATAACTGACATTGATTTTGAAGATGTAAATGAGCTATATCTTACAAGATATCTAAATTCAAATAGTAATTATACGATTATGTTTAGAGACCATAATTGGAAAAATATAGAAGGCCAAGATTTAGATACGGACCGTACAGAATCTAATGCTGGTCACAACATTCGTGAAACAAAAGCAATTATTGCCGCGTTTGCGCGTCATAAATTGACAGCAGACTTCCCTGCAAATTTGGATACTCTTCAATTACCATTGGACTATTCCATTATGGGTAAACGAGAAATCACTATTAAAAACGGTGTTATCTCAAATGGCAAGGTAGATATTCCTATTACAGATATCCGTCGCGTAGTATGTGCATCTAATGGCACGATTAGTAAGCTTTTAGTATACAAGGAAGAAAAGCCTAGCTCATTCCTTAAAAAGATGTTTGATTCTCCTGATATGAAAATCACATTGAATGCCATCACATTACCTTTGTTGGAGGCCATTGTAACGCGCAATACAGGTCATGGCATTGACTTCAGTCGAGGTAATGGCTTTGATCAAAAAGATTCCAACTATATTATTATCCGCTATCTTGACTCTGGATTCTTCCTTGAGAAAGACGGCACAGCACCTACAGAATGGCAAAAAACAGCTGCTGAAACAACAGCTAAATTTGGCTATGACGTGAAAACATTATTGGGATAGTATCGGTTAATAAAACTTTTTAGTATAATAATTGTAATATGTTAAAGCTCTATCTAGGATAGTTATATAGAGTGTATTTGTCCTTGTGAAAGTGCAAATACACTCTATTTTTAGGAGGCATATCATGACTGTATATGATTACTCTTTACTCAATAAAGCTGGTGAAGAGCAAAGCTTAAAAGACTTTGAAGGTAAAGTGCTTGTTATTGTTAATACTGCTAGTAAATGTGGTTTTACTCATCAATATGATGGGTTAGAGGCTCTTTATAAGAAATATAAAGACCAAGGTCTAGAAATTATTGCTGTTCCGTCTAACCAATTTGGAGAAGAAGAACCTGGCTCTAATAACGAAATCCAATCCTTTTGCAAATTGAATTATGGTGTTACTTTTACTGTGATGGGGAAATCTGATGTGCGTGATGAAAGTGCCTTAGACCTATTCAAATATATGATTAAAGAACAACCATTTAAAGGGTTCCCACCTAGTGATAAGACAGAAATGCTTACAGACTATCTCAATGGCATTGATCCTAACTATTTAAAAGACGATGAGGTAAAGTGGAATTTTACTAAGTTTGTTATAGATCGTAAAGGTAATGTAGTAGGGCGCTTCGAGCCTGTTGTGAAACCGGCTGAAATGGAACCCTTCATCAATGAACTGCTATAATTTAATCAAGGAGAAAAAACATGCCAGATCAGTTAAAACCTTACCTTGAAAAATAATAGACATGTAAAAATGGCTTGTACCATAGGTGCAAGCCATTTTTGTATGTATAGATTTTATAGTATTAGTATGTAAGTTATTATTCTGCATCTTCAAAAATAAATCCTGTCATCGATAGGGAGCCTGAATTATAGCTTTGGTTAAATACTGTTGGTTGTAAGCCTTCGATGGCGCCTTCACGACGAACGACGCCTATAACTTGATGACCTGCTTTGAGTGCCTTTTCGACAATACGACGACCTGCGTTACCATTTTTTCAAAAAGTTTTGTACCCTAAAAAATGATACTATAAAATGCTTGCAATACGATAAATTTGTGATATGATTTGAACTACATTAGAAAAACATATTTCTAATCTTGAAATGGAAATAGTAGTATAGCTATACATAGTTGAGCTTAGCTATAGAGGTTTAGCTTTGTTATAACGAGCTACTTAAGCTATATAGAAAAGGAGAATTACAATGGCAGAGCAACTCGTAAATATTCATGATTTAGTGGGCCGCTGTCCGTTTGCAACGAGTCAAAAGTTATTAGCCGGCAAATGGTCTTTGTTGATCATGCACGAATTATCCGAAGGGCCTGTGCGTTTCCGTGAATTAGAGCGCCGCTTATACCCAATTACACAAGCAACACTTACTAGAGCATTACGTCAATTAGAGGATGATGGCCTTGTACACCGTGAAGTATACGGTACGATTCCACCAAAGGTTGAATATAGCCTTACCGAAGTGGGGGCAGGTTTTAAAACAGTTCTGGCATCCCTTGAAACTTGGGGTAACCAATATATTGACTACATGAAATCTTCCGGTCGCATTTAAAGAGAATTGTTCTAAACTGTATCGCTATTATTCATGCCCTGTCTTTATAAAAATATGGTATAATAAACAATGCGAATGATATAAATTCTCAATAAACTAGAGGTATTGATAATAATGTTAGATGTTACTTTTTTAGCTCATAGTGGCTTTGTCGTAGATGATGGCAAGCGTTGCTATGTGTTTGATTATTATAAAGATCCTAATAATATAGTTTGGCAATTAGCTAAACGAGGTCGTGAGCTTTGGTTCTTTGTGAGCCATACTCATGGTGATCACTTTAATCCGTCTATTACGGAGTTTGATGGTCCTCAAACTCGTTATATTTGCCATCAAGATGTACCATTAGAGGGTAAGGTGAAAAAATGTATTACCATGCGCCCTGGCCAAGATGCTACACTTGATGATGTAGGCATCCATATGTATGGTAGCACCGATGAAGGCGGTTCTTTCTACGTAAAGACAAATACGGCTAATATCGACTCTGATTCTATCTTCCATGCCGGTGACCTCAACTGGTGGCATTGGCTTGGTGATACACCAGAAAATAATGCAGATGCAAAGCGTATGGCTTGGCGTGAGTTTAAGGAGCTGGAAGGCTTGTCTGTAGATGTGGCGATGTTCCCTGTCGATAATCGTCTCGAAGACGCTATGGAGTGGGGCAGCATTGAGTTTTTACGCCGCGTGGACGTGAAAAAAGCCTTTATTCCGATGCATCTAAATGGTCCATTATGGACTCCATCCGTGTATTTTGAGGCCCTCTTTGGAGATGTGCCGATTTGGGCGCCTCAAAAAGATGGCGACGAATGCACATTCTAAATCTACTTTCACCGTTTGTAGTTTGTGAAAGTCCGTGACACTAGAGGTCACTACGTTATATGGGGAGAGTCTATATACGTAATTCAGTAAGTTAGGATCAAGTGATGATGAAAACTAAACCAGTGGCAACTACCCTGTTGGTTGTCATGGCTATTATATTTTTAATTGCATATCCACAACGACAGGATACGTTCTGGGCGTTTATCATGCACGTATCTGGAGCGGCCATGATTGGTGGCTTGGCGGACTGGTATGCGGTAACGGCACTCTTTACGAAGCCTTTGGGTATTCCTTTTAAGACAGCCATCTTGCCGCGTAGCAAGGAGCGTCTTATTCAAATAGGGCGTACCATGCTCAGTGAAGAGTTGCTACGTGTGCCGCAGATGTATTATGCCATCAAAAAAGAACGCGTAATGGTTCGTATTATCGAATACGGCATGAGTGATGTAGGACAAGGTCAGATTAAAGAAATCTTGTACGGTGTAGGTAATCAAGTCTTATCCCATATGGATATTGAGCCTATGCGTCAAGAAATCAATAAGGCTGTTTATAAAGGTGTTACGAACTGGAAGGCGACGCCTCTCGTTATCTTGTTTGGCCGCTGCATGTTAGAACGCCAAACAGCAAGTATTTTCTGGCTCTACTTTAACCGTACCTGTCAGCGTGTTATCGCATCGAATCAGGTATACCCTTATTTGTATCGCGTCATGCTAGACATTATGAAAACCTATACGAAGGATTCCTTCTTCCGCGAACTGGCTATTGCCTTTGGTGGGGATGGGCTTTCACCAGAACGATTGGTGGAAACGGTGCAGAAAAAGGCCGTTCAATTTCTCAAGGAAAATGAGTCCATTGATTCTGCGCTAGGTCGTTATGTATGGGGCCAAGCGATTCGATTCTTCAATAATTTGGAAACTAATAAGGAATGGCAAGCATTTATTGAAGAACATAAAGACCAATGGATCCGAATGGTTCTCGAAGAATGGGAAGGCAAGCTCATCGACGGCGATACTGTAGACTGGAATCGCCTCATGGATATCATTATCGACCGCTTTAATGTGCTCGGTACGGAAATCTTGTTGAATCCAGACAAGCAGGCGCCATTTGAACGGTTCTTCTTGCTTCGTAGCATTCCGTGGTTACAAAAATTGAACCCTCTTATCGATAAGGTGGTGGGGCAGGAACTATCTCGCTATTCACCTGAGGAAATTACCCAAATCGTACGCGGCAAGATGTACTATGACCTTCAAATGGTTCGTATTAACGGCTCACTCGTAGGGGCTGTTTTAGGTGGTATATTCTACGGTTTATACCTTTTGATAGAGGGGGTGCTCAAATGATTAGCTATTTGAAATCCCTCACCTTGCGACAGCGCGCAAACGGTATTCTTGGTTTGACTGCTCTATTGTACTGTTTTGCTTTCGTAGGTCAATTTTTCTTTGGTTCTGAAAGCTGGTACCAGCCGCTTTATTGGGCTGTGCAGTCCGCCCTTATCGGTAGCGTGGCCGACTGGTTTGCTGTAACTGCTTTGTTCCGTAAGCCACTCGGTTTCCCATACCATACGGCGCTCATTCCAAGAAATAAAGATCGCCTAATCAATGGTGTTATTAAGCTGGTTGAGACGAAGATGCTTACCAAGGATCGTTGCAAGGTGCTATTAAATAATGTGGAATTTGTTCCATTGTTTGAAAAATTCTTGCTATCACCGGAAGGGCAACGGGCAGCACGTCTCGTTATCCATCAAGGGTTGCATCTATTATGGAAATCTCAAACGAGCGAGGAATGGGCACAGTGGGGGGCAAAACGCATTCGCGGTTTGCTAGAAAAACACTCCCTCGTACCTGTGTTAAAACACGTATTGCTCGATTTATGTGAACATAATCGCTATGAAGGCATGGTTGTACAGGTATTGAACGTAATTCAAGAACGTATCAACCATCCAGCTATGGTGACATGGCTTACAGCGGTTGTAGCAGAAGAGGCTCATAAGAAAAAGAGAAAAGGCTTCTGGTCTGATTTCCTCATCTCTATGTCTGAAGCGACTGATGTGGTGAACTACCATGAGTTGGCACAGGCTATCGTTCAAGAGGCTTATGCTATGCTTGAAAACTGGAAGCGACCAAATAGTCCTGAACGGACTGCATGGCTTCGCCAATGGGTAGATCCCATTCGCAATATTGAAGATAATCGCGAAGTTTGTAATGCCCTCGATGAAGCGTGGGAGCGTTGGATTCGCGAACAAGACTGGGAATCTGTCATTGAAAACCATTTATGCCCGTATGTAGAAGAACTATTACTCGTAGGGGATGAAAATGGGGAAACACCAGCTCAAGTGTTAGTTAATATCGCCCTTGAATTGTGGACCGTATACGGTCAATCTGAAGACCTTAGAAATCGTATTGAAGTTACATTACACGATATAGGGATCTATGTCCTTGAACAAGGCTATGACCTCATTGAAACCATCATACGCCAAGTGCTCGGTGGCCTTAGCACAGAGAAGTTTATTTACTTCATCGAATCTAAGGTAGAGGACGACCTCAGCTGGATTCGCATCAATGGTGCTATCGTTGGTGCTGTAGCAGGTCTGCTCGTATGGACATTCCTAGAATATGTGTACATGCCATTCTGGCAACAATTTGTAGGATAAAATTAGATAACAGCAAAGGGACTGACCATTGGTCAGTCCCTTTAGTTTATTCTTCACTTTGATTGTACGGTAATCGCACGGTAAACGTAGTTTTTACTTGCGGTTCGCTAGTGGCTGTTACTGTGCCGTGGTGCAAGCTAATAACTTTGTTTACAAAGTACAGGCCAAGGCCGATACCGTGGTTTGATTTTTTATTACGGGATTGTTCCGTTTGATACATGCGGTCCCAAATGTGCTCTAGGTTTTCTTGCTCAATACCGATACCATTATCTGACACGGTAATAACGAGCTCATGACCTACGAGTTTTGCTGAAATATCGATGGTAGTATTTGTGAACTTAATAGCATTATCCACTAAGTTTGTAATAGCTCGACGCAAGGATACTTCGTGAGCCGTCATGCGTAAATTTGGCTCAATTTGAGATGTTATGGTGATTTGCTTTTCTGTGTTTTCTGCACAAAGTCGAGTATAGTCATGAACCATATTCGTCAGCATCCCTGATACATCTACAGGAGCGAAGGTAAGATCTTGTGCATTCTCTAGGCGAGCTACATCAAGCAATTGGCTTACGAGATTGGTCATAAACTTAGCTTGTTCTAAGATATGTGTCAAACCTTCCCGCAAATCGTCTTCGGTGCGGCCGTATTTTAAAGCAAATTCACTTTCTGCTTTAATAACCGCAATCGGTGTCCGCAACTCGTGCGAAACGTCAGAACTAAACTGTCTTTCACGGTTTGAAGAATCTTCAAGACCTGAAATCATGCGATTAAATGTAGTAGTTAGTTCGTAGATTTCATCCTTCGCAGTGCGCGGTGGAATGTCGATACGGCGGCTCAAGTCGTTGTTCTTACCGATAACTTTAGCTGTTTTGGTCAAGGTTCGGACTGGTTTAAGTCCTTTCTTGATAAATAGATAACCACCTAGTGAGGAAATCAGCAAGAATATGATATTTCCTAATAGTAAGCTGTATAAAAGGTTTTCAGTCTTTTTAGACGCTGTTTTTACCTTTGTAACGGCACGCAAAATACCACGATAATTCGGTTCGTTAACCGGTGTATCGTAGTAGTAGAAGGTGTCATCACCAACAGCGATTTCTCCAACCTGTCCTAAGGAAAGGACTGTTTGATTAGGGAAACCATCCGGTAAGGCGCCTTTAATAATATAACCGTCTTGGGTGGATACGAAGAAGAATGTATTATCTTGATAGGGTTTAAACTTTCGAATATCCGTAGCCATAATCATCGCTTGCTGCTGCAAACGTTCTCGTACTTCCTTGTTATCGGACTCATGTGTATATGCATAAATCCATGCGGAAGCAACCATCAAAATGATGAGCAAAAAGATGGTATACCAAGACATAATTTTAAAGGTTAGGGGCAGCCGATTGAATAAATCGGTGGCTGCCCCGGACATGGTGTCCAAATCCCGGTGGGGATCGTTAGTTTTCAGTTTTGAGGACATACCCTACTCCACGAACCGTTTGAATGAGTTTCACATTCTCATCGGTATCGATTTTTTTGCGCAAATCTTTAATGTATACGTCGATGAGGTTAGAGTAGCTTTCATAATCGTATTCCCAAACGTGGTCAAGAATTTGTTGACGAGACAATACGATATTTTCGTTACTTGCTAAATAGAATAAGAGGTCGAATTCTTTTGCTGTCAATGTAATCGTTTCGCCATCGCGTTTAACTGTACGTTGTGGAACATTAATAGTAAGAGGACCAACATGGATGTCGTTTTGTGCATGACGCGCATTACGGCGAGCCAATGCATAAATACGAGCTGTCAATTCTTCAAGATCAAAAGGTTTTACAAGATAGTCGTCAGCGCCAGTATTAAGGCCGGTTACTTTATCTTGCAAGGAATCTTTTGCTGTTAAAAGCAACACAGGTGTTGTATTGCCATCGTTACGCATTTGTGCAAGAGCACTAATGCCGTCGAGGATCGGCATCATAATATCCATTACGATAACGTCATAGCTAGATGTGTTAACATAATCAATCGCTTGTTGACCGTTGAAGCATGTATCAACAGTCATATTCTCAGCACGCAAATATTTGGCCGTAATGCCATTCAGCATTTCTTCGTCTTCTACAAGTAAAATTTTCATTCTCTGTTCTCCTTATGTATGAGTTAAATATATAGCTCTCCAACTACTATAATATAGTCATTATATATATAAGCTTTCTTTTATTGTGAAAGCCACAACACCATATAAGGTGACTATATATATAATATTATATAACTTATTTATCTATTATCATACCTTATACAATAGGAATGAGCAAAAGATGAATGTCTATGCGAGTTTATAAGCCTCTTCTTCATGTTTTGGAACCCTAAAAATGGAGAAATACTGAAAGTTAATGAATTGTACTAATGAATGAAGATGAACTATATCGAAGATTGCCGTATGCGCATAGATGACTAAGATTTTATTGATTTTGGATGATGTGAAAGAAATCACTAAAAAAACTTGTGATAATTATTATCACAGAGATAAATACTTGTTATGGGTGAAAAAAACCGATGACTTTCGATAGTTAAATTCGAGGTAGTTTTAGTAGGAATTTAACGGATATTAATTATTATGAACAGTTGGGAGAAAGTAAAAAGCTAGTATTTATGGGGATCGCATATGTGTTAGGAGAAATAAAAATATACAAAAATTTCGGAACCGAACTACTTTCGTAATATCCTTAAGTTCTTGTGAAAATTATTCATATTACAATTTTTTTTTCTCATAATTTTACCTAAAAAACATTAAGTGAAATAAATTATCAATTAGATTAATCAAAATTAATTATGCATAATAGGGTTTAGACATGACTAAAAATGCTCTCTATAATTATAGGTAAAGAAATAGAAAAATCGCATAAGTATGAGGTTTTTCTTGAAAGAAAAATGATTAGGTTATCAAAAATTTTTATAAGTTTTTGAAATGAGATAGTCTAACAAGTTTTCTTATTAATAGGTAGTTATGAGGAGGTCATTATGGAACAGTTTGATGTTCTAGTAGTAGGTAGCGGTGGCGCTGGTCAACGCGCGGCTCTTGAAGTTGGTCGTCGCAAAGGCTTAAAAGTAGCTCTTATTACTAAAATTTTCCCAACCCGTTCAGCAACAGCAATGGCGCAAGGCGGTGTCAATGCATGTTTGAACAACGTAGCAGCTGAAGATACTGTTGAAACGCATACTTTCGATACAGTAAAAGGTTCTGACTATCTTGGTGACCAAGATGCGATCGAATTCTTCTGCTCTCGTTGTCCAGAAGGCGTACTTGAAATGGACCACATGGGTGCTCCATTCTCTCGTACAGAGCAAAACAAAATTGCTCAACGTAACTTCGGTGGTCAATCTTATCCACGTACTTGCTATTCTGCGGATAAAACTGGTCACGTAATTTTGCACACTACTTATGAACAATGCTTGAAAGAAGGCGTACACTTCTTACAAGAATGGTACCTTTTAGATCTTGTTAAAGACGCAAATGGTCACGTTGGTGGCGCAGTTGTGTGGAACATGAAAGAAGGTAAAGTAGAGCAAATTAAAGCAAAAGCAATTATCTTGTCTACTGGTGGTGCAGGTCGTATTTTCTGGACTCGTACTACAAACCCATTCCTTTCCACAGGCGATGGTATGGCAGCAGCATTCCGCGCTGGTAATGCATTGAAAGATATGGAAATGATCCAATTCCATCCAACTGGTCTTGGTCGTACTGGTATCTTGATGTCTGAAGCGGTTCGTGGTGAAGGTGGTTACCTTCTTAATGCTGAAGGCGAACGTTTCATGAAAAAATATGCGCCTAACAAAATGGAATTGGCATCCCGTGACGTTGTAGCGAAAGCAATCGAAGATGAAATCGCTGCAGGTCGTGGTTTCGGTTCTGGTCTTAACGCATACGTAGTAGCTGATCTTCGTCACTTAGGTCCTGAAGTTATCATCGAAAAACTTCATGGTATTCGTGACTTAGCTATGACTTTCGAACATTGCGATCCATTAGTACAACCAGTACCTATTCGTCCAACATGTCACTATACAATGGGCGGTATCGACGTAGTTGACTACAAAACTTGTGCATGTGAAGTGCCTGGTTTGTTCTCCTCCGGCGAAGCTTCTTGTATCTCCATCCACGGTGCTAACCGCTTAGGTGGTAACTCCTTGGCTGACGGCGTAGTATTCGGTAAAGTATCCGGTGCTGGTGCAGCTGACTATGCTGAAACACATGAACAACCTAACGTAGATGCAGAATTGGCTGCAGCTGCTAAAGCTTGGGAAGCTAAATTCACTGAAGTAACTACTCGTGAAGGCGGCCGTCCTGTAGTTGAAATCCGCGATGCATTGGCTGATGCAATGTGGAATAAAGTAGGTATCTTCCGTAACGAGCAAGGTATCACTGAAGCATTAAAAGAAATCGACCAATTGATGGAAGATTACAAAACTTGTTATGTAGGTGACCCTGAACGTACTTACAACATGGCATTCGTAAACTATTGTGAAATCGGTTCCATGTTAACAGTAGCGAAAGCTATTGCTATGGGCGCTTTACACCGTCGTGAATCTCGTGGTGCTCATATCCGTGAAGACCATCCAAAACGTAATGATGAAAGATACTTAAAACACTCTTTGATCAAATTGGGTGCAAATGGCGAGTACGAATTAACAGAACGCGACGTAGTGTTCACTAAATACGAACCACAAGAAAGGAAGTACTAAGATGAGACAAATCACCTATCATATCCACCGTTACCAACAAGGTCGCGCGTTTGTACAGACTTTCAAATTCGACTATGAAGCTGACCGTACAATTCTTTGGGGCCTTCAAAAAATTAAAGACACTCAAGATCCAACATTAACATTCTTGGCAGCTTGTCGTTCCGCAGTTTGCGGCGCTTGCTCCGTTCGCGTAAATGGCGAAGCAATGCTTGGTTGCGAAGCTAAAATCGATGAATTAACAGAACGTTATGGCACTGATGAATTAACAATTGCACCTATCGGCAACTTCCGCGTTATCCGTGACTTAGTTGTTGACTGGGAAGCAAAAGTTGATCGTTTGAAATTGGTTGCTCCTTGGATCTTCCTTAAAGCTGAATTCAACGAAGGTGACAAAATTGTTCGCCAAACTCCAGCTGATTTCAAAAAATTCGTTGCTGGTACAGAATGTATCCTTTGCGGTTGCTGTGCATCTGAATGTAACAAATTGACTGCACGTCAAGATGACTTCTTAGAACCATATGTATTCACAAAAGCTAACCGTTTTGTATTGGATAGCCGTGATGATGCACCTATGGCTCACATTCAACCTGCATTCGACAATGGTCTTTGGAAATGCGTTCACTGTATGAACTGTATCTCCCGTTGTCCTAAACACTTAAAACCTGCTGTGGATATTTCTAACTTGCGTAAAGAAGCTACTAAAGCTGGTCTTACTAACAGCAAAGGCGTTCGCCATGCAGTTGCTTTCAAAGACGACCTCTACAAAACTGGTCGCTTGAAAGAAGTATCTATGAGCTTGAAATCTGATGGCGTTGTTGATTCCGCTAAACAAGCATTCTATGCTTTACGTTTGTGGAAACACAGCAAAATCAATCCATTTGAACTTGTAGTACCTCAAAAACCTGTAAACGGTATTGATGGTGTTCGCAGACTTATGAAAGCAGCTGAGGAGGTAAGCAAATAATGAAATACGCATTTTTCCCAGGTTGCGTTCTTGAAAGCGCTGCCAAAGAAGATTACTTAGCAACAGTTGCTGTAGCTAAAAAATTAGGCATCGAGTTGGAAGAGCTTGACGGCTGGACTTGCTGCGGCGCGTCCCACGTTCAAGACATCGCTCCAGAAATTACACTTGCTACAAACGCACGTAACATTGCATTAGCAGAAGAAAAAGGTTTGAACCTTTTAACTGTATGTAACACTTGTACTTTGATGCTTCGTGAAGCTAAAAACGAGCTTGATAAAAACGAAAAAGAAAAGAACGAAGTTAACAAAAAATTAGCTCAAATCGGTAAACAATACCGCGGTACAACTGATATTACTCATTTCTTGTGGGTATTGATCCGCGATTACGGTTTGGACAAATTGAAAGCTAAAGTTGTTAAACCTTTAACTGGTTTACGTGTAGCTGAATACTATGGTTGCCATATTCTTCGTCCTCAAACTGAATTGGGCTTCGAAGATTATCAAATGCCTACATCCTTAGCAGAATTGATTTCCGCTATCGGTGCTACACCAATCGACTTCTCCCGTAAGCTCGATTGCTGCGGTTTCCATGCTGTATACCCTGCACATGATTCCGTAATGCAAATGACTGGCTCCATCAACAAAGATGCAGCTACAGAAGGCGCAGATTGCGTAGTAACTCCTTGCCCACTTTGCCAAATGCAACTTGATATGTTCCAAAAAGAAGCTAAAGAAGTTGTTGGCGGTGGCAAAGATATGCCAATCTTGCACATGTCCCAATTAGTGGGTCTTGCTCTTGGCATCTCCCCTGATGAAATGGGTATGCCTAAACGTCACTTAACTGACACTGCAGCAGTGACTAAATTCGTAGGTTAATTCGTTTGATTTAGGACGCGACCTCAGTTGGTCCTAGCATTGTCCTATATCTAAACCTATTATCATAATTACCAGAAGAACCCCCTAGCTTAGGCTAGGGGGTTTTTCTATTAAATACTAGTTTTATAAATAAATTTGATTTTGATATCAATTGAGAATTATAGTATAATGAGCATATTGATTGTATACACTTATATGAACAATGACTTATATAACAGCATTAGTTTATAAATCACAATAATGTTGGGCTTATAATGTAGAACTTATACGATAGGGAGATTCGTTGTATATAGAACATCTACTTTAAGTGAACGATTATGTAAAAGGGATTTTTAACATTATTAAGTGCTATATACAGGGAGGATATAATGAATGATATGCTATTAGAATATATCGATCGGATGATCGATCAAGAGAAAGACCATCGCGTTTTTCCTGTAGAATTTAATAACCAAAAATATTATGTAAAACAAGATATTAGTAATCATCGCTCTAGTTGGATTAAGCCAGCTCCTAGAGCTTCTTTTGATTATGAGTTCTATAAAATTTCCTTTGTGAATACACAGTTGCCTGTAGCACCAACGATTGCAGGCTTTAGAGAACATTACTTTGTTACCGAAGCGTGTGGTAATACTTTAACTTATTATAGTCAATTGCCTGCGCAACATCCTGATGACGATAGTTTGGATGATATGGTAACACATATCTTTTATATATTTGGGAAGACCTTAGGTCAGTTACATGACTATGGTTTATCTCATGGGCGTCCTGCCATGCGTGATATTACCTATGATCCAGATACTGATAAGATTACGTTGCTAGATTGGGAAAATGGCCGTCGTTGGCCTGAATTAACACCGCAAGGTTGGGATTTACTTATCTTTGTTCACAGTTACTTGCGTGAGGACAACCTACCGATTTCTTATCTATACGCCATGATGAATGGTTATAGTTCAGCCCGTACAGCACATGATACGGTATTGCATGTAAAAGAAATCTTACGCAAACACGAATGTCTTTTTAAGTTCTGTCGTATGCTAAATCCGTTCCATTTTGTAGATACAGAAGCAGCTGTTAAAGCTTATGACTTCATGTTGGCCTTGAAAACCGAATAGTGTTGAATTTAAGCGTTTTAACATACCGGTACTATTGCTAATGGTGCTCTATAGTGTTTATAGACCTTTACGGTTCCTATTTATATATTTGTATAACTAGGAATTGGTAAAGGTCTTTTTGTATTTATAAAAGTCGTATTGTTTTAATACTGCAATAAGTACAGAGTTGAAGCTGTAATTCCCAAACTTTCACAATGATTACCTTAATTACTCTAGCGGGGGTTGTCGAGAGGGACCCTCAGGAATATAAGAGGGTGAAAGGAGGTGATACGATGGCTAACATTAAACGTACTAAATTGGTGTTGCGTTTTAACATCGGTACCGAAGATGCGCCGAAGTACAAAGACGTAACCTATACACGTGTTGCAGAAGAAGCGTCCGACGATAATGTGAAAACCGTTGGTAATGCGCTGGCAGCCTTGTATGACCACAGCTTGTCCGACGTGGTCCGCGTCAATGAAGTATCTTTAGGACATTAATTGTAGATTATCTACATATTCTTGTTTTAGTTGCTCCAAACACATCCTAAATTGCTGATTTCATACATCCTTACATAGTCGTAAAAGGGTGTAGCAATCGCAAGTCCACACATTCCCATCCTTATTGATATGAATCGTAGATAGATATATTTAATCTAAGTGTAATTTGTGTAATTACAGAATTACAGAGTTACAGAGCTATAGAGCTACAAAGATCATCCTATTCTATCTAAATTCGAGAACTTGTTTATGAAACGTGAAAGGAGGCGCCCACATGGCGGAAAAACGCGTTGTATATCTTACATTTTCTACGGTCGGTGGTAAAAGCACATCAGTCACAATTAGTGCTCCTCGTGCTGGAATTACTTTACAAGATGCTAAAACAGCGGCTAATGCGCTAGTAGCTAACAAAGTAATTCTTGGTTCTGGTGATGCAGAACTTGCTGCATTTACTACGGCTCGTGAAGTAACAACTCAAACTACTGAATTGCAATAATCGTATACTGCAAATCGTTAAAAGGGCTCTCGCCGGTGGTGAGGGCCTTTTTATTATGGTAAAATATAAGGTATACCGAACAGGTATGGTAATGATGAAAATACTATGTCCAAAAATTGGTGCATCATGTAATCCGAATGGGAATTTTTTTAAGGGGTAAAACAGTGGAATATATCATTTCGTTTATGGAAACTTATGGCTATACAGCCATGTTCATTGCAATGGTTCTAGAAAATGCTAACGTACCTATTCCGAGTGAGATTGTACTTGGTTTTGCAGGATATTTGATCGCTCAAGGTATATTTGATATGCATACGACGATGGTCGTAGGTACTTTGGCGGGGATTGTTGGCTCTGTATTATCCTACTGGATGGGTGAATATGGTGGTCGTCCTCTATTATTAAAATACGGTAAATATGTATTCTTTAATGAACATAAATTTGAATTAGCAGAAAAGATGTTCAATAAATACGGCGGTGCGGCCGTATTCTTTGGTCGCCTTTTACCTGGTGTTCGTACCTTCATTTCTTTCCCCGCAGGTATGGCGCGCTATCCAATGTGGCACTTCATCATTTGGACAGTTCTTGGTACGATTCCTTGGACGATTTTGCTCGTTTACCTTGGCAAGATACTTGGTGAAAATTGGCAAGATCTTATCGAATACAATCATGAATTCTTGATTGTTATGGTTGTTGTCTTTGTAATTATAGCTGCAGTACTGGGCTTTAAATACTATCGCAATCGTCGATAAGGAGGGGCCTTATGAAACTCTCTCGCTTAACACCAGTCATGTTTATTGTGTGGCTCGTGTTCTACATGTTCGGCAATAATATGTTGCCTGTTACCGATCCTGTTGAATCTAATTACGCGTTAACCGCGAAGGAGATGGTTCTTTCTGGTGATTGGTTGTCTCCTCAAATTTATGGTACCTATTGGTACGACAAACCGATTATGATTTATTGGCTTATCGCCCTTAGTTTTAAACTTTTTGGTATCGCCGATTGGGTGGTTCGTCTACCAAGTGCTATCTTTGGCGCGTTGTCAGTAGCGACCATGTATCAATCGATGCGCACTATAAGCGGTAAGTGGGCTTTGGGGCTCATCGGCGGTTCTGTTCTGGGTACATCTCTCATGTTCTGGACCGTAGCTCATGGCATTATTACGGATATGGTCTTACTATATACGACATTGATGGTCATGATTTACTCCTATAAGGGGATGGTGGAACAGAAACCATACGCCATGATTGTAGCTTATGTATTTGCAGGGCTAGGTGTACTGACTAAAGGGCCTGTAGCACTTGTCTTGCCAGGGATGATATTACTTGTCTTCGCAGGCATCAACCGCTCTTGGTCCATGGTGAAAGCCATCTTTGATTGGCGTGGTATTTTAGCATTTTGTGCAGTCTGCTTCCCGTGGTATGCGTACATGTACAGTGTTCACGGCCAAGATTTTATCGATGGTTTCTTAGGTCTTCACAATGTAACGCGTGCCACACAATCCGAGCATCCAGAGGATAATGTTTGGTGGTATTATCTGGCTATCTTCCTCGGCGCTTCTATGCCGTGGACGGGGGCCGTTATTTACGGTATTATCGATGGTTTAAAACAACGTCATACAGGTTTTATCTATAATATGACTTGGGGTATAGGTATTGTTTTATTCTATACCTTGATGGCTACTAAATATCCTTTATATACCTTTGTTAGCCTCGTTCCATTTAGTGCTATTGGTGCCATGGGCGTTATGAAGCTTATTCGTAAAGGCAAGTCTAGAGCTTTAAAATGGATTATTGTAGGGCCGACGTTGCTGTTGTGGCTTGCCTATGTAGCGGGAACATTCTTCGCTCCGTGGGGCTTCTATTTCTTGCTCTATGTAGTGGTGGCTATAGCGGTACTACTTATGCTTCATGCATGGTTTACAAGAAGAGGCTATCGTTTAGTCACTATTATCGTCCTTGGTACGATGGTGATATCCTCTATCGTTGTTGTAGAAGGCTTAGAGCCATTTATTAAACAACGTAGTAATATTGATGTAGTACCAGTAGTAGATTCTTATGATGGCGATGTATATTACTATAACGGTTATAGTACAGCGACTGTATACTATACAGGGCATAAGATTATCAAAATCAACGGTGATGAAAGTCGTTGGGATGATCGAGATAAATTGAAAAAACGCAGTGCTGAATGGGCAAAGAAATATCTTATGGAACAAGTCAATGAAGAGGAGTTTAACAAGATTATAGCGTCAGGTAAACCGGTGATGTTAATCGTTCCAAAAGGCGAAATTAAGCATTTCCGTCAATCCTCTATTTACCCGAATGTATCAGAATTTAGCGAAGCCGGTACATCAGAGGTATATGTATTGAATAAAAAGACTATATTCAAGTAAGTCTAACAAGTAAATAACGACTGCAAATAGGTAGCATCCTTTGGGTGCTACCTATTTTTAATATATAGATGTTTTTCGCACCCAAATAATAATACCTACAATATTACTATGTTTTGTTGACAGAATTAATACACATTGATATAGTAGGGTATAAATAAGTTTAGAAGACAAGGTGTTCTAGAACCAGACTTCATCTAGGTTTTAGAAAAGTGCGAAAAAAGACATGTGTCAAAAACGCCCCTTGTTATGAGGTAGAAAGAGGGGAAGTTATGAAGAAGACTTGGTATCTAATCATCGGAGTGGTTCTCTTGGTTATTGGCTGCATAGCCTATGGTTATTATGAACACCATAAACCAAAGACGGCACAAGAATTAAAGACTGTACGCGTAGCCTATTTACCAATTACTCATGCATTGCCAGTATTTGCTACAAAAGAGCTGGAAACGGCAGATGGTCCTGTTCATGTAGAGCTTGTTAAGTATGGGTCTTGGCCAGAGCTTATGGATGCGTTAAATACTGGTAAGGTAGATGCCGCAGCTGTTCTTGTTGAACTTGGTGTAAAGGCTCGTGAACAAGGCATTGATGTCCGTGCTGCTGCACTTGGTCATACAGAGGGTAATATTATTATCGTCAATAAGGATATTAACTCCGTTCAAGACTTAAAAGGCAAATCCTTTGCGATCCCTCATAAACAATCAACTCAAAAAATTCTCGTGGATTGCATGCTTGAAGAAGCGGGTCTTTCTGAAAAAGATGTGCAAATCGTTGAAATGAGCCCTCCAGAAATGCCTTCTGCTCTATCGGTAGGACAAATTGCTGGGTATAGTGTAGCCGAACCATTTGGCTCTCTAGCCCTTGAAATGGGAACTGGGAAGGTCTTCGAAGATCCTGACCATCTCTGGCATGATAATATTTGCTGTGCCCTCGTGTTTAATGGTCAATTCGTCGATGAACATCATGACTTGGCAAAAGCTTTCACCAAGGCCTATCTCGATGCAGGTAAATACCTAGATGAGCATCCAGAGTCCCAAAAAGAAATTGCCTTAAAATATTTAAAGTTTAAGGATCCTATTATTGAACGTTCCTTACAAGTGATTGGGTTTAAAGATTTAGCCCTTACAGAGGACCGTTATAATGCGCTTGTGCATCATATGACACATATTGATTTAATCAAAAAAGTGCCGACCTATTCAGAGTTTGTAGATACATCATTGTTACCATAGGAGGGGGACCATGAAGAAATATACATATGTGCCGGGCTCATTTATCGCAGCTTGGCTAATTTGGGAGTTAATCGTTCGCCTCGGCGGTTTTAACGAAGCGCTATTGCCAACGCCGTATAAGGTGTTGGTCGGCTTTGGTGAACTCATTGGAGACGGTGTCCTCTTTAAGGATATTGCAGATAGTTTAGTACGGTTCTTCATTGGTTACATCATTTCTGTTGTGGCTGGTGTATTCTTCGGCCTTATCTTGGGGTGGTATAAGGGGATTTGGAACTACATCAATCCAATCGTTCAAGTCATTCGACCAATTTCTCCTGTGGCGTGGTTGCCCTTTATCGTTCTCTTCTTCGGTATCGGCCAAGCACCAGCTATCGTTATCATCTTTATCGCAGCATTCTTCCCGGTGCTATTGTCCACCGTGTCTGCTATTCAAAATATTGACCCTGTGTACATCAAGGTAGCGCGCAACTTTGGTATTAAACAGCCAGAACTGTTATTTAAAATCGTATTACCTGCCGTATTCCCAGGCATTGCATCGGGTCTTCACATCGCTCTCGGTACGGCGTGGATCTTCCTTGTAACAGGTGAAATGGTAGGCTCCCAAACAGGCCTTGGCTTCCTCATTATCGATATGAGAAATAACTTGCGTAACGATCTCTTGATGGTAGCCATTTTGACCATCGGTTTCGTTGGGCTTTTACTCGATTGGGGCGTGTCCTTCATCGAAAAATGGATTTACAAACGTTGGGGTATTGAGAAATAGGAGGTGGCCTCATGGGTTACATTTCGGTGCGTAATGCACACAAGGAATTTATGAAAGATGGGGAACCACTCACCATTCTTGAAGATATTAATCTAGATATTGAAAAGGGTGAGTTTATTTGCCTCCTAGGCCCTTCTGGTTCCGGTAAAAGTACGCTATTAAATGCTATAGCAGGCTTTGAGCTCGTTACATCTGGTTCCATTACTATCGACGGTGAAGAGGTGAAAGCGCCTCAACTCAGATATGTAACGGTATTCCAAAATTATGGCTTGTTGCCATGGCGTACGGTGGAAAGCAATATTGAGCTAGGTCTTGAAAGTAAAAAGGTGCCTAAAGAAGAGCGTCCTGCTATCATCGATAAATACGTTAAAATGGTAGGCCTTGACCACGCCCGCAATCGCTATCCAGCAGAACTATCTGGGGGCATGCAACAACGTGTATCCATTGCCCGTGCACTAGCGGTAGATCCAGATATTATCTTCATGGACGAGCCGTTAGGCGCTCTTGATGCATTAACACGTATCAACTTACAAGACGAAATCTCTCGCATCTGCCGCGAAGAAGGTAAGACGGTTGTATTTGTTACCCACGACATTGAAGAAGCCGTAGTTCTTGCGGATCGCGTTGTAGTACTAGCGGCAAATCCAGGTCGTGTACAAACTATCATCCCTGTAAACATCATCGACAGAACAGACCGTACATCGCCGAACTTTGTTAATATACGGAACCACATCTTCGAACAATTCCAATTAGCAAAAGAAGACAAAATCGAGTTCTATATTTAGTTGTTTTACGGTATACTATAATAAGCTAAAGATTGTAAGTGCTCCACTGAGTGCACAAAAGAAACCACCTAGGGACTGCGACATACCTAGGTGGTTTCTTTAATTATAATGGACAAAATTCTAAAATAATGTATACTATAAGTAGCTGAAGGATTATAAGAATTCACTGTTAGCACAAAAAAACTCCCTCAAGAACGGCGAAATACTTGAGGGAGTTTTTTATTGCTTATTTTTATATTTCTTATGCAATTCGTGTAATTATCATGTATAGTAGATATATATCGGTAATAACGTATGAAATTTAAATTGGAGGCTGTATGTCTTTATTTGAGTTAGAGAAGAGCTTGTCTTTTGATGAATATATAGAGTCCTTTGATGCGGAGCGTGTAGCGAAGGTACGCGGTTTTGTAGATTGGCTCGCACAGTATCAAGGTAGTCTTATCCATAATCCTTGGGGTGAGGTAAACCCCGATTTAGAAATCGTTACAGATGGTTTTGATGCGGCTCAAGTGCGCCGAGATAATTTAGTCGCTTATCTATTGCCGCGCTTAGGTCGAGCTAAGGTTTTTGTGGTGGCTGAGGCTGTAGGCTATCAAGGGGGACGCTTTACAGGTATTGCTATTACTTGTGAAAGAATGCTACTAGATAAGCACAAAACCATTCGTGCGAAGGATGTCACGCCTATTCGTTTAGAACGAACTAGTTCTCCTAGTAGTGCTCTGTTGAAAGATACACAGCAAAAAGACGGCTTTAATGAGCCTACGGATACTGTGGTGTGGAGTGCTATTGTTGAAAAGGGCATCGATCCCTATGACACGTTGCTGTGGAATATATTCCCTTTCCACCCACATAAGGATGGCAACCCATTGACGAACCGCACGCCTACGGATAAAGAACAACAATTAGGCTGGGAATATACAAAACGCTTATTAGATTTACATCTTGAGCTAGGTGGTGTAGAACCTCTTATGCTCGCCGTAGGACAAAAATCTGCTGATACGATGGGCAAATTTGGCCTGTCTGCCATCGGTTTACGCCATCCTGCAAACGGAGGAGCTAATCTATATCGACAAGGGTTTGCAGAGGCTGTAGATACATACTTAAAATAATAGGTGATTGAGATTATTAAAATAATAAGCAATTGAGATAGTTAAAATAATAAAAGATTGAGAGTTTCGGAGAGAAGTTTATGAAACGTTATTGTGATACTTGCCGTCAGTATTGTGATGAGGAGGCTATGTTTTGCCCTACTTGTGGGCAGTATACAGTGGCAACAGAGGTGGAGCGTATCGCACCGGAAGGCGATGTAATCTATCCTTTCGCCCATTACCAAATGAGTTATAAGGATACGTTCCTTTATGTAATGGGGAAAAAGTTCATGGATACCGATGGACGTGCTTCCCGTAGGGAGTTTTTCCAATTTATATTCTTGTGGAATGTAGTGATAATCTGTATATTAGCAGTGTTCTGCGCGTTGACTGCTATATTTAAAACAGGCCCTTATTTACTTGGTTTAGCATGGATGATTATCTCGATTTTAGGACTCGTTTCTTTTGTGCCTATGGTTGCACTCTGTGTCCGTCGTCTCCATGATACAGGAAAAGGTAGTGACACATTATTGCTATTCTTCGTTCCTTTTGTAGGCCCTTTGATCGCATTAGGTTTATTGAGTAAAAAGGGGCAACCCCAGGATAATCAATATGGCAGCGCCTTACAACATATCGTAATCGACAAGCGCTTAGCGTCTATTATGAAAGTGTCTCCTACTAGCAGCTCTTTAACAACGAAAGTTCTTATCGCTGTAATCGTAAGTGCTCTTTGCGTTTCTGGTCTTTCCATGCGTTATATGGCGCCTTCTGATAAGACCATATCCATGGGGTGGTTCGCGAATGCTGTAGTAGGTGAAGGTAGTGAAGAAGCTGCGGAAGCATCGGTAAAAGAATATTTTAATGCCGTTAATAACAAAGATTACGACAAGGCTTTCACCTATGTTATTGATCAAGCTAAGGCTAACCCAACAGAGAAACAAAAGTGGATTGAGTCTATGAAGAAGGCCCCTAAGGTTGACGTTGTCTCTTTAGGCGTTTCTCAAGTGAGCCGCGTAGGTAATTTGAAGCGCATTACCTTCGAGGCGAACTTGCAAATGACAAAACCTAGTGAAGGTGCCGTAGAAGCGACACATACGAAACGCTATATTTCCGTCATTGAAGAAAATGGGGCATGGCATATTGAAGGCTTTTACAAAGATGATCCTAATGATAAATAATTAGATCTAATACAAATAAAATAGCTGTATCATATAAGCATAAAGTACCTAGATCGATTTAAGAATAAAATAGTTAGCTATAAGGATTAAAATAGATAATTAAAATTATATAATCTATAGAATTGACTTGATTTTGTGCGCTTTTGAAGCACTTAACAGTCGTGTAAAGTTCGTGTAATAGCGTTAACATAAGGGTTCCCTCTTTTGTTAGCGCTATTTTTATGTTACAATAGGAGTAACGTATGAAAGCGAGGCTTTCATTAAAATCGATCGGATTATATTGCTAGACCCATTGGATAGGGACGAAGAGAACGTACCCGTCGCGGCTGACATATCTAATGAGGGCAATATACTCATTTGCTATGGCAAATGGTCACAACAACACTAGGAACGGCAAAAATTGATAGCGCATCTTTGCGCCTATTTGACGAGACGCTAGTATTTTAGCGCCTTTTTCTTTGTGTGGCCTCCGTAGCATAGATCAATTCAAGTGATAGGTGAGAAAAGAAACTATGTTAAATAAAATAATGAACAAAATTTTAGGAGGAACTGTGAATACAACAGATAATCAGGTTACTGCGCAAGTGAAAGCAGAACCGACAGTAGCAAGAAATGCTACTCGTGCAGCTGCGGCTGAAGGCGAACAAAAACAGACTCGTCGCCGCACTAATACACGCCGCCCTACTGGCGAGGGTCGTACTCGTCAACATGCAGTAGGTGAAGGCGAAGGCACAACACGTCAACGCCGTACAAATACTCGTACAAATACAAATGGTGGTCGTACAAATACGACACGCCGTACCAGTACACGTCGTAATGCTGAACAAGGTGAGGGTCAAGAACGTACAGAACGTAAACCTCGTCAAACTCGTGCACCACGTGGTGAACGTAGTGAAAATACACGCAATACGAGAACTAATAATGGTCGCAATGGTCAAAACCGTAACAACAACCGTCCAAATAATCGTTCCACAAATCGCAACAATCAAGAGGCACCTGTGGAACTAGTAGGTCGTACACCAAATGGCGCTAATAAGGGTAAATTCCAAATCATCCCTCTTGGCGGTCTTGGTGAAATCGGTAAAAACATGACCATCTTCCAATATGAGGATGAAATCATCGTTCTCGACTCTGGTCTTGCGTTCCCTAGCGAAGATATGCTTGGCGTAGATATCGTTATTCCTGATATGAGCTATATCATCGAGAATAAGGATCGCGTGAAAGCTGTCGTAATTACCCATGGTCACGAGGACCATATTGGTTCCTTGGCATACCTTATGAAAGAAATTAACTGCCCAGTATATGCAACAAATCTCGTTTGTGGTTTGATTGAAGGCAAGTTTAAAGAACATAAGGTATCTCCAAAATGTCTTTGTACTATTGCTGCAGGCGATGAAGTTCAAATTGGTCAAGTGAAGGTTGGTTTTATCCAAACAAACCACTCCATCCCTGACTCCTGTGCTGTGTACTTCGATACACCAATCGGTACTGTACTTCATACAGGTGACTTTAAAATCGATCAAACCCCAGTTGATGGCCGTTTGATGGATATGCACAAATTTGCTGAGCTTGGTAATAAAGGCGTGTTGGCCTTGATGTCCGACTCTACAAACGTTGAAAAACCAGGTACTACAGGCTCTGAAAGCTCTGTAGGCCCTGCTATTAAACAAGCTGTTGGAGAAGCGAAAGGCCGCGTTGTATTGGCTACCTTCGCATCTAACGTATCTCGTATCCAACAAGCTATTGATGCGGCCGTTATGTTCAACCGTAAGGTTGTCGTTATGGGCCGCAGCATGGTAAATGTTACAGAAATCGCGCAAGAACGCGGTTACTTGAACATTCCGCCAAATACAATCATCGACGTAGATGTAATGCACAACTACACAGATGATCAAATCATGATTTTAACAACTGGTTCTCAAGGTGAACCGATGGCAGGCTTGTCCCGTATGGCTACAAGCAACCACCGCACTGTAGAGTTGGCACCGAATGACACAGTTATTATCTCTGCTACACCAATTCCAGGTAACGAAGGTGCTGTAGGTAGAACTATCGATAACTTGCTTCGTTTAGGTTGTAATGTAGTCTATGGTAAGGACCGTGGCATCCACGTATCTGGTCATGCGAGCCAAGAAGAGCTTAAAACTATGCTCAACCTTGTTCGTCCAGAATACTTCATTCCAGTTCATGGTGAGTACCGCATGTTGCGCCGTCATGGTGAACTTGGTGTTGCTATGGGCGTAGATCCTAAGAAAGTCCTTATCGGCGACAATGGTCAAATCTTTGAATTTGATAAAGATGGTGGCCGTAAAGGTGGCCGTGTACAAGCTGGCGCTATCTTCGTTGATGGACTTGGCGTTGGCGACGTAGGTAACATCGTTATTCGTGACCGTCAACAATTGGCACAAGAAGGTATGGTTATCGTTGTAATGGCGATGGATAAAGCTTCTGGTACAATCGTAGCTGGTCCAGACCTCGTATCTCGTGGCTTCGTATACGTACGCGATGCAGAAGAGCTCATGCTTGCTGCAGAACGTAGGGTAGAACAAGTTCTTGATGATTGCGAAGCTCAACGTATTAAAGATTGGACTACGATTAAGCAAAACGTACGTGACGCGTTGGGTAAATTCTTCTACGATAAAACTCGCCGCCGTCCTATGATCTTGCCGATTATTCAAGACGTATAATCACATATATTTTTACAAGCAACTATTATAGATTTCTATAACAGTTGCTTGTTTTTTTGTGCTAGATAGTTGTAATATAAAAGTAACATAAAAGTAACATAAACGTTTTATAAAAGTGGTATAGGTAGATTAACTAATTTATACTAATGTGTTGTGGATAATATAGTAGGTGAGTTTATAATAAGGGGGTGAAAGTATGGCGAATCGTTTTCCGGTAAGTAGCGAGATTTTAAATTGGTTACCTAAATATAGTGGAAAGGGATATGAGGCATTTTATACGCGCTATCCTAAATATGATGAATGGGTTGTAGGGTCTTTAAGTCCAACATTTAATCAAATAACAGACTTAGCTGTATTTTCCAATGTACCTTTGGGATACATGTATTTACAAGCTCCGCCTAATATAGCTGAAAAAGAAATTGCTGATTTTAGAAGAGTAAATGGGGTTGAAGATAGTACTCCTTATAGTTCTGAATTGAGAGATACAATTTATGATATGCAAATTCGACAGGATTGGTTGAGTGAGTATCGCAAGCTTAATTTAGCTATGGATCAAATACCTTATATAGGGGCGTTTTCTCAAGATATGAATGTTAAGCAATTAGTTGAAAAAGCTTATTCTTTATTAGGTATCAAAAAGGGTTGGCAAATTCGAGAGGCTGATCCTTTCACATATATACGGAGTCGTCTTGAAGCTATTGGAATTACTGTTTTTGTTAATGGTGTTGTTGGCTCTAATAACAACCGTAAGTTGTTAGTTAGTGAGTTTAGAGGATTTACATTACTTGATTCTTATGCACCTATTATTTTTATAAATGGCAGAGATTCGAGTAATGGGAAATTATTTACGATAATTCATGAGTTTTGTCATGTTTTATTAGGTGAAGAGGGGGTTAGCGACGGTAACTCTGAACCTTATTGCAATCGATTTGCTGCAGAGTTCCTTGTTCCAGAGTCTTTATTTCATTCTAGATGGAGTGAATCTCCACAAGCGTATGAACAAATCGCAAAATATTTTAAGGTTAGTCAGTATGTTATATATCGAGTTGCATTAACACATGGTTATATAAATCAACGACAATATGAACTTTTAGTAAAAAAGTTTGAGCAATATTTGCAGAATATACCTGAACGTACATCTCAAAGTGGGGGTAATTTTTACGCGACCGCCCATATACGTTTGGGAGAGTCTTTTAGTCGTGCCGTTGTTCAAGCGGCTAGAGCAGGAGCATTGGCTTATAGAGAGGCTTATGAGTTATTGGGGTTACGGGGAAACACTTTTTCTAAATATGTAAATAAATATGGCTTTTAGGAGAAGAAAGCTATGTATGTACTTGATAGTAATACTTTTATCGATGCGAAGAATCGCTATTATGGATTTGATATAGCTCCATCGTTTTGGAAGAAACTGATAGAGAATAGTCCAGAAAATATTCTAACTATTAAACCGATTGAATCTGAAATTATGGCAGGCCATGATGAACTATCGTCATGGTTTGAAGATAACTATACTATTCATACTTACTCAGTAGATGCAACGGAAGTTCAACAAGCATTTGCTAAGATTTCTGAGCATGTGACTCAGAATATTCAATATAAAGATTCAGAGAAAATTCGTTTTTTATCTAAGGCAGATCCTTGGATTATTGCATATGCATATGTAAATAATTGTGTAGTTGTAACACATGAGATATTGGCATCTGGATCTAAAAAAGTCAAAATTCCTGATATTTGTAACTTTTTAAATGTGCAATATATAAATGTATTTGAAATGCTTAGGGAGTTACATATTCAAATATAGAAAATAGGAGCCTCTGTTGGAGAGACTCCTATTTTCTATTTTATATCTAATGTGAAGGACTTATCATATACTTGTTCGAATGATTTGTTTTTATTATTTTAACATAATAATTAAAGTATTTATTGGGAAAGTTTAGTGTGATGGGACTGTTTGAAGTTACCCTTTTAAACTGTTATAATTAAAAGATACCAATTAATCTATCTTCTTATATGTAGAATGGAGATTTATGAAACAAACAAATACAAGAGCGATGGTAGAAACAGGATTTGTATCAACCATTGTCGCTATGTTGACTATAATTGGGGCAGTCATGCCGTTTTCAGCTTTTCTAGCAACTATGGTAGCTCCAGCAGGTATTTCTATCATTGGTATCCGTTGGGGTAGTAGATATAGCTGTACTTCCTCAATAGTAGCCTTCATGTTAGTAGCACTCTTTCTTGGTCCATTAATTGCTATGTCTACAGTCTTAGTATATTCATTGCCGAGTATATTTTTGGGTGAAGCTTTTAGAGCAAACTGGTCTTTTAGAAAGTTAATATTAGTGCCTGCCGCTGTATTGCTTAGTATGGGCCTCTTACAATTAGTGTTTGCTAATAGTTTTGCATCTGTAGATTTTATTACCTTAGGACAAAATGTAAATAATGAGTTAAAAGACGCTATGATTGAGTCTATAAGACAACAATCGATACCGCAAGAACAGATTGATACGATGATTCAGCAACTCAATTATTCATTTGCTCAGGCAGAACGTATGATGTTGTCATTGTGGTTCTGTGCGTGCTCTGTCATAACGTATATCATGGCTAAATTAGTATCTTATATTGGTCGTCGGACTAATACAGTTCATAGAGAATTACCGCCAATGGATACATGGCGTATGCCAATTTGGGGTGCTGGTGTTTTAGCTATAGGGATTATTATTATTTATGGATTATCCTATATTGGATATGATAATAGTTTACTTAAAGACATCGGAATGAATATTGCTTTTGCAGGTTCTTTCATTTGCTTAATTAATGGTATTACCTGTTTAATGGCTGTTATGAAAACTTACGGAGTAAATGGATTCTTTCAATTTTTAATTCTTTTCTTCTTATATACAATGAGTCCTTATGGTCTTGTTTTTTATGGTATTTTTGATATGTTTTTAGATATGCGAGCACGTTTCCAAAAACGTAGCTTGTAATAGAAAGGAGGCCGTTATGAAATCCTTTCAACGGAAATGGCAAGGTTTAGAAATTACCATTATCACCGTTATCGTAGTATTGTTATTATTGTTGGCCTATTTAAACTGGGCTGTGGCAATTTTAGCACTAATTATCGTGGTAGCGGCGTATTTGATTAATTACAATACCATTCATAACCGCCGTCGCTTGGCAAGGGAGCAGCTTGGGGCGATGATGAAAAACGTCACACAAGCATCTAACTTTGCTTTACAAAACTTGCCAATGGGCATTGCTCTTGTTAATAAACAAGGCACTTTAGTATGGAATAACAGTGTCTTTGCAGACTGGATTAAAGTAGACTGGAATAAACTTCAAAAAATGTCTGCTCTTTTACCAGGCTTCCGCCTTGATAAAATCTGGGGTAAATCCGGATATATGACGGAGCAGTACGAAGACAAGCACTTCCAAATCATTTACAAATTTATTGATCCTCGTGATACACGGCCAGATCTTCATAGTGAAGATGAGCTAGCTGAACATGCTGTAATGGCGCTATACTTCAAAAACATTACAGAAGTAGAAAAAGCGCGTATCAAGGCTGAAGAGGATCAGCCTGTATGGGGCATGATTCAAATCGATAATCTCGAAGAGTTGACAAAAGGTCTTAGTGACCGCGAGTATACTAGCGTTTGGTCCGATATTAACAATATCATCGTAGATGAAATCGACGGCCATGAAGGTTTCGTTCGTAACTTCCAAGATGATATGTATACCTTTGCCATCTCTCGTGGCGCTCTTCGCGCGATGGAGGAAAAGGGTTTTAAAATTCTTGAGAAAATCCGTAAATTGCCTTCTCCACGTCAGGTGCCAGCTACGATTTCTATCGGTATTAGTGAGAACGTAGGCTCTGTAAAAGATGTGTCTAGTCGTGCTCGCGCCGCCTTAGATATCGCATTAGGTCGCGGTGGTGACCAAGTGTGTATTATGGATGGTGAAAGTACCCGCTTCTTCGGTGGTAATACAGCAGGTGTTGAGAAGAATACACGTGTTCGTGCTCGTGTCGTATCTCAAGCCTTGCATGAGCTCATGATCGACTCTGATAAGATTCTTGTTATGGGTCATCAACGGGAAGACTATGATGCATTAGGTGGCATCATCGGTGTCACCTCTATTGCTCGAGCACTTGGTAAAGACGTACGTGTTGTACTTTCAAAAGAATCGAGTGCTATCGATAAAATGGTGGCCGTTCTCAATGAATCTGAGTTCTGGCAAGAGCATTTTATCACCCTAGAAGGTGCAAAGGTATGGGTAGATGCGAATACGCTCACTATCGTGTGTGATACGCATCGTCAAGAAATGGTAGCAGCCCCAGAGGCGCTTGAAATTTCTGAACGACGCATCGTTATCGATCATCACCGTCGCGCAGCGGACTTTGTAGAAAATCCATTACTTACGTATTTGGAACCTACTGCATCGTCCACATCTGAGCTCGTTACAGAGCTCGTACAATATGCAGGTGTTCCTGTGAAGCTTTCAAAAGCGGAAGCTACAGGCATCTATGCAGGTATCGTTCTAGATACGAAGAACTTTGTTCAACAAACTGGTGCGCGTACCTTTGAAGCGGCTGCATTCTTGCGCCGTGCAGGGGCGGATATCGAAAAGGTGAAACAATTATTTATTGAAACCTTCGATTCTGTTCAATTGCGTGCTAAAATAGTATTTGAAGCCAATCGCACCGAAGGGATTGCTATTTCCGTAGCACCTGAAGGCTTGAAAGATATGATGGCATTAGCTGCACAAAGTGCGGATATGCTCATCAGTAATGAAGATATTGAAGTAGCCTTTGTATTGTATTCCTTGAATGACGGCGGTATCGGCGTTAGTGCTCGATCCAAAGGCAAGGTAAACGTACAAGTTGTAATGGAAGCCTTGGGTGGCGGTGGTCACAGAACTGTGGCTGGTGCTCAATTACAAGGTATGACCGTAGAGGAAGCGAAGCAGGCTATCTTGGAGCGTGCTCTAGAAGCCCTTCATTCCGCTGAACAAGAGGAGGAACAACAATGAAAGTAGTATTGTTAGAAGACGTTAAAAAAGTTGGTAAAAAAGGCGAAATCGTTGAAGTTAGCGACGCATATGGTCGTAATGTATTGATTAAAAAAGGTCTTGGCCTTGAAGGTACAACGACTAACGTAAATAACGCAAAACAAAAACAAGACTCCATTGCTCACCACAAAGTAGTAGCGAACGATGAAGCTAAAATCTTGGCAGCTCAATTGACTAAGGTTGAAGTAACTGTAAAAGTTCGCATGGGCGAAGAAGGTCGCGTATTCGGTTCTGTTACTGCAAAAGACATTTCCGATGCAGCTAAAGCTCAGTACAAAGTAGATATCGATAAAAAGAAAATCGAAATCAAAGAACCATTGAAAACATTAGGCGTACATGACGTTTTAGTTCGTGTTCATCCTGAGATTACAAGTACTATCAAGGTTAATGTAGTAGCTGAATAATAGTATTCACCATGCTCTTTGAGTATGGTGAATTCTTTTATCCATAGTGGTTGTGTGAAGGGGATTATCATGGATGTACGCATTCCACCGCATAATCTAGATGCGGAAAAGGCCGTTTTGGGGGCCTTATTAACCAATGGATCGAACTCGGGCGCTGTTGTTGATACAGTGACGAGCATTCTAAAATCAGAAGACTTTTACCGCGATGCGCATCGTATTATTTATGATGCTATTTTAGAAATCGTGCACGCCAATAAGACGGCAGACTTTATCACTGTTGGTGAAGAGCTAGATCGTCGCAAGCGACTTGATGCGGTAGGTGGTCTTGCTTATATTACATCTCTTGCTAATGAATCGGTGTCCTACAATGTGGAGGAACATGCAAAGATTATCAGCGAGAAAGCTCAGTTGCGCCGCCTTATCGATGCAGGGAATAAAATCGTAGGCATGACGTACGCTGGTGAAGATGAACCAACGACTATCCTCAACAAGGCAGAGCAAATGGTACTAGACGTAAGTGGTCAAACTCAATCTGAATCATCCTTTGCTCCAATTAGTGAGATCGTATTATCTAACTTAGATAGATTGAACGCATTGCAACAGCATGATGGTGCCATTACAGGCGTTCCAACAGGCTTTAAAGATGTAGACCATGTATTTAATGGTCTACAAAAATCTGACCTCATCCTCGTAGCAGCCCGTCCTGCAATGGGTAAAACGGCTTTCACCTTGAACATCGCCCAAAACGTAACGATGATGTACGACAAGACGGTAGCCTTCTTCTCCTTAGAAATGGGCAAGGAACAGCTCGTTGCTCGTATTCTGTCCTCCGTGGCAGGTGTGAGCTCTGAAAAACTGCGCCGTGCGAACATGGACCCTGCTGACTGGGAAAAGGTTATCGCTGCAGCGGATCGCATGAGTAAATCCAAGCTCTTTATCGATGATACGCCGGGCCTTACTGTGCAAGATATGCGCTCTAAATTGCGCCGTCTTAAGGTGGAACATGGTCTCGATCTCGTTATCGTCGACTATATTCAGTTGATGCAAGGCCGCAACTCCGGCAAGGGCAGCGAGAACCGTCAACAAGAGGTATCTGAAATCTCTCGTAACCTCAAATTGATTGCTCGTGAGTTTAACGTGCCTCTCATTGCCTTGTCTCAGTTGTCTCGTGGTGTTGAAAGCAGACCAGATAAACGGCCTGTACTGTCTGACCTTCGTGAATCTGGTTCCCTCGAACAAGATGCGGATATCGTTATCTTCTTGTACCGCGATAAATATTACGATGAAAACTCTGAAAAAGGGGACAATGCAGAAGTCCTCATCCGTAAACACCGTAATGGTTCCGTCGGTACTGTGGAACTCCAATTCGTTGGGGAATTAACACAATTTAGAGACGTGGAATTCCGAGACATGGGGCCGGAACAATAATGAAAACTATCGTGGGGTGCCGTATATTGATGGGGCCCGACTTTATTTCGACAACTTAGTTACAAAAAAGCACCACCTACCTCGTGGCTCCAAACGACGCGTAAGTCGCCCCTCGATAGGTGGTGCTCTTTTTGTATTACGTTAGCCCAAATAAGTCCCATCAATATATTGGCACCAGATAGTTTTCAGTGTATTGTTGAAAGAACTGGGAATAGAAGTTTTGGGTTAGGTTATACATGTACTTAAGAGTATCTACTATTAGATTTGATGTCTAATAGTAGGTACTTTTTCCTTTTTATGTCCAAAATTTGCCACTATAATAACAAACATATGTTTGAAAATACTCTGTATTTTTGTTATACTAATCATAGAAATTCTTCTTTTTATATTTCTTGTAGAGGCTAGTTATTTAGCGGTTTGAGGAGGTGTTTGTATGGGTTCAGTTGATACGGATCGAATGTATATGTGCATTGATTTGAAGAGTTTTTACGCGTCTGTGGAGTGCGCCGATTTGGGGCTGGATCCGTTTACAACGCCTTTGGTGGTGGCCGATGGGTCTCGTGGCAAAGGGGCTATTACATTGGCCATTTCACCAGCCTTAAAAAAGCTAGGTGTTAAGAATCGTAGTCGTCTTTTTGAGATTCCTCCGCACATTGAGTATTTGACGGTGAAGCCTCATATGAAGCGGTATATGCAGGCGTCTGCTGAGATTTACGGGATTTTGCTCAAGTATGTGGCACCTGAGGATGTACATGTATACTCTATCGACGAGTATTTTATCGATATTACGCCTTACTTACCGCTCTACAAGAAAACGCCTCGAGAGCTAGCGCAGATGCTACTTGATGCGGTGTTAGAGGCGACCAAGATTTATGCCACCGTTGGGATTGGAACAAACTTATTCCTCGCCAAGGTTGCTCTCGATATCCTGGCAAAATATGCGCCTGATTTTATAGGATATCTTGATGAAAGCCTCTTTAAAGAGAAAATTTGGTATCATCAGCCCTTGACCGACATTTGGCAGATTGGTAAGGGAATAGCCAACCGCTTACATAAATATGGAGCTTATGATTTGCATGGCATCACCATGGTTCCAGAGGCCAAGTTGTACAAGGAATTTGGTGTTAATGCAGAGCTCATTATCGATCATGCTTGGGGCCGTGAGCCGTGTACGATTGCAGATATCCATGCGTATCGTCCTATTAAGCATTCTATCTCGCATAGCCAGATTTTGTTGCGTAATTATACCTATGAAGAGGCCTACGTGCCTATGCGGGAAATGGTGGAGTCCTTGGTACTAGAGCTTTTACAAATTAAAGGGGTTACGAACCATATTCATGTTCATATTGGCTATGCAGATGATATGGTGCGCTCTACTGGAGGTTCTAAAAAGCTTAAACAGTACACTGATTCATTGCAAGCATTAACGACGGCAGTAATTAAATTATATGAGCAGCATTGCCATAAAAATGAGCTCATCCGTCGTATTGGAATAAGCTTTGAGGATTTAGTAAATCGTTCCGCAATCCCTCAAGAGGAGGATTTATTTAGCGCCCTTGCGACAGATACAGAGGAAAAGGAACGGCAAGTACAAGAGGCAATGCTATCTATCAAGGAGCAGTTTGGTAAAAACGCTATTTTACGTGCCTCTAGCTTGCAAGATGAAGGGACAATGCGCTTTAGAAATACCTTGGTAGGTGGCCATAATGGGGAATAAATTAATGAAACATCGTATGTCTCGTTTGCAACGGGCGAAACAATTTATGCCCTTTGCGGCATTAAAGGGATTTGAAGTATTACTGGCAGCTGTGGCACGGCCTAAAGAGAATCGTGTAGAGCTATCGGAGGATCAAATAGAGGAATTAAACCGTACTATACAATCCTTGGTGGAAGGGGATTTTGTACGAGTGCTTTATTATACAGGTCATTGCTATACGGAATTAGTAGGGACTATCGAGGCGATAGGTAAACCTACACATAGTCTATCTATTGAGGGCGTAGCCATTGCTTTTAAAGATATAAAGGAAATTAATCTTTTTGAATAAGAATCCTTTTGAATAAGAACCTTTGAAGAGTTGATAATAATAACACTAATGTAATTGGTAAAGTAATCAAATAAAGAAACTCAGTAAAGTAAATTGTAAAGTGAAGAAAAATAGATTTGGCCTATGCTCATGTATGATGAGTATAGGCTATTTTACTATTGTTTATTATCATAGATATTTTGATAATTCTTCTTGACATACACCATATCTTCTATTAAAATAAACATATGAATAGGTATTCATATAAATGAAAATATCTGATGAAAAATGTTTAGGAACATATATAACAAAATATGAAACAAGATATGTCTAATAAGTATTAGAAAAATATTACCTATTAACTTACAATACAGGATAGAAACTTTCACTATTATCAAAGGAGATATCATGGAAGAAACATTGTTATTGAAGAATTTGAACTGTCCGAACTGCGCAGCAAAAATTGAAGATCGTATCCGTAAAATGGATGTGGTAGAGACTGCAAATTTCACACTTGCTACACATCAATTAAAATTAACCGGCTCTTGGGAAGACCGTGAAGCTCTTAAACGTGACATTCAAGACATTTGTGATGCCATCGAAGAGGGCGTAACCGTAGCAGATTATGAACGTAAATCTAAAGCGGCTATGGATGATCATGGTCCTGACCAGGATCGTGGTGGTGATGCTGTAACAATTGCAGTCATCGTAGCAGGCTTGTTATTTATGATTTATGACGTTTTGTCATCCTTTGTGCCGTCCATCGGCTTGCCAGAGTCTATCGAAACTCCAATTTACTATATTGCCTATATTCTTCTTGCGTTCCCTGTATTGCGTATCGCAGGTCGTAATATCTTAAAAGGCCAAGTGTTCGACGAGAACTTCTTGATGTCTATCGCTACATTGGGCGCTATTGCTATCGATGCATTGCCTGAAGCCGTAGGCGTTATCTTGTTCTACCGTATTGGTGAGTTCTTCGAAGAAAAAGCAACTGATCGTAGTCGTACAGAAATCATGAACGCTGTCGATATGCGTCCTCAGGAGGTGCGGGTTGTAGATACAGACTGCGGTGGTGAAATCGTAGTTATGGCTCCTGAAAAGGTTGAAGTAGGCTGGACTATCGAAGTTCGTCCTGGCGATTTAATTCCTCTAGACGGCACAGTGCTTGAAGGTGAAACACGCGTTAATACAGCACCTGTAACAGGTGAACCTGTACCTGTTCGCGCCGTACCTGGCACTCAACTTATGTCTGGTTGCATCAATGAATCTGGTCGCATTACAATGCGTGTAGATAAGGTTCTTGAAGAATCCATGGTTACTAAAATTCTTGATGCCGTGGAAAATGCAGCATCTTCTAAACCTAAAATCGACCGTTTCATTACGCGTTTTGCTCGCGTATACACACCAATCGTTGTAGCTCTTGCATTGGCTGTAGCTATCATTCCATCCCTTATTACTGGTGAATGGCATAAATGGATCTACACAGCCTTAACATTCCTCGTTATTTCTTGCCCATGTGCATTGGTGCTTAGCGTGCCACTTGCATTCTTCTCCGGTATCGGCAATGCGTCTAAACACGGTATCTTATTAAAAGGTGGTCGCGTTATCGAGGCGTTGGCTAATGTGAAAGCAGTAGCTCTTGATAAAACTGGTACTATCACATCTGGTGAGTTCAAAGTTCACAGCGTAGAAACTGTAGGCTCTCATGTAAGTTCCAGTCAATTGTTATCCATGGCGGCAGCTATCGAAGCCGTTTCTACACATCCAATCGCAACAAGCATCGTGTCTGAAGCAAAAGATCAAGGCCTTACAGTGGAACCTTCTGATTTCGTTCAAGAGTTAGCTGGTGAAGGTATGGTGGGTATGACTGATGGTCAACAAGTACTTATTGGTAACCGTCGCCTTATGGAACGCTATAATGTGCAAGGCTATCCAACAGAGGCTGCTGAATATGGCACAGAAGTTCTTGTTGCAGAAGGTAATACATACTTAGGTCGTATCATCATCGCCGATGAAGCTCGCCCAGACTCTGCTGAAGCGATTGCTAATCTTAATGGTCAAGATATTAAAACTGTTATGCTTACAGGTGATGCTGAAGCAAGTGCAAATTATATCGCTAAAGAAACTGGCGTAAGTGCTGTACGTGCTCAGTTGTTGCCTCAAGATAAATTGTCCGTTGTACAAGATATTCGCTCTGAATATGGTCCAACTATGTTCGTAGGGGATGGCATCAACGATGCTCCAGTACTTGCAGGTGCTGATGTAGGTGGCGCGATGGGTAGTGGTGCTGATGCGGCTATCGAGGCAGCAGATGTTGTATTCATGCGTCCGTCCTTGACTGCTATTGCACATATCCTTGACTTGTCCAAAGCGACATTACGTGTAGCATGGCAAAACGTAGTATTCGCTATTGCTGTAAAAATCCTTATCATGGCGCTTGGCCTCATGGGCTATGCATCCATGTGGTGGGCAGTATTTGGTGATACTGGCGTATCCATCCTTTGTATCTTGAACTCTATTCGTATCTTGCGCCGCAATTAGGTGAAAGCAGAGTTTATAGCTCTGTAGAGGAACGAAATAAATTATATTATCCTGATCTGAATGATTAGGGCCGATATAAATAACCTCTAGGTTAGTAACTAACTAACTTAGAGGTTATTTTATTGTGTGGATTAAACATGTACGATACTTTTACTATATACATTTGTACATCATAAATAGACATAAAACTGTATATGTATGTTCTAGATACACAAAACTTTCACAATTGAATTGAATAATAGCTATAAAATAGTATATAATTTATTAGATGATTACTATAAGTTCGTTGGAAGGAGGGATAGCATGATCACGGTGTACAAACACATAGAAGAAGAGTTAGTTTCAGACTGCACTGTATCAGATGCCACAAAAGGTTCTTGGGTAAATTTGGTGAACCCAGACCCCGATGAGTTATCCCTTATCAATATTTTGACAGAAATTCCAACGGACGTTTTAAAGACCGCCCTCGATATGGAAGAACGTTCTCACGTGGAGTTAGAGGACAATTATATCTTTGTTGTTATCAACATTCCAGTTGTTCGCGGTAACGATATGTACGATACAGTGCCGCTTGGTATCTTCTTGACGCCGGACTTCTTTATTACGGTCTGCCTCGAAGAATCTGAAGTGTTGTATCCGTTTATTTCCAATCAGATTTCTACGTTCTATACGTTTAAAAAGACCCGTTTCTTATTCCAAATCTTGTACCGCACAGCGACTATGTTCTTGCGTTACTTGCAACAAATTAACCGCCGTACAGACGACATTGAAGTTCAATTGCGTCATACTACAAAGAATAAAGACTTCTTCCAATTGTTGGAATTACAGAAATCCATGACATACTTTACCTCTGCATTGCGTACGAATGGTACAGTTATGGAGCGTCTATTGCGCTTGCGTGGACATAGCTCTTATAGACATTTGCTCAAAATGTACGAAGAGGATGAGGATTTACTAGAGGACGTTATCATCGAGAATAAACAGGCCATGGAAATGGTTGAAATGTACTCCAATATCTTGATGAACATGATGAACGCCTTCACGTCTATCATCTCTAACAACCTCAACATGGTTATGAAAATGTTGGCAACCTTAACGATTACCATGGCCGTGCCAACCATCATATTCAGCTTGTGGGGGACAAATGTACACTTGCCGTTCCAAGATGATCCAGACGGATTTGTGAAAGTTGTCGTTATTTCTATTATTTGCTCTGCCGTTGCTATCTTTGGTATGTGGAAAAAAGACTTGTTCTAATGATGATGAACAGTTGAAATTTCGAATTCATATCAACTGTACAGGGGAACACTACATATATGGCGACCATAAGTACATATGGAAGCATTAAATACACATGAAAAAAGCTGGCTATGAGCCAGCTTTTTTGCTTGCTTAACTATTACGTTATTGCTTATTATTAGACCAATCTGATATAATAATACCGTTATGGAGAGGTGTCCGAGTGGTTTAAGGAGCTGGTCTTGAAAACCAGTGACTCCGCAAGGGGCCGTGGGTTCGAATCCCACCCTCTCCGCCACTTAAACGAGAATATGCCAGAAGTGCTATGAAATCTACAGAAACGTAGATAACACATAGTCTTCTGGCATTTTTTATATGTTTATATATGTTCGTGAATGATCGTATAAAAGTGGCTAATTTTTCCCCATTTTGTCCCCGTAGTTTCCCCTTTTTCGAGACATAAAAAAAGCACCGTAAAAGGTGCTTTTCTCATACAGATAGTGTGTCTAAAAACTGTTGTTCTTGCTCTTTCATCTCGTCGGTAACGTGAGTGTATGTCGATAATGTAGTCTTAGGTTCGTTATGTCCGACACGTTCCATAATCGTTTTTAACGGAATATTAGCCTCGGCTAACAAAGATATGTGAGTATGCCTAAAGGTATGTGTCGATACATGCTTATGGAATGGAATACTCTTTAATAATTTATTTAAAAACTGAATATCGTATGGCTGGCCACCATCTGTTACGAATATATAGTTATCTGGGTTATTATAATTCTGAACAATTTGCTTGCGTGTATGGTTTAGCTGTAACCACTCGACAAGTATTTTTCGAGCCGGCTCTCCTAGCGATACTTTTCGAGCTGAATACTCATTCTTAGGAGTTAAGCGTTCATTCTTTTGAGATAAGGTAGCATTTATATCGATATATGCTTCTTTAGCATTATAATCTTGTGTCCGTAATGCTCTTAATTCACCGATCCGTAAGCCTGTTAAGGATAAGAATTTAAATAAAGTGGCGACTCTATGATTCTTTTTATCGACTAGACTTAATAATGTATCTAATTCGGTCTTAGTTAAAAACTTATTCCGAGATGCCTGTAGCTGCTCTGGCGTCTTCGACGGCTTTCTTAGTACGACATCATCGAAGAGGTCGATATTAGAAATATAACCCATTCTTTTACCGTATTTAAAAGATTGTCTTAAATATCCATAAGCAGCTTTAACATAGGACCAGGATAATTCTGTCAACTTCTGATTAATAATGCGTTGTACATGAATAGCTTTTAATTGCGTAGCTATAATGTCGCCATTAAACCACTTTTTAATAATAACGGCATATTTGTCGATGTTACGCTGTGTCGTAACCTTTCGGATTCCACGTTCAGAATTAGCAAATTCGTCGACTAATTCGCCGATAGTCATCTGTTGTTTATGGTTAGCTCCATTAAGTATCGTTTCGATCTTATCGGATAAGATACGTTGCATCTCCTTATGAATAGCCTTCGTATTCTTAGACGATGTAGCATAGACCTTCTTATTCTTACCTGTCAAAGGATCCTTATAGCTCTCACCGTAACGATACGATAGAGTACCGTTTTTTAGTTTACGTTCCTCAATAAACATTAAGTCCTCCTGTTATTTCATCGACGAAATAATCGTATATAACGCTCGTACTTGTGTTTCCTCGAGATTGATGAGAAGCCTATTAATGTCCGCAATTAATAGCTCCTTATTGTACTCATCGACCTTCGGCATTACGATATCCTTCATCTCATCGAATTCAACATTAAGAATTTTAGATAAGGCTTCGATAATATGCTTAGGCGGCGATTTAACCTTACCATTCTCTAACATAGTATAAGACGTTCTTTTGAAAGAAGCATTCTTTAAGTCTTCTGGCGTAAGGTTAGAGCCTTTATCCTCGACAATTCTTCTCCGAAGTTCCTCCTCGATAGCTTTAGCAATAGCATCGTGAGTATTAAAACCTTTTTGGATACGAAGATCCTTTAATTTGTGTGCTCTCATAGTGAAAATCCTCCTATATACATATACTACTACAAAATCTTTATAAAGTCAATTACATGTTCTTGACTGAACACATACGATCATTTATAATATATTTATGATAGATAATAACTCCATCAGTGTTAGTAAAAAGGAGCTATATGACAACAAAAGAATGGACTAGCGTTACAGATTTGGGCAAAATCTTCGATATTGGAAGAACTAAAACGACGGAACTAGTACATCAAATGGAAATCGATCCAGAATATCGTGACAATGTTATCTCTTTTAGTCATCGTAAGAAAAGCGTTAATATTGAAGCGTTTAAAGCATATCTCGTTAATAAGGTTAGTCGTAAATGGGTTAAATAATATTAACTATGCAAAACTGATATAGTTAGACACGCATAACTTCATGACAAAAGTAGGTAATATCCCATTGAATCGCAAATTAAGCGACACATTATTATTTAATTAACGAGGTTTCAAAAATGACACTTAAAGAACGAATCCAATCCAAGACAACTGAATACACTATTATTAGCCATGAATACATTAAAGGTGAAGGTCATGTATGGACTGTTAAAAATAATAGTACTGGCGAAGTTAGCAAGAAAAATACACACGAGCTAACTGGCGGCCTCCAAACAGCTGCCAACAATTATAAAAATAAGACTAATCGTAAGCTTAAAGACGGCGCTAAGAATGTTAAGCACGGCATGTCTAATACTAAGTTCTATCGAGAATGGAAACAGATGAAGAATCGTTGTAACAATCCTTCTCAGCCACAACATGACAAATACAGCAAGAAAGGCTATTCTCCACGATGGGAGACATTCGAAGGCTTTTATAACGATATGTATGATACCTATGAAGAAGGCTTAACAATCGATCGTATCGACGGCGACTTAGGCTATTTCCCAGATAATTGCCGCTGGGCTGACAGAATCACGCAACAACGGAACATGAAGTCTAACGTTAGAATCAACTGGTTCGGTACTGATATGACGTTAGTTGAGTTAGTCGAAAGACACGGCTTAACTAACTACGGCATGTGCAATTACGATTTACGACGTTATCAAAATATGGGCTTTAGTTTAGATATGGCGGCTGTTATGATGGTCTTAGGATTTGCTACCGGTATCAGATTACTTAAAGGCAATCCTAAAGCTAAAACTGTTAAAGCTGGTAAGGAATTATATGGCGATGTATTCGGTACCTTAAGCGATCCTTTAAATCCAAATAATCTAGCGGCTATGTGTAGAACGTCAGAAGTAGCCGATATGGAAGCATTATAAAATAAAAACTATCCTCTACCTGGAGCAATCTAGGTAGGGGATCTTTTTCGTTATGTATAAATATTTGACGTCGCTCTGTATCGAGGTAGAATTTACGTTAGGATAAATCATACATGGTTAATATCAAAACTTCCGTACAGCTTAAATAAATGAATTTTATAGCTATTCCTGCATCTGAGATATATGTAGTTGGACAGTAAGCGCGGGCCGAGGCTGTAAAGCCGAGTATTGGTTATCCGTAGTTAATGTTCTTGAGCGATTTAAATAAAGCGTCTGTATTGGAAGTTGTTTATAGCTACAGTATAAATGTATCGCCATTATTTAAAACTTCCGTATAGCTTAAATAAATGAATTTTATAGCTATTGTTAAACGTTAGATATATGTGATGTTCGATCTAGATGTAGTTTAATTAGATAATGTAGGAGTAGCTGTTAATGGTGAGATTATTATGGAGTGTTTACTGGCGGCTGCTATTAGTGTTCTGGAAGTAGTTATACATCGAACATCTGTTCTTATTATCGATACGACATGAGAAGCAGTATTTCGCGGCCATGTTGTTAGATAATGAATGCCTGGCAATATATTGTGTAGTCGATACTTTATTGATGCCGGCAACATAAAACATTTGCTGATCGTATGTCGTTGCAGAAGAGAAAGTAGCCGCCATTATTAACCCACAATATATAATCCATTATTATTAGCTCCTACTACATTATCTAGTGACTCTCGATAATATGATGTAAGAAATGCTTTTAGCGTGGCTATGCTCTAAAACTACATAGCTTAAAGATTCTTTTGATTATGTCGATAATGGCTATTAAATGATTATCATAATATACATCGGACGTGATTATAACGTATCACATGGCGGCGACCTTAAACATTATAATAATATTCCATTAACAGCTCCACTACATTCTAATAGCTCCAACATTAAAATTATCTAATATCATTTTTTATATAAACAACATTTATCTAAACCTATATATCCTAGCTAAACTACATATCGATATTTAACTACATCATCATGGCCGCATCAAACAATATAAGATAATTTTCCCCGTTTTCCTGTCGATAACCATAATATACTATGTAGAAGCACTATTCATCTAAACTATACCGAATGCATCTGCCATATATAAAAGTTATGGCTATAATATATTGTATCTAGCGACAACTTTAATATCGACTATAACATTTTTAATATAAAATTAGTGTCGCCATAACTTAAAGCTATACAAGATTTTTAGTTAAACTAAATAATATACTACTATCAACATTATTATCTAACACGACATCATATGTAGCTAAAACAGCTTATTAACTACATCTAAAGAGTCGCTTCGCTCCTCCTAATGAAACTAACTCGCTCACTTCGTTCGCTTCGCCAGTTTCATTTAATTTCACTACATCAAAAAATATTTTTTATAAAATGTAACAACTTCATATTTTTGTGAGTAATATATCATCGTAGAGGTAAAACACTTCCGAATGATTTATTCGTTCGCTGGCGCTCACTTCATAATCATTCTACAGTGATCGTCGCCTCAAGCATTAAAAATGTTCCTGGACATATTCCAGTTTTTTTTAAAAAAAATATTGTCAATGACTTGCGGGCGACGAAAATATTTAGTATACTATATGTAGAATGTTAGATGTAGATCAACGTATCGAATTTGATCTGATTAAAAAAGTTGCTTTTTAGTATACTTATAGGCGCAAAACTTCAGAAGCTTAACAAAGCTAGGCAACTACTGGCTTGAAGCCTATTTGGAGGGTTATGCATTTACATAAGATACAATCCTTAACTTTATGCATTTGCATAAAGAAATAATTAACGATAAGAATATGCTATTAAGTTTCTTATATAGCAAATAATACATCAAAATCGTTTTAAAGCCAGATAAAATCTAGCTTATCATGCATTGGAAGGGTTACCCATTTGGGCAATATATTAGTCAACACTTTACCCATTTGGGTAAGAAAACTTAGTAGTAAACCTTTAATAAAGAAATATGCTATTAAGTTTCTTATATAGTAACAATACATTAAAATCGTTTAAAAGCCAGATAAAATCTAGCTTAATCCACAATTTCAACCTTACCTATTTAGGCAAGAAAATGACTGTAACTTTACCCATTTGGGTAAGAAAACTTAGTAGTAAGATTTAGATTAACGAGGTAACAATATATGCCACTAACAGAAACATTTGATCTATTTGATGAGGTCGAAAAGACTTATGTTCCATCTTTAGATAGTCCCGAAGCTATAGCGGAGAGAAATATCAGAGAAGAACAAGAAAATAAAGAACGTCCTTTAAAAAGAGACAAGTTTGGTTTTGAATATGGAAAAAGATTTAATATAAAACTTTTTAGCAGCAATAGTAAATCTATAAACTTAAACAATTATTGCTTAACAACTCGAGACGAAACTAAGCGAAGAAATGAATTATATAATTTAATTGAATCATATGCGATACTAGAAGCTTCAAGTGCTGGCAAAAAAAGAAATGGTTTTGATTCTTTTATTTCTGCATTAGCAAGAATAGGCTGTTATGTAAATTCTAATAATATTATCGTCGGAAGAAATCCTAATGATTTTTTAAACACTGATCGCTTAAAAGGGCTTTTAGCAGATAAGCCATTTAATATGTCTAAAACAACAGCTGAACAGTTTATTCGTTGTGCTAAAAAAGCCAAAATATTAAAGAAAATAGGGAAAAGTAAGGACTGCATGTATATGGTTAATCCTATAATTCATATGCCATATTATACAAAAATAAGTTCAGAAGTATTTTTTGAGTTTCCATTATCTTCGGAGTTATTTTTTAGTGACGAGCAGTTTAAAGCTCTAAAATTGGCGATCAATGATGGAAATTTTAGTAGAGACGAAGTTAAAAGAATAGAGGCTGGTATTAAATATGAACGAGAATAAAGAGCTTATAAAAAAACAACTTGTATATGCAGTGCAGGAGCATCGACTAATAGGCAATAATTTACCGCCTTCGCAATTAAGATTTGTTTTTGACGGCATTATAAAAGATCTCTTACCAGATTTTACAATTATATATACTTCTATCATAGAGAATCCCGATGAAATGCAAGAGCTATATGCCGCTTATATCAAAGTTAAGGATAAAGACGGAGTAATTTATAAAGCCGGCATGTCTCATAATTTAAATTATGGTGTATATGTAACAATAGAAGAGGTAAACAATTAATGACAGAAAAAGAAATTAGTAAAGAGAGCCGATATTTAACTAAAACTAAAAATAAAATCTCTAAGGCACTTATGAAAGAATCATCTCTCTGGATACATCATAAAGACTATCCATCTAAAGAAGCACTAGAACAAGCCTTTAAAGACGACCTACAAAAAACGCTCAAAGACCTTAATGTAGTCGATGTTTATATATTGCAAAATGACAATGGATATTCTAAAGCTTTTTTTGCAATTATTGAAGACGGTAAATATCAGTTCCAGGCGGCACGACTACCTGGTATATATGAAATTATGGCCGAAACAACTTTTGATTTTTTAAATATGCCGACACAGAACGAGGACTAATACTATGAAACCAGATAAAATGACATTCACAGAAAAAACTTTATTCGCTTTTTATGCCAACGCTGATACAGTAAGATCTTTATTTACTACTAGAGACTATATTTATTGTCTTATTGACACCGATAAGGGATGTAGTGTTAAAGCTAAGGTAAAACAACTCCTAAAAAGAATACGATTAGATATCAAATTGTTAGATGTTAATGTAAAAAGAAGAAAAAATCTAGTGTTTGATGAAATGGAAGTAGAAACCATAAATATCTTATTAAATATTGATGAAATTAATTATACTGTGAAAATCAATGTAGGTTTAACTGGCGAGATTACAATAGTGCTAGGTTTTAAATTTGCTGACAAACCAGAAGAAATAGCCGTTTAAACAGCTTAATTCAATAATTATACAATAATAGGTATTATCATGAGTAAGATATTTACGCTAACAAAACAAGATTTTGAAGGGCTTTTAATGGCTTGTAAATTTAATGGATATACTCCAATACGAGCTATCGACAAGTTATTAAATATCAAAAAGATAAAACATAGCTATCTCGACGTTAAAGTACTACATCCAATAGGACCTGGAGGACGAAAAGAGACACAATATCAATTCTTTTATATAGATGAGAATAATGAAGAAGTTAATGTTTTGGCCGATAAGAAAGGCTTTAGAGTAACGACAAACTTTTATTGCATGGATTAATAAAACTTCATCAAAATTTCATTAAAAATATCGCTTAAGACCATCATTCAGTGCGTAATATACCACTGAATGGCGAACAGCGAAGACAATTTAATAACCTTAGATCAGGCGCCAAGAGACAATCAACTCTGGCGCCTTTTCTTTTTAAGTGCGGACGACGCCATATCCCATTTATTTATTAGGCTCTACTACATTATTAAAGGAAACACTATTAATATTATGAAACTATCTTATCTAATACCAACAACAGAATACCTTACTAAGGAAGAAGAAAAAGCTCTATTCGAAGAGTATCATAAAACACCATCTTTAAGGCGCAAAAAAGAAATTAAAGAAGATTTAGTACTTAATCAAGCAGGACAAATAATCAGTATCGCTTCTATCTATAAAGATGCCGACGATATCGAAGACCTTTTCCAAGAAGGAATGATCGCAGTACTAGAATCGTTTGAAAGCTATAACTATACAAAAGAAGCATCGTTTACGACATACACAAGAAATGGCATCTTCCGGCAAATATGCTATTATCTACGGCGGAATAAAACGATTAGACTTCCCGCTATGGCTGTCGAAAAGCTTAAAAAGATTAATAAGGCAAAAGACCTTCTGACAAGACTCAATAAGCCAATTACGACAGACGCTATCTCCGAAATCACAGGCATTAAGGAGTTTAATGTTATCGAAATATTAAATAGCCTTACAGTCGAAGAACTAGATCGGTTACAAAATGATGGGGAAGGCGAAACCTCTCGATTATCTCAAATCGAAGATCCGACAGCAGAAAAAGCACTCGATCAAGTACTCGAAGACCTTACACCACCAAGCATCGATTTATCATCGTTAACTGCACGAGAAAAGGCTGTTATCGAATTATTCTACTATAAAGAGTATTCGTCGAATAAAATTGCTAAAACACTCGGTATTAAACCTAGTGCAGTACATGAAGCTAAAAGCCGAGCATTATTTAAGCTACGCGAAAGCATGACAAAGGAGAAGAAATAATCATGAATCTTAAAATCAGAAGACAACGTCCTGGCGAAGAACCTAATATTTATATAGACCATGCTAACGACAACATCGTTATCGTATCGACTTTCTATTTGAGAGCCCTCGTATATGGGGCGCTGGCATTCATATTTTTATTAGCTTATTTCATCATTTCTTTATTTAACTAAATAATATCTAAAGGAATACTATGACATATACAAAACAACAAAAGAATCTTATTAAAGAACTCCTAGATAAATCTAATAACTATTTAGAGCAACCTCTTTTTAATGAAGACCATCCTTATTACAATACAAACTTAGCCAGAAAATATCTTGAACGGTATAAAGAGGCTAAGATTAACCTTAAACAGTCGAATGCATTAACTAAACTATACGATCAAGATATCTCACGTTTCGACGACGAGGAACTACAGAACTTACTCCAGGAATATAGGCGTCAAGAAGTACAGTCGCAAAAAGAGTATATTAAAATTCAACAAGAGGTTATTAATACAATTAACCAGGTAGAGGATGCCCGCCATAAGTTATTATTAACTAACTATTATTTAAACGACATACCTTTAGTACAAATAGCAAGTAATTGGGAATTATCTTACACACAGAATAAAGGATGTACTTTTAGAGCTATTAAATATATCCTAGTCGAAGCCCTTAAACAAGTATGTGTTATTCTACAGGGAGATACTAATGGACGGTGAATTAATGATTATATTATTTTTAATATGCGTCGGTATGTATTTGCCGATGATCATATTTTCTTTAATCTGATTTTTGAATACGAACAACTACATCAAAACAATAAACGGCGGCCGAACATAATCGACCGCCTTTTAATTTTTATTAGCTACTATCACTTCTCTTATATATAACAATACTATTAACAATAAAATAACATTATCTAACATCTTTTCCCCTCTTTTCCCCTATAACAATATAATATATATACTGTAAGAGTAAAACAATACATAATACATACCTCCTATTATTTTTGTAACAATACTTTTACAGTGAATGTCATTTTTTGAATTCCTTTCTTCCAAAATTTACTAAGAAAAAAGATACCCTCCTAACAAGAGGGTACTTTTTTTATCCTTAAAACAGAACATATATTCGAATTAATATATACAACGAAAAGAGGTGAGACTCATTGCTATAACGCAAGACTCCAAAGGAAGAATCGTTGTAGATGGGTATACGCTCACTTTTAAACAAGCCAGGTTTTGTGAAGAGTATGTTTCTAATGGCAATGTTATTAATGAAGCCGTTATTAAAGCTGGTTATTCAAAATCCAGTCCATCGGTCGTAAATAGCATGGGCCTAGAGAACCTCAACAAACCCGCTTGCAAGGCTTATATAGCCGAATTACAACAACGATTTAAACAAACTGCTGACCATAGGGTAGCAACAATAGAAGAACGTCGTAATTTACTTACTCAATGGATATATAGCGACGATGTCAGATATAACGACAAACTTAAAGCACTCGATATCCTCAATAAAATGGATGCAGCTTATGAACAACGTATCAAGATGGACACTACGATTAATAATCCGGTCCAATCATTAACGACAGAAGAGCTCAGATCTCTAATTGAGAATGAACCCGATTAACTTTCCCTATGTGATTTTTAACATTTACGAACGCATACGAACACTAAAAGGAGGTGAGACGAATTTCTAAAGCAAGCCAAATGAGAATGACGCCAGAGTTAAAACGACGAATTCAGTACGAAGCAAAACTAGAATTAGCTCGACGTGACTTCTTCGATTATTGTGAGTTAATGGCTCCAGATTTCTATAAAAGATCGCGCCAATATCTTATTCACTTAACAGGTATTCTTCAAGACTTCGTATTCAACTCCTCTAAAAAAGTATTAGTAGTATCAATGCCACCTCGTACAGGTAAATCACGTACAGGTACATTATTTGTCGAATGGTATCTCGGTAAAGATCCAACACAAAAGATAATGACGGGTTCCTATAACGAAACCTTATCGACACAATTCGCTAAATCGGTACGAAATGCTATTCAAACACAAAAAGCCGATCCCTACGTTCCAGTTTATTCCGACGTATTTCCCGACGTAAAGATTAAACAAGGTGATGCGGCCATGAATATGTGGTCCCTCGAAGGACAGTATTCATCTTATTTAGCTACATCTCCTTCGGGTACGGCAACCGGTTTCGGGTGTTCCTTAATGATTATAGACGACGTTATTAAGAATGCCCTCGAGGCAAATAACCAACTTACTAAACAAGCTCATTTTGAATGGTTTACTAACACGATGCTATCTCGTTTAGAGGAAGGCGGCAAAATCATTATTATTATGACTCGTTGGGCTTCCGACGATTTAGCTGGTCGTATTATTAATCACTTCCAGGACGATGCCGAGGTCGTATCGCTTAAAGCACTCCAAGACGACGGTACGATGTTATGCGACGAAGTACTTTCCAGAGAGTCATACGAGGAGAAAAAGAAATTAATATCTCCCGATATCTTTTATGCCAACTACCAACAAGAACCGATCGACCTTAAAGGACAGCTTTACTCGTCGTTTAAGACTTACGATAAGCCTCCTCAATTCGAGAAGATACAGTCTTACACAGATACGGCCGATACGGGTACCGATTATTTATGTTCGATTATATACGGCATTTATCAAAAAGAAGCCTATATACTCGACGTGATATATACCAACGATCCGATGGAAGTTACAGAACCACTCGTAGCAAAACATTTGTTCGATTATAAGGTTAACGAAGCGTACATCGAATCGAATAACGGCGGCCGAGGGTTCTCTCGACAAATATATCATTATTTAACAGATTCTTATAACACTAACCACACAGTAATAAGACCATTCCATCAGTCTAAGAATAAACAATCTAGAATTCTTTCAAATGCTACCTGGGTAATGGAACATATATACTTCCCGTACAACTGGCATAACAAATATCCAGAATTTTATAAAGCAATAACTTCATATCAACGTGAAGGCAAAAACCTACACGACGATGCTCCCGATGCACTAACAGGCGTCGCCGAAAAGATTAATACACAAACTCCTATATTCTCTTTTGATTAATAAAGGATATCCAATGAATACTACCGAACAATGGATCGACATTATACGTCAGAATCGAGGCATATCGGAACAAGAATTCGTTAAAGCCGAACTCGAAAAGTTTCTATTCTCCTCTAAACGACGCAAAATGATCCTTTCTCGAAACTATTATCTCGGGAAGCAGAATGAACCTAAGCATCTTATCTACACACAGAAGAATAAGATGGAAGATGCTTCTGGCATTATCCCGAATAATAAGATCATTAATAACTTATTCGACGACTTAGTCGACCAGAAAACAAATTATCTATTATCTAAACCGATCGATACTCAAACTAACGACGATATTGATTTAACTGAGTACTTTAATCCAAGCTTCCAGAATCTACTTAAAGAATTAGGTAAAGACGTATATCAGTGCTCTATCGGTTATCTGCATCCATATATCAATGATAAAGGCAAATTATCCTTTAAGCGTTTTAAGCCGGAAAACGTTATCCCGTTCTGGCATGATGACGAGCATAAACAACTCGATGCATTTATTTACTTCTACGACGTCGAGGTATATCAAAACACAAATCTAACGACGACCGAAACACACGTCGAATACTACTTACCCGAAGGCGTACATTATTACACGTACACTAACGGCTCTATATATCCCGATACGACTAAATACAATACGTCATATATTCAGAAGAACGATATCTCGTATAACTGGAAATCAGTTCCGTTGATCTGGTTTAAGCCTAATTCCGACGAGACATTCTTAATCGACCGCATTAAAACACTTCAAGATGCTCTTAATCAAATGTTATCTAACTTCGCTAACGTAATGTCTCAAGACGTACATAATACGATTCTTGTACTTAAAGGGTACGACGGTACTAATCTCGAAGAATTCCGACATAACTTAGCTAAACACGGCGTTATTAAAATCTCTTCGACTCCGGAAGTACAAGGCGACGTCGAAGCATTAAACGTTAATGTCGATGCGACTAACTACACGACAATTATTAAAGAATTAGAACGAGCTATCATCACGAATGGTCGAGGCTTCGATGCTAAAGACGATCGCATGCGTAATAACCCTAATCAGATGAATATTAACTCGATGTATTCCGATATCGATTTAGATGCTAACGAAATGGAAGCCGAATTCCAGGCTTCGTTACATAATCTCGTAGAGTTTATTAATGCTTATCGATCCCTTAATAATTTACCTTTAATAGATTCTATTAAATTTATATTCAATAGAGATTTACCTATTAATCAAACAGATACTATCGAAGCTATTAAGAATTCTGTCGGCATCCTCTCCGAAAGAACGTTAGTCGCTAATCATCCGTTTACAATTAACGTCGACGAGGAGCTCGAACAAATTAAAAAGGAACGAAAAGAAGTACTTAATCAAGATTATACGTACGAAGGTAACTAACTATGTATTGGGAAGATCGTTTTATCCGACAAAAAGAAGATGGCTTACTCGATGCGCAAAAGCAATTTAACGATCTTACGTCGATAACCGAGTATGCTCTCGAAAAACAAGTATCACAGATACAGTCGTTCTATCAGAAATATGCCGATACTAACGGCATAACACTACAAGAAGCCAAAAAACAATTAACGGCAAGAGAATTAAAGGCGTTTAAATTAACGTTAAAACAATATGTAAAGCTGGCACAACAAAAAGATTTATCACCTAAACAAATTAAGCTGCTCGAAAATGCATCGTTAAGGTCACGACTCTCTCGTATTGAAGCACTTTGGATACATACGCAACAGTTTGCCGAAGAGATGGCCGCCGACACTAATGCTCATTTAACAGATTTCCTTTCTAAACAATATGAATCTAATTATTATCAATCAGCATATATAACACAATCATTATTAGGTAAATATCAAACTTTTAGACAAGTACCTAAGAAACAGATATTAGCTACTATACGACAACCGTGGAATGAAAGTAATTTCTCCGATCGTATATGGCAACAAAAAGACGTCCTTATTAATAAGCTACGTCAAGAGATAACACGTTCCTTTATAGCACAAGAATCATCGGAACGCACGACAGAACGTATATCACAATCATTTAATACACAAATATCTAATGTACGACGCTTAGTCGAAACAGAAACAGCATACGTTCAAGAATTAGCGTTACACGATTCCTTTAAGGAGTTAAACGTAAAAGAATATCAGATCTTAGCGACGCTCGATACGCATACATCGTCTATATGCAGGCGACTCGATAAATACGTCGTACCGTTATCCGATTTTAAACCCGGAATAACGGCGCCTCCGTTTCATCCATATTGTCGATCGACGATGATACCGAACGTACCGCTTAACTCACGAGCATCCAGGCCAGATCAGAAGACAAAGTACATACCCGATATGACTTACGAAGAGTGGAAGTCCGATTATTTAAGATAACCGGCGCCACTCTTATTATATTGTCTTTTTCTTGTTTGAAGACGATAAAGAACAAGCAATAACAATTAATCAAATGTGAGATGTGACTCACGAGAATCAAACGAAACGTATTAATTTAAGGAGCTTTCCCCCTATGACTAAAGAACAACTATTAGCACTTAACCTTACCGAAGATCAAGTTACAGCAATCATCGAAGACTACGGTAAAAACTATGTATCTAAATCACAATTTAACGAAAAAAACGATGCATATAAGCAAGCTAAGCAAGAAATTGAAAACTTAACAAACGATATTAACACGTTATCTAAAGCTAACGAAGCGAACGAAGCATTACAACAACAAATTAAAGATCTTCAAGACGCCGCACAACGAAGAGAAAGCGATTATCTCGAAAGTATCAAGACTATGAAAATCGATACGGCAATCGCAAGAGAAGTATTAGAAGCCGGCGCCATGAATACAACAATATTAACAGGCTTATTAGATCGCTCTAAGATCACTTACGATAACGAAACTATCACCGGTATTCAAGAACAAATTAAATCTTTAAAAGAATCCGATCCTTATTTATTTAAACAAGATTCTATTAAAGGCGTTATTCCAGGGGAAGCAACACCTAAAACCGACAACGGTTTAACTAAGGAACAATTTAATAAATTATCTTACAAGGATCGCGTAGCTCTTCAAGAGCAAGATCCAGACCTTTATAACGAATTATCTCATTCATAAGGAGAACATCTTACAATGGCTAACGAAACAAAACTAGCAAATATTATTAATCCTCAAGTTATGGCAGATATGGTATCTGCTGGCTTGCCTAAAGCACTTAAATTTACTCCGTTCGCAAAAATCGATACGACTCTCGTAGGCGTACCTGGTTCCGAAATTACTATCCCTTCCTGGAATTACACTGGCGCAGCTGAAGAAGTAGGCGAAGCAGTTTCTGCTACAGCATCTGTTATGACAGCATCTACTAAAAAAGCGGCAGTTAAAAAAGCCGTTAAAGCTATCGCGCTTTCTGACGAAGCAGTTCTTTCCGGTTATGGCGATCCTGTAGGCGAAGCTACTCATCAAATCGTAATGTCTATCGCCGACAAATTGGATCAAGACGTATTAACAGCTCTCGGTACAGCTACATTAACTTCTACCGATGCTAAACCTATTTCTTATAAAGGCGTAGTAAATGCAGTCGATAAATTAGCTGAAGAAAGTAACACTGAAAAAGTTCTTTTCGTAGCTCCTTCTCAAGTAACGACTCTTCGTTTAGATCCAGACTTCATCGATCGCAATAAATACGGTAACGACGTAATGGTATCTGGTGAAATCGGTATGGTCGCTGGCTGTCGTGTAGTCGTATCTCGTCGTATTAACGATACTGGTGCTACTATCGATAACTTCATCGTATGCTTGACTCCAGAAATCGAAGACGGTACTCCAGCACTTCCAGCAGTTACAGTCGTATTGAAACGCGATATTCAATTAGTTACAGCTTATAAAGAATTGGAAGGCGTTACTAATATCGTAGCTAATAAACACTATGCAGTAGCTCTTACTAATGAATCTAAAGTAGTTAAAGCAACATTCAAAAAATAATATAGGTTAAATAATCATGGATAACATCAAAGAACTTATTCGCTTCACGACACATTTTAACGTGACGCCAGAATATGACTCTGTTCTTCAATATATCTATGATGCGGAAAGGCAATATCTTCTCAATATATTAAACGACGAAGAGTTGCCTTCCGAACTATCTGGACTGCTCGATAAAAGAGTAGCCGCAAGGTTTATCGACCACCATAAAGACACGATTCTTAAAGAAGCAGATCTCCAACCAATCACCAGATTAAAAGAGGGCGATACGGAGATTGAGTTCGGCGGCGATAATACCTTATCAAATTTAACAGCTCTTACATCTAAATGGTTATCTTTAGAAGGTACAGAAATAACATGTTATCGAAAATTAAAATGGTAGCTCGTCAACATATCGAGCGTCTTTATACAGATACATGTATCCTTACTGAACAGAAGAAAGCCATACAAGATCCTCTTACTGGCATAATTAAGAACGGCGAACTCGAAGCAATCAGTTACCCTTGTCGAGTTTCATTCAAAACTCTTCAATCTAACGACATTATCAATAAGCTACCATCTTCTTCTCAAATAGTAGTCTTATTCATTTCGCCCGATCTCGAGATTAAGCCAGGTACCGATATCGAAGTGATACGTAATGGCCGACACTTCGCTTATACAGCTTCCTCACAAGTAGCGTTATACGATACTCACCAGGAGATCCAATTAACGCTTAAGAGTAAACATAATGGCTAACGTTACAGTCGACCTCTCGGGTTTCGAAGATTTATTAAAGAAGACGCAAGAGCTTCAGAATAATATATCTTCTCTTAACGAAGAAATCACCGACAACTTAGCACAACATTATTTAGCCGAAGCTATAGCGAATACACCAGTCGGTCAACTACAAATATCACCGGACGGTAAATACCGTTCCGAATCGGAACACATGAGACGATCCTGGGAAGCAGAACGTATTAACGATACGACTGTTAAGGTACAAAATACGGCTTCCTATGCATCGTATGTAAACGACGGCCATAGACAAAAACCAGGACGTTTTATACCCGTACTAGGTAAACGTCTTACCAAGTCGTTTGTTAAGGGCTTACACATGCAAGAGAAGGCAGAAGCGGCTACGAGAAGAGCTTCAGATAAGATTATGAAGAACGCGCTCGACGACTACTTATCAACGTGGAGCAAATAATGAACTATATCAACGAAATTATTGACGGCATAGCTAAATCATTATTTAACAGTTTTAAATATCCTATATACATCGACGAGATTAAATCAGATGCACAATTTCCTTGTTTCGTTATAGAAACGCTTAATACAGAACAGAAGCATTTACTAGACATTCGTTATGAACGCAGAAATGACTTCGATATTATGTTCTTTATATCTGACGACGACTATATCGAAGAGCAGAAAGTACAGATTAATCCGATCACGGAAAGCTTATATTTCGACTTAGAATACATAACCCTCTCCGATGGATCACTACTCAACGGCATCGATATGAGTCACAGGGTAACGGACGGCATCTTACATTTTAAAGTCTCTTATGAGTATCACATATTAAAAACTATTAAAAGAGATCCTATGCTTAATTTAAAACAACATCAAGAGGTAACAGATAATGCCAAGAAAGAAACAAACTGAAGAAGTAGTAGATACTAATATTTTAGTAGAAGAAACTGCTGCTCCAGTTCCTACTTTTACTCCAGAAGTGATTATTGCTTCTGAACGTTTTAAACAATACGCCGACTTAATTGCCGCTGTCATCGAAGATCGCGAATACAGCATCGAAGAGGTCGAAGCTTTACTACAAGATACTCTCAATAAACCGATCGTTGAAATTTTTAACGATTAATTATTTTAAATAAAAGGAGAACTACTCAATGGCATTAGGTGGCGGTTACTGGCTATTTCAAAATAAAACATTGCCAGGCGCATATATCAACTTCGTCTCCAAATTAAAACCATTCGCAGAAATCGTAGATCGCGGTTATGCGACTATGGCACTTTCCTTAGATTGGGGCGAAACAGGCAAAATTGTACGTATCGAACAAGAAGAATTCCAAAAGGATTCCCTTCGTATCTTCGGTTACGACTATGCACATGAAAAAATGAAAGGTCTACGTGACTTATTCATCAATACTAAAACATTATACTTATATCGTTTAAATTCCGATGCAGTTAAAGCACAATCTACTATCGCTACGGCTACATGTGGCGGTGTACGTGGTAACGATATTGCTGTCGCAGTAGCGGCCGATATTAACGACGCATCTAAATACACAGTAACGACTTATTTGAAAACTGACGGCGTCGTTAAGAAAGTCGACGAACAAACTGGTTTAGCTACTCCTAAAGAGCTAGTTAACAATGCATTCGTTACGTTTAACGAAATGTCCGCATTCACAGCTCAAGCAGCTACTTATTTAAATGGCGGTACTAACGGTACTCAAGTACAAGCATCCGACTATCAGAAATATATCGAATTGATCGAGCCGTTCTACTTCAACGTATTAGGTTATGCCGGCACAGATCAAACGATTCAAAACTTATTTATCGCATTCGCTAAACGTACTCGTGAAACGACAGGCCAAAAATTCCAAGTATGTCTTTATAACAACACTAAAGCTAATTACGAAGGCGTTATTTCCTTAGCTAATAAAGTTAATGATCACGCAGCTGAACCTGGTTCTGGTGTCTACTGGTTAACTGGGGCCGAAGCATCTTGTCCTATTAATAGATCCCTTACTAACCATGTATATGATGGTGAATATGATTTTAACGTACAGTATAAACAATACGAATTAGAACAATTTATTAAAGGCGGCCAAATCGTATTCCATAATGTAGCCGATTCTGCTTCCGGTAACGTTAAAGGCAACACTCGTCTATTATCAGATGTAAATACATTTACTAAATTCTCTAAAGAACGCACTAAAGACTTCGCATTAAATCAAGTTATTAGAGTCCTCGATAATTCCGCATACGATGTAGCTCGCTTATTTAACAACTACTACTTAGGTAAAACTCCTAACGATAAAGACGGTCGTATTGCTTTATGGAACGATATCGTTAAATTATTCGAAGATTATGCTAAAGTACGTGCAATTAAGGAATTTGAATCTAAAGACGTTCAAATCCCGACAGAGGGCGACGAAAAAGGTTCCGTAGTCGTTAACTACGAAATTAACCCGACAGTCGCTATGGATAAATTGTATGCTACTTGCTACGTGAAATAAGGAGCTAATTATTAATGGCAAATGTTCAAACTATGCTACCAAATGATGTTATTCGTGCAGTCGAAGCTCGTGCTTACATGACTATCAACGGTAAACGTCGTTTGTTGCTTAACGCTAAAAAAATCGAGATTAAACTCGATAAAACTAAAGAAGAAGTGGCTATTTTAGGTCGCATCACTAAAGGCAATAAATCTGTCGGTGCTAAAGGTACTGGCTCTATGACTGTATACGATAATACACCGATCTTCACAGAGCTTATGCTCGATTTCATGAATAAAGGTAAAGACGTATACTTCGATCTTCAAGTTACAAACGAGGATTCTAATTCCGCAGCCGGCAATCGTACAGTGATCGTTAAAGGTGTTAACATCGATAACTTTAATCTTACGTTAGCCGATGCCGACGGTAAATACCTCGAACAAGACGTAGACTTCACATTCGAAGGTCTTGAAATCCCAGAAAACTTTAAAGAATTAGACGGTATGCAAGCCTAATTCATAATATGTAAATCTTAGATAAGGGGCCTTATGGCTCCTTATTATTCTATACAAGGAGATTAACCCTCTATGGCAGATATTAAAACTATGTCCTTAAATGGTTTCTTTAAATCTAATGTAAAAACTCTACCCGATCTTCGTGTCGTAGTATCTGAACGCTTCACTAACGAAGACGGTACTCCGATCGAATGGGTACTACATCCTATTAGCACTAAACGCGTCGAAGAAATCACGAAACGCAATTCTCGTACTACGCTTAAGAACGGCAAGAAAGAAACGACTGTTAACGAAGAAAATCTTAATGCCGAACTCCTCGAAGAAGTCGTATTATTCCCTCGTTTAAACGATGCCGAACTACAAGACTCTTACGGCGTTACTTCCGTTAACGAATTATTAAGCGTTATGTTATACCCTGGCGAAACTCAAGTATTAACTAAAGCGCTACAAGACGTAATGTCCGGTGTTAAAGCTAACGATATCGACGAACTAAAAAACTAATAGAGGAGAATCCCGAGGCATATCTCTACCATAGGGCCCTCCAAGATTTACATATACGTCCGCTCGAATTAAATTCTATGGATGATCAAGAACGCAATTTTATTTTTGCTTCGATCGCGATGAGAGAACAGGAGCGGGCCCACATCTCTAAAGAATTAAAACGAAATAAATCAGGAGTAGAATATGTCTATACTATCTAACACGATTAAGTTAAATAACGGTGTTTCTCCTGTCTTAAAAGATATAACTCAAACGGCTAGTAATGCTTCGACCGGCATGTCGAGTTTTGCACAACAAGTTACGAATACTGGTAATGCGGCCAATAAAGCAAATGGTTCATTATCTAACCTTAAAGCGATCTTCTTAGGTTCTTTAGGGGCTAATATAGCGGCGGCAGCTATTGCTAAAGTCGGCGATGCAATCAGTGGAGTATTCGAAGCCGCTCAAGAATTTGCTTCGATACAAGCACGATTAAAATTAGTAGCCGGAGAGCAAGGCAACGTAGTCGGGTTAAATAAACAAATTTATGAATCCGCAAGGCGTTCCCGTACTGAATATGCTTCGATGGCCGAAACAGTAGCGACGTTAGCACAATCGGCTCATGACGCATTCCCCGATCCTAAAGAAGCTATCGATTTTGCCGAAAAGATTAACAAAGTAATGGCTATCGGTGGTACTACTGGCGTTAATAAGAAGAACGCTATGATCCAGTTAACACAAGGTTTAGCTTCTGGTGCATTACAAGGTGACGAATTTAGAAGTATCGCCGAAAATGCTCCGATGATTGAAAACATCATTGCTAAAACTATGGGCGTTTCTCGTGGCGAATTAAAGAAATTAGCCTCTGAAGGTAAGGTTACGGCCGAAATTATTAAGAAGGCTATGACAGATAATGCGGCCGAAATTGAAGAAGCCTATCGTTCCTTACCTCATACATTCGCAGACTGGGCGACAGATATTAAATCAGTAGCTCAATATGCCTTTGCTCCATTATTTAACGTTATTAACGATTTAGCTAATTCACCAGAATTCAGACAATTTATCGATAGTATCGAAAACAATATCCAATACTTAGCTCCGATCATTACTAATATAGCTAACGAAATATCGTATGCATTTAAACAAATATTAACAGTCGGTCAACAAGTATTTAGTTGGTTACAAGAAAACGGTGAAATCGTTAAAGCTGTATTATTCGGTTTAGCAACCGTTGCTCTCGTATATGCCGCTAACTGGGCCGTAGCTACAGCTTCGACTATTGCGGCGACTATTGCACAATGGGAATTAAATACTGCTATGTTAGCTTGTCCGGCGACCTGGGTAGCATTAGCTATTATGGCTATTATCGGCGTTATTTATCTCGTAGTCGATGCTTATAATGACTGGGCCGGTACTTCGGTAAGCGTAGTCGGAATTATCGGTGGTTTATTCGGCTTCTTATTCTCCGTTATTCATAACGGTATTGCTTTTGTATGGAACATGTTTATTGCATGGGCTAATTTCTTAATGACTGTATTTAAAAACCCAGTACAAGCTATTAAGAATTTATTCGGTGACTTATGGAATAATATCGTCGATTATGCCGTACAAGGTATTAATGCGATGATCGATGTATTATCGAAAGTACCTTTCTTAAAAAATCTATTATCGGGTGTCGGTCATGTCGTAGCCGGTAACTTCCACGTAGAAACGACTAGCGGTCCTCTTAGCGACTATAAGATGAATTATACCGATACGATGAACGAAGCTACTTACGGTTATAATTTAGGCCAATCCGGTGCAGAACGTATCGGGAATATCTTTAAAGATAACGGTAGCTGGACTAACGGTAAAGAAAGCGATATCGACAACAATAATAAACGTGATGCCGTAGCGAATGCTGCTAAAGATACTGCTAAAAACTCTAAGAAAACGGCTAAAAATACCGATAAAATGGCTAAAGGTATCGAGTTGACGGCCGAAGAAATTAAAAATCTTCATGGTTCTTACTTAACAGATGCCGTTAAAGAATGGTCTAACCGCACAATTAATTTAAATGTCGTTAACCATAATAATATCGATTCTGACGTAGACCACGGCGCATTCACGACCAACTTCGTAGCCGGTCTAAAACAAGCACTCGAATCTAATCCTACGACTGGAGGTGTCATCTAATGAAAGGTCAATATTATTTCTATATCGGCAATATTCAAATTCCGATCCCTCCAGAGCAACTTAATATAGCTTTTTCTAATAAGAACGAAACAGTCGATTTATTGAGTACTGGCGAAGTTAATATCCCGAAGGATATGGGCCTCACCAATTATTCGTTTAGACTCTTGTTGCCGAATAGCAATTATCCATTTAACCAATCTTTATTATTTAAATCCAAGAAGGCAAGCTACTATATCGATGAGATCATGAAAATGAAGAAGGCTAAACAACCTGTTAATTTCATCGTGATACGTATGAAGCCAGATGGCACTATGTTGAGTATGGTAAATACGAAAGTAACTATCGAAGATTTAAATACAGAAGAAGCCTGGCAACATGGTTTTGACGTGTACTTAGATATCGTATTAAAAGAATGGAAATCATACGGTACTAAGAAATTAACGACGACCGAAAATGCTGACGGCACTAAAACACAAAAAACAGAACAGACTCGAGAATCTGCTAAGACGCCTAATAAAAATGTCGAAGCTCCTTCTGGCGGCATTAAATCGACATTACAACGAGTTATTAAGAAAGAGTTAGGTAACACTAATAATTTATTTGCGATAGCGGCTTTAAATAAAGTAACGGTACCTTGTTATTTAGCCGGTAAACAAGCGTTACAGTTATACGAGAACGGTAAAGGAGTTAAATAATGGCGGCGACTACTCAAACATTAACAGTTAAGCCAGCTCCTTTATTAGTCGACTATTCGTTAATTATAAAAAACGATAAAGGAGAGTTCCTTATCGATCCTCAAGACGGGGTTACGTTAGATCGTAGTCCCGATCTTGCTCCGGCTAAACTTAAATTTAAAGTCTTTAAGGACGAAGTACTCGATTTCGAAGAAGGGAATCAAGTTACGTTCGCCGTTAACGGTGAAGTTATCTTCGTCGGCTATGTATTTGAAAAGAGTCGTAGCAAGTCACGATTTATCGAAGTCTTATGTTACGACCAGCTTCGATATTTAAAATCGTATGGATGCTATGTATTCGATAATACGAAAACAGCTTCGGAACGTATTAAGGCCTTATGTGACGATTTCGGCATTAAGGTCGGCGATATAGTCGATACGAAAGTTAAGATCGATCATGTATTCGATAATAAAACGGTACAAGATATTATTCAGACGCTTCTTATGAAGTCGACGATCGCATCTCCCGTTAACGATAAGACGAAACATAAACCGATCTATGTCGTATACGACGATAAAGGCCTTCTATATATAAAAGAGATGGACGATATGATAACCGAAGTCTTGATCGACGAGACTCAAGTCGAAGACTACGAATATGTATCGTCGATCGATAAGAATACCTATACTCAATTATTAGTAGTACGTGAAGCGCCTGTTAAAGGCAAGAACAAGAAAGAATTGTTGCGTACTGGCGGCGCATACTGTAACGATAACATTAAACGCTGGGGCGTACTTCAAAAAGTGTATAAACCAGACGAGAAAGATGTTAATGCTATCGATAAGGCGAAGAAGATGTTAGAGTCTTTATCTAAAAAAACTCATACCTTACGACTAAGAGGAGTATTAGGTGATACATCGTTAAGACCTGGTAGCGGCATCTACGTTAATTTTAATTTAGGTGATCAGTTGTTAAACGAATTAGTATATGTTAATGCAGTCGAACATACCTTTAAAAATCATGAACACCGAATGGATTTAGAGTTGATTTACTTCGACAAACAACAGCCTAAAATCGAAACGAAAGATTATGGCGATGCTGAAGTTAGAAAACGTATCGAAGAATATAACAAGAACAAGCATAAATCTAGTAAGTCTTCGTCTAGCGCGTCTAAAACGTCGAATGCAACTAATTCACAAGTTCAAGCTGGTATGAGTGCTATCGAAGGTACTTCTTATCCGGTCGATCCTTCTAATGGATGTGTTAACCGTGCTTTAGCCGGTGCTAGTTACTATAACGCAGATTGCGCCGATCTATATAATCAAGGGATCGATAATGTCGATGATATGGAAACCGGTTTAAATGCTAAAGGTTATGTTTCTGAAGCATATACTGGACAAGCTAATGCTGGCGATATATTAGTATACGGCGATAATCAACACGTCGTTATTGCTGACGGTAACGGTGGTTTCGTCGGGAATAGTACTAGTCGTGGTTACGTTATTCAAGGGAACGACGTTAATTATGCATTCCGTAACGGTGTAGCTCCGGTAAAAATCATAAGAACGGGTGTTAAATAATGAACAACGATTATAATAAAATACTTAATTTATTTAAAGAAATAGCTACGAATACGATAGATAGTGCTGTTCCGGTAAGTATTTTAATAGGCTCTGTAACACAAGTTAACCCGTTAGTTATCTCGTTAGGGGCTAATTTACCGATCCCGGAAGAACGTATCGTATTAACGAAAAACACATGTGAATGGACTATGGAAATGTCCGTCGATCATATCACAGAAAATAGGTCCGGTGGTGGTGGCTACGCAGAATTTGCTAGTCATAACCACGAATATAAGGGCCGTAAGAAATATCTAGTACATAATCAGTTGCAAGTAGGCGATAAAGTACTATTAATTCAAGAAACCGGCGGGCAACGATATATTGCCTTAGACCGTTTATATAATCCGAATGTGGGGTGTACGACTAAATAATGGCACTTACTCCATCTAATTCTAACTACGACGTTTTCGATCCGACTCTAATTAGGAAAGAACCTTCTTATACGTTTAGAGTGCGATACGAAGACGACTACAAATTACTCGACATGTGTGACGATATCGAAGCCATGAAGCAAGCAATTTACAAAATCATTAATACGCCACGATATAAATATCTTATTTATAGCTGGGACTACGGTATAGAACTCGAAGATTTAATCGGCGAAGCTATACCGTATGTTTATGCCCTTATCGAGCAACGTATTAAAGAAGCCTTACTCCATGACGATAGAATCACCGATGTCTACGACTTTGAATTTTCTAATAACGAAGGTTCAGTCTTATGTATATTTACATGCGACACCATATACGGTGTTATTAGCAATATCAGTAAGGAGATTAACGTTTAATGTACGAAAATAAAACATACGAAAATCTATTAGCCGATATGCTATATCGTGTTAACTCTAAATACGATAAACGTGAAGGCTCTATGATTTATGATGGTGTAGCTCCGGCCGCGTTTGAGTTTGCCGAAGCTTACATCATGGCAAGAGCTATTATTAAACAAACGTATGCTAAGACAGCCGATCGCGATTTCTTAGCGTTACGTGCAATCGAATTTAATATTGTCCCTCGTGAAGCTACGACAGCCGAAGTTAAAGGTAAATTTAGCCAAGCAGTCGACATCGGTACTCGATTCAATTATGAGGATATTAACTTCCGAGTAACAGACGTTATCGATTTATCTAACAACGAATTTAAATTAATATGCGAAACTCCTGGAGCTAAAGGTAACTATTGTATAGGTCGTATAACACCTATTAATACAATACCTGGGTTACAAAATGCTGAAATTAAAGAAGTATTAGTACCGGGCCAAGACGAAGAAGATACGGAAGCTTTTAGGGAACGCTATATCCGAGCGTTAAAATCTAAAGCTTATGGTGGTAACGGCGCCGATTATAAAGAAAAAGTATTAACGATTGCCGGCACTGGTGGATCTAAAATATACCGATGCTGGAATGGTGGCGGTACTGTTAAAGTCGTATTAATTAATAACGAATTTAATAAGCCGTCCCAAGAATTGGTTAAAGAAGTACAGAATGTCTTCGATCCGACTCCAAATAAAGGTAAAGGCTACGGTTTAGCTCCGATCGGACATACCGTTACAGTCGAAGCGGCACAAGAAGTCGTTATTAACTACGAGATACCGGTCGTAATGACTGCCGGTCATGAACCTAACGAAATTAAAGAAGAGCTTACTAAGCGTATCGAAGAACGTTTGAAAGCACGTCGTAAAGAATGGACGACTCAAGACGAGAATCAATACTTAACGGTTAGAACTTCTATCGTAACTTCCTTAGCCGTCGATTTAGATAAAGTAGTCGATGTAGGCGATATTAAAATTAACGGCCAAAAAGTTAAGCGCCTCGACTTACAGCCTAATCAAATACCTAAACTCGGTACTGTTACATTAATAAAAGGTTAATCATTATGACAGTATTCGATAATTATAAACGCATCATCGATTTATCCGAATTTGCCGTTCCGGTATCGGGTAACGTCGCCGAGATGCAAGAAATATACAGAGTCGAGAGCATCGAAATGCAAGCTTTATGGAACACGATGGTCGAGATTTTTAGGGAACAGTTTATTATGACGGCTGAATCTCATGGCTTAGAACAATGGGAATCTCTCCTCGATATTATCCCCGAAGTCGACGATACGATCGACGACCGACGCTTTAATATCTTATTAGCTCTTGCCGGTCAACGTCCTTATACCGAGATAAAGCTAAGAGAACTTCTCGACGGTATTTGCGGTAAAGGAAACTATCAGATAATCGAAGATTATAAGAACTATAACGTTCATTTTAAAGTGGCTCTCGGCGTTAAACGTCAACGTAATGCCGTTAATAAGCTATTAAGAGATTTAATTCCGATGAATCTGATATACGATGTTGAACTACTCTATAACCGTCACATCGATTTAAGCAGATATACGCATAAAGAACTCGCACAATTTACTCATTTTGCATTAAACCAGGAGGTTTTACCTAAATAATGGCTACATATACAAATAAAATAAACTTACTTAAACCGGCCGAAACAGAAAAATACGACGTAAACCTCAGAAACGATAACTGGGATAAAATCGATAAAGCTATCGGCGATACTAGCGATGCTCTTAAAAAACACAGAGAGCTTAGTCCGATCGACCATCCAGACGGCTCCGTTACGACTCCGAAGTTACGCGATAAATGTGTAACGCCGGCTAAACTTAGCGAAGAACTTAATCTCAAGTTAAAAAACGACTTCGTTAAGCGTAGTGGCGATACAATGCAAGGCAATTTAACACTTAATAATTCAAGTATCGGCTTTAACAATGGAACTGGTATTTATGATACAAAAATTAGGATTGCTTCTAATGGCAATTTTGATATCGGAGTAACGGAAGATTCCGCTAATAAAAATGCTACTTCTCAGCTATTGCTACACAGCCAAAACAAGCCTAAATGGTACAATTCGGCTAGTGGCGGTAAAGTATTAGCGACTGAAGAGTATGTAAATACCGAAACAGCTAAATATTTACCGTTAGCCGGCGGTACGATGAAAGGCGATATTACATTTAAGCGTAACCAATCATCTATTAAGTTAGATGGTGGCCCTAATAAAATGCATACTATCGATGTAGGCGGTACAAGCGGCGAAAATCTCGATATCGGTAATGCTAAACAAACAGCAGAAGCTAATTTATGCTGCTATAATCGTCCAGGCTGGTACGGTAAGGATAAGACTAATACGTTTAAACCATTCTTATTCGACGACGATATGGTAATTACTTCCGGTACTATTGCTCACAACCAATTACTACCAATTCCAGAAGGCTTCCGTGAAGACGAATGCCACTGGATATTAACGGTAGCTGAGTCTACCCTTGATCTCAATGATAGGAATAGCACAATACATATAGAAAGCGGTGCTTTTGGCGTAAGTGTAATCTGTAAACGTGAAGGCCGTAAGGTTAAAGTCGGTACACAATACCATACTGGCTCTGGGAATGTAGACTACTACCGAGGTTTACTATTCAAGCCCGGTACTGCTAACTATGTATGTATTTGTCGACGTCGTTTCCAATAAGGAGTTTAGATAATGGAACAAGTTAAACGTAAAGACGAAACATTGTATCTAGGCTCCGACTGGGCTCGAGGTTACGAAATTAAGGGCGGTTTCGATCTTAAAGATGCGACTGTCGTATGTAAGTTCCGTGATAAGAACGATAACCTTCTTTTCGAAGCAGAATGTACGATCCAAGAAAATTGTATCTTCGTATCGGTACCTTCTGCACTTAGCTTAACGATGCCTCGCACTATACGACAAGGTCGCTACGATATTTTTATCGTCGGGGCAACGTTTACCCATAAGATCATTATGGGTTCCGTTACTTTCGTTCCCGACGTTAGTATGCACTAGGAGATTAATATGGGTAAAAATATAGAAATTATCCCGATCGAGATAAAATGTCCGAAGCCTACCGAAGTCTTATTGTACGGCATGAAGAAAGGTCCGAAAGGCGATCCCGGTAAGGACGGTATCGATGGTAAAGACGGTCTTCCTGGACCGGCTGGACCTCCAGGCCCTAAAGGTGATCCTGGCGATCCTGGTACTCCCGGTGAAAAAGGCGAACGTGGTGAACAAGGCTTACCTGGTCTTAAAGGTGATCCAGGCGAACAAGGTCCTCAAGGCGATGCGTTTACCTACGACGATTTCACTCCGGAACAACTCGAACGACTTAAAGGTCCTAAAGGCGACAAAGGTGAACCTGGCGAACGTGGCGAACAAGGTTTCCGTGGTGAACGTGGTGAAGCCGGTCCTAAAGGATCGCAAGGTGAACGTGGTCCTCAAGGTCCGCAAGGGGAGCCGTTTACTTACGATAAATTTACGACCGAACAATTAGCTTTACTTAAAGGTCCTAAAGGTCCGAAGGGTGATACTGGTCCTCAAGGTCCTCGAGGCGATGCTTTTACGTATAACGATTTTACCGAAGAACAGTTAGCACGTCTTACTGGTCCTAAAGGTGAACGTGGTGAAGATGGTCGTAAAGGTGATAAGGGCGATCCTGGCGAAGTCGGGCCGCAAGGTCCGGCTGGTCCTCGTGGTTTAACCGGTCCAGAAGGTCCGCAAGGGGAACCGTTTACATATAACGATTTTACGAGAGAACAGTTAGAGCTATTAAAGGGACCTCAAGGTGATAGAGGCCCGCAAGGTCCTCGCGGTAAGGATTTTAAATACGAAGATTTTACTCCAGATCAACTAAACTTATTACGTGGTCCTCAAGGCCCGATAGGTCCGAAAGGCGATCCTGGTCCGATAGGCGATCCATTTACATATAACGATTTCACTGAAGAACAGCTCGAAGCACTCAAAGGCCCTAAGGGCGACGATGGTCCGCCCGGTCCAGTCGGTCGTGCTTTTACTTACGACGATTTTACACAAGAACAGCTTAAAGCGTTACAGGGGCCTAACGGCCCGAAAGGTCCTAAAGGTGATCCCGGTCCTAAAGGCGATCCGTTTACCTACGATGATTTCACTGAAGATCAATTATCTAAATTAACAGGCCCTCCAGGTGAACGTGGTCCAGAAGGTCCTCCTGGTCCAGATGGTCCTCGTGGTGAAGCCGGTCCTCCAGGGCCAAAGGGAGACGACGGTCCTCAAGGTCCTCAAGGTAAAGACGGTAAGCCATTTACTTACGATATGTTTACAGAAGCACAACTCGAAGGTCTTAAAGGCCCGGCCGGTCCTAAAGGCGATCCTGGCGAACAAGGCCCTATTGGTCCAGAAGGTCCTCGTGGTTCTAAAGGTGATATCGGTCCAGCCGGTCCTCGTGGTGCAGATGGTCTTCCGGGACCTAAGGGTGAGGACGGTCCTCCAGGTCCTAAAGGCGACGATGGTAAACCATTTACTTACGATATGTTTACGCCGGAACAACTGAATGCATTAAAAGGCCCGGCTGGAGAACGCGGCCCAGAAGGTCCTCCAGGCCCAGCTGGCCCCGCCCCCGATATATCAAAATTCGTTATTAAGACCGACTTCCAGTTAATTATCGACGAATTAAAGAAAATTAATGGAGGTATTTAGTTATGCCGGAACAACATGTCGAATCAGTATTAGCCGAACTTAGGAAATTCGAGACTCATATTACAAGAATAGGCGACGCTATTATAGAAAAAGGCGTTCAGTCTCATCGTAAACTATATGATTTTGCCGACGAGATTAAGAAAATTAAAGGGCATCCTTATAGCGATGCTATGTTATTAGCTATTAGTAATGGGATGGGCGTAGGCCTTACCGACGAAGAAATTACGAAAGGTATTATCGATTTTACAACTAATAACGTACAAATCAATTTTACAGAAACCTCTATACCTATTAATAAATATAAAAATGATAAGACTATTAAGCCGCTTCATACTTATTTCCGTGTAAATACGATAGGCAATTATGCTTTTAATGGCTCCAACTTAAAAAAATTAACGTCGCCTATTACGACTAAAATAGGGCTAATGACATTCGAAAACTGTAGTGAACTAGAAGAATTAAATCTAGGCGGTTTCAAATATAAACCTGGCATCGATACTAGTTTTAGTTTAAAAAATTGCCCTAAGTTTAAGAAGTTAATCGTTAATGATGATTCTAATATCACTATGTCAGATTATAGAAATAAGTTAGCCGTCGCTAATAACACGTTCGAAATCTATACGTATAGTGGTAAGAAATATAATAAAGTAACGTATAGTTTTGAGTAAGGAGTTAAATAATGAATCAAATTAGATTCGGCGGCATCCCTTATCTACATCTCGACGTGTATCAAGGACACGATCATGTCTTTAATATTCAAGTCGAAGATGATAGTACTAAGGAGATTATCCGCTATCAAGAAGGAGTATTAACGTGTAAGGTACGTCGCAATAACCCTCAAGGTGGCGTCGTACTTACGTTAACTCCAAAATTTAATAATGATACTAACTGTGTCGACTTATTATTTAACAGTGAATGTACATCGACTATCGTTTTCTCCTACGACAATATCAAAGAGGAAACATTCTACTACGATATTCGTTTAGATCACGAAGATAAAGACGAAGTAGTATGTTATGGTGAAGTGCTATTAAAGGCGGGGTGTAGTCAATGATTAAATTAAAACGTGGCCATGATAGAAATATTGTTTTATCTAAAGAGGCCCTTAAAGAGATTCGTGGTTTATCGGCTTATGAAATCGCTAAACAAGAAGGCTTCACTGGTACCGTCGATGAATGGTTAGCATCGCTTAAAGGTGCTAAGGGGGATAAAGGTGATGCGTTTAAATTATCTGACTTATCACCAGAAGAATTAGCTAAGATTAAAGGACCTCGAGGAGAGACCGGTTATCCCGGTCCTCAAGGCCCGATCGGTCCAAAAGGCGAGCCAGGTCCTCAAGGTCCTCGTGGTATTCAAGGTCCAGAAGGACAACGTGGTGTACAAGGTGAACGTGGTCCGATTGGTCCACAAGGTATCCCGGGTTTAACTGGTCCGATTGGACCTAAAGGCGATAAAGGTGATCCTGGTCAAATGGGTTTACTTTTCACATACGCCGATTTCACTCCGGAACAGATTAACGCTTTACGCGGTCCTCAAGGTCCTAAAGGTGATCCTGGCGAAGTCGGTCCTCAAGGTCCTCGTGGTGAAGTCGGTCCTACTGGTCCAGCTGGTATAAAAGGCGACAAGGGTGATCGTGGTGAAGGTTTCGATATCTTTAAAACGTATCCTTCTTTAACTGCTATGAATAACGATTTAAATAATATTCCGTTAAATAAATTAGTTATGATTAGTTCGACTACTGACGATGAAGATAACGCTAAAGTTTATTTAAAAGAAGCGACCGGCCTTACATTCTTTATTGACTTAAGTGGTGCGCAAGGTATTCGTGGCGAAGCCGGCCCTAAAGGCGATAAGGGCGATGCTTTCAAATATACCGACTTTACAGCTGAACAATTAACTTTACTTAAGGGCCCGAAAGGTGATCGTGGTGAAGTCGGTCCTCAAGGCCCTAAAGGCGATCCTTTTAAATATGAAGATTTTACTCCGACTCAACTGCAAGGCTTAAAAGGACCAAAAGGTGATATTGGCCTAACTGGTCCTCGTGGAGAACAAGGTATTCGTGGCGATATCGGTCCACAAGGTCCAAAAGGTGATGCTTTTAAATATTCTGATTTTACGCAGCAGCAACTCGAAGCATTAAGAGGACCTCAAGGTTTACAAGGCCCTCAAGGTATTCAAGGTCTTAGAGGCGAGAAGGGCGATACTGGTTTAACCGGTCCTACCGGTCCTCGTGGTGAAGCTGGTCCGATTGGTCCGACTGGTCCACGAGGTCCGAAGGGCGATGCCTTTAAGTATTCTGATTTTACACAACAACAGCTCGAAGCATTACGCGGTCCTCAAGGCCCGAAGGGCGATAAAGGCGACCCTGGTCCTCAAGGTCCACAAGGTATTCAAGGTCCTCCTGGTACTGCTGAAAATATCGACTTAACTCCTTTCGCTAAGAAAACCGATTTAAATAATTATGTAACAACAGTTAGTGCGAATAATACATATTTAAGTAAAACAGATGCTAATAGTACATATGCTACGACGGCTAGTTTAAATAGCTATGTAACGATAGCGGCAGCTAATAGTACATATTTATCTAAAACCGATGCATCTAATATATATGCGACTAAAGCTAGTCTTAACGATTATGCCACTAAAACAAATCTTAATAGCTATTTAACAACGGCTAACGCGAATACTACGTATCTAAGTAAAAACGATGCGGCTAACGCTTATGCTACTAAGACTACTTTAAATGATTATTTATCTAAAACGGATGCTTCTAATACGTATGCTAAAAAAACAGACTTAAACAGTTATGCTGCTAAAACTAGTCTCAACGATTATGTATTAAAGAATCAATATAATAACGACATAAATTCTTTATTAACTGCATTTAAAAATGTTAATGATTAAGGAGAATACTATATGACAGTACAAAATATTATTAATGAAGTAAATAGTATTCAAATTAAGAAAAAAGCTATTAAAGAAGCTATTACAGCTAAAGGTGTAACGTCCGAAGGTAAATTAAGCAAATTTGCCGACGAAATTAATAAAATTACGACTAAGGAACCAGACTGGTATATCGTTAATAAATTCCGTTATGAAAATGGCAACGAAGCTTTATATGTCAGAACTAGCGATAAAAATGCGATTAGAGCTAATAAATATCAGATGGTCGAGATCGGTGGCGGCGTTACTAAAGATAATGATATTCGTGGTCATTTTAATTATGGTTATAATAACGACATTGGCATCACTAACGGAACTTACTTTCCTCGAGAAACAGCTTATCGTAGCTTTACGACAAAAGATAGCTCTAATGTCGTATTTAACGGTCATAACGACAATCTTAAACTAAGACTTCGCAACGGCAAGGAAATAGTCTTTAACGACGTTAATGCTTACAACTGGCTAAAAGGCTACAGAAATCAGCCACTAGCCGATTATAATACTCTTTATCTAAAATCTGACGGTTTTTCTGAAAGAATTCCAAAGAATCTAAGCGATTTTTTAGCTCCGACAAATAAATCGACTACGTTAAAAGTAGGAACATTTGGAGAAACTCCAATCTTATTAATAGACTCATCTATCATGCTTCAAGCGATGAATTTAAGAGAAATGTCTAAAATCGGCTTTATTTCCTACTCCGATAAGACAGTCGATACTATTTCTTTAGCTCCAGTATATTATGCAAATAATGAAATTTATGCTCCATTTTATGACGATAAAGAACGGTATTATGGAAATTTATCTCCAGGTAATTACGTTCACTTATTTAAAAATTATATGTTATTTATCGTATTTATTAGTGTAAACTATGTTATCGATAATAATGGTCAGCAGCATAAAAATATCGAAGTATGTATCTACAAAATCACTGAAAGAGATGGTTCTAGGATAGACGTTAATAAGATCGATAATAAACCATTTGAATTATATTTAACCTTCTCTCAACAAGCACAACAACAGTTACAACAAGCCTCTGATATTAAAGCCTTTAGAAAACAAGTATTAGCAGCTAACGGTACTCCGGAGGCATAATATTATGAGTTTAACGAACAATAAGGAGAGCCTATGACAACAGTAGAAATTATTATGTCGATTATTGGCATTGTAACGTTAATCGGTGGTTTTATTAAAGCGATCCATAGTATCGAAGATAATCAAGCCGATCGCAAGGCCTTCGAGAAGAAGACGTTAGCGATCCTCGAGAACATCAATGAACAATATAAAGAATTGCAAAAACAGATAGAGGCTTCGAGGGAAGATCGCCGAGCACTCGATCGTCGTATCTCGATAGTAGAGGAATCTACTAAATTGAGTCATACACGTATCGATAACTTATCCGACAAGCTTGAAGCCTTACGAGACAAAATTAATAAATAATTTAAATAAAGGAGCCTTTAACGGGGCTCCTTTTATAATACGAGGTTTTATGTTCAATAACGACAAATTACAAGCGATAGTTCAGTTAATAGCTGTCGGCGGTCTCGTAGTCGCATTAATTATGTCGATACTATGGGATCGAACAGAATTATCGACAAATATAGCTTCTGGTTTAGTCGGCTTCATCGGTGGAGCCGCAATTATTCGTAAAGGAGAAGACAAATGGCATTAGGCGATTTAAGTGCGGCATACGAGTCTAACGGTAGACCTGGATGTGTTAGCACTGGATATGGTGATTTAGGCGGTATTAGTTACGGAGCTTATCAATTAGCTAGTAATGTGGGCAGTGTCGACGCATTCCTAGAATGGGGCATTTTATATGGTGGTTATTATACTGATTATGCGAATAGCTTAAATCAATACGATATTAATAGCGATGCTTTTATTAATCAATGGAAGTATTTAGCGTCAGCTGATCCAGAAGGCTTTTTAAGAATGCAACACGACTTTATTAAAAGCGAATACTATGATCGAGCATGTCGATATTTAGCTAACGAAGGTTTCCATGCCGATAACCATTCTAATGCTTTAAAAGATGTTATCTGGTCTAGAGCTGTACAATATGGACCTGGTAATGTGGTCGATTTATTTAACGAAGCATTAAGATATGTACCTGGTTATACTGAAGAATGGAACTTATCCTGGGTAGATGCATTACGTTTCGATTATGATTTAATCGTCGGCATCTACGAGTCTAATAAAAGTGACGAATGGATTAGTCCGCGATTAGGCTACGATGTACGTCAAGGCGTATACGATCGTATGGATAATGAAAAACAAGAAGCATTAGCTATGTTTATGAAGGAGATTTAAATAATGAATGATTTAAGTAAAAAAATCGTTAACGATGCGGTCGAACTGGCTAAAGTAAATGCTCTTAACGTATTAAAAGGTCTTAAATTCGACGATATTAAAGCTTTAGTCGAAGCAGAAATGACTAGTATTATTAAGCCGTTAGAAGACGAAATTAAAACGACTTCTTCTTACTGGGTTAAGATTCGTAACCGTCTATATATATCTATATTAAATAATAGTATTAACAGTATCGTTAATAGTATTCAAAAGAAAATTAGAGAAATGTAGTTAATTAAATTAAGCCCTGGCTCAACAGCCGGGGCTTTTCTTTTTGCCTTCATTATGCTACCATGAATTTAATATGAAGTTGTGTTTATAGGAGGTTTTATGTTGAACGTATTATTGGGTTTAATAGCTGCCGCATTGGCTGTGATTTGTTTTTTAGCATTCTTTATTCTTGCTCCTCATTTGTGCATATTTTTAAGTAGTGTGATTAGTATAGTTTATTTAGTAAGGAGAGATTAATATGTCATTACATACATTGATTATACAGGTATGCGTTGCTATATTTGTAACGGTATTTAGAAAAACTACAGGTGTTACTAGCGATACAAGAACATGGACAGCAGAAGGTCGAAAGCAAGTAAAAGAAGAGCAAGCCAAAGCCAAAGCACTCTATGAAGAAAGACAAAATGCAGAACGAACTACTAAAAACTTTCTCGAAACAATAGAATCCTGTTACAATGAAGAAATATTTGATCCTAAGGTTGGAGAGACTGGTAAAAATCTTGAATTTAATTTAATTAAAGTAAGAAGATCTGTTATCGATCCCAATAAATATAAAAAGAAAGATATTGACAGAGGCTATATAACTGCTAAAAAAATTTTACAAAATAGTAAGTATGATGTAGTATCGTGTAGATATTGTTCACTAAAAAATTTATTGGGGGACATCCCTAAATTTAATCATGAAGACATAATAGGCCCGTTAATTAAAGATACAGGTTTTATTAAAATTCGTGAATTTTCAGATTTTAAATATTTTAATATAAATCCTGACAAATCACGAAAAGGTTTAATGGATTTAATTTTTCAGACTATAAAGAAAAAATATCCTAACGTCAATAAATCAGATTTAAAGTATGCTATATTTAAAGCTAGGAGTGAATATACTAAGATAGAAGAGTTAGAAGCAATTGCTTTTCTAGTTGAAGTTAAATCTTAATCTGATTAGTTAGAAGAAATTGTAAATAGGTATTATTTCGATGATTAATAGTATTTCCCCATCCGTTTCCCCTTGAAGATAGTTAATTATATAATAGTATATATTTAGTGGTTTTATTAGGTCCCATCCTATTATCTCCGCCACATTAGAAAGCCCTTTAGGTTATGATATGTACCCCCTTTACTGGATAACCAGTAAAGGGGGTATTTTCATGAGATATAGTTATGAATTTAAAAGAAAAATATGAGTTAGTATGCCAAGTTCTTTCTGGTCAAGGTTTAAGGGCAGTAGCTATTGTAGCGGGTATTAACTCTGGATAACTGTATCAATGGGTTCATAAATACAAAACTTTGGGATACAATGGTCTTATTAATAAACCTAAAGGACGACCTTTATTAGCGGACTTACTAATTGCTAACTGCTGTGCTTTAATCGCAGAATATTCGCCTTCAATGCGATTTAATTCTCTTGCTACAGTAGAATGGTGAACACTGATTAAGCTAGCAATTCTGCGAACAGAGTACTATGAGCCGGAATGTGGAAGATTTATCAACCAAGATCCGATTGGATTGGCTGGTGGTAGTAACCTCTATTGGGCTTTACAAAACAGTCAAATGTGGGCTGACACATTAGGGTTAAGTTCTAAAAAATCGCCTGGAACATGTAATGATCCATGTGCAGGACAAGATCCTGCCGGTGAAGCGGCTGGCTAGCAAGGAAGTAAGGACTATTCAGGTGTAGATAATTGGAAAAATGTTGTCCTAGAAAAAGGGACAATATTGTTTACACTGTATCCACATGGGCCGACAGGTATGGCTTCTGCCCATGGGAATTATTTTGTTCGAGGATACGCTGTACGTTCTGCAAGAGGAAATGCCAGAGCATTTAACGATTCTGTACAGGTGAGACATAGTGGAAATGCTACTGCCGCACGTGACATGAGAAAACAATTACATATATTTGTAGTAGAAGAAGATATTTGCGTAGGAAAATCAAAAGCAAATAAAAAATATGGCGATGGGGGAGCAACCCAATATTATATTCGAGATATGGATAAACCGAAATTAACAAGTACTGGCAAACTTCGATCTTTCAGGAGGTAAAATTACATATGAATCAAATTAAATTATTTATACAACAAAAAAACATTGTCATCAATAATCTCTCCTTAAACTTTAATGATATTAAAGACATTAAAGAAAAAACTAAATTAATAAATTTTAAAAATATACAAGAAGGTATTTATTTATTTCAAGAAAATATTTATTACCTTGGAGAAGAAGGAAAAATATTTATTGACATATACAAAAAGGAAATTGATATCTTATTTAATGACTATTTTTATTTAACTAAAAACATCTTAGAATCAAAAATTATTCAAAATTTTCTTAATTTATATCCTCCTTTAAAATCATATTGTGTACTAAAAAGTGCTCCAGTACTCGAATTTAAAGGACCTGAATTGGCATGGAATTCCCTTTTGTTCATCTATGACTCCAAACAGGCGTCAATAAGGCTGAATATTTCATTCTAAAATTCTAAGAAAAATATGGTATTTAACAATTAGCTATGACGCTTATTATCGTGGTAATGGACGCATCTTTCTATCTACGGTACTGCATAACTTTGGGGGAAACTACAAATACCTTACTTGACTACTCTATAGATGATGAAGATTATATTTTTTATCAAAAATCTATTGGCAAAAAATTAAGAAATTTCGGCTTTGCAGATAACCGAGAAATCCTTATTGATGAACTGGGAAGAATTTATTTTATTCCTGATTCTGGAGATTTATATTATTTGGGAGGTAAATTTTATGAGGGATTATATAATTTAATATTTAGAACTGGAAATTCATTTATCGTAGAGGAGGATGGGGAACTTTTTGTAGAATCAGAAGTAGGTATTTCACCAGGAAATATGAATATTAGAGATACTGAGTAAACATAGGTTTTCCCAAGCTCTATTGCCCCGTAAGGTCGTTTCCCCCCTTTCAGACAGCCTCGACGGCCAACCCCCGCTGCGGATTACCGAGTTCAAACGCGATATATTGGGATGCTTAATCCATACCCTCGTCCGTGCCGCCAACCACCACAGCATCACCTGCTTCTACTACAACGGCAACCGTACCGCCATGACTTGTCCCTCTCACAAACCTCAGAGCGTTCAAAAGGAATGGTTGACATATCTGACTCAAGAGGATATTTTTTTTCAAAGACAAAGAAACAACTATTTGCCATGAAAATAGTAGTTATTAGGAAGAATTAATGGTTAATTCTATAAAGAATATGACTAAGGTTTAACTTAAGAAAGTGCGAATTGTTAAGTCAAGATCCTACAGTAGGTAGCAAGGTTATATGAGGTAATTAAAATGAAAAAGCTTTTTTTAAATCTAGAAGTAATTGATGGTTATCCTCCAGTATCTATGGAAAGCATTTGGGCAGAAGTGACTGAAGAAGGCTATCTTAAAATAAATAATATTCCTTTTTATAGCAAAGAAGTCTCTTTTGGTGATATTGTTAGCGTAATACAAAAGGAAGAAAATTACTTACTATATGATAAAACTATAATTTATAGTAAAAATAGTACATTGCGGATTGTTTTCTTTAATGAAAATCAGAAATTTAAAGATAAAATATTAGCTAAACTAATAGATCTTGGATGTGAGTCTGAAGCATTTAATGCAAATTTCCATGCAATAAACATACCAATTCAAGTAGATATAGAAGAAATATATATTTTCTTAGATGAGTTTGTGGAAACTGACGATTTAGATTATGACACAGGGTATTTGGCACAATAATTTGTGCAAGCTATAACTTGGTAATATCGTAATATGTAGAAAATTCTAGCATTGTTTACGTAGTAGAAATTTTAAGACTATGTAATACCAGCCACCTCTTGCAAGAAATCCACCCGGACGGAAGATATACTTAACATGGAGAAGTTGAAAAATATGATAAACGAGGAAAATAACCTTTCCCAATGGAAAAATTGTAGAAGCTGTTGATGATTTTGTACAAAATCCCAAAAAACAAAGCCAAATTAAAAAATGTTGCTGAAGCAGCTGTCCAAAATTTTCCAAATAACACGAGAGATTTCTTTACTACTTTAAAAGTATTAGGAGGATCAGATGGCAGCTAAGATTTTTAAAATAAGAGATTTTTTAGAAAACGGTACTTTTTTAAAGGATTTCTCAACCGAAAATATATCATGCTTCCTAAAAGAGAACAGCAATGAGTCATTCGGAAAGGATATTGTAATGTATTACTTTTATTTTAAGGGATATGATATATCTTTTATATACGATGAAAGTAAAGGTATACTTAAGGGAGAGCAAATAGAAATCTCTAACCATAAAAAAATTAAGAGTAAAAGAATATCTTCTATATTGACATTTGAAAATTTGAAATTAAGCAAATTAAATGGGGATATACATTCTATATATCAAGATGATGATGAGCTTGTCGTTTTTCTTCAAAATGGATTAAATCTTTACTACAACAAATTTAATAAGAAAAAATTTCTACTTACAAAAATAATTAGCCCAGACGAAAATTCTAGAAAGTTAGTAAAATCTACTATGAATCTTAGAACAGTATATTGAAAATATATTTGTAAAACTACTTAATATAAATTCAATCAATAGAGAAAAATGGGTTTTTCCATACTTTAAAACTACGTATTCTGATGGCACGTCATTTATGGATGGGAATCCCATTTTTTCAGCACGAGCTCCCAATAAAAAGAAAATTATAAAAATCATTGTAGATGATAATTATGATACTATATATGATTTTAATAGTTCATTTGATGAAAATTTACTGTATACAGTGATAGTTCCTATTAAATTAATTGATAATATAGATGTTTTAATAACAAGTTTTCTACTATCAGAATAGCAAGCCGTAGCCCGTATGAAACATCGAATCCTGACGTAGGGTGCGTGCGGTACGCACATACGCGGTTTCGCCTATCGAAGCCCCATCACTGGAGCCTGCATTCTAGAATGTGACTCTCAACATGGAGAAGTTGAAAAATATGATAAACGAGGAAAACACCTTGGCGCATTTTCCTCTAAGACTGGCAAACAATTAAAAGACCCTATTAAAAACAGAAGGATAGAACGGTGAAAAAAATCATAAGATTTATATCAAAATTCGAAAAAAATGGAGAAAAATTTATTGAAGTCATACATTTTAAGAATGAACCACCTCTTAATTTTCTACAAAAAATTTTTCATGAAACTAGCCCGATGTATGAAGAATATTGGATATCAAATGAAGTTGCAAAAGTAATTGAACCTTATTTATGTGAGAAAATAGACATAAATAATTATGACTACTTCTTATCTTGCGAAGAAGATAATATTAGTTATTTGAAAGAATGAATGTATGATTCTATAAAGAATATTACTAAAGTTTAACTTAGGAAAGTGCAAATTGCTAAATCAAGATCCTACAGATAGGACAAATGCTTTACATCCTTTATTTACAATAGAGAGGTTTGTTATGTTAGATAATGATTTTAAGGAGTATCTTAATGATGAATTTGGTAGAATATTCCCAGAAAGTCAGGAGGAATATCGTAAATTATTCAAAGAGTTAGGTTTTGGGGAGGTAAATCATGACTTCATTGAATTTTGGGCAACATATAGTGATGAAATTTATGGGAAAATTGGATATTTGGTTGATTTAGCAATGGACTTAGAGGATTTTTCAAGTAGCCAAACAGAAATTTTGAGAAAAAATATTGGCTTACCTGATAATTATTTTTCCCTGTTGAATAATGAGTTGGATGATTATATCCTGTATGATAAAAATACTGATGAGGTTTTTTTTGTAGAGGCTCCCACTATTCAAAAGTTTATAGAAAATAAACAATTTAGCAAACATTGGGACAACTTTGAATATTTTATTAAAGATTATCTAAATTATAATGCTTAAGATGTTTGAGCAGCCGTAGCCCGTATGAAACCTCCAATCCCGACAGCTACGAACCCTTGGCACAGGTACACAACCGGACCAACATAGTAATAAATACTCTTTAAAGAATGCACATAAGAAGGATAAATTATGTATTTAGATCAAGTAAATTATGAATTAAACAAAAAAATCAATGATTTTGTATGTAACTCAAATGATGCAACTACGCCGGAGGAAAGCATTGATATTCTGAATCAAGCATGGGAACTTTTACCCAAACCAGCCACTCAATTCGTTGAGCCTACTTCGGCAATCGCCTGTGGTATTTCAGAAAATTATAAAAAATTAGGTGATTATCAAAAAGCCCTTGAGTGGATGTTAGTTGCACTTGAGGCACGAAAAGATGAACCTGCAGCAGGTGTGTTTATATGGACAGGAATCGTTTATTACGAATTGGGTGATATGGAAAATGCCTATAAATATTTTGACCTAACTTATAATGAGCTACGTTACACACCTTTCTCTATGGAAGACAAAAAATATTGGCAATTTTATAAGCAACGTAAAGAAGAATTAAATTCTAAGAAAAAAACCAAAAAGTAAGATTCGATATTTTCAGACGATCTTTTTTGTACCGTACTTAACCGCCGCTACGCCTACTTGGACAAGAGCAAAAAATATTGAAAGATTAAATCCAAAGAGGACAATATATACTGATGGTACAAACTTTTATTCTTTAGATACACAACATGGAAGGTTTGAAAAACTAAATAAGAAGGGTAAACACATGGGTGAAGTTGATATGTGTTTAAATGAAAAAGGTAAACAAGGTTCTAGTAGTGAACACGATATAAGGATTAAATGATGCAGAAATTAGTAAATTATCATAGTAATTTGACGCATGGTACCGTTTTTAGATTTCCAGGTTCATATCCACATGAAAAATATGTTGATCTGATATTAGTTGAATTTCCAGATAGTGATAGAAAATTTGGTCTTGTTGTATCTACTGGTCATAAAGCGGGATTGATTTTAATTAAACTTCCAAAGGAAGCTGAATCAAATAACTTTGCTGGAATAGATAGACAATGGGTAATAGATAACTGGAATAAATGGATATATGAGACTTGTAATGTTGATGATGTCTATGTAATTCAAAACTACCCAATTCCTGTTATTGATTACAGCAAGCCGTAGCCCGGAGAAAACCTTCAGTCCTGACGTAGGATATGTGCGGTACGCACGCACGCGGTTTCTATTTTTCAGACGACCTCACTATTTTCTTTGAGGTCGTCTGAAACATTTGTTCTTTAACAATCTCATTAGCAATGGCATTCTATCTAGAGGTCGTTTTTCCTGATGGCTGAGAAGCTAATTGACATAGACAAATACAGGAAAGGATATATATTATGTTGAAAATATTAAATAATTCTTTGGATGGAATTGTATTGGGTCAAAAAAAGGCTGACTTTGATGATGTTATTTTAAATAATCCTAATTATTCATTAGAGTTTAATAAAAAACACAAGATACAATCTGATTCAGAATTGATTACTGTATCTTCCTTGAGGAATTGTGATGAATTTTGCTTAAATGGAAAAGTTATTAACTTTTCAAATCTTGAAAAATTTTTAGAAGAGGGGGATCCTCTAATAGAAGTTTCGGATGAAGAAAATTATTTTTATATTTTTCCAAAATATAATTTAGTTTTATATGTTGACTATAAGGATAATTTGTTTCTGCAGATATTAATTTACGATGAGAGTATAAGAGATTTATATGATAATAAAGGTAAAAAGTACTCAGACTTTCAAAAAAGTAAACTTAAAAAACCAACTTTAAATCATGATAAATTAATATTTATTCCTTATAAGAGCATAGGCGATTTTGAATTAAATTGTTCTCTATCAGATGTTATAAGAAAATATGACATATCAAACAATGTTATCCCGAAGGTAAAAAATATTATAGAGATAAACAATTTTGTACTAAGGTTTGATAATGAAAAGTTAACTGAGGTTACAATTTTCAATGATAAGAAAGTAGAGTTTGCAATATACTATAATGAAATGGATATATCATCAAAAAAAGGGCTTACTGAGTTATTAAGTCAATATGATGTTATTGAGAGAACGAAATCTAAATATCTTTTCAAAGAATTAGGTCTAGTTGTAGAAAAAGATCTGTCCGAATTTCGTTTTTTTGAACAATCATTATTAAAATTTTGGATAAATTTGCATAGACCTATTACTAGCTGGTAATCACAAGTAAGCCATAGCAAACCGTAGCCCACACAAAACCTCCAGTTCTTACGAACCTTTGGCACAGGTCCGCAATTGGACAACCGCAGACAGCGAAAGCCGTCAACCAGTATTGCGACCTTGAAACTGGGCTGCATTACAACTTCTTCAGGTACTATGAGCCTGATGCGGGTCAGTTTGTGAATCAGGATCCGATTGGGTTGATGGGTGGGACAAACTTTTATCAGTTTTCGATGAATGCACTGGGAGGGGTTGATCCATTAGGGTTAGCTAGAAAACCAATTAGCAGAAGGCTAAGAAGGTAGTAGAACTGGGCAATTGGGGCAAAAAAGAAATGAATATACATGACAAGGAAATTGTTGGTTTTTTATATAAGAAAAATGATCAATTACTCGTATTACTTTCATCTGATGAAAATAATATCTTTTTTAATTCAGTAATTTTTTTTCATTTTAACAACGTTTCGGACCAAAATATTATTTTTGATATATATGAATGGGGAAAAGAAGATATTCCAAATGAAATTATTAAACTTTTTCCTTGTATAAATCCCTTTATAGAAGATAAAGAAATATATAATTTTCATTATATAAATTCATCTGTTGGACTAGAGGGTATTGTTATCACTAAAAAATAACATTTCTGCGCAAAATATCGTTATGCTGAGATACTACTGACATCTAAAGAAAACTTGACCTACGATAACCGGCTATCAGAAAAACGACTTAGAAGCTTCCAATGACAGCAGCTATTACTACGGCTACTTCGATGACCTGACCCACTGGGAACTAGCCAACGGAAAAGTGCAGAACTACTTCTACGACCTGCATGACCAACTGGTTAAAGCGGAATTCTTTAAAAAAGATGGTACGAAAGAAACTTGGGTGTACAGCTACAATGCCTTAGGCAGAAGGATAGGCAAAGGCCATCTGAAAAACGAAGAAGATTCAGACGGCCTCGAAGAAGAAACCAGATTTGTTTGGGACGGCAGGTATACCTATTTCTACACCGATCCCGACAGTTACGAACCTTTGGCGCAGGTACGCAACTGGACAACCGAAGAAGGCGAAAGCCGCCAACAAACCCACTACGTCCACTGCGACCAAATCGACATCCCACGCGAGATTGTCGATAAGGACGGCAATCTGGTTTGGTTCGGCGATTATTACGGTTGGGGCAAACTGAAGAGTGAAACCAACATATCCGGAACTGCTCACCAGCCGTTCAGTCTGCAGAACCAGTTTTGCGACCATGAAGCTGGGTTGTACTACAACTTGATGCGGATCGGTTTGTGAATCAGGATCCTATTGGTGGGGAGAATCTGTATGCTTTTGCGCCGAATGCGCAAGGGTGGGTTGATCCATTAGGATTATCCGTGCAATCAGAGAGTGCTCAACGTGGAATTGATAAAGCAACTAAGTATTTAAAAAGTAGAGGTTTTAAAATTTAATCAGATGAAGTAACAAATAAAGTTCTCGATAGAACAGGGGAAAAATTGAAAAGGTCCGAATTCGTCCTGATATAGTCGCAATGAAAGATGGAAAAATCTATTTTATTGAGGTAAAAAATAATACAGGACGATTAACGAAAGGTCAAAAGAGATCAGGGGTATTCAATTGTTGTGAAAATTATTATGAAAAACTTAGAAATTAAAGAAATTCTAATAGATTTAATATTATCTATTGACGATAAAGAAAATACATATAAGCTTAATACATTGCTTAATGAAGGATTAGATCCTAATCTATCATTCTCTTTTGATGAGTCTGACTCCAATCAGACTTTATTAGAACATTGCTGTCGTTTTGGCTTAACGAACTATGTCGACATTCTCATTAAGCATAGCGTTAAATTAGATATACTTACAGAAGATAATGAAACCGTACTACATTTATTAGCGTATAATATTTTAGATAACACCTTAAAGGAAAATAGTAATAAAACCTATAAAAAAAATTATAAAAAAACTGAAATACTTAATTAATCATCAGGATAGCGATGGAAGAACTCCATTAATGCTTGCTATAAAATCTGGAGATAAAGATAAAGCCAACTCACTAATAGAAAACGGAGCTAATGTGAGTATTGTTGATCATTGTGGCAATAACTGTCTTCATTTTTGCTTTATGGAAAACCATTCAATCAACTTGCAACTAGATTTAATTGATTTATTAATTCAGAAAAATGCTGACCCTTTACAAACTAATAAATTAGGTTTATCACCCATCAATTATTACTTAAAATTACACCCTCCCTTATGCCAAACACCTTTTTCAAAAAAGAAAGTAGAGAATGAAGAACTTTTTGTAGAATCAGAAGAAGGTATTTCACCAGGGAATATGAATATTAGAGATACTAAGTACAACACATAGGCTTTCCCAAGCTCTAACGCCCCCGTAAGGTCGTCTGAAAAATTTTCAGACGGCGTAAGTAATCATGTTCTTTAATAATTCGATTTCCACGGCTGCTGCCGCAACGGCTATTAGGAACAACTAATATTGAAGATAAAGCTGCACCTCAAGGTTAGGGGTTGCCTGGTGGACAAACACAAAAATATATTAATGACTTAGAAAGGTTACTAAGACAATGAATCAGGAGCAATTTATAAAAAAGATTAATATAGTTTTAGTCGAAATTGATAAAATGATTAATAATTGTGATGAATATAGTTATACAAATAAACAGCAGTTGATTTCTATAAAAAATGAACTATATGACATGATTAATTATCTAAATTCAGAAAGTATTTTTCAACAAAATAAAGGAAAAGAATTTTTATTGTCTCGGATAGTAATTGATTCTTGGCCATTTAATAATGAAGTTGGTAAACTCCTTGTAGAATTAGAAGAAGATTTCAATTCTTTGACAAGAAAAAATATAAAAATGTCTAAGTTAAAAATTTTGAATGAAACTCCTTTAGACTTTCAAGAAAAAAATTTTTTTGACGAATGGGAAGTCAGTTACCTTGATTTGATGGAAGTAAATCAAGGTTCTCCCTTAGTTGGAAGTCTATCCATTAACGGTCAAGTTATTATTAAAGAACAGGGTTTTGGAGGACCTTTGTTGTATTTCAATAGAAAAATATATATTCCAGTTTTCATTAGACGATTTTGCGTTGTTGGATTTAGGCTTGCAATATTAAATTTAGATGATTTATCAATTGAGTATATTGGGGGGATCGAAGACTTGGTTTATCTGAAAGAGATAAAAGATAATAGAATTTATTTCTATACAGATATATATAAAAGCACAGAAAAGAATTTAACTTTATATGAATAAATATAACTCAAGGCTATGCTGTAAACATCATAGCCAAAGGACTTTCATATTAATTAAATTTAAAGAATTTATTCAAAAGTATTGGATAAGTATAACAAAGCTCAAACAGATAGATACATGAGTAAGCAATTAACTAGAATTGGTGGTAAGGTTTTTGGAAAATACGGATCACGTAGTAAATGTGCATAGAAACTGATTGATAACAAAAACTTATAAAAGGAAAACTAAAATGAGTATTTTAAGTAATTATATAATTCAAGATTTAATCCAGAATGTATCTAAAGGAGTTACAGAGTCATTTAAATTTGTATTAGAAAGATATAATTCTAATGAAGTTTTTGCCTATACATTATATATTGATGACTATTGTTCATATCTGGGGTGGGCTGCTAACACTATTTCTCACTACGAAATAGAAAAAGTAATCTACTCAAAAGAAGATCAGCCTTTTATTAAATGGTATTACCCTCAATTTGCAATAGGACTTGGAGAGGTTCCTGAGAAAATAGATAGTATATTCAATAATGAGATTCAAAATATTCTTAATGATGCAAATACATTAATATCAGAAGATAATTTTGAGCAATATCAGGCGGAAGTATATGATTCAATTATAGAAGGATTTAAAAAAGCAATAGAAAATATAGATAAGAAAAAAACAAATAATGTCATATTTTTTGTTTCTATTGTAGATAGTGATAATTCTGAGATTATGGAAAATTATTCTGCTGAACAACTAAATTCATATGATAAATTTCTTACGTTCAAAAATAGATTTCAAAGCATACCGTAGCCCGTATGAAACCTCCAATCTCGACATAAATAAGAACGCACATCCTAAGATGGCTTTATAAAAAAATTAGGTTTAAAATTGGAGCAAGTAAAAAGTAATGGATTTTGCTTGTGAATATGATGAGAGGAAATCTAATCAAAATTTATAAAAATAACATTGAGGTAAGAAAACCTCTCCAAAAGAGAAGAGAGAATAAAACTGGTGCTTGTTAAATTGTTAAAGGAGGTTGTTATGCTTAGCTTTTATGATTGCGATAAAAATTTATCTGAAATTGATATCAATGATGTTGAGAAAAAATTAGAAGTATCTTTTCCATCTTCATTTAAGTCACATTATTTCAAATGGAATGGAGGTGATCCCAACCTTTCTTATTTTGTCAATGATAATATCGATTATGACTATATTGAAATTCGCGACTTCATTCCAATGAAATATTCTAAGCAATTTGAGGATGATCCAGATTTTACATTGGAAGGAAGAGCAATAAATGAATGGAAACTTAATGAGTTACCTAAAAATCTGATTCCTTTTGCTTTTGATTGGGGAGGGAATTACCTCTGTTTAGAAAAAAATAGTTGGCAAATTATTTATTATGTAAGGGACGTATGGAGTGAAAATATATCAAGAGAAGCTAATTTTAAAAAAAATTCAATTATTATTGCGAAATCATTTGATGAGTTTTTAAATTGTTTGGAAGAAAATCCTGATGATTAATAAACTGGCGTAGCGTCGTGTATATATAGTAAGTGTAACAAGCCATAATCTTAGGAGGGTATTATGAAAAAGTTATTAGTGTGGGGATATGCTCTACAAAGTATGGATAAAGCAGAAAAAATGGGATTACCACGAGTAAGTAGTGGAGTCTTAGGTATATCGGAGGTATTCAACCCTAAAAAAACACATCCTGATTTTGACTTTCCCTGGAGTTGGTTCGTAAAGGGGCAAGAAATTCCTCCAATGCCTGAAAAGGTTTATGTCTGCTTAAAGAAAGCAAGAGGTGTTACTTTTGATTTTCTTCCATATAATGATTTCTTTATCATGTCAGCGCGTTTTTTGGAATTTATAAAAAAATATGGGTTTGACTATGATTTTGGAATGAGTAAAGCAATTATTGTCAATACAAAAGGTGAGTTATTGACGAACGAAGTCTATTATTTAGTAAGAATAGTTAATTGGGAAATTGAGGATGAAATTGTTTACCCAGATTTAGCATTAGATGAAGATGATTTTTCACTGGAGGCATATACTAATTCAGATAAGGATATTTTATTGTCTTCCAATCACAATTATTCAGGAGCATTCATGGTATCAGAAAATTTAAAGGGTAAATTATTGGAAAAATTTTCTTTGCCTTTTCTTTATTCTTTGGAAGAGTGGAAGGAATTAAATAATTTAGACTCTTATTGGGATTAATATAAATCAAAGAAGTGTTGGATGAACTTTTTCCATCCCAACATCTACTCCCTCTCTCGTGGGAGAGGGCTGGGGAGAGGACAAAACGACAGCTACGAACCCTTGGCACAGGTCCGTACCCGGACCAATGAAGACAGCGAAAACCGCCAAGAAACCCACTACTTTCACCGCGACCAAATCGGTATCCCTCGAGAGATGACCGATAAAGATGGATCGACCCTAAAGGCTTGGCAGTTTTTGCAATACCCCTTATTGGCTCTGAATTGATTGCGTTAAGTAAAGCTGCGCTTGTAACTTTAGGTATAGGTATTATTTATGAATAAGGGAAAAAAGCTCTTGATACAGTAATGATGGCAGCAAATGGTAATCAAGTAGATACTGGGGTTGCTAATCAAGTTTATGAAAAAATAAATGAGTATTTTCAAAGCACGGAAAAAATAATATGGTAAATGATAGAATTTCAAGTTTTGACGCTTTTTTAGAATGTAAAGATCTATCAATCAATGACTTATTAGAAAAACTACTACATTCTAATTCTATTATTCAATATGAAGCAGCAAAAAGACTACAATTTTTTCAGTATAAAGAGATTATTGATATAATCAAAAACACCCTCTTAACAAGTCGATATAGTAAACATAGAGAAATTGCAAATTTTATTTTGGGACAAATACAAGAAGAACTTAGCACTACGGAATTGAAAGAAATTTTCTCTATATTAATTTACTCTATTCAAAATGACAAAAGTATTAAAGTGAAATCATCTGCAATATCTTCTTTAGGACATCTATTCAAAAAATATAATCTAGGAGAAGAAGCGTTTCGCACTATAGAAAATAATATTAGTTCTATTTGGAATATAAATAGATATTCTATAATTATTTCTATTGCATTTAGTTCTGCATATTTCCCAAAAAGAAATTATATAAAAGAATATCTTATAAAAAATTTAAACAACAAGCATCACAAAATTATTTCATGGGTATTGTATGGATTAAAAGGAAAACATTATAAATCAGAATCAATTGAAAATTTACTAATACATAAACTAAGCCAATTTAATGAAAAATCTTATATTTACAATGAAATTATTGCATTTTTAATTTCAATTAGTTCTAAAAAAGTTATCCCTTATATTAAAAAGACACTATTCACTCAAAGTAAAATCGATGATGAAATTTATACTGAACTCAAAAATAATTTATCGGATGAATTTGCGGAATTAAGAAAAAAATTATTGGAAGAATTTAAATAGTTTCTTGACGTACGCCTCAACCGCAAATCTGCTTTCGTCTTCAAAACCAGTATGCCGACCGTGAAACTGGACTGCATATATGGTTTCAACAAAAAATAAGGATAAGCAAACGGATGTGGGTTCAGCCAAAGGCGTTGCTAGCTTTATGACTTTAGTATTCAAAGATTGATTTTAAGGATGATAATTATGAAAAGTAAAGAATTTATTCAAGGGCTTATTGAATATTTAAAAAATAATTTGAATATTCCTGATGCTAATTTTCTAAAAGATAGGATTAAATTTAAAAAAGGAAAATATGTTTATGGTGAAATATCCTTTAGCAATTCTCGTACTTTCGAGGGGGTCATACTTCACCTATATGCATACAATTCTGAAATGGGAAATTTTTTCTCCCAAAATGTTCCTCCTTATGATAAATCGTCAAATCCATATGACTTAGTATTTGTACAACCATCTATCTCGCAGGCGCATTTTTTTAAAGCTCCCCCTATTACCTCATTTCCTTATGGAGATACCATTAAATTACCTGAATCTGAGAATGATGCAAAAAACATCTATCCAGATGTATTAAAGCATTTGCAACAAGATCATATTCCAATCATTATGGCCTTCCATTCCGGTAGCAAAGAAGTTTTAAAATATTTAGCACTTTATCCAGAGGCTTTTCGTTTTAAAGCATTAACCGCTATTTTTATTATAAATAAGAATGAATTACCACTAAATGATCCTTTAATACAGAATATTTTATTGTTTGATAAAAAAGTATTAGAAAATGATAATGGATTGTTTAGCAAGCATGATTTGATCTTCCTGGAAAATTCTTTTGACCAAAAATTAAAACAACAAATTATGCAATAATTAGTCTTTGTAACAAGCCGTAGCTCGCACAAAACTTTCAATCCTGACGTAGGGTGTATGTGGCACGCACGCGGTTTTTGTTTTTCAGACGACCTCGAAGAGGAAACCGGATTCGTTTGGGACGGCAGATATACCTATATCTACACCGATTCTGACGGCTACGCCCTCTTGGCCCAAGTCCGCGATTGGATAACCGAAGACGGTGAAAGCCGCCAGCAAACCCACTACTTCCACTGCGACAAAATCGGCATCCCAAGAGAAATGACCGATAAGGACAGCAATCTGTTGTGGTACGGCGAATACACCGCCTGAGGGCGTCTGAAAGAGGAAACCAAGGTAACAGATAGCGCATACCAGCCCTTCTGTCTGCAAATCCTCAGGATTTATTGGAAGTTATGTTGATAAGGATACAGGAGATGAGACTCCGACAGAATGGGGAATAATTCATTCATCCAAAAAAGAGCCCATATTATTCCTGCATTGCCTGATATAACATAAATTCTATATTTTATCTGAGGAATTAATTATGAAAAAAAAAGAAATTATTTTAAGTATGCAAACGGCTTTTCTTGGAGCAATTTGTAAAAAAGTCAGACTTATTGCATTTGATATGACTGAAGAATTATTTACTCTTTATGTATATATTGATTCGCCACTGACAGATGATGAGTATGAAGCAATAGATAGTGCTGTTACAGATGTATTGGCTGATTTTCCAAATTTTCTATATGAAAAAATATTTATTATTGAGAATAATGATAATATTCTTTTATTGAATAGGTATAAAGGATGTTTTTTTATGCGATTTGAAAATAAATTTGATTAAATAACTCGTTATCCCTACCGTTCAAGATAACCGCCTGAAAACCTACAACGGCACAAGTTACTACTACGATGACCTCGGCAACCTCTTATTGTTCGGCAACTACACTGGCTGGGGTCGTCTGAATGAGGAAATCAAGGTAACGGATAGCGCATACTAGCCCTTCCGCTTGCAAAACCAGTATTGCAATCGTGAAACAGGAAATAAATGCGGCATTGACAATAGAGATGAATTTAATCAATGGAAGCGCGAGTTCTGGTACGACCAAGCTTTAAAAGAATTATCTAGAAGAGGTATTAAATGATTAGTTACGAAACAATGAATTTACTTATTAAATATTTTCAAGATTACCCTGAGCTTAAAGGGATACCCGCTAGTAGTGAGGAAATTAAACATGCTGAAAATATTTTAGGAATAAAATTTCACGATGATTACATTGAATTTATTAAAAAATTCGGCGGCGCAAGCGCTGGTTTGGATATCCATGCTTTCCATAATTCAACATTAATTGGAAAAGAAACAGTTATCGAATTAACTCAGGGATTTCAAAAACTTTTAGAATTACATGAACAACCAATGAATAAACTTTATGCAATATCAGATGATGGTTCAGGTAATCCTATTTTAATGGATCAACAGGGACATATTTTTATTTATTACCATGATTCATCGGAAATGGAAATGTTATATGAATCACTTGATAGCTTATTTAAAGAAACATTGTTGGGGGAATAGCAAGTTGTAGCCCGTATGAAACCTCCAATCCCGACGTAAGTGTGCGCGGTACGCACGCAGCTTCTATTTTTCAGACGACCTCACTATCCTCTTTAAGATCGTCTGAAATATTGGTTCTTTAAGAATCTCATTACCAGTCATTTGCAAAATGTAGTTTCTCGAGGAGCATTATAATATTATGGAAATTAGAAAAGAGTCTAATGACTATATTATTAAATTTAACAACCATGAAGTCTTAGTTTTTTTTGAATGGCTTGTTAAGTTCGTTGAAAATAATCAAATTATTGATGAAGCTGAGCAAAAAATACTATATGACTTAGAGTGCTTATTAGAATCCACATTAGAAGAACCTTTTATGGAGAATTATAAAGATCTAATACATATAGCTAAAAAATCTATTATCAATAATTAGCAAGCTGTAGCCTGAACAAAAACTCTTAGTCCTAAGGAGTATTTTATGAAAATCAAAGAATTAATTGAAAAATTAGAACAAAAAAGATTTGGTTTTTGTTATGATAGTTTTATAGAAACTCATGCTACACCTGATGAGTCTCCCATTATTGCTAAGTCATTTACAGAACTACTGGAGAAATTGGTTTCCAATGAAAAAGAATGGTTTTGGTTAGATTCCTCTTTTCAAAGCTATGGTGATGCTTATGAAGATGAATAAGTAAGTTGTAGCCCGCATGAAACTTCCAATCCTGACGTAGGGCATGTGCGGTACGCACAGGTACACCCCTTTAATATCATGTAAACAACATCCGGAAAGAAATTTAAAATGACTAACTTTATATCAACAGGTAGTACTTATTGGCTTTCAGATGAAGAAATTCAAATTCTCGAAAAGAACGCCACTAATGGAGATAAAAACTCAGCATTCAAATTATATCAATACCATATGTTTGTATCTTTAGATCAAGATTCGGCATTTAAATGGCTAGAGATAGCGGCAAAAAATGGACATCCAATTGCCCAATCCAATTTAGCCGATTTATTTTTCACACAAGGCAATAAAGAAAAAGCCATATTTTGGGCTAAAAAGGCATATAGAAATGGTGCCAAACTACCAGACGAATTAAAAATATTGATAAATATCAATTAATTAATAAGATTTAGCGGATTATCGTTACAAACCTAAAACTTCTGGAGGAGGATTAAGAAAAGAAGCTAAGAAATTTCTTAGAAAATTGAAAAAAGTAGGTGAGAAATGCCCTTAAATTTTTAGGAGAATTTAAATGGAAAAAAATGGATACGTTAATTTTAACTTTTTAGATAGCAAATCCAATATAAATAATATATTAGTTGGGCTAGATTTAGACTATTCAAATAAAGTGATAGCGCCAGATGGTCATGAGTTAGCATTGGTTGCTTTTATACCAATTGAAAATCTATTAACTATTGCACCTCAATTTAAAACAGATTTTCAGGATATGGAATATAAAGATAAAGCAATTTACGTTTTTTCTTATTATGATAAAGAAGATTATTTTCTTGACTACATTACTGAAATTGACGATGCTATTCAAGGACACACGAGAGTGATCATCGGAGATAAAAATCAGTTCAAGTTTAACCTAGATAAATTTTATCCAATTAATCCTATTGAGAATTTAGATGAAATGAGTTTTCTAGGAGGACAACCTGAATATTTACAGCAAGAGAGTGATGATTTTCTAGAAAAATATATTTTCATAGGTCAAATCTTAGGAATGGATCTACCTGAAGAAGTAAATGAAATTTTTTATCTAACTGAGAACATCGGATATATTTTTATAAATCGAGATCTATCTGGTGGATTATTCTTCGTACAAACGACTTAAACAAAACTAAAAAGGATTTAACCGGACCAAAGAAGACGGAGAAAGCAACCAATACGAAATAGCTACTATCTCTTCCACAATTTAGAAAGCCCTTTAGGTTATGCCTAGAGGGTTTTATATATAGCTTTAATCTCGTACTTGTGCTATATTATTCGTATAATATAAATCTTTAGAGATTGGTTGGGCCATTTGTTGCCTGTTGCTCGTTTCTTTTGATTTATTAATATACTTGGTAAGGCAATTGGAGCCCGTTCCTTGTATAATACTAGAGATAACCCTTTATCTAATCGGTAGAGGGTTCTTTTTTATGTTATCCGTCATGCTTTGTATTTGAAAAAATCTTTCTATTTATAGTATGATTACTTTATATGTTTTTATTCTGTAGAAAGGAGCTCGTATGAATCGACTTAGTTTCTCGCGAACTCAGATTTTAATTCTCCTTAGCGTATGGCTCACGTTCTTGTTGAGTTTTGTAATGCGCTTATCTTGGTCTTCTGTTATGCCTATCCTCAACGAGGCTTTGCACTTTACTGCAAAGATGGGAGCACAGCATATTTCGGCCTTTTACTTTGGTTATGCCTTAACAGTATTGCCAGGTGGTATCTTAGCCGACAAAATTGGTTATAGACGAACTATCTTATTTAGCTTAATTGGTATGGCTGCTGTAACGGCTCTTATGAGTACCATTACAGACTACAACATGGCTTGGGGCTTGCGCTTCTTGTTAGGCGTTATGTCTGGTCCCGTACAAGCTTCTTGCTTGAGTGCAATCGGCGATCACTTTGGGCCTAACCAACGTGGTGCGGCTGTAGGTATCTTTATGAGCTGTACTTCCTTCGGTATTACTACTGTAAATCTTTACGCACCCTATGTAGCTACACATTACGGTTGGCAAACAGCATTCCTGGCTACAGCTATCTTGCCGTTGGCAGTACTCGTATTATGTTACTTCACGGTACGTAAGCCAAGTGCTGAAATCATGGCGCAACGCGAAGCAGAGGCTTCCGAAGCAGCGGCTAAGCTCGGCGTAGGTCAAACGTCCTTGAAAGAGAACTTAAAGCATATCCTTTCAAACCGTAATATTCGTTGTTTAGCCATCGCTGGTTTCTTTGCAACAGGTACAACTTGGGGCGTAACGCAATGGGCAAACTTGTACATGGTTAAACAATTAGGCGTAACCGCTATCTACGCAGGTCAAGTTATGAGTGTGTTCGGTACGGCAGCACTTATTGCAAAACCAACCATCGGTATCTTGTCCGATATTTTACCAATCAAGAAAAATCATTTAGCCGCGCTTGTTATGTTCCTATTTGGTCCGGCTTTGATCTTATTCGCTAGTACATCCAATCCGAATATGCTCTTCATTACAGGTCCAATCCTCGGTATTGGTGCTTTCATGCACAGTGCCTTGACTAATGCTCTCGTAGTTCAATCCGCAGCACCTCATTTACGCGGTACCACAGCGGGCTTCGTAAACTTATTCAACCAAATCGGTGCTCTCTTGGCGCCACTTCTCTTGGGCAATGTCCTCGTTATGACGGGCAGCTACCAAATGTCCTTGATGTCCATCGCTATTGCGCCTGTAATCGGTGCATGTGCATTGTTCTTTATTCGTCTTAAATAATGTGAAAGCATCTAATTAGGATATATAGGTACATAAAAGTATAAATACTATAACAAAAGAGGACCCGTATGGGTCCTTTTTTGTAGTCTTGTATTCTATTAGGTAAGCTTCAAACTAATGAAAAACCTAGCTAATGTAATCGTAGTATAAACTCATATCTAAGGGATATAGTTAGAATAGAGATACGTTCCTATGGTCTAGGAGGCGCATTATAATCTGGTTGTGGGCCCCATTGACTCATAGGTGTGTTCGGATCTGGTAAATCTTGATTTTGTATATCAAGAGCCCAATCAGGGCGTGGTCCTGTTGGCGGTGGTGGAGGAACTGGTCCATATACACCTAGTTTAGATGGCGCTAAGCGCGGTTGATGATACGCATAAGGCGATTCTAGTTGGTTCAGTGGTTTATATACACCTTCAGGTGGTTGAACGCCAAATAATGGTTTCTCTGCCGTAGGAGCAGGGGTGTTCATCGGTTTATATGGGCGTGGTGGCACATAGGGATTTGTGAAGGTATATGTGATTCGCTCCATTTCTAACGCATTGTGCAAGATAAACTGACCTATTTCAGCGACGGCTGAACCTTTCGGAGCTACGCGAGCACCTGTAGATAAAACGGAGCGGTGATTGTCTGCCATTCCAATAGGGGCACCATTTACTTGGTAGAATTTAGCAGGAGCCACATGCCAGTCCATGAGGTAAATGTCTTTAGACGTTTTACCACGATGGTATGTATAATTAGTCATATAGTCTGCAATAATGTTTTGTTGCTTATATAGACTAATAGTACGAGCGTGTAATGTATTATACGTTGGTCCCGCTTGTGCTAGATTGATGGTACTCAAGTCGATATACACAGTCTCAGTAGGGCTATTATAAGCAACTTGGAATTGGGTAGGTTTATTTTCTAATTCGTATTGTGAAATAGCACTAGCTGTTTGAAGACTAGCCAGAGCAATCACTAAAAAGGGATATAGTTTTCTCATCATTGACCTCTCTTATGTGGAAATAGTATACCATAGTCATAGGTGTAATTCCATGAAGAGTGCATATAAAATTCTATATTATGTATATTGTGTATAACATGCTTTTATTATATGATTAATGCATAGTTACAGGAGGGATGAATATGGAAATCATCTGTTTTGGCGACAGCATTACGCGTGGCTACGATGTGCCTTATGGACGTGGGTGGGTTGAAATCTGCGATGCATCTATTGAGAGTGTAAACTTTACGAATTATGGGGTAGATGGCTGCTCTGTACAAGCCATGATTTATAATATTGAAAACTGGGCGGTTACGGCTGTAGCCAATCTAACGCGCCATATCTTCTTAATGTGTGGTACCAACGATATCTTACAAGGTCGAGATAGTGCATATGTGTTCAAGACTCTGGTGAAAGCCATTGAATTAGCTAGCACAAAGGGACAGGTTATTATTGGTTTGGAAACGCAAATCGACAGCGATATGGATGGTTTAGACCTCATCGTACGAGAGGTTAATGAACAGCTAAAAGCATACGCAGCAGCTCATGATATTAAGGTCATAGATTTCTATACGACCTTGTTTGAAGCGGATCAAATTGGACAAATCGTCTTTGCTGGAGAAGTACATCCCAATGAGCTAGGCTATCGCTTGATGGCTTACAAAGCACTAGAAATTTTTACAAGATTATAGACTTTTTACAAGGTCTAAAGATCTTTAGACGGTTTTGACGTCTTTACATGACTAAAAAAGTCCCCTAATGAGCAACCTCATTAGGGGATTTAGTGATTTATAGTCTTTTTTCATGAAAGCTTATGGCTTTCACAAGTATAATTAAATTCGTAACGAATTAGTAGTTAGAATTAGCGACGTGCGTTGCCAACCTTAGCGGATTGAGCGATTGCGTATGCAGTGCCTTTTACTAAGTCGTAAGCATCAGCACTGTTGCCAGATACTGTTACAGCAGCTACAGTGTCTTCAGTTACTGCGAACAATGCAGTTGCATAAGGGTGTTGTGCACCATTTGGTACAGTTACAGCACCGGATTTAACGATGATGTAACGGCCGCTGTTGTTGAATACGTCGTAATGAGCAGCTTGTTTTACACCATCATAGCTTTCATTGTAAGCGAACAATGCAGCTACTTCACCACCTGCTACTTGACCAGTTTGTTGCATGGAACGCAATTTAGCAGCTGCTACAGCTGTTGGTTGAGTCATGTTAACAGTGATACGTAAAGAGTTGTTGTTTACAACTGCTTCAGTGATTACGTTTGTAGAGAATACATTCGCAACACCGTCACCAGCACGATTATAAGTGCTAGCAGTTTTCACTTGGTAGCCATTAGTGTATGCAGGCAAGTCATATGTGTAAGTTTTGCCGTTCAACAATAAGTCGAAAGCATTTAATTGGTTAGTTTTGTAACGAGAAACGTATGCACTGCCGTTGCCATTAGCTGTTACGGAGTTTACAGTTTCTTGGTATACAGGTTGGTAGCTAGGTGCGATAGGGTCCATGATTTGAAGACCTACAGCAGTTGTTTGAGGTGCTACGAAGATTGGATCGCCCAATTCTTTAGATACAGGCATTTGTTGAGCCATGTCACCTGCTGTGTAAGGAACCGCTGGCAATGGTTTGTAACCAGGGCGTGGTGCACTTGTTACGTAGCCAGATTGGTAAGCTGGTGTAGCCGCTTGAGGTGCTGCGTAAGTATATTGCTCTGCTGCAGCGCGTTCGTAAGCGCGTGCATTAGCATCGATGGATGCAGCGAAAGCGGAGAAGGACATAGTTGTAGCCGCGAATACTGCGAAAGCAGCTGCTAAATGTTTTTTGTTCATAATAATTCACTCCTAAATACATGATTTTTACAAATAACACAAATACTAACATGTATTATATATGAAATTCTGTTAATTGTAAATAAAATATAAATTTTTTTCTTAATTATAAACAAATATAATCAAATGAGTCAAATATTGTACAATTAGCTTAAATTAACCCCAGAATTAAGCACAGAATGTCATATTACTATATAATAGTATTTATGAATAATGACATTATTATATCGAAAAAAATAGTTTTAGGCTAGACCTAAGAACAAGAAATATATAAATAAGATGAAATTTGCGAATTATATAAATTATATAAACTGAGATGGTGAAAGTTTCACTAGGGAGGTCTCATGAATATTAGCGTCTATTATGGACGAGCAGGATCAGGCAAGACACGTGCCGTATATGAACGGATACGTCAAGTGATGACCGATTGTCCAGGGGAACCCATAATCTTACTCGTTCCTGAACCAGCTACCTATCGGGTAGAGAGGGAACTTGCTGAATTTATGCCTGAAAAAGGCTTTACTACGGTTCGTGTCGTAGGCTTTGGTCGTTTGGGGTACCAAGTATATCAATCCATAGGCTCCAAAGGGGCCGGTCAATCAAGCTTATCTAGCTTTGGCCGGTCGATGTTGTTGCGCCTTGTTATGAAACGAAAACAAAAGGAGCTAGGTCTCTTAGAACAGGCTACTAAACGTCCTGAGTTTTCTTCTGTATTGCAACAGCTCTTCTCTGAGTTTCGCGCATTCCGCGTCGGTCCTAATGACCTTGAACGTGGGGCACAGTCCGTAAAAAATAAAGTATTACAAAAGAAATTGCGCGAACTTGCCATCTGTATGGCTGCCTATGAGGAGGAAATCACTCGTCATGGGGAGCGCGATATCGATCCTATCATGGAAATCGTTGAGGCTTTGCCTCAATCTCCTCTGATGGAAAATAGCCATGTCTTTATCGATGGCTTCCATTGGTTTACACCTACACACTACGAGTTAATCTATACCTTGTTTGAGTTGGCGAAGGAAGCAGTTATTACCATTGACTTGCCAATGGCTCCAAAGGCTTTACATATTGCACGTCGAGGGGAACATCTCTTTAGCCGTCCTTTAGAGATTTATGACACCTTAGTGGCTCGTTATGGTTCTAGTATTAATTGGGTTGGTTTTGACGGGAAACGGGGCCCTCACATCGTTCAAGAATTAGAAGCGAATTACTTTACTAGCCCTAGTAAGCAAAATTCTACGGATACTACTGTTCCACTCATTCGTGGTTACAACCGAGAACGAGAGGCTGATGCGGTGGCTCGCCGTATTTTAGCCTACGTAGAGTCCTCTCCAGAGGCACGTTACCGCGATGTATGTATCATGCTTCGCGAGTCGGAAACGTACGGCGATACCTTAGAGAAGGTCTTCAGTCGTTATGGTATTCCGCATTTTATCGACCGCCAGCGGCCTATGAAAAATCATCCATTAGGCGAATTGTTGACAGCCCTCTTTGACATCGTGCGCCATAACTACAGCCGAGACAGCATGTTCCTCCTGCTCAAAACAGACTTGATGCCCCTTACTCGTGAGGCCGTAGATGAATTAGAGAATTATGTTCTTGAATTTGGTATTGACCATTATAAATGGGAACGTGAAAGCTGGCCGTATTTACGAGGCTTTCATGAGGGGCAAGATGAAGAAGGGCACGCTGATGCACCTCGTAGAGCACGTGTTAATAAAGCACGACAAACTATTATGGAGATCCTATCCCCATGGTTTGACTTTGCCGCTCATAGCGAAGGACATACGGGCGCTGAGTGGGGTGCGCAGCTGTATGGTTTGTTAGAAACCTTACAAGTGCCTGAGCGTCTCTATGAATGGGCAAAAGACGCTGAAACGGTGGGGGATCAAGAGTCTAAAGCCAGCCATGAACAGATGTACAATGCGGTTATTTCTTTCATAGATGAAATCTCTATGGTCATGAAGGATGAAGTGTTGACCCTAGATGAGATGATGTTGCTCCTCGAAGAAGGCTTGAGCGATGTAAATTATTCCATGATTCCTCCGTCCTTAGATCATGTGGTAATCACTACCATCGAACGTGGTTATAGCCAATGGTGGCCTAAGGTATTTGTAATGGGCCTCAACCAAGGTGTATTCCCACAAAGCATGGGTGATGAAGGCCTTATTAAGGATAAAGAACGTCAGGAATTGGCGGAGGCCGGCATTACTTTGGCGGAAGGGGCGTTGCCGAAGGCTTTCAACGAAAATTTCCTATTATACCTAGCTATGACGCGAGCATCCGATTCCTTGACGCTGTCCTATGCAAGTTCTGGCGAAGATGGAACAGGCCTTGAGCCATCCCTCGTGGTGAAACGACTAGAATCCCTTGGTTATGTAGATAAGGCGGTAGAGATTCCACTCTCCATTGCACCTGATACTGAGTCGGATTATGTATGGAGACCTTTACAGAGTTTGTCCCTGTTGTCTGAGCGCTGGGGCGCCCTCTTTAGTGGTCATGAGGTCAATCCATTGTGGTGGGGCCTCTATAACTGGGCTCGTGAAAGCGACACCTACCGACCTCGTTTAGGTGAAGTATCTCGTGGTATTCGAGACAATAATGATGTACCTGTCATTACAAAGGATTTAGTGAATGGATTGTTCCTATCTAAAGGCTATATGTCTGGTTCTGTGACGCGTCTAGAGAGATATCAGCAATGTCCGTTCAAGTTCTATGCTCAATATGGTTTAAAACTAGAACCGCGTCGGGTGCGCTCCTTTGGTGCTCCTGAAATAGGTACATTCCTTCATGCTAACCTAGAGCGTTTAGGTAATTATCTATTAGATAACAATAAACAATGGCGTGACCTTAACGAAGAGGATCAACATAACTTGTGCCGTACGGTAGCGGAAGAAATTTTACAAGAGAATCAGGGCGGCGAGGAAACGAGTGATGCCTACCAAAAGGCAATCGAGCAGCGTGTACAACGAACATTACATGTGACGGTAGATCGCCTTGTGGAGTGGTCGAAGCGCAGTGATTTTGATACGAAATACTTAGAGCAAGATTTTGGCCGTCAAGGTGGCTGGGATCCAATTCGCGTACCCCTTGGGGAAGACCGTTATTTACGCCTCATCGGTCAAATTGACCGCATCGATGAATATACAAGAGATGGTCAAACCTATGGCATGGTTATTGACTACAAATCGGGCGGCGCCCATGTGACGGCCCAAGATGTATACTATGGGCTTAAATTGCAGCTTATGACCTATCTATTGGCCTTAGAATCCGCTTATGGTAAAACGCAAGGCGAATCTATAGCTCCTGCGGCTGTGGTGTATTCCTATGTGAAAAATCCTAAAATTCCTGCCGATGCGCCTATATCTTATGAAGATGCAATATCTTTGGCTAAAGAAAGCGATGCATGGCAAAACAGTGGATACTTCTCTGATGATATCGAGTTGTTGACGCATATTGACAATAAATTTTTGTCCTATGGAGCTAAACGGGGACCATATGTACCAATCGCTACGAAAAAGGATCAAACTATTTCTAGTAGAGATTTACGTAAGGTTAAGAATCCTGGCGAATTTGACGTGATGTGTCGTTACACCAATCACGTAATGGCTGACATCGGTCGCCATATCGGGGACGGTCAATTCCCAATTCAGCCTTACCAGTTAAATAAGAATAGACCTTGTACATACTGTGATTACAATACTGTATGCCGTTTTGACTCTAGTCGAAATCGATATAATTATTTGTCTAAACTGTCCGAAGCTGATGCGTTAGAACGGATGAAAGAGGCTCTAAACGACGGAAATAACAGTAGCGATAGAAATAATAGTAACGAAGGAGGTGAAAACCATGGGTGTTAAATGGACGCCAGAGCAGGAGTCTGCCATCATAGCGCCTAAGGACTCGTCCTTAGATAATCAAACTTTGCTAGTCGCTGCAGCTGCTGGCTCAGGCAAAACGGCGGTTCTCGTAGAGCGTATTATTACTCGTCTTAAAGACATGGATAACCCGTTATCTGTTCAAGAGCTCATGGTTGTAACCTTTACAAAGGCGGCAGCTCAAGAGATGAGTGCTCGTATTGGTCTTGCTTTGGCTAAAGCCATGGAATCCACCGAGGATGCAGCCATGCAAGAGCGCCTTGAACGACAGCTCAACCTGTTGCCATCTGCTCATATTTCTACATTGCACTCCTTCTGCCAATGGGTGATTCGGTCTTACTTTTACAAGCTAGATATTAACCCTACAGCTCGTATCGGTAACGAAGCAGAAATGGCATTGTTACAACAAGAGCTGCTAGCTGATTTATTAACTAAATCCTATGAAGAGGGCCTTTATAATATCTATGAATTGGCGGACTTCTTCAGCGATGATAAATCGGATGCAGGCTTAACGGCGAAGATTATGTCTTTATATAACTACGCCATGTCTCTCGCTAATCCTGATGGGTGGCTACGAAAATCCTTAGAGCCTTATAAAGAGGCTATGACTGCAAACCCAAGTGATACACTATGGGGCCAATATATGTGGGATAACCATGTAGCTGTTATCGACCGCATTCGCGAGCGCTTAGAGCGGATGGAACAAATCTTATTGGATCCAGTGGGGCCTCATAAATGGCAAAACATATATGATAACCAACTAGCTGCACTAGGCATGCTTTCATCAGCTCAAACTTGGGATGATATGGGTGAAGCTTGTAAGCATACGGATACCTTTATTAAGGACCAGTTCCGCATGGGGTCAAAAGAGGCACAAGCCTTTGATCCTATATTGGTAGCAGAGTTTAAATCCTTAGGTTCCCAAAATAAAGATGACCTTAAAGCGATGCAAGCTTCTGTGTTTACCGTGCCAGAAGCTACCTTGCAAGACCAGTTCAAGGCTCAATATCCAATCATCGAAGGTTTAGTAGAGCTCACGATTGCGTTCCATAAGGCGTATCGAGATATGAAACAAGAACAAGGTATCATGGACTTTAGTGACTTGGAGCATCTATGCTTAGCCCTTCTCGTTGAGCCGGGCACAGAGGATGATCCTCAGCCGTCCGATGTAGCGAAGGAACTGCAAGATACTTTCAAAGAAATCATGGTCGATGAATACCAAGATACGAACGGCGTGCAAGAGACGATTATCAACTTGATTTCTCGCGTCGATAACAGGTTCTATGTAGGGGACGTGAAGCAAGCGATTTATAGCTTCCGTATGGCCGACAGTTCTCTATTTATGGAGAAATACAATACCTACGGTGACACTGATGCGGTAGAGCGCCGTATCGACCTAGCAAAGAATTTCCGTTCTCACGAAAATATTTTGGCTGCTACGAACTTCTTGTTCTATCAAATCATGACGGAAGAGGCGGCAGAGCTCAATTATACTGAGGCAGAATCCCTTATTCCTGGTCGCATCGTAGAGGATGCACCGGAGGATTGGGTTGGAGGAGACGTGGAATTGCAGCTCTTAGATGTTAGTAAGGATACCCTCAGCGCTAGTGAAAGCGACGAAGACGAAGGGGATGATCCTGAAAATAACGAGCGTGAGCTAGATTTCATCATTCAAAAGATTAAGGAAATTCACGGTGCCAAGAAAAAGGTGCAAAATCCAGATGGTACGTTCCGTCAAATCGAGTGGCGCGATTTTGCTATTTTGCGCAGATCCTTGGCTGGTTGGGGCACTCGTGCTGTAGAGGCTATGCGCCAAGCGGGTATCCCTGCGGTGGTAAACGAGCGAGATGGCTACTTTGAAGCACAGGAAATCCAACTTTTGCTAGCGTTGTTATCCATCATAGATAATCCGGAACAAGACTTGCCAATGGCAGCAGTCTTGCACTCTGGTCTCGTTGGCCTTGATGCAAATGAACTAGGTGCACTGCGCCTATCTGGAGATGGTTCTCTGTGGTCTCTCATGCCAGCCTATGCTGAAGAGGCTCAAGATGAGCGTTTATTAGCGATTATTGACCATATGGAGCGTTGGCGTACCTTGTCGCGCCGTCACGGTGTAACAGATTTGCTATGGGATATTTACGAATCTCAAGATTATGTAAACTATGTAGGTGCCATGCCGAATGGTCTCGTGCGACGTGCGAATGTACTCGCTCTGTATGACCGAGCTAAGGGCTATGAGGCATCTGGCTTCCGTGGACTCTTTAGATTCTTGCGCTTCGTTGAAAGCTTGCGCGATAGCAACCAAGATATGCCTCTTGCCAATGTGGTGAGTGAAGCGGACAATGTGGTGCGCCTCATGACCATCCACAAGAGTAAGGGCCTTGAATTCCCTGTGGTGTTCTTATCTGGCGTTCAAAAACGGTTCAATATGATGGATCTTCGTTCAGAGCTCCTCATCGATAAAAACGCAGGACTTGGTCTTAAGGGATACTTCCCAGATATTCGGGTGTCTTTCCCAACTATGCCGTGGTTCTACGTGAAAGACGTCAAAGAGGCGGCCCTCAAAGCAGAGGAACAGCGTATTCTCTATGTAGCGTTAACACGGGCTCGAGATAAATTGTTCCTAACGGGCTTTGTAAAGGGGTTCAAGAATTCTGCAGGTAAATTATCTAGTCTTGGGGAACTCATTAACAATGTTGCCGCTGTAGAAGGCCAACAGTTGCCGACGGATATTATCACCCAAGCTAATACGTATTTAGAATGGTTAATTATGGGCTTTACCCGTCATTTAGACGGTGGTAACCCATTACGCGTAGCCATTGAGTACGAAGGACCGACCTATTTTGACTTACCAGATAAAAAATGTCATATCAAGGTCGAAATCCACGATGGCTCTCTCTACGGTGACCTCGATTATAAAGCAGATATCGATGAAACTACCATCAATAAGGTACGAGAATTGCAAGCTGTTAATTCCGTGGAACTGCCACCGGAAATCGAAGACCGTTTTAACTATACCTATCCGTACAGCGACGCTACGCGGCGCACGGCTAAGATTTCCGTCAGTGAATTGAAACGACGATTCCAAGAACGAGAACTTGAAGCAGGCACTATTGATACCCTAAACGAACCGATTATAACGGTAGATGCAGGGGCTAAACGAGCCGTTTCAGATGCAATCTTAGGTCAAGCTATTAAGCTAGATATTCGTAATGCTAATAGCGATGCTACAAATAATGCTGATAGCGACGCTACAAATAATGTTGATAGTGATGCTACAAGTAATGATACTGTACCAACTATTACAGTTTCAGCTGATGATTTAGCGAATTCCGTATTCGGCCGCAAGCCTCAAGCACTGCAGTCCGAAGAGGATGTGTTGACGGGGGCTCAATGGGGTACCTTGATGCATGAGGCCATGCAATGGCTTCCTCTTGCACAGTATACTCAAGCTTCTTTAACGAAAGAGCTTGATGCACTTGTAACGAAAGGGACTTTCACAGAGGAAGAACGAAATCTATTGAGTGATACAAGCCTCTATAAATTCTTTAGTTCTGACCTTGGGAAGCGTCTTATCAATGCGAAGCGCATAGAACGTGAATTGCCGTTCAGTATGCTTTTTGAAGGGAAACGCGTATATGATACCTTAGAGGATGGGGAAGATCTATTCCTCCAAGGTATTATCGATACTGCCTTTGAAGAGGACGGTGAGTGGGTTCTCGTAGATTACAAGACAGACCGCGTCAAATCTGGGGAAGACCTCATCAAGCGCTACAAAATACAAATGGACCTCTACAAAGAGGCTTTGCAGCGATTGACGGGGATGCCTGTGAAAGCATGTTATATCTATAGCTTCCGCTTGCATGATGCAATCATTATAGATTAGCCTATAAAAATCCTATGATTGGCATAAGGCTGTACTTATGCGTAGTGTATAAATCTATACAGATGTAGCCTATAGTCTAGCAAATATAAAAAGCTCTTTATCCTTGGATAGAGAGCTTTTGTGTTATAGATTACTATATAGTTTCGTGTTATAGATTACTATATAGTTTCGTGTTATAGATTACTATATAGTTTTGTGTTATAGGTTGCTATATAGTTTCGTCTTATAGATTTCTCTACAAGTACTTAAATGTGCGGTAGTTTAGGCAAATTCAAAGCCTTTTTCTTTTTGTGTTTTGATGGGGCAAATACTTTTAATACCCGTGGCAATACTTCGATATCTACTGGCATAGATGGGCCTGGATCGCCATCCATATTGGTTGCTAAATCATCAATATTAGATAAGAGCTCGATGGATGCTTTATTCACAGTTAATGTAGTTGTATAACGAGAGTTATAAATGGCACCACTAATGATGAGCGGTATTACGCTGAGAATATCGAGAATAAAGTATTCTTTGAAGATGATGATACGCATGTAGCCATCATCGACAGAGGCTTCAGGCATAAACCGTTCAAAACTAGATACTACATTGGTAAGCAATGCTAAAACGAGAGGGGATTTACAGATAAAGTCGTCGTTCTCCGTTTTGATGCGGTATGTATAGTCTTTAGTGGTAAATAACGCTTGGCCTGCGCGCAAGAAGTAGGCGAGAGGGCCGAGTATGCTTTTCTCCTTTGGCGTAACCTCTTCTACTACCTTAGGGATAACGCCTGCTGCGATGTTGTTGCAGAAATATTTGTCATTGCAACGACCAATATCAATTGTTCTTGTTTCATTGATATCGATGCGTTTGATCGCTTGAGTTGGATTTTGGTGAATCCCAAGTGCGCGAGACATATCGTTAACAGTTCCAACAGGGATAAAGCCAAAGGTAGATTTGAATCCCCCTTGAGCAATGCCATTGACAGTTTCGTTAACAGTACCGTCACCACCCATGCAAAATACTGCATCGAACCCGCGTTCGCAAGCGTCTTTAGCAAAACGTGTCGCATCGCCTTCACCGGTGGTGAATTTGACCTCAATCGTTTCGAATAAGGTGCTCAATTTCCATTGTAAGTCGAGGGCATACCGGCGTGCCGCCCCGCCCCCTGATACAGGATTGATGATAACCAAACAACGGCTCATAGTGTACTTCCTTACTTTCAAAAATGAGATATAGCTAGTATCTATTGTTAGATTACTAGATTGACAGTTTTAGATATGAGTTTTATAATTATTTTGTATACACTGTATTAGATATTGTGTGCAACATATTTTATAAAAATGTTTCGTATAATATATTATACTCATTTTAACCGTTCTTTGAAAGTGTGAAAGATAGGATGAGTATTAAGGTTTAGGGGATTTAAATGGGAAGACAAGATTCTAAAGATAGATATAATTTGTCCGCAGTGGACTCTATTGAACGATTGCCACTTAGCGAACAAGTATATTTAACATTAAAAACAGCGATTTTAACAGGCGAATTGATGCCTCAAGAAAAGCTAAACGAAGTAAAGATTGCAGAACAGTTACAAGTGAGTGCTACACCAGTACGTGAAGCATTCCGTAAATTGGCTAAAGATAACCTCGTAGTTATCGTTCCTTGGAAAGGTGTTACTGTAAAAGCAGACACTCCAGAGGAAATCATTGCATTATATCAAGTGCGCGAAGTAATGGAAGGTCTTGGTGCAAGACTGTGTGCACGTCATGCTACAGAAGAACAAATTAAAGAATTGCGAGATATTTGTAAAGAAATGCATAAAATCGAAGATGCTACAGAACGCGTTGAGATTAACAGTCGTTTCCATACAATGATTGCTCATTACTCTGGTAATGAACGTATCGTAGACTACTTAGCAAGCTTCCGTGAACGCGTTAATCGAGACATGTACATCAGCTCCTTCAATGCAGTTCGTACACATGATTGCGATGATGAACATGATCAAATCGTAGACGCTATCGAACGTCATGACGAAGTAGCGGCAGAAACAGCTATGCGTCAGCACATCAACAATGCATTTATCTTCAAAAAAGCAAATGCTGAAGTGCAACACAAAAAACTTAATGAAGTATAATGTCTAACGTGCCCATAGGCATAATGACACAAAAGGCTCCGCCCATGGCGGAGCTTTTTTGACTGATAAAACAGTTAAATCAGTTAAACCCGTTAAAATAGTTAATCTAGTTAATCTAGTTTATCTAGTTAATCTAGCTAATTTAGTTAATTTAAGATAACTAATTAACATGAGTTTTTTTGTGTAAGTTGTTAACGGTTTGGTTTTTGGTATGGTTTAGAAACTCTAGCCTCTTGTAGTGTGATGTTAGGTGAGCATTGCAGTTTTTATAGTCGACGATGCGCAACCGCACTAGTTGGCCTACGTCGATTTGAAAGGCTTGAGCGATTTTAAACAAAATCTCTAAGGACATGCCAGAAATGCCCGTGCCACACTCTAGTTTGCTTAAATAACTGCGGCTGATGCCGACGTGGCGGGCTAACTCATGTTGGGACATATTTAGAGATACGCGGATATTGGCGATTTTATGGCCTAAACATACATATTGATGTTGTAAAATTGGATCTTCGTACGTATTAATCCGCAGTTCGGTCAATGGTGCCGTTGAGGGGTTCATAGGGACTCCTTCCTTTTCCCGACTCTCTAAATATAGTATACTGAGACTGTTAGCGATTGACTAATATAGAAAACTAGATAATTATCGGTTATTACAGATAATTACACGAATTGTGAAAGTCTTACTACCTATATACTTTGGTACTGTGACCAAAGCAGTTAATATGTTGTTGTAAATAGAGGAGGCCTTATGGAAAAATATATAGCCGTTGCTCTCGGTGGAGCTGTAGGTGCATTATGCCGCATGGCTCTTGGTGAATGGGTGATGACAAAGGTGGGCTCCTTTCCGTATGGTACGGTCGTAGTTAACCTTATCGGTTGCCTCATCATCGGCCTCGTGTTAGGGCTCTACATGCAAAAGCCAGATTTACCACAATGGGCTAGATTCTTCCTTGTTGTAGGCGGTCTTGGCGCTTTCACTACCTTTTCTACCTTTGCCTTTGAAATGCTACAACTCATGATGGCTGAGTCCTATGTACAAGCCTTATTCTATGGCTTTGTACAAGTTGTAGGCGGGTTAATTCTTTGCTGGTTTGGTGTAGTATTGGCGCGTATGCTCTGGGCTATCTAATCCAAGCGAATAAGGTGACTTGAGTTACAGCGTAAATACATCGATTTTTATATGATTATTTAGTAAGAGATTTAGATAGAATACCAGATTATAGAAATTATAGAGGGAGATATTATGAAATCTATTAGAACACAAGATGCCGTAGGGCATGCATTATTACACGATTTAGTTCGCATCGTTATCGGCGAGGTGAAAGATACGCCGTTCCGCCGTGGTCATGTTATTACAGAAGAGGATATTCCTAAATTATTAGACCTCGGCAAAGAGCATATTTTCGTTATGGAACCTGAAGATGAAGGCTTCTTGCACGAAGAGGACGTAGCTCGCGCTTTGTATCGTATGGCGGACGGCGAAAATATGCACGAAGGCCCAATGGCACAAGGTAAAATTGAAGCCATTGCAGACGTAGATGGCTTATTCAAGGTCGATGTAGAACGATTACATGCTATCAACAGCATTGGTGAGCTTACTATTGTAACGAGATTTAATAATACACCTGTGAAAGCAGGCGAAAAATTAGCAGGCATGCGTTGTATTCCTTTATTATTAGAGGAACAACAAGTAGAGGATGCTAAGAAAATTGCTAATGGGGATCCTTTACTTCATGTAAAACCATTCGTGCGCAAAACAATGGGCATCGTTACTACTGGCTCCGAAGTATTTGAAGGTCGTATTAAAGATGCTTTCACCCCAATAATTGAAGAACGATGCGCAGAATTTGGCGTCACAAAAGTGGCTCATGAAATTGTAACGGATAATACGGATGATATCGTGGCGGCTATCGACAAGGTAAAAGCAGCTGGCGCCGACATTATTTTCTGTACCGGCGGCATGAGCGTTGATCCTGACGATTTAACACCGGGCGCCATTAAACGCTATGCAGATCGGGTAGTGACATACGGATTACCTGTATTGCCAGGTTCTATGGTTTGTATTGCGTACTGTGCTGATGGCACACCGATTCTCGGCGTTCCAGGTGGCGTATTGTTCAGCAAACCAACGGCATTTGATGAAATCTTGCCACGCCTCGTAGCAGACGATGAAATCACTAAAGAAGACTGCATTCGCATGGGTCATGGTGGTTTCTTAGGGTAGTCCTTTATCTATATAATGTATCAAAGTTTTACTGTACAATGGGTGAGTAGCCAATTGTAAAACTTTAAAATTATATACGCATATGTAAAAAGCGGGTAGATCTGATCTACCCGCTTTGTGATATTCAAGCAGTTATGTTTTATTAAATGATTTTTCCTAGTGTAGGTTGGCTATAGCGTTTTAATGTTAATGTATCATTAAAATGATTTTTTCCCCAGTGTAGGATGGCTACAGCGTTTTAGCGTTAGCGTATCAATCATGTGAACTGCTTCGTCCAAGGTGATATCTTCACGCTTTGTCGGTGTTTCGAGGACCGCCAAAGGATGGTCCGTGCCTACTTCACCAGAGGGCAAGTAAATATATTCTTGGTTGATAGTATCGCCAAAGATATAGCCCGCTTGTAAATGCTCTTTATGAATGCGACTCATAGTCTCTCCTTATATGATCTGTTTTAGTGTAAAGCCTAGATAGTCTGCAGATACTAGCTCTAGTTTGGTTGTGCCAAATTCCTTTGGAATGCGTTTAAAGGAAATTTGATCGTGTAAATGACCAAAGATACAAGTATCTACTTTGTATTGCTCCATAAGGTCCGTAAAGCCGGAAGGGGCGTTGGACTCGTTGAATGGAGGATAGTGTAACAATAGCAGTTTTGTTACTGGTATGGTGTGTATATCTATTGTTAATGGCTCTGATGTTTCAGAACCTGTTGTTTCCATGTTTGTTTCAGCTGTGTGCTGTTCTAGGAGTGTTTCCACAGCCCTATCCATTTCTTGTAATGCTGATTCGGTGCGCATCAATTCTCTTTCGTAAATAGATTGATCCGTTTCTGGTGAGAAATGGGAGTCACCAGGGCAGAGATAGGCACGAGTTCCACCAAAAGCGATGATGCGAGGGCCTTCTTCTGTTTGAATGAGCTCTGATGTGCCATGGCCTTGTATAAAGGTAATAGCATCACCCATGAGGTTACGCATCTTGTTTGCTGAGGCCCACCAGTAGTCGTGATTGCCGCGAATCATATATTTCTTGCCAGGCATGGATGCGATTTCTTGTAAATCGCAAGCCGCTTCGTCGAGGCGTAGTGCCCAGCTCATATCTCCTACGAGAAAGACAATATCATCATCTGTTACATTGTTAGCCCAATGCTCTTTGATGCGGGCCCAGTGATTATCCCAGTGGGGACCAAAAATATCCATCGGCTTTGTAGGAGGATTGCCAGATAGATGGAGGTCGCCGATGGCAAATACTTTCATAAAAATCCTTTCAATTATCTATGGTCAAAATCATAGATGTTCAAACCTTATGTAATTATCATAGATGGTCAAAATTTATGTAATTAACAATATGCATGTTCAAAATATATGTATATGAGAACTATTTAGTAGCTATAACTATTTAGTAGCCTGTAAATAAGGCGCAATATCGCGCATGATTTTAGCAGCCCGTTCTTCGTCACAGGTTTGTGGAATTTTGTAGCCCACGTAGAGAGGCGTCGTTACATAACGAGCCACCACCTTGATGTAGTCATAGCCGTCCTCGAGATTATAAAAGAAATAATTGTAGGACTGGCTAAGGTTAGAAAGGGTGTGCAACACATAGCGCAAAACTTGTTGTAATCGAATGGCTACAGGACGAACTGGCGTATCAGGTTTGAAGCGAATGTTGTACTCAAAGAACCCAATTATGGGATGAGTAGACAAGGTAATGCGTACATGCTGATCTTCGTGTAAGAGCCAGCCTTCCATGTTTTGAGCCGTAATATCCTTGTGGTAATCGTAATTTTCTAGACCAATGATTTGGCTGTGCGGATGGCGAATGGAGCCACCAGACATATAGCCATGGTTTTTGAAGAATAGTACAGATTTAAACTCCTGGCGTTGACGAGTTTCACGCCACTTATCGAGGCCGAATTGCAGAATGTGTGCTGCTTCGTCAGCAGGTAAGGTAGAAAACTCGCCTTCATCGGTTTCTGTTTCGATGATAACAGTAGGCCAAGTTTTTTCTAGCACAGGGTATTTGTTCATGAGCCAAATAATATGGCCCGATGTATCTAGGATATCCGTTAACTTTGAACGGTCGCAGAAGGGGCAACGCACTTGTTCATCGCGAATATTGACGGGTTTTGTGCGCCCTAATTCAATATTAAATCTAAGTGGTTTGTTCATCATGTGCCTCCTTCCATGCACGAAAATCTATACTCTTAATGATACCACAACTAGCGCATTCGCACACGAAATAATGGTATAATAATATAGTGTTATTTTAACGATTAAGGAGGCCCTATGAAACCGACTACGCTCGTATTTCCTATTGATGAACAAAATCGTATATTACTAGGTCGTAAGAAACGTGGTTTTGGGGCTGATAAATATAATGGCTTTGGCGGTAAATTAGACGACGGTGAAAGCTTCCGCCACTGTGCTATTCGAGAATTATTTGAGGAATCTGGCCTTCATGGTCGTCCCGAAGATTTAGAATGTGTGGCTGCTTTTGATTTTCAATTTCCTTTTGATGAAAGCTTAACACATGTAGGTTATGTTTACTTTTTGCGTGCTTTCACAGGCAATGTAGAGGAAACAGACGAAATGGAGCCTCATTGGCTAGAAGCGGATCAGATTCCGTACGACCGCATGTGGGACGGAGACCGTCAATGGTTACCGATGCTGCTAGAAGGCAAGAAGCTAAAAGGGCCTATCGTATTTGACCGAGACAACAGTACAGTAGATAAGATGGAACTAACCACTGTGGATACTGTTCTTGAAAGTGAACACTTGGCGCGCATTGATCTGTATATTAACGGATAAGTACACCGTATTGGCTGCAATATGTATGCAATATGCCTGTAGTCATGAAAGTGGTACTAGAGTCCTAAGTTTATAATATTTTGAGGTAATATGACTGATAAAAAGAACCCTAAGTGGGTGCCACAGCTGTTGGCGTGGTATGATGTGCATAAACGGGAATTGCCGTGGCGTGATTGTGGAGACCCTTATAAGATTTGGGTGTCTGAGGTGATGAGCCAGCAGACGCGCATTGAGGCAATGAAGCCCTATTATGACAATTGGATGCGTTTATTCCCAACCTTGGAGGACCTAGCAAAGGCCTCTGAGGATGAGGTGGTTCACGCTTGGCAGGGGCTTGGTTACTATAGCCGTGCTCGCAACTTACGCCTTGGCGTAAAGGACGTCGTGGAAAACTACGGTGGTATTGTGCCTCGTGACCGCAAGACGATGGAGTCCTTGAAGGGCGTAGGATCTTATACGGCTGGGGCCGTGCTATCCATGGCGTACAACGAACCAGAGGTAGCTGTAGATGGCAATGTGCTGCGCATTTACGCTCGTTTATATCGCATCTTTGATGATATTTTGAGCACTAAAGGTAAGAAGGCTATAACTGCCATCGTAGAGGAAACATTACCTCACGATCGACCTGGCGATTTTAACCAAGCCTTGATGGATTTTGGCTCTGCTGTGTGCATTCCAAAAACTCCTCGCTGTGGGGAATGCCCTATTGTAAATATGTGCGAAGCATACCAACATAAGGATACGGACAAATTACCAGTGCGTATCAAGAAAACGAAGGTTGTAGAGGTGCCTCTATTTGTGGGAATCTTGCAATACGAAGATTACTACCTATTGCATAAACGCCCGAATCGTGGGTTGCTACGGTCCATGTGGGAATTCCCTTCGGTGGAAATGGTATCTGCCTTTGACGAAGGTGAACGAGGCCTTGAAGAATTAGTTAAGGATCTAGGTTTTGAACTAGCTTTACAACCTGTATTAGTAAAAGAAATAACACATATTTTCTCTCATCGAAAATGGTTTATGAAAGCATTCCGCGGCGATTTGACGTACGCAGGAGATGCTAAAAATATAACAATCGGAGCTATCCAAAAGCAATTGCCAAAGGACTGGATGCTTATCAAGCGCGACGAGTTCGCTGACTATGCTTGGGCAGGTCCTCATGGTAAATTGACGGAGATGGCAAAATAATTTGTAGGAGCAATGAATGAGAATTCTATTTAATATAATTTTTGGCACCATCCTAGTATTAGGTTTGGTGGGCTTTTGGGCGCTATTCCTCAACTTGTGGAAGCCTAAAAAGAAATGGCCTGCTTGGGTAGGGTATATCATTTTGATCGGCGCGTGGTTCGGGGCCATCCGATACTACTTGTTACATCAAGTGGATTTATACGGCACGTTATACTATCCGCTAATGAATATGTTCCGTACTGAAAGCTACGGCTTCCTTTTTGGCTTATTCTTGGCTATTCCTGTCTTTATCGTCTTCAGCTTGTTATACTGGGCGGTTAATAAGATTTGGAGCAAAACGCCAGAGGAAAACAGAACTGGCCGACGTGCCTTCTTTAGAACTGCTGCAACCGTAGTGCCCTTGGCAACTATTGGTGGCTCTAGCTATGCTGCCTTTGCCGGTCAACAGGAGATAGTGGTTACGAATGAAAAATTTGGTTATACGAACTTGCCTCCAGGGCTAAAAGACTATAAAATCGTGCAACTTAGTGACGTTCACATAGGGGCTAGCATCGACTTAGACGACTTTGATGAAATCCTAAAATTGGCGCTTTTACAAAAACCTAACCGCGTCGTTATCACAGGCGATCTCATCGATAAACTAGCCTGGTTGCCTGAGGTCTGTGAAAGACTGACAACCTTTGCAAAACAAATTCCTGACGGTGTAGATTTCATCTTAGGTAATCACGAGTACCATCACGATGTAACTAAAGTGATTGATTCTTTCAAGCGAAATACACCGATGAATATCCTCTTGAATAGTAATATTCAAATTATGGGGGGCAAACAACCTGTATATATTGCAGGCGTTACATACGATAACAGCCGTCAAAAAGATAGCCGAGAAGCGATGATCTCTAAAGCTTTATCCGGTATTCCAGACTATGCCTTTGTTATACTATTGGCTCATCACCCTGAATTCTTTGAAGAAGCCATTGAACACAAGATTCCGTTGACCCTTTCTGGTCATACCCATGGTGGTCAAATTGTATTTATGGGCGTTCCTGTAGTGCCAACGGGCACTCCATATACAAAAGGGCGTTACGTTGAAGAACAAAGCGTGTGTTACGTCAATAACGGTACAGGCCACTGGTTCCCAATCCGTATCAACTGCCCACGAGAAATTACAGTCATTACATTCTTTGATGGAGTAGCTTAGAAGTAAAGATGAGTTCCTCAGAATAAAAAGTGAGCTCATTATAGGGATACAATCATGTATAGTAAATCCTTTATCCATAAATTTCTTATATGTATCATTCTACTTGCTCTATTTGATATCTCTCTGCTTTATGATATGACAGCGGATATATATAAGGGATATCTCAAAATAGCAATACTAGTGGCAATTGGATGCCATTTAGATATATACTTGGAACTAAGCAAACAAGAAGAATTGATAATACAAGCATTCAAGAATGATACATTTGATGAGACCTATGAACTACTAGATACGAAATATATGGTTTTTATCATATCCTTTGTTGTATTAATGACTATAAACCTTATAAAATATTAGAAAACCATAGGGTACAAATAAAAAGAGGTGTTGTATATGAAAATACAATACCTCTTTTTATTATATGAACTTATATAAAATTTATGATATATTAGAGTTATTATTTTTAAGTGTGTTGTGAAAGTATAGTTTTTATGGTGGGAATAAGTATATGTTTTTAAAAATCTATAATTATTTTGTACGAGGCTTAGTACTTTTTTTACTTATATGTATTCCATATAGTCTTGTCACAAATCCAGAGTTGATTGAAGATGAAATAGACTTTTATTTCTTTGTTATCGCATATGTATTAATACTTTTGTTTTATGTGGTATGGAACTATATTTATAACTATTTAAGACGTAAAAGAGGTTAGCATTTGTGCATATTCATTTACCATTAGTTTTAGAAGCTATCATTTTTTCGTGGATTGCTTTATATTGGCTTATTTATAAAATCTTATTAAGGAAAAAGCTTTCACCATTATTAGTATCTTTAATTGCTAATTCTGATTATGGTTTTATGAAGGTTCTTTCCTGGTCGGCAATTATTACATATCCGGTTATGCTGTTTAGCATGTTTTATTTCTTAGATTACATCGCTGTGCCAATTGTATTGGTGTGGTTCTTGCAGCCTGTTTTTGTGATAGCAGTATTACTAAAACAGCCACCTCGTAGTCGCTATTATGAATGGGCTAGAAAAAAGCAGATGTATGTAGTTCTTTTTGTTTTTGCTTACATAATGTCCGCACTAATTTTGTTAAAAGTTAATAAGCTGATATAGAACTTAATAGAGAGGTGTCTGTATAACAAATGTTTTTATTAACGGATATTGAGAATATAATTCTTAAAGAACCTATACTGACTTTAATAATATTAATATTTTTTACATATACTATTATAAAGGCATTAATAGTAATATTAAGAAAATGCGATCTTGTGTCTATTGAATTCGGGCGTGATTATACTTGGTATAATTTGTTGAGTCTTTTTAATATATGGATCTCGTTAGGTTTTGTTTTACTAGTCTTTGTTTTAGATAATACTTATTCTACGTTTACGATTATAGAAAGAGTTTTGTCAGGGATTATATTATTAGATGCTTTATTAGCTTTTAATATACATAACCATTTATTAGAATACAGATCATATACTGTTGGAATGATGAAACGCAGTGAATACATTGAGGTGAGGAAACAATATTTTAGACAAGCTATTTATTTGTTGCTTATGTGGGTACTGATAGTTTTGACATTTAATCTTGATTTGTTAATATATTGATACATTTTACATCGCTCAAATATTAATTATATATGGATGAGCCTCTGTAGAGAAAAAACGCTACGGCATTGCCGTAGCGTTTTTTATTCCGTTCATTTGAGGTATGAGAGGATGTTACATATATGTCATAGAGATGAGAGAGATTTTATTTCATGCGAACTGCTTCGGCAAATTCGTCTTCGGTCATGAGTTTTTCTTCCAAGATGATTTCTTTAATAGAGCAACCGCGTTTGTACGCTTCTTTTACAACCTTAGCACTCTTATCATAGCCGATATATGGTGTTAGGGATGTAGCGATCATGAGGGATTGTTCTACAAAGAAGTTGAGTTTTTCAGGTACGAATTCTACACCGTCGATACAGTGTGTTATGAAAGAATTCATCGCATCTGCGAGGAGGCGACAGCTTTCAACAAAGTCATAGATCATGATAGGCATGTACACGTTCAATTGGAATGCACCGCTACCTGCACAGATGGTCATAGTCGTATTGTGACCGAATACTTGGGCGCATACCATGGTCAAGGCTTCGCATTGAGTAGGATTTACCTTGCCTGGCATGATGGAGGAGCCCGGTTCGTTTTCAGGTAGATGCCATTCGCCGTAACCGCAACGAGGGCCAGAGCCTAAGAAGCGGACGTCGTTAGCGATTTTAAATAGGGTAGTCGCCAATGTGTTAAGTGCACCGTGAGCCATCATGAACGCATCTTTAAGAGCGAGTCCTTGGAATTTGTTGTTTTTCACGCGGAATGGAGCACATGTTACCTCTGGCAATACAGTTTCCATAACGTCTAGATAGCCTTTAGGCGTGTTTACGCCTGTGCCGACCGCAGTGCCGCCAAGGGCTACGTCGAGTAGGTAGTCAGCGTTTTGAACGAGCATAGTTTTTGCAGTTTTTAAGCCGTCCACAAAGGCACTGATTTCTTGGTCTACCATGATGAAAGTCGCATCTTGTAGGTGAGTACGACCAACTTTTTGTAAGCCTTTCCCCTTTTCTTGCAATTTCTCGAAAGATGCGATAAGGCCGTCCAAAGCAGGGATGACGCGTTTTGTAATTTCAAAGTATCCGCAGATATGCATTGCCGTAGGGAATGTATCGTTTGTACTTTGGCCGCGGTTTACATCGTCGTTAGGATGGAGCGGATTGCTTTCATCTAACTGTTTAGCCCGGTGAGCGATTACTTCGTTCACATTCATATTAGTCTGTGTACCAGAACCTGTTTGGAATACCGTTAACGGGAATTCATCATCCCATTTGCCGTCCACGATCTCATCTACTACTTGAGCGATGAGTTTCGCTTTTTCCTCGGTTACTGCGCCACACTTAGCATTAGTTAAAGCACATGCTTTTTTGACAAGCGCAAGCGCCTTGATTTGTTCAATAGGGATGCGGTGATCACCGATCTTAAAGTTATTGAACGAGCGTTGCGTTTGAGGTCCGTAAATTCGTCTAGCGTCGACTTCGACTGGTCCCATTGAATCGTATTCAATTCTTGTTTCCATAATTACAACCTCCTTAAAAGACATGCCGACCTTACTGTCGGTAATTTAATTATATAAAATCTTGTATATTTGTACAGAATAAAAGAGAATGATTTCTATTTTCATATAGAGAGGAGTTATATATGCGATTTATGCATATAAGGGGCATAATTTATATCTATTTACATGTATACATTATAAATATCGCATATATATTGAAATCATCGCTTTAACACGATAAAATGGAAGTAGCTTATTATATTGTTTTAAGCTCTAGTTTCACAGAGGAGGTAAGTACTTATGAAACATGACTTTATGAGCCATGACCTTCATCTGCCGGAACTGACGGTACGTGGGATGCTACTTGGTGCATTAATTACTGTTATTTTTACAGCATCTAACGTATATCTCGGTTTGAAGGTTGGTTTGACATTCTCGTCATCCATTCCGGCAGCCATTATTTCAATGGCAATTTTACGTTTCTTCAAGGATTCTAACGTTCTTGAAAACAACATGGTACAAACACAGGCTTCTGCAGCCGGTACTTTGTCCGCAATTATCTTTATCTTGCCAGGTCTACTCATGCTTGGGTATTGGAACGGCTTCCCATTCTGGCAAACATTCTTGCTCTGCGCATGCGGTGGTTCTCTAGGTGTGTTATTCACTATTCCATTGCGCCGTGCCATGGTAGTAAATAGTGATCTACCATATCCAGAAGGCCGTGCAGCAGCAGAAATTTTGAAAGTTGGCTCTCACAATGCTGGTGCAGGCCCGCAATCTAGCTCCGGTATGGGCGATATCGTATCCGGTGGTTTTGTAGCTGGTCTTATCAGCCTTTGTGCAAATGGTTTTAAAGTACTTGGCGACAGCATGAGCTTCTGGCTTCCTGTAGGTAGCAAAGGTATTACTCAAATTCCATTGGGCTTCTCTACAGCATTGTTAGGTGCTGGTTACCTTATCGGTATCGCTTCTGGTATCGCTATCCTCGTTGGTGTACTTATCGCGTGGGCTGGCTTCGTACCTTACTTCACTAACATGTTTGCTCCAGATGGTGGCGCTACTGCTAAGTTCGCAATGGGCATCTGGAAATCTAAAGTTCGTTTCATCGGTGCTGGTGCTATCGGTATCGCAGCGATTTGGACTTTGATTACTTTGATCAAACCTATCATCGAAGGTATGAAAATTTCTGTACAATCCATGAACAGCAGTTCTAGTGACCGCGAATTGCATCGCATGGATACAGATATGAGCACAAAATCCGTTTTAGGCGTGTTCGCAGTTATTCTTATTGGTTTAGTATTCACATTCTGGGAATTCGTTTCCGCAGTACCTATTAGTGCTGGCTTAATGTGGACTCTTGTTGTAGTAGGCATCTTAGTAGCTTTATTAATCGGCTTCTTCGTAGCTGCTGCATGTGGTTACATGGCAGGTCTTATCGGTACATCTGCATCTCCAATTTCTGGTATTGGTATCTTGGCGACTATTATTTCTTCCTTAGTGGTGTACTTCATCGCTTCTGAAAATAACTTGTTCGCTACAGAAGCAGGCGTACAATTCGCTACAGCTATGGCTATCTTCATGACATCCGTAGTTATCGCCATTGCATCTATTTCTAACGATAACTTGCAAGACTTGAAAACAGGTCAACTCGTTGGTGCTACACCTTGGCGTCAACAAATTGCGTTGTTACTTGGCTCTGTAGCTGGTGCAGTTGCAATTGCTCCTGTTCTTAACTTGCTTTACCAAGCATATGGCTTCACAGGTGCGTTACCACGTGCTGAAATGGACCCTAATGCTGCATTATCCGCTCCACAAGCAACTTTGATGACTACAATTGCTCAAGGTATCTTCAGTTCCAGCATGGATTGGGATTACATCTTGATCGGCGTTTGTGTTGGCGTAGTAGCAATCATCGTTAACTTGATTCTTAAGAGCACAACAGCTTCTTTAACATTGCCTCCATTGGCAGTTGGTATGGGTATTTACTTACCTCCAACATTGGAAGTACCTCTTATCTTAGGTTCTTTCATTAGCTATTTCGTAGGCCGTTACCTAGTAGCTCGTGCTAAAATGCGTGCTGGCGAACTCGCTGAGTACGATGTTGAACAATCTAACCGCCGTGGCGTTCTCTTCGCTTCTGGTTTGATTGTTGGTGAAAGCTTGATTGGTGTAATCATAGCTGTTATTATTGTATTGTCTGTTACAACTGGTGGCGGTGAATCTCCACTCGAATTAGTAGGTCCTGATTTTGAAAGCACAGCACAATGGTTAGGATTGCTTGCATTTGCATTCTCTGGTCTCTACCTTGTTCGTCGTGTTGTAACACACAAATTCAATAAAGAAGAAGCTTTAGCTATGAAAGCTGAACAAGAACAACAATAAGAGGTTAAACAATGAAATTAAAACAGTCTGTACTCATCATGATGGCTGCTGCATTGCCAGTAGTATCCTTCGCAGCAAGCGAAGCAATTCCTGTAACTAAAGATACTGCAACAGTGCAAGCGGCTCAAGCTGATACGAATAAAGTAAGCCGTAATGATTTAACACACCGTATCTCTAGCACTGCAACTCCAGAGCAAAATCGTGTGTTGCGTTCTGAAGTATCTAAAGTTGACCGCAATGCAGTTGAGGTAGTATCACCTAATGCGGACCGTTATATGGACCGCAAAGAGGTAGCAGTATCTCCTGTGGAATCCACTACAGATCATTTAGACTTAGTATTCCCAGAGGTTAAATCCGTTAGCCCAACTGTAGAAAAAGCAATCAATACAACTATTAAAAAATATGTTGCTAAAGTACAAAATGACGTAGAGAAATTAAATGCTAAAGAAGCTGATAAAACAAATGTAGTGATGTACTACGATGTTAAAACAGATAAAAATGGCATTCTCAGCGTATTGATTCACACATACACAATGCGTGATCGCGATGCAAATGGTGTGAACTATGTAAAAGGCTTCACGTTTAATACTACAACAGGTCGTCAATTATCCTTGTATGACCTCGGTGGTCTTAACAAAAAAGAGTTAGTGAATGCTATTAATAATAATCAAGAAGTGAAAGATAAACTAGGCAGCGATGTAAATATCGACAAAATGCCGACTGAGTTCTACACAACTGATGATTATTCCGTTGTAATGATCTTGCAACAAGACGTGGATACAATCCACAGTGCAGGCACTGTATATGTACCAGTTGGTAACTTACGTGACCGCCAAAATGATGTAACAAAATAATAATCGAACCGTGTGAATTCGATTGTGTGTATAGTAACAGCTGTTTAATGTCAAAAGAACCGCTCCCATGATCTGCACCCATTTTCTTGGACAGATATAATTAAGCTACTTTTTGGGAATGAGTTCGGTATTCTACCGGACTCATTCCTTTTAATTTGAGCTTAATGCGTTTTGTATTGTAATAATCAATATAATCTCTTAATTTGTTGATAAAATCTTCATAGGAAGTAAATTCCTCTAAATATAACAACTCTGACTTTAGTAAGCCAAAGAAGTTTTCCATCACGCTATTATCCAAACAGTTTCCTTTTCGAGACATACTTTGGATGATAGCGTGATTTTTTAATGTTTCTTGATAACTGCTATGCTGGTACTGCCAGCCTTGATCCGAATGTAAGATACAACCTTTGCTATGTGGCCTGTTTTTAAAGGCCTTATCTAGCATAGATAACACCTGTGTTAATACAGGGCGTTCTGATATTTCATAGGATACAATTTCTCCATTATACATATCTAAGATTGGTGATAAATAAACCTTACGCCCAAACAAGTGGAATTCGGTAATATCTGTTGTCCATTTTTGATCTGGCTTTGTTGCCGTAAAGTTTCGCTTAATGATATTAGGAGCAATTTTTCCTTCGGTACCCCTATATGAACGGTACTTCTTTAGACGAACTTTACATGTTAAGTTTTCTTCCTTCATAATACGCATCACAACTTTGTGATTCATATGGAAGCCTAATTTATGTAATGCTATTGTGATTCGGCGATATCCGTAGCGACCTTTATTCATCGTTACCAGTGTACGAATCGCTTCTCGTTCCTCTGCATATTTGTCTCCCTTTTTTATGCTAACCAAGCGTGCATAATATGTACTACGACTAATGCCAAAGTACTCAAGCATAAACTGAAGGGGATATATTTTTCTTAATCTTTCGATGGCAATTGTTTGTGCTTTTTTTTTACAGCTTTATTAGGTTTAGCAATTTCACGCATTTCTTTCATAAAGTCGTCATAGAAAGATATTTCATATTTCAACCTAGCGATTTCAGCTTCTAGTTCTTTTATCCGTTCTTTGTCTGATTTAATACATTGATCTTTTGTAGATGGTATTAGTTCTTTCGGTTTCATAGATGGTCTACCTTTAGGCTTGGGCTGCAACCCTAAAATCCCTTCGTCTAAATACCGCTTTTGCCACATGGCAATTAGACCAGGGTTATCTAAATTAAATAATTCTGCTGTTTCATTATAGGATAACTTATTCTTCCACCGAGTTTCAAGAACTTTACGTTTAAAAGCTGCTGAAAATACTTGTTTACCAATTTTATGGGTCAAATTATGACTAAGCTTAAACTTGTATAGCCAATTTCTTACAGTACTTTCTGGAACTTCAAGCTCTTTAGCAATTCTAAAGCGACTCCAGCCTTTTTTAGAAAGATAAATAGCCTTTTCTTTTACTTCTTTTGAATATTTTGACATAAAAAACTGCACCTCCAAAAATTGTGTCCAATTTTTGGGGTGCAGTTCACCATTGGGGGCGGTTCTTTTTTGTACATAATTTATATACGTTTTAATTAGATTAAACCAATTGGCATAGATTACTTGATAAGTAGAATTTGCAGGAATCTTAAAGTAATTAGTTCACAAGATTAGCATTATATATTACTAGAAGCATAATAAAAAGCCGTGTACGTACACGGCTTTTTAGAGTTCTCTTAATTACTGTTTGTCGTTGTAGTAGTTTACTCGTGGAGGCAATGGGAATTGAATTGCTCCATTTGTGTTTGTAAGTGGTTCTGGTGGTAGTTGTAGGAACACTTTCTCACCAAATTTCTTTTTGAATGCTTTTAGGGTTGGTTTTTGAATGGAATCAACGGTAATAAGAAGGGCACTTGTATCAGTGTTTGGTGCGATGGAAAGAATTTTTCCTTGCGGTTCCTTCTCTTGGTACAGGGCGATCGCATCGGATTGATAATCCTCTAGTTGTTCTTGTGTCAGTTTGCCTTTTGATACAACTACAGCTCTATCTAACTGTGGGTCGTGAGCTTGTGCGATAGCGTTAGTAACAAGGTCAGCTTTCTTTTGATCTGTTAAGGACGCATGTAATTGACCTGCTTCCCAGAAGAGGGCACCATCTTGACGGAATTTTGTGAAGTCATTGTCATAGTTTAAAGCTTTGCTGATGATCTTAGCTGTCTTATTTTCCACTTGTTGTTTGAACAATGTGTTGTGGAACGCAAGGGATTGTTCCGTTTGTGTCATGCGATATGCAATCTCAGCAGCCTCTGCACGTGTTATATATTTTTCAGGGTTGAATAATGTGCCTGGCGTGTAGAGTGTGAAGCCAAGGGATGCAAGTTCACGAACTGCATCTTGAGCCCAAGGGGCTACGAATTTTTGGTCTGCATAGGCAATATGATCGAGGGCTGTTGGATCCTCTGTAGTATAGCCTAAGTAGTGAAGGTAGTTATCTGCTACTACAGCAAATTCTTGACGAGACATATATTTTTCAGGTTTATATGTTTCGTCACCGTAGCCGCTAATGATATTTTTGCGAGCTACGGACTCGATGGCAAGAGCAGACCAACGGTCAGATGTAATATCTTTAAATTTGCTAGATAAGAATGCTGCTGTACCATCATCAGTAATATTGTTGAAGAGTGCCGCTACTTCTTCACGTGTCATAGGTTGATTAGGTCGGAATGTACCGTCAGAGTAACCTTTCATTAGATTTGCTTTTGTTACAGTACTAATGGAGTTTGCAGCCCAAAAATCGCTAGGTACATCTGTGAAGATATGGGCGCGAATTTTTTGGATGTCTTGCGGAGTACCAATAGATTTGTTTACAACTACAGGTGTTGCCTTTGTAGAGGATTCTGCTTTAGCAACGTTCACATTAGATGTATCTGCTTTAGCGGAGCCAACTGTAGGGGCTTGTAAAGTAGATTCAGCTTTAGTAGATTTAATTGTAGTTGTAGGAGCATTAGTCCTAGTTGTTGTATTGGCAGAGGCAAAACCAAGGCCTGTGGCAGCTAATAATGTGCCTAAAACAAGGGCACGTAATGCGTAAGAGGTATTCTTGTACATAAAATCCTTCCTAATCTTGGTAAAGGCTAACGCTCGATAGCCGTAGAATATAAACTTTCACCAGCATAAAAATCTATATTCGTCGTAATATAGTCAATAGGAGCATGCATAGTGATATACAACAAAGCAGCGTAATACTATCGAGTATACGCTGCCTTGGCTGGTTAAGTGTAACGCCGATTAGCGTTTTACTGTCATTTTTACTTTGGAACCGAATAATTTAGAGATTCCTTGTTGAGTGTCTTTAGATGCAGTGGATACTACAGCGTAAAGTTGGTTGTTTTCTACATCAGGGAATGTAGCTAAGATTGTGCCAGCTTTTTCGTTTTTGCTGTAGTAGTTGCGGAAGTTCGCATCGATTGCATCGTATTCAGTTTGGCTGTATTGGGATGGTTCAACTACAACGTAGTTATTAACAGTGGAATCGCCACGAGAAGCAAGGTTAGCTTTTACTGTGGAAATATCGCTATCTGATTTCAACGCTACGTGTAATTGGTTGTCACGCCAGTACATTACACCGTAATCTTGGAACGCTTCTGGAGTTTTGTAAGTTTTATTTAACTCTACGAATACTTTATCTTCCAAGGAGGATTGTTGTTTTTGATCGAGTGCTTTTAAAGTACTGCGACGAACAGGGCGAACTGTGCGCGTAGGTTCAGTTTTTTGCGCTACTGCTTCGTTTTTATTGTGTTTTACGTCTTTTTCTACTTTTTTAGCATCAGCTTTAGCAGCTTTTTCTGCTTTCTTAGCATCTTCTTTTACCGCTTTATCAGCTTTTGCAGCATCTTTTTTAGCGTCTTTATCTAGTTTAGCTACGTCTTTTTTTGCATCTTTACTTACTTTAGATGCATCTTTTTCAACTGCTTTTTCTACTTTTTTAGCATCTTCTTTTACAGCTGTTTCAGCTTTAGCTTCAGGTACAGCGTGTTTTGGTGTAGCAAGGCCAGCACCGTTAAGCATGCGGTTCAAAATTGTAGCCGCTTGTGCTCTTGTTACAGGTTGTTTAGGGTTAAAGTTTTCTGTTGTGCCAGATGCTACAATGCCACGTTCTGCCATGTAGTTAATATCTGCCACATAATCTAAAGAAATGCTATCTTCATCTTTAAATCTTATTTTTTCTGTTTTCACAGGAGTTGTAATGTTTAATTTTTTAGCTAAGCTAGCTGCGGAGGCAACAAACTCTTCACGGTTCATAGTTTTGCTAGGTGTGAAAGCTGTTTTAGATGTGCCTTGCATAACGCCTGCAGCGCTTACCAATTTGATAGCGGAGTTAGACCAACGATCTGCTTCTACGTCAGAGTAGGAAGTAGCGGATTCTTTAGTTACGATATCAGCTAATTCTTGTTCGTTTAAGTTGTGTTGCAACACTTTACCATAAATAGCAGCTGCTTGTTCACGTGTGATTTGAGCGCTAGGTTTGAACGTATTGTCAGAGTAACCGGAAAGGTAACCAGCTTGAGACATTGCTTGGATCGCATCGCGTGCCCAGTTGTCTTTAGTGTCTGTGTACACGCCTGCTGGCAATGCTTCTTTAGCTTTAGTTATTGTTTTAGCTTCTGTTGCTTTTGCAGTAGGTTTAGCTTCCGCTTTTGCTTCACTAGCTTTTTCAGCTGTAGCTGGTTTAGCTTCTGTAGCTTTAGTTTCTGTTTTTGCAGTTGTTTTAGCAGTTGTAGCTTTCGCAGGTGTTGCTTTAGCTTGTGTATTTGTTACTGTTGTTGTTTTTGCTTTTGTATGTGCCGCGGTTGTTTCAGCGTGAGCCATGCCGAATGTGGAACCAAGGGCCAATGTGATTGCCAAGGACAAAGATAATTTATTTAGTTTCATTGAAAAAGGCTCCTTTCAAACTATACTTATATAAAATAAATTATAACACTTTTTAAATTTATACACTACTATAAGAAAATGTAATATATAAGGATAAAATTTACATGAATTTGAAATTTGACTCCTATTTATGTAAAAATACGATGAATTACGGTAAAAATAAGGTTTTTTGACCTTTTAAAATGCGAAATGATAAACATTCGCAAAATCTAGGTTTTATATAGCTTTTACAAGAAAAATTGATAAATAAAATAATGAATGTGATAAAAAGCAATGTTTATTATTACAAAAAGTCATAACGATATAAGAATTAAAAGGGTACATACGAATATAGCAATCCTTTGGACATTTTCTATAGGATTAATTTATAATTATATCGATAAAGCTTTTGAATATTTATTTGAAAGCATAAGTAATGTTTCGGGCAGAAAATTATTGAAAAACTTTCACTAGAATTCTTGCCATAACGCATACATATCAAAATTTTTTATTAGGTTAAGTACTAGAAAAGACGAGGACGATAATATGAAAATTCATCTTTTCCAACAGTGTTTGATTGACATGTTCTACCCACATGTAGGCATGGCTGGTGTAGAAGTACTTGAAAGATTAGGTTGCGAGCTCGTAGTTCCTAAGAAACAAGTATGTTGTGGCCAAATGTTCACTAACTCTGGTTACAATGAAGCGGCTATGGACGCTATCAAGAACACAATCGAATGCTTCGAGAACGCTGAATATGTAGTCAGCATGTCCGGCTCTTGCGCATTTGCAATCCGCGATGAATACCATCATTTCTTGAAAGATCAACCTGAGTGGTTGGCACGTGCAGAACGATTGAGCGGCAAAATTTACGAGTTCACTCAATTCATTACTGACGTATTAGGTGTTGAAGATGTAGGCGCTCGTTTCAACGACTCCGTTACATACCACACATCTTGCCACGTAACTCGTTTGATGGGCATTAAAGAGCCTCCTTTCAAACTCCTTAAAAACGTTAAAGATATCAACTTGATCGAACTACCACGTGCAGACCGTTGCTGCGGTTTCGGCGGTACTTTCTCCGTTAAAAATCCTGAAATTAGTGAAGTTATGACACGCGAAAAGGCATTGGAAATTGCTAGCACAGGTGCTAACGTTATTTCCGGTTCTGACCAAGCGTGCTTGATGAACATCGCTGGTATGCTTGATCGTCTTCATAAAGAAGGCGAAATCGATCGCCGTATCAAAGTAATGCATATTGCTGAAATCTTAAACTGCCGTTAAGGAGGAGACGACATGGCACTTATATATGACAATCGCCCCTATAAAACACGTATACAAGAATGTTTGGCTGACGATTTCAAAGTAGCAGCCATCAAAAAAGCACAAGACGTGTTTTATGATAAACGTAATACAGTAGTTGCGGATGTTCCTGAATGGTTAGATTTCCGCGCTGAAGCAGCTGAAATTCGCGATCACGTACTTAATCATTTGGATTACTATGTAAACCAATTTGCTGAAAACGCTGAAAAAGCTGGTTCTAAAGTTCACTTTGCATTCGACGATAAAGAAGCGACTCAAATCGCTTTAGATATCCTTCGTCAACGCGAAGCAAAAATGATCGTAAAATCCAAAACTATCTTAACTGAAGAAATTGGTTTGAACGAAGTATTAGAAGAAGCTGGTATCGAAGTAAACGAAACTGACTTGGCTGAATTTATTTTGCAAACTGCAGTAAGCCCACCATCTCACATCGTAGTGCCAGGTCTTCACTTTGAACGTAACAAAATCCGCGAAATCTTCGCTGAAAAATTAGGTTACACAGGTACTGAAAACCCTACAGAAATGACTCACTTCGTACGTGGTTATGTACGTGAGCGCTTCTTGAAAGCTGACGTAGGCGTTAACGGTTGTAACTTTGCGGTAGCTGAGTCCGGTACTTGTACTATCGTTTCCAATGAAGGTAACGGTCGTATGGCAAGCTCTATTCCTAAGACTCAATTGATCTTCTTAGGTACTGAGCGTATCGTTCCTAACTTCAAAGCTCTTGACGTTATGATGGAAATGTTGAACCGCTCTGCAGTAGGTGCTAAAATTTCCAACTACTTCTCCATGATGACTGGTCCTGCTCGCGCTGGTGAAGCTGATGGCCCTGAAGAAACTCATATCATCATCATCGACAACGGTCGTTCCGGTATCTTGGGTGGTACATTCCAAGAAATGCTTCGTTGTATCCGTTGTGGTGCATGTATGAATATCTGCCCTGTATACCGCCACATTTCTGGTCACGGTTATGGCTCTGTATATCCAGGTCCAATGGGTGCTGTATTGACTCCATTGTTCAAAGGTTACGATGTAGCAGGCGACCTTCCATACGCTTCCACATTGTGCGGCGCATGTACAGAAAACTGTCCAGTAGCTATTCCATTGCATGAGTTGTTGATGGAACACCGTCACATTATGGCTGACATCGAAAAAACTCGTCCAAAAGCTGAAGAAGCTATCTTCACAGCAGCTGCTAAGATGTTCGGCAACTCCACATTGTTCGATCTTGGTACAAAAGCTGGCGCTATCGGTATGAACTTAATTAGTAACAAAGAAGGCAATATGCCTACATGGACTCAAGCTGTTCCAGTAATGAATGGCTGGACTAAATCCAAAGAAATGGGTACATTGAAGTTCAAGAAATTCCGTGATTTATATGCTGAACATGAAAAGAACAAGAAAAAGGAGAAAAAATAATGGATGAAGTTAAACGTAATCAATTTGTTGCACGTTTATCTCGTGCATTAGGCCGTGATCAAGTGCCTACATCTGTACCGGCTTTTGATTATAGCCATGGTCCTCAAGAAACTATGTTCAAAGAATTATCTCGCGAACAAGTTATCACTATGTTCAAAGAACAATGTGAACGCGTAGGTACAAAATTCGTAGATACTACACCTGATAAATTAGGTGAAACTATTATGGCTGTTATCGAAGAACGTGGTAATGGTAAGATAATCTTCCCAAGCACTTCTGAGGTTGAAGAATATAAATTAAAAGAATTATTCGAAAAAGACGCAGCTTCTAATGGTGGTGTTCGTACGTACTTCCAATGGGACCCAGCTAAAGGTCGTGAAGAAAATATTTCTAACACAGCTAATGCTGATATCGGTATTACATTCCCATTCTGTGGTATTGCTGAAACAGCTACTGTAGTACAAGCATCTTGTGAAGAGTCTGGTCGTGCAATCAGCTTGTTGCCAGAAACTCATGTTGCTGTATTATATACTGATACAATCAACCCACGTATGACACAAACTATGGAACATTTAGCTGAACGTTACCACAACGATCCGTCCAAATTCCCTACAAATATTTGCTTGATTTCCGGTCCGTCTCGTACGGCTGATATCGAGCTCGTAACTGTAGATGGTGCGCATGGTCCTATCCGCGTTACATATATCTTAGTTAATAGATAATATAATAACTAGATACAATAAAGGCGATCTTCCTTGGAAGGTCGCCTTTTATATGTCTGTATATTATATTGCAAAATAAAAATATATTTTATTATAAAATCACGAATATTGTACTTGTATTTTTTTCGATATATGCTATACTAAATTCATAACCTATTATTGTGATATGAATTAAAGAGGTGTATTATGAATATTCCATTCTTTACAGATTACCTCATGTTAAGCAATCCACTAAGTATTGGTATTATCGCAGTGTTTGTACTTGCGTTAATTGGTATTTTTGTATTGCAACGCAAGGGCACATCCTTCGGTAATCTCGTTATTATTGGTACTATTGTCGGTGCCGTACTTGGTGTAGCAATTCAAGTTATTGCAGGTTTCCCTGATGATCCAACTAAAGTTGTTTACATCAAGGAAAGTACGAAGTGGTTCTCCCTAGTAGGTGGCGGCTTCATCGACTTAATCCGCATGCTTGTTATTCCTATCGTTTTTATCTCCATTGTACACGTTATCTTGCACATGGAAGCAGGTGCTAATCTTAAAAAGTTAGTAGTGGCAATGGTTTCTACAAACCTCGGCATGGTAGCAGTTGCTGCTGTGGTCGGCCTTATCTTAGGTAATGCCTTTGGTTTAGGTCAAGGCTTTGATATCGTTGAGTCTGGTAAAAAGATTCGCGAAATTAAACCGATGGTTGATACATTCCGTGCTTTGATTCCTAGCAACCCAATCCAAGCGGCTGCTGAAACAAATGTTATCGGTATCGTAGTATTTGCGATTATCTTAGGCAGCGTAGCGCGTCTATTAAAACAAACTGGTACAAACTCCATGGAGATGTTCACTAAATTGTTTGATGAGCTTCACCAATTGATTTCTTGGGTGGCAGACTTCATCATTGGCCTTATGCCATATGGCGTAGTTGCATTGTTAGCTTCCACATTGGCAACTCGTGGCCTACAAGCTATCCTTGATATGGGCTTATTCGTAGTATTACTTTACGTTGGTATCTTGATTATGTTCGTTGTTCAAGCTATCTTGATTGCTAGCTTTGGTTACAACCCGATTACATACTTCAAGAAAGCGAAAGCTCCATTATTGTTGGCTTTCACATCCCGTTCCTCTATGGGCGTATTGCCGTTAACTGTTGAAACATTGACAAAACGTCTTGGCGTAAATGCAACAACTGCTAATACAGTAGCATCCTTCGGTACTACTGCAGGCATGCAAGGTTGTGCCGGCGTATTCCCAGCACTTGTTGTAGTGTACATTTCTAACGTAGCGAATATTCCATTCGATATGACTATGTACATCATGAGTGTTATCGTTATCGCAATCGGTTCCGTTGGTATCGCAGGTGTTCCTGGTACTGCTACAATGGCTGCATCCGTATCTCTTAGTGGTACAGGCCTTGGTGCGTACTTCACATCTATCAGCCCAATCCTTGCTATCGATCCATTGATCGACATGGGCCGTACATGCTTGAACGTATCTGGTTCCTTAACAAATGCTCTCGTAGTAGATAAAATCATGGGCACTATCGATAAAGAGGCTTATGATAACCCTAACGAAGGTCGCGTATAATCCTCAAGTGTAGGATATGACCTGAACTAGTTAATCTAGTACCGTTACTATAATTTCAGAACTTAATATAAAAGAACAGCTTTCGGGCTGTTCTTTTTTTGCCTTTAATGCACAAGGTATAGTTATTTGCTGTAGGTGATTATAGTAAAAGTACGCCATATGAGATATTAGTTTATTTTTGTCGGAAATACTTGATCTTTCTTTTACCGAGATTTTTATTTAAAAGTAATAATTATTACAGATTGTAAATTATAGTATTAATATTCGGTATTTATATTTGTGAGCTTAGCTACAAACATAGTTATGCGTATATGGTATACTAACCCTTACAAAGTTATGAATTATGCTTAATAAATATAAGCCAAGAGGGTAATAGTATGATTACACAAGAGTTGAAAGATCGATTAATTGCAGATTATCCAAAGTTTGAAGATATGACGCATAAGTTTTATAAAAAAGAAATGTCTATCGCTGATTATAAAGGTGAATCTGGTGCCTTTGGTAGCTACGCGGAACGGGGTGCTAAATCTAGTATGAGCCGTTGGCGTTTTAATGGAGGCCGCATGACGCGTGAGCATATGCAGTTTTTGGCGGACTCCATTCGTAAATACAATTTACAGCATGTGCACTTTACGACTGGTCAATGCTTACAAATGCATGGTCTTGATGGTGATACAATACTAAATCTTTTTAAAGAGTGTCATGAACATGGTATATATAATCGTGGTGCTGGTGGTGATAACCCTAATGTGGTGGCCAGTATTCTAAGGGGCATTGATCCTCGAGAAACCCTAGATATTACACCTTATGCGGCGGCTATTAGCGAGTTCCTTATGGAGCAAATGTTTTATATCAAGCTTCCACGTAAATTTAAAATGGCTATCGACAATGGTTTTGACAGTACGCCACACACTACGTTTAAAGATCTTGGATTTAATTTAACAAAATATAATACCTTTGATGTCTATGCTTGTGGTGGACTAGGACCAAACCCTCGCATGGGTATTCCTGTGGCTCACGATGTGCAACCTGAGGATGTATTGTATTATGTGAAAGCTATGCTTATGGTATTTGCTAATCACGGTAATTTTAAGAACCGTGGTAAAGCTCGTACACGTTACATGCCGGCTGAAATGGGGGGAGCCGAAGCTTTCATTAAAATCTATGAAGAAACCTTGGCTATGGTAAAAGAGGTAGAACAGCTAACGATAAATCCTGCTGATTACGCCTATGAAATTACAAAAAGGGGTAAACGCGACGACTCTGTGGTGAACCATCGTATTTACCGGCAAAAACAAGAAGGCCTTTACTATGTGGAATACCATCCAGTCGGTGGCGATGCAAACGTTGAACATCTCTTATCTGCTCTTGATTATGCAGTGACATTAGACCAAGTTGAAGCTCGTATTGCACCTGATCAATCACTGTATTTCATCAATCTCACTGCTGATGAAGCACGTAAGATTGCAAATTTGACAGACGATAGTGCTATCAATGAATTCCGTCGTTCCGTATCCTGTGTAGGTTCTACGGTATGCCAAATCGGGATTCAAGACTCGAATGGTCTATTAAAAGCAATCTTTACACACCTTGAAGAAATAGGCGTAGACACTAGAAAACTCCCTCGTTTACACATCTCTGGCTGTCCGCACTCCTGTGGTACACACCAAATTGGTGAAATTGGATTCCACGGCTCTGTTAAACTAGTAGATAAAAAACCTACCGTTTCTTTTATGCTAGTTGATGGTGGCTCTGAACACATGGGCTCCGAAAACTTCGGCAAAATGGCAGGGCACATTGTGGCTACAAAAATCCCTGAATTTATGGAAGCCTTAGCAAATAAACTAAACGAAGCCCCAGAACCTGACTTTGGGACCTGGAGACTGACACACAAAGCGCAATACATGGAACTTATAAAAGCATTTGAGTAAGTTTCATTTCCGCTTGTGATGGGGCCCTGTTCGATTGCTACAACTCAATAAATAATAAAAAGAGTTCCCTCTTTGCTCCGTTCTTCGCAAAGTCGCTGCATAGGGAACTCTTTTTATTATTTGAGCGCCTGCTATTAACTAGTCCCATCACAAGCTACATCTGACATTTACTCAATATGCTTTTATGGGGCGCGGGAAGCTTTTAGAAAACTAGGTATCTCCTTGCTCCGTCCTTCGTAAAGTCGCTGCAGAAATACCTAGCTTTATTTTTATAACACCTGCTGTTAACCAGTCCCATAGCAAGCGACTAATAGCCCACCATATATTGCTGATTCCCCATCACAAGCTATATTAGATATTTACTCAATCTGCTTTTGGTGGGGCGTGGGAAAGAACGCTAAGTAGTTTTGACTAAATTAGGTTTAAAACTAACCCGCGGACTAGCCTCAGGCTAGTCCTTCCCAGACGGAGGGCGTGGCGCCACTACTATAAAGTTTATTATAATGCGTAAAACCATAGTGTTTTTTGAGTTTTACTTTAGCGATAAATTGTAATGGAGCTAGGTTAGTTTTATAGATAGAGCATATCTGCCTTTGGGATGGGACACCTTTATAAGTAACGTGATAAAAAAGTAAGTATACACTTGTGCAGCGACATTGCGAAGAACGGAGCAAGCAAGTGTATACTTACTTTTTTTACCAAGTTGTACTAACGAAACGGGGCCCCATCCAAAAGGCAAATGTAGAAACAGGGATTAGCTCCATTACAATTAGACTAATTGGTTAAAACTAGATATCATATGATTTTGTGTGTTATAATAACCTTTATAGTAGTTTTTGGAGGATTTATCAGATGTTATTTACCGTCAATACAGAAGTCTGTACACGATGCGGCCTTTGCGTAGCTGACTGTCCGACAGGATTGCTGGTGATGTCCGATGATGGGCCTATAACTGGCAAGGGAGGTTGTATTTCTTGTGGGCATTGTATTTCCGTATGTCCCACACTTGCTCTCGACAGCGACTTGACACCGCGTAAGGAGCAAATCGATATTACACAGGAGCCTAAGTTAACGCCAGAGCAAGCTGAGTTGTTTTTACGCAGTCGTCGCTCTATTCGTAACTATCAAAATAAACCAGTTCCTGCTGAGCTCATTCGCAAAGTGTTAAACGTTGCAAGAATGGCACCAACAGCAACTAATACACAAGGTATTTCGTATATCGTAGTACGTGACAAACAAAAATTGCGTCGCATTGCTGATCTCGTTCTTGAGTGGATGCACTTAGCTGCAAAAACAGTACCTATCATGCGTCTGTATGCTCGTGTTGCTCAAGCGGAAGTAGATAAAGGCAAGGAATATATCTTACGCGATGCGCCAGCTCTCGTAGTGGCGATCGGTTCTAAAAAAGATATTCATCGTACTCATGATAGCGGGCACTCTTGTTTGTCTTATGCAGAGCTTTATGCACCAACTTTAGGTCTTGGTACTTGTTGGGCGGGCTTCTTTGAACATGCAGGCGAAGCAGAATACGAACCATTGTTGGAGCTTTTAGGTGTACCAGAGGATAAGATTATCGCTGGTGCCATCTTGATGGGCTATCCGCGCGTTCGTTATCGCAATATCGTGGAACGTCAACCTCTAGATGTTACCTTCGATACGGAAGAATAAAATAAAAGCGATACTCTAAATTGATTAGGGTATCGCTTTTTGGCATTATAAATAAAAGAACCGGCCTCTAGTTTGATAGAGGTCGGTTCTTGTTTATTTAGTTTGCAGATGTAATGGTACCTTTGAAAGTATCATTAATGAATTGTTTAATTGCATCAGATTTGTAGATGTCTGCAATTTTTTTGTATGTTTCGTTGTCTTTATCTTGTTCACGAACAGCAAGGATCATAACCGCTAAAGGCTCATCTTTAGGTTCTAAGAAGAAACCTTGTTTCTCTACGTTAAGGCCAGCGCTTTGAACGTAGTTCATAGGAATCGCTGCTACTACAACGTCATCTAGGCTACGAGGTAATTGAGCTGCTTCTAATTCTTGGATTTGAAGATTTTTAGGGTTAGATGTAATATCTGCTACAGTTGCTTTGAAGCCAACGCCGTCTTTCAAAGTAATAAGGCCTGCTTTAGCCAGTAGTGCAAGACCACGACCACCATTAGTTGGGTCATTAGGAATCGCTACGATGGAGCCTTCTGGAACGTCAGCTGCACTGCGAACAGAGTTACTGTATAAACCCATTGGCATTAAAATAGTTTTACCAATAGCTACTAATTTGGAACCGTTTTGTTTGTTAAAGTTTTCCATGAATGGTACGTGTTGATACGCATTTAATTGAATGTCACCATCAGCGAGAGCTTTATCTGGTGTTACATAATCGGAGAACTCTACTACTTTAAGGTCGATACCTTGTTTTTTAGCCTCTTTGGCAACTGCTTCAGCTACTTGGGCGTGAGGACCTGCAGTGGCACCGATTTTTACTTCTTTAGGCGTTTGGCCTGCTTGATTAGTATTGTTGCCGCAACCAGCGATGGCGAATGCAAGTACACCAACGAGGAGAGGGGCAATAAATTTTTTGAATTTCATAATAACATCCCTTTCTACAACATATGTAATGTAAATATCCTATCATGTGAGTTGGATTTTGTATATAGAGAAATACATATGAGTTAGCTATAGATTAAAGTTATATACCTTAGCATATCTAAAAATCTCGAAAAATGGTATAATATAATTAATAAATTTTATGCAACTTAATTTAAACGTTACAGTTTAATATACGCATTACAATTTAATATAAGTATTACAATTAATTTAACTGTAGATCTAGGTCTATATAGGAGGCTACCATGCTTAACTTCGATTTTTATAACCCTACACATATCGTATTTGGTAAAGATCGTTTAGGTGAATTAGATACATTGGTTCCAAAGGATGCAAAGGTGCTTATTACCTATGGTGGTGGCTCTGCAGTGCGCAGTGGTCTTATTGACCGCATTGTGAAAGCCCTTGGTAACCGTAAGGTAGAGCAATTCGGCGGTATTGAGCCAAACCCATCTCTTGAAACGTGTGAACGTGCGGTAGCTTTCATTAAAGAACATGGAGTAGATTTCGTTCTTGCTGTAGGCGGCGGTTCTGTAGTAGACGCTACAAAACTTATCGTTATGGGCGCTACTTATGATGGTCCTGTCATTGAAGTTATGAAAGCTGGTGTACCAGAGGTTCCAGTAGATATGGTGCCAAGTCCATTACCTTTTGGTACAGTTATGACTCTACCTGCCACAGGTTCTGAAATGAACAATGGTGCAGTTATTACTTATGGTGACGGTAAATTCCCTGTGTTCAGTAGCTTAGTATTCCCTAAGTTCTCCATGCTTGATCCAACATTGACTTTCACATTGCCTGAAAAACAAGTTAAGAATGGCGTTATTGATACATTTGTGCATACCACAGAACAATATTTAACATATCCTGTAGAGGGCCGTATTCAAGACCGATTCAGTGAAGGTATTTTAAAAACTATGATTGAAATCGGTAAAGAAACGGTAGAAAATCCAGAAAACTACGATATTCGTGCTAATCACGTGTGGGCTTCTACCTTGGCATTAAACGGCTTGATTGGTGCAGGTGTGCCACAAGACTGGGCAACACATCTTATCGGCCATGAGTTAACTGCGGCGTACCATCTTGATCATGGGATTACATTAGCTATCGTATTGCCTGCATTATTAGAAGTGAAAAAAGCAGACAAGCTTGAAAAATTGGCACAATATGCTACTCGTGTATGGCATATTACAGAAGGCACAACAGAAGAAAAAGCAGATAAGGCTATTGCTAAAACGCGTGAATTCTTCGAGTCCCTTGGCGTATCTACCCGTTTGAAAGATTATGGTCTTGGCGAAGAAGCAGTTGATAAAATTGTGAAACAATTGGAAGACCATGGTATGACTCGACTTGGTGAAAAAGGCGATGTAACACCAGAAGTCGCTCGTGAAATTTTAACGCGTGCTTTATAATACATTTGGTTAAAGCCATCAAAATTTGACACTAATTATATACAATGTATAATATAATAGCTCATATAAAAGACACCATATGGTGTCTTTTATTATTGTTCAAATTAGTTTTATCGTCTAGAAGAGGACTAAGATTAGTTTTGACTATCGTTTACATAATATATAATGTATGATTTCGAAAGGAGAAAATCCTTGAATGAAATAAAACATCGAAGTGCATTTTCTTTTGCGCTTCCTATAATGATTCCTATGGGGCTTAGCTTCTTCTTCCTTGGATTAGGTTTTGGCTTGTATGCTACCAGTCAGGGCTTGCCTTGGTGGACAGCCCCTGTTTTGGCTAGTACAATTTTTGCAGGCTCTATGGAGTTCGTAACTATTGGGCTGCTGATGGCAGGCTTTGATCCTGTAAATGCTTTTATGCTGACCTTGTTTGTTAACGGGCGCCATTTTTTCTATGGTTTATCTGCATTACAGAGATATGTGAATATGGGGTGGAAATGGTTTCCTACCGTTGCCTGGATGTGTGACGAAAGCTTTGCAATTAATGTATCTACGAAGTTACCCGATGATGTGGATGAAAAATGGTTCTACTTCCATGTATCGTGGCTTAATTATACCTTTTGGGTGGTGAGTACCTTTGTAGGGGGATTGTTTGGTGATTTATTAGCATCTGTAGATTTGCGTGGTATTGGTTTTGTATTACCGGGCTTATTTATTGTTATATTCCTTGAAATGTTATTTAATGCTAAGAGTAATAATATTCGAGGCTTTGGTGCTGTTGGAGCCGTTGTAGCCCTAGCCATGCTTCTGTTGACGGGAAAATCCTTGTTTATGCTTGCCTCTATGGTGTGTATGCTCATAGTATGTTATATTGCGTATAAGTGGGGAGGTGTACATCTTGACTAGTTTTGAAATGGTCATTACCGTTGCTATTGTCGTAGCAGCTACATTACTTACACGTTTCTCCGCTTTTCTTATTTTTCCACCTGGTAAAAAGGCACCAGAGTTTGTACAGTATTTAGGTAAGGCCTTGCCGGCAGCTGTTATGGGTATGCTTGTTGTATATACCTTTAAAGATACAATTGTGCTTTCCTATCCTTATGGCATTCCAGAACTTATTGCTTTATTAGTAACCGTTGGCATGCACCTATGGAAGCGAAATATGTTCATGTCTATTGGGGCGGGCACAGTAGTGTACATGATACTTATACAAGCCGTATTTAATGTACCTAAATAGAATAAAGTACAATAAAATAAATAAACCACTTATATCTATTCCTAAAAGAAGGGAGAAGATATAAGTGGTTTTCTTTTTTATCTTAGTTGTAATAATCTTTCTAGACCTGGTGCGGTGTGGTGATCTTCCAAGAAGTCTTGTTGATCTAATAATTCCATAACGTCCATGTCGATGTTAGTAAGCTTGAAGTCGAATACATCAAAGTTAGCTTCCATATGGCTTACGGTATTTGCCTTTGGCAATGGAATGATGCCTCGTTGGATATGCCAACGTAAGATGATTTGGTGTTTTGTGACACCGTATTTTTCGGCCAAACTTTTAATGATTGGGTGGTCGAAAATCGGTTGGCGATCACGAGTAAATGGTGACCACGCCATGCCTACTACTTGATGTTTACGCATTAATTGTAATAAGGACTGACGTTGGTTAAACGGGTGGCACTCGATTTGGTTCACCACAGGTTTTACATTACAGTGGTATAGCAAGTCGATGAGGCGATCTTCGTAGAAGTTAGAGAGACCTAGGCCACGCAATACGTTTTGGTCGTATAACTCCTCCATAGCACGCCATGAGCCGTAGTAATCGCCCAAAGGTTGGTGTACGAGCATGATGTCGATATAATTAGTGTCTAATTTTTTTAGAGAGCTTTCAACAGCGCGCATCGTATTATCATAGCCTGCATCGGTGTGCCAAATTTTTGTAGTAATAATGATATCTGTACGATTAACGCTAGATGCTTTGATACCTCTACCAACTGCTTCTTCGTTGCCGTAGTAAGCGGCTGTATCGAGCAAGCGGTAACCTACGCCAAGTGCATTAGCAACGGCTTGCTCTGTTTCCCCTTCGGTGCCTGTTTTATAAGTGCCATAACCGATAGAGGGAATAAAGCTACCGTTATTTAATATTCTAAAGTCCATCCGTTCTTCCATGAGAACCTCCGTTATATCCATAAATTAAAGAAATTAGCTTTCATACAATTCTAATTGATTTTATGATATACTAAGGTATTGATAAAAATCAATATGATAGGAAGTGACAGAATGAAAATCAATCGTTTATGTTCTGTAATTGCTATGCTTAGTGTTATGATAATGGTGCTGGCCATTGCCGGTTGCGGTACAAAAACCGTATCCGTTACTGACGTAACATACAAGGATATGCCGTTGCAGATACATAATGACGCCAATGTAACAGCCCTTAACAAGGCGACCGTAACGCCGACCTTAACAGGGCAGGTCGTATATGCTGTGAAAGTAGGCGACCAAGTACAGCAAGGCCAAACCTTGGCAACTGTAGATACAGCGGCTTTACAACAACAGCTGGCATCCTTACAAGGTCAGTTAGCGCAAGCTCAGTCGCAATCATATGCGACATCTGTGACGACTACGACGGCGGCGTCCGTAGATAGTGCTCAATTAGCACAGGCACAGAAAATGCGTGAAGCGGGCATGATTACACAAAAAGAATATGATCGCATTGTGGAACGATCTCAACCACAAACTACGACAGTAACAACTGGCGGTGGTGGCGGTGGCGCTAATGTAGCAGCTATCGAAGCACAAATCGCTCAAGTATCGGCACAAATGGCTGCATCCACAATTGTAGCTCCTATAGCAGGTACGGTGACGGCTATTTATAACGAAGACCGTCAAATGGCGATTGCAGATCGTCCGTTTATGATGATACAACAAACCACACCGATGGTAGCATCTCTCAGCATCCCTCGTGATGCGGCGATGAAACTCGGCACACCGGAGGCAAAAAATGGCATGAAAGTGCTCCTCAAGGTGGCTGAACAAGAATTACCAGGTGAATTAACTTATGTAGATATTACGCAACCTGAAACTGTGCCTAGCGTATTGGTGAAAGCAACTTTCAACAATGACAAAGGCCTCATTAAGGCTGGCGAATTCTATACACTTGTTATAGAATCTAATGTGAAAGCAAAAATGTTGACCGTACCGTCTAAGGCGGTTCGTGAAAATTCTGACGGCAAATATGTCTATGTATTGACTGAAAATAATACAGTGGACGTACGCGTCATAGAGGTAGGCATCACAGAAGGTGATGATGTAGCTATTATTTCTGGTCTAAACGCAGGTGACAAGGTTATCACAACTGATGGAACCTTTGTGTTAGGCGAATCTGTAAAATTGTAATTACGAACCGTAAGGTTCTGTACTAAAGTTTTAATATATGTTGAATGCATGATGGCAAGAAAACTTTCACACACTGTGAAAGCAACCTCGTAAGAGGAATCTGATAGGAGGGATTATTATTTTAGAATTTAAACGTTTTGAATTAAGAGATAAACCATTAATCGATAAGTATTTTGAACAACATCATTATGAAGCATCTGATAACTGTTTCACTACATTGTTCATGTGGCAAGATCCGTACGGCATCCGTTGGGCTGAAGAAAATGGTGTGTTGTACATTCAAGGTGGCGGTAAGCGTGAACCATTCCTATTGCCTCCGTTTGCTGGTAAAGATGCAAAGTTCCTTGATGGTTTATTGCGCGCTAAAGAATGGTTCGTAGAAAATAAATTGCCATTCCGTTTTAAAGGTGTTAGCAAAGCTGTTAAAGAGCGTATGGAAGACCTTTGTCCTGGTCGCTATGAGTTCACCCCTGACCGCGATAACTACGAATACATTTACAAGTCTGAAGATCTTATCAATTTGTCCGGTAAGAAATTCCGTCAAAAGAAAAACCATTTGAACCAATTCCGCATGCAATATTCTAACTATGAGTACTTGCCAATTACGGAAGATATCATTCCATTATGTCGCGAAACAGCAGCATCTTGGGTGGAAACTCACCACGAAGAAGGTATCGAAGACGAATTAGTAGCAATCAATTTGTTGTTCGACAACTGGGAAACACTAGGCCTTAAAGGCGGCGCCATTAAATTGTTTGGCCGTGTAGAAGCTTTCAGTATTGGTGAAATCTTAAATGATAGAATTGCTTTGATTCATATTGAAAAAGCAAATCCAGATATTCGCGGTTTGTACCAAGCGATTAATAATGAATTCATTCGTCATGAATTTAGCGAAGTTGAATTCATCAATCGTGAAGAAGATATGGGATTGCCTGGCCTTCGTCAAGCAAAGGAATCTTACAACCCAGATCACTTTGCTGAAAAATATGACGCAGTGTATGCTAACGAAGCAGATAATGCCACAGGCGGTAAATAAAAATCTGAGCTATGAAGCCGATGTGCTTCATAGCTCATTTTGTTATAATAGAAGTGTTAGCCTATCTATTTGTATGTAAATTGCGTATCATCATGGCGATGCGATGCGATGCGATGCGATGCGATGCGATGCGATGCGATGCGATGCGATGCGATAGATAGAGGCCTTTATGATATAACGAGGACATAATTATGGAATTTAGAATTGCAACGGCTCAAGATACTCCACATGTGGAAAATCTATGGGCATACTGCTTTGAACCTAAGGAAGATCCATTCTTCCAATATTATTTTACAAATTGCTATGAACCAGAACATACAATGGTTGGTCTAGAACAAGATCAGTTGTTAAGTACCGTTCATTTGCGCCAATATAATCTTAATGTACGCGGTGCTGTACTGCCTACAAGTTATATGGTAGGTGTTGCCACACATCCGGCGGCACGCCGTGGTGGTGTAGGTGGTGCGTTGTTGACTGCTGCATTAGAGGAAATTCGTAAGCGCGGTCAAGCCATGACGATTTTGATGCCCTCTAAAGCGGCTTTTTACCAACAATATGGTTGGGAACTCTATGCTCATCAATGGGTGAACACCATGTCTCTTGAAGACTTGCGCCCTATGACGGATAAATCTTTGAGCTTTGGCTTGCTTAATAGCGTAGAACAATGGACATTGCTAGATCCGGTATATAAAGCGTATACAGCGCGTTTATCTGGTTATGCAGAGCGCGGTGAAAAAGAATGGAAACGCTTGCTTGGCAGCTTCTTTGCGGAAGGTGTAAATATCACTGTTGTGCGCAATGATGAAAGTATTATCGAAGGGTATGCTGTATATCGTTTAGGCCAACCTGAAATCCCTGTTTCTGAATTGGTGTATACTACACGCCGTGCACAACGGGCATTGCTCAATTACTTCTACAATCATCGCTCCCAAGGCACTTCTATCCGTTGGAATGAAGGCCTTCACGATACATACTATCGCTTCTATCCAGATGGTAAAAGCGGACATTCCACAATGCCATATATGATGAGCCGTATTGTGGATGTGAAAGCGGCTCTTGAAGCGATTCCTGTAAATCCAGAGGCATTGATGATGCCTATTACTTTGACCTTTGGCGTTAAAGATAGCCTTTGTGCATGGAATGAAGGTCGCTACGAAGTACAATATGGCGGTGCATTGACGCCAACTGTTAAGAAAGTATCTGATACGCTTGAAGGTGAAGTAGATCTTACTGTTGAAGTGGGCGCTTTGAGCCAACTCTTGATGGGCACATTAACAGTACGGGATCTTGCCTTTGAAGGTAAACTTTCAGTCGGGGAAGAATGGTTAGATTATTTCGATATCCTCTATCCTGAACAAAAAACATATATTAACGAGTGGTGGTAATATGAGCTGGAAAACGTATACGGTAAAAGAACCGACAGAATTAACGGTCTCTAAATATGTAAAGGAACGGTTTTCTCTATCCTCTCGGGATATTCAAATGATGTTTCGCAAGAAACGGGTAAAAGTAAATAGCCGTGTAGCCCATTCTCAGCGTTCCCTCAAAAAAGGTGATGTCTTAACATTGGAACTGCCACAAGATAAGGATTATGGCGTAGATGTAGAAAAGGGGCCTATTACCGTTCTCTACGAAGATGCTCATACCTTGGTGGTTAATAAGAATCCTTTTATGCTCGTTCATCCAGCAGGTCAAACAAAGTCTTGTACATTGAGCAACTATGTGGCAGGTTATTATGCGAAAAAGGGCGTAGTCCATAAGGTGCGCCCTGTGCATCGCCTTGACCGCGACACATCGGGTTGCATTCTCTTTGGCAAAACTAAGGAAGCGCAGCAGTACTACACAGATGAACTACAAGCTGGTCGTATCGATCGCATCTATACTGGCCTTGTAGAAGGTCGCATTGACTCAGATGGTGTTGTCGACGCGCCTATCGGTGTAGATCCCGTATTTGATAACCGCCGTGTCATCGATGAATTTGGTCAACCGGCACAAACGGAATATACCGTCCTTAGTCATGATGGGGATCATACTTTACTGCGATTTAAATTGCTCACAGGTCGAACTCATCAAATTCGTGTACACATGGAGCACATCGGACATCCTATCGTTGGTGACGCTATGTATGGCACACGTAACAAACCCTATACACGTCAATGCTTACATGCGTCAGAACTCACTTTTGTACCCTATGGTAAGGACGAGCCTATAACGGTAACCTGTGAAGTAGGGGACGACTTTGGTCGTGAAAAATAGTAATTGCTTTTATAAGGTATATCAACTATAATCTAAATGATGATGTGGTCATAGAGCATGCCACGTAAAATAAAGAAAGCTCAATCGTTAGATGTGGACATAGAGCGTGCCACGTAAAACAAAAAAAGCTCAATTGATGATTGTGTATTCGTGTATACAAAAAACAATAGTGATAAAAACGCATAGTCTATGCATCAAAAGCATAGACTATGTTTTTTTTATATTTTCAATTCACAGAGGACAGGTGTATACTATGCGTAGACATAAAATTCTATAGACTATAAAGTTTATAGATTTATTATGAAATAGTTTGTTAGTTATACTTTCACCAAGCCCGAACGGAACGATGCCGCAGCGCTTGGGATGATCAAGTGATATGAAGGAGTGCACGTTATGGATATGAATCAGAGCACAATCGAGCAACAACGTCTAGATCAAGCTAGACTCGAAGCCAATGGTATGTACAGCAGCCAATTTGAAAAGGATGCGTGCGGCATGGGCTTTGTCGTTAATATTAAGGGTAAAAAATCCCATGATATTATCGATGATGGTTTGCGTATTTTAGAGCGTCTTGAGCACCGCGGTGGTGCAGGCGCCGATAAGGACACAGGGGATGGTGCCGGTATTTTGGTACAAATTCCACATGAGTTCTTTAAGCGCGAATGCGAAGTGCTTGGCATTAACTTGCCTTCCGCTGGTGATTACGGCGTAGGTATGGTCTTTGCCCATAAATATGAAAGTCTCCGTAACGAGCAAAAACGCATTTTTGAAGAGGTTGTTCGCGAAGAAGGTCAAGTTGTTCTCGGCTGGCGTGAAGTACCAGTTGATGGTACAAAGGTTGGTCAAGAGGCGGCTGCTATTCGTCCTTGGATGATTCAAATCCTCATCGGTAAAGGTCCAGATGTAACGAATAATAAAGAATTCGAACGTAAATTGTACATTATCCGTAAATTGGCGGAAAAACGCATCATTCCGTTGAGCAAGGAATTATCTAGCGATTTTTATATCGCATCTTTGTCCTCTAAAACAATCGTATATAAAGGTATGTTAACACCTGGTCAATTGCGTGACTTCTACCTTGATTTGAGCGATCTTGACTTTACATCTGCATTGGCTATGGTTCACTCCCGTTTCAGTACGAATACATTCCCAAGCTGGGCTCGGGCGCATCCTAACCGTTTCTTAGTGCATAATGGTGAAATCAACACTATCCGCGGTAATGTAAACTGGATCAATGCTCGTGAAGGTAAAGCAGAATCTCCATTATTCCCAGATATTAAAAAGGTATTCCCTGTAGTAGATGACAGCGGTTCTGACTCCGCTATGTTCGACAACACCTTGGAATTCTTGCACATGACAGGTCGCTCCTTGCCTCATGCAATCATGATGATGATTCCTGAACCTTGGGAACGCAATAATCTCATGAGCCAAGAAAAACATGACTTCTACGAGTTCAATAGCTTCATGATGGAACCATGGGATGGTCCTGCCGCTATGGGCTTCACTGATGGTACTGTTATCGGTGGCGTACTTGACCGTAACGGTTTGCGTCCTGCTCGTTACTATGTAACAACTGATGATCGCGTTATCATGGCATCTGAAGTAGGTGTAGTTAACGAAAACGCTGAAAATATTCGCGCTAAAGGTCGCTTGGAACCAGGCAAAATGCTTCTCATCGATACTGAAGAACAACGCATCATTTCCGACGAAGAAATCAAACAACGAGTTGCTACTGAATTGCCATATAATGAATGGGTAAAAGAGCACGTTATTCACTTGTCTGAAATTACACAAGCTGATGAAAGCGACATTCCAAAAGTTGAAGATTTATTCAAAAATCAACAAGCCTTTGGTTATACTCAAGAGGACCTTGTACGTATGATTGTACCTATGGCAAAGGATGGTAAAGATCCTGTAGGCGCTATGGGTGCCGATGCTCCACTTGCTATCTTGTCCGATAAACCACAATTGTTATATAGCTACTTCAAGCAAATGTTCGCGCAAGTAACAAATCCTCCAATCGATTCCATTCGGGAGGAAATGGTTACATCTACGCGCGTTATGCTTGGTAACTCTGGTAACTTAACAGATCCTAACAAAGCTGGTACCTATGCATTGTCCATGCGTACACCGATCCTTACTAACCAAGAATTGGCATCCATTAAGGCTCTTGACTGCCGTCGTATGAAATCCGTTACATTGCCAATCCTCTTCGATCCAACTAAGGGTGCTGAAGGCTTGCGTGATGCATTAAATGAATTATGTGAAAAAGCAGAAGAGGCAGCACGTACAGAACAAAATGTATTGATTTTATCAGACCGTGGCGTCGATGAAAATCATGCACCAATTCCAGCATTGTTGGCTGTAGCGGCTGTTCATAATCACTTGATCAATAAAGTGTTGCGCACAGAAATCGGTCTTATTCTCGAATCTGGTGAGCCACGCGAAGTTCATCACTTCTGTACATTAATTGGTTATGGTGTAACAGCTATCAACCCATACTTAGCACTTGAAACAGTACGCGACTTACAAGCTCGTAAACGCCTTGGCGATATTACGGTTGAAGAAGCTGAAAAGAACTACATCAAAGCAGCTGTAGGCGGTATCATGAAGGTTATGTCCAAAATGGGTATTTCCACAGTTCGCTCCTACCATGGCGCACAAATCTTTGAAGCTTTGGGCTTGAATACTAACTTTATCAACAAGTTCTTCGTAAATACGCCAACACGTATCGGTGGTATCGGTCTTGGCGGTGTAGCACACGAAGCATTAGCTCGTTATGAACGTGCTTTCAAATCCGACGAAACTGTTCTTGAACCAGGCGGTTGGTATGGTCCTGTAAAAGATGGGGAAGAGCATTTGTTTAACCCTAAGACGATTGATTTGTTACAAGAATCCCTTATCAATGGCGACTATGCTAAATATAAAGAGTATTCTAAAGCAATTCGCAATGATTACCACGTTACATTGCGTTCCTTGATGGAATTGAACTACCCAGTAGGCGGCGGCATTCCTATTGAAGAGGTTGAAGCTGAAGAATCTATCGTAAAACGCTTTAAAGCAGGCGCTATGAGTTATGGTGCCATCAGTAAAGAGGCGCATGAAGCGATTGCTATCGCTATGAACCGCCTTGGCTCTACATCTAACTCTGGTGAGGGCGGCGAAGATGTAGCTCGCTTCAAACCATTGCCAAACGGCGATAGCATGAACTCCGAAGTAAAACAGATCGCCTCTGGTCGTTTCGGTGTAACTGCGAATTACCTCATCAACGCAAAAGAATTACAAATTAAATGTGCTCAAGGTGCTAAACCAGGTGAAGGTGGTCAATTGCCAGGTAAAAAGGTGTACCCTGAAATCGCCAAAGCACGTCACTCTACTCCAGGGGTTGAGCTCGTATCTCCACCACCTCATCATGATATTTACTCCATCGAAGATTTGGCTGAGTTGATTTACGATTTGAAATGCGTCAACAAAGATGCACGTATTTCCGTTAAATTAACATCTGAAGCTGGCGTTGGTACTATCGCTGCTGGCGTTGCGAAAGCAAAAGCAGATAATATCTTGATCTCTGGTTACGACGGTGGTACAGGTGCGGCAGGCCGTACGTCTGTAAAACACGCTGGGGTGCCTTGGGAATTAGGTTTGTCCGAAACGCATCAAACATTGATGCTCAACAGATTGCGTGACCGCGTTCAATTAGAAGTAGACTCCAAGTTGATGACCGGTTTCGACGTAGCGGTAGCAGCTATGCTAGGTGCTGAACTGTTCGGGTTTGGTACATTGCCACTCGTTGCAGTAGGCTGTAAAATGGCTCGTGTATGTAACCTCAACACATGCCCTTATGGCGTAGCTACACAAGATGAAAAATTGCGTGCGCGCTTTACAGGTAAACCTGAGTATGTAGAAAACTTGATGATCTTCATCGCTCGTGAGTTACGCGAAATCATGGCTCGCTTAGGTATTCGCTCTGTAGCTGAACTCGTTGGCCGTATCGACCTCGTTCGTCAAAAATCTCAAGACGATAATTTCAAATTGTCTCGCGTTGACCTTAAACGCGTTTTGTTCCGTCCATACATCGATTCCTCTGTAGGTCACATGCATACTGTTGACCAAGATCACGAATTGGAACGCACATTGGATATGTCCAAGCTCTTGCGTATGTGCCGCCCTGCTATTGAGGATCAAAAACCTATTCGCGCTAAATTGGCTATTACAAACATTAACCGTGTTGTAGGTACTTTGGTTGGCTCTGAGGTGACTCGTCGTTACGGTGAAAGCGGCTTGCCAGATAACACAATCAAGTTGAACTTTGAAGGCTCTGCAGGCCAATCCTTCGGTGCTTTCATTCCTAAAGGCATGACTTTAGAACTCGAAGGCGATGCGAACGATTATCTCGGTAAAGGCTTGTCCGGTGGTACTATCACTGTATATCCTCCTAAAGATTCTATCTTTGAAGCTGACGAAAACATCCTTATCGGTAACGTTGCCTTCTATGGCGCTACTTCTGGTACATCCTACATCAACGGTGTAGCTGGTGAACGTTTCGCCGTTCGTAATAGTGGTATTACTGCTGTTGTTGAAGGTGTAGGCGATCATGGTTGTGAATACATGACTGGTGGCGAAGTGCTTGTACTCGGTAAAATCGGCCGTAACTTCGCGGCAGGTATGTCCGGTGGCTATGCGTATATCCTCGATTGTGATGAACGCTATGTCAATACAGGTCTTGTAGAATTACGTCCTGCTAACACTGAAGATGACCTTAAACGCATTAAAGAATTAGTAGAACAACACGTATTGCATACGAACTCCGCTAAAGGCCGTCATATTCTAGAAAACTGGAATAACTTTGTAAATAGATTCACAAAAGTTGTACCAGTAGCATATGAAGAAATGCACAATGCTATTGAACGCTTCAAAACACAAGGCTTATCCTTAGAAGAAGCACAATTAGCTGCATTCAAAGAAAAATATGCATAATCTATTTATTTCCTAGTTAACTTCCGTTATATAAGATTAATACTGTAAAATGCCTCTATAGTTTTGACTACAGAGGCATTTTCATGTATAATATTTGTATTGCAATATTGGATCATGGCAGTTCTCGGGCCTGTGCAATGGGGGCCTGTGAATCGTGTCAGGACTGAGAGGTAGCAGCACTAAGCGGTAACCTTCATGTGCCACGGGGAACCCGGGGGCTGTCGTGATCGAATATTGCAGGGCGGCCTGAGGGGCCGCTTTTTTTATGTCTAATCCAAGGTCTAGGATAGTTTGCTAAGTCTAATAAGATGTTCTTTTGGCTAGTAAACATCGACATTATTTGTAAATAAAAATATTACCTTAGAATTATGCGATAAAGTCTATAAAATGAGTCAGATTTCCGTGAATATGGTATAATAAAGTATTGTAATTTTCGGAAAAAAGGGGGTGTTCCAATGGCATATATTGCGTTATATCGTAAGTACCGTCCGCAGACGTTTACCGATGTGGTTGGTCAGCATCAAGTATCGGATACGTTGATGCGTGCTATCCGCGAGGATAAGGTGGCGCATGCGTATTTATTTGCTGGTCCGCGAGGGACTGGTAAAACGAGTATGGCCAAGATTTTTGCGCGCGCTATCAACTGTGAGCATGGGCCAACGGATCATCCTTGTAACGAGTGTAGTGCTTGTAAATCGATTTTGAGCGGCCAGTCCATGGACGTTCTTGAAATCGACGCCGCATCCAACCGTGGTATCGATGAGGTGCGTGCCCTTCGTGAAAGCGTCAAATTCATGCCGGTTGAAGGCCGTAAAAAGGTGTTCATCATCGACGAAGCCCACATGCTTACGACTGAGGCTTGGAATGCGCTTTTAAAAACTATCGAAGAGCCACCAGCTCACGTTATGTTTATCTTCGCTACCACAGAAATTGAAAAATTGCCTGTTACTATCGTATCTCGTTGTCAACGCTATACCTTTAGACGCATTACGTCTGATGATATCGCACAGCGTTTATCCTATGTAGCGGAAAAGGAAGGCTTTGGATTAGATCCTGCAGCAGCACAGCTCATCGCTGTTCATGCAGATGGCGGTTTGCGCGATGCGTTGAGTATCTTAGACCAATGTGCCGGTATGGCAACAGGCATTATTACGCCGCAAGTAGTAGAAGAACTGATTGGTCTTGTTAGCAAAGAATGGATTATTCACTTCCTAGATGCGTTGCGCAACGGGAATGGACCTAAATTGCTGTCCTATATCCACGATGCCTTAGCAGAAGGTCGTGATGCGACGCAGATTATGGAAGCCCTCATTCAGCACGTGCGGGCCTTGCTAGTTGGTAAGGTAGCACCTGATGCGGACGAGCTCAAGGTATACGATGCCTTTAAGGCTGAGTTTTTAGCTCAAGCTGAAAGCATCGATTTTAATGAGCTTAATCAATATGTGCGCAGTGCTCAATCCATCATGAATGATGCCAAACAGGTGGATAATCCACGAACTATCATTGAAATGGGCCTTTTAGTACTTTGTGCCAAATTAAGCTCTGTTGATGAAAGCTTAGAAGACCGTGTGTATGCATTAGAGTCTTCAGAACGATCTGAACGAAATGATTTATTGAACCGCATGGCTCAATTAGAGCAACGCGGTCCAGCTGTCGCAACTGCACCTGCTTACGGTGCCAATGCCTTTGGCCCGACTGGTGGTTATGCTAATAACTTTGTTTCTGTAGATAATGCTGCTGTACAGAATGCTTCTATGAGTAGTACTCAAAATAGTACTGTTGGTACTGTGCCGCCTCCAAGTGGCGTAGGCGTGACACCACCGCCTACGAGTGTAGGCATGACACCTCCACCTATGGGTACACCAGGTAGTACACCGCCTCCTATGAATGGAGTAGGTATGGCTCCGCCTCCAATGGGCGGTATTGGTATGGCGCCACCAAGTACAAGCAGTGCACCAGAACGACCTGCTAGAAATCAAGCCAAAGGTCGTGGTAAAAAAGGTATTAGTACACAAGCTATTATTAGTGATCAAATCTTGTCGGCTCAAGAGTATCGCAATGTACAGTCCAATGTCATTAAATACTTGAAGGATAGCAATCGAAATATGACCTCTACTGTTATCGGCCAAGGTCAACTTGTATACGTAGATCAAAGCAAGGCGGTTATGGCCTTCAAAAATACATTGCACCTTAATGTAATGACCAACGAAGTAAACTTAGCAGAAGCGGCAGATGCTTTCACCTATACACTGGGTTATCCAGTACATGTGGAAATCGTAGATGCTCTTACACAAGTTTACAAAGACTATAAAAAGGCCTCTGGTAGTACGACGCAGCGCCAAGTAAAAACACCGCAACGACCGCAAGAGCCAATGGTAGATGTACATACAACATCTGGGGCACAGCCGACACAAATGGACTTAACTAATGATGAGCAACCAAGTAAGTCTGATTCTGCAGCGGTAGATGCGGCAAAGGCCGCAGCATTAGCCTTCTTAGCAAAGAAGACGGGTGATGCTGCTGTAAGTGCCACAACTGGTGATGATATTCCAGTTCATTCCTTTGATGATGTGCCTGTAGAGGATATGGAGGAATCTTACGTATCATCTTTAGATGATATGCCACCACATCCATTAGATAGTGTCACTGTTATCAGTGAAGATGGGGAAGTTCTAGAACGCCCTATGGATAGCGGTGCCCATATTGAGGTAGAAGCTGTCCCAAAGTCTAATGGGGGCGAACAGCAACAGGGAACCCCTTATCAAAGTGATGATCATACTATGCTTTCACAAGCACCTATTGAAGTTGCGCCTATCGATAGTGTGACGGTTGCTCGTGAATATGCATGGGACCCAGCAAATATGACGGAAGAGGAGCGAAATAATCCTCTCTTGGCAGAAACATTAGAAAAACTATCTGAAGACCACGACATCATCGTCGAGGTCATCGAAGAATAAATCAATTAGAATATTAGTATAGGACGTAGATCCTAAAAGGAGGAATTACAATGTTTGGTAAAGGTATGGGCAATATGGCTGGCATGATGAAAAAAGTTCAAAAAATGCAAGCAGATATGAAGAAAATGCAAGAAGAATTAAAAACTCGTACAGTAGAGGCTTCCGTTGGTGGCGGTGCTGTAACAGTTGTGATGAACGGTGAAAAAATCATCGAGTCTTTGAAATTGAACCCAACTGCAGTTGATCCTGAAGATGTAGAAATGTTAGAAGATTTAGTGATGGCTGCTGTAAACGAAGCTAGCAAAAAAGTAGACGACCTCTTGGCTCAAGAAATGGGCAAAGTAACTGGTGGTCTTAACTTGCCAACAGGTTTATTCTAAATGACAAATGCTTTAGAACGGCTCGTAGAGCAGTTGCGCCGCTTGCCAGGTATCGGCTCCAAGTCGGCTAGACGCTTGGCCTATCATTTGGTAGAAATGCCGAAGGAAGAGGTAGACCGTCTCGTGGAAACCATCGTGGAAGCGAAGGGGGCTACGCGTCACTGTTCTATTTGCTTTAACTTATCAGCTCAAGACCCTTGCGAATTCTGTAGCAATCCGAACCGCGATCAAACGACGATTATGGTCGTTGAAACATCTCGCGATGTCATTGCTATCGAGCGCAGTGGTGACTATAAGGGCTTATATCACGTATTGGAAGGTGCCTTGTCCCCTATAGAGGGCATCGGTGCTGACGATATTCGCGTAAAAGAATTGATTGCCCGCCTTCGCGATGGTGTCGTACAAGAGGTTATCCTCGCTACTGACCCAGACGTAGAAGGGGAGGCGACAGCTCTCTATTTGGCACGTTTATTAAGCCCAAGTGGTATTAAGGTAACGCGCATTGCCCGCGGTGTTCCTGTGGGTGGCGATATCGAATATGCCGATGAATTAACGTTAGGCGGTGCCGTAGTGAACCGCCAAGAAATGAAAGGATAATATGGAAGCTTTATTAGCATCACCGATTATTTCGGCGGTTGTATCCGTTGCTGTAGCCTACATTGCTTTCAAAGTAGCCTTTTTTACTCTTAAACGAGTATTTATGAATGCAGTAACTGGTATTTTGACGTATTTAGTATGCGTTCATATCCTCAATATTCCTATGGATATTGGTTTGGGCGTATGGGCTTTAACTGCAATTCTAGGCCCTATTCCAATGCTCATTGCTGCCGGATGGTACGGCTTTTTAAAATAGGAGGCTATCATGCTTATCAATCGTGAACAACAACGCGTTATTGATGAAGTTGAACAGAATATCCTCTTGTTAGCGTCCGCTGGGACGGGAAAAACGAATACACTTGCTTATCGAGTGGCTCACCTCATCGAGGGCGGCTATGCGAAGGCGGAGAATATCTTGTGCATGACCTTTACGAACAAGGCGGCAAACGAGATGAAAGACCGCATTCAATCGCTCGTAGGCAGTCCTGCAAAGGCTGTGGAGGTTAGTACATTCCACAGCTTTTGCTTTTTCGTACTCCAACAAGAGGGGAAGCGCAATGAAACCTTGTATACGGATGTAACTATCTTTGATGAAGAGGATTGCAAGGAATTGTCTGAACCGTATCGTCCAGGTAAATTGCGAGAAATGTCCTTTGCCAACATCATCGGTATGGTGAAAGAATATCGCTCCTTATATGGGTTCTATTCTGATGATCTCGTAGGCGATTATAGACGAACTATTGAGCGTTTGCAGAAGGAACAACGTGCCGCAATTGAGCAGCAGTTTTCTAGCTTTGGGAATGTGCTCTACAGTGAACTTCATGACTTCTTGAACCATGGGCACGAATGGATTGCCGCCTATGATGAAAGTTTAGCCTCTGTACATGGTCTAGATTTCACGGACCTCATCTGTGGTGTTCATCGTCTATTCCAAGATCCCGTAGTTCGTGAGCGTTGGCGTAGCCGTTACAACTATATCTCTGTAGATGAAATGCAAGATACAGGCGTACTAGAGTACAAGGTACTTGAAATGCTTTGGGAAGGTAATCACGTCCTATTATGTGGGGATTATTTCCAAACTATATACGAATGGCGTGGGTCCGATCCATTTCGTTTGCTCAAGCAGTTTGATGCGGACTTTAAGCCTTTAAAAATCATTTTTTACGAAAACTACCGTTCTAACTGGACGCTCTTTACGATGGCTTTTAAAACATTGCAGAATATGTTCCCTAATCTGGTAGGCTCTATATATACTGAATTGCCTCGCGCCAATAGTGAAAGAAAGGGGAAGCCTGTTCTCATTAAAGGCTGTAAAAATAGCTATCTTGAGGGCAGGTATATCTATGAAGCTATCTGCGCCTTGCCAAAGGATGCTAATATTGGCGTTTTAGTGCGGGATAATAAAAAGGCGCAACGGCTGAGCGACTCCTTTGAACGCCTCAACAATGAAAAACCTGAAGACGAACGCCGTCACTTTATGATTATTGATGAGTTTAAATTCTTTAGGCGCCAAGAAATCAAAGACGTTATGGCCTACTTTAAATTGCTTATGAACCCGAATGACTCCGTTAGCGCTAAGCGCATTATAAAACGCTATGTTGCTGGTATCGGTGACGCTCGTATCGCAGCTATTGAAAGCCCTGAGACGCGACAAGTGGGCTTAAAATTGACGGACTTTATGGATATGCCTATCTTTGAAGCAGAGCCTTATGCGAAGCTCGTCAGTGGTTTAGAACATCATGAGGTCGTGGTGTATGACGTAGAAAGTACTGGTACCGATACGTCTCAGGATCGTATTATTCAAATTGCGGCTATCCGTATCGATGAAAATGGACAGGTCCTAGAGACCTTTGAACGCTTTATCAACCCAGGCGTACCTGTGGGTCAATCCGAAGAGGTTCACGGCTTCTCCGATGCGTATTTACAAGAACACGGCGAAGAGCCAGCTATAGTACTACAGGCCTTTAAGGAATTCTCCAAGAATGCCATTATCGTAGGCCATAATGTAAACTACGATGTGACTATCTTTACTAATGAATTGGCACGCCATAATTTAGGTAATCCAGAATTCAAGGCTATCTATGATACACTCGATATTTACCGTCGCTTCTATCCTAATTTGCCAAACCATAAACTGGGCTTCCTAGCATCAGAGTTTCCTATCAATCATGAGCCTACGCACAATGCGATGGACGATATCTTGGCCACTGCACAGCTTTTAATCTATGCAGTGAAAGAAAATATCGTGCCTACAACGACTGGTCGTATGGTGGCAATCAATAAATATAAAGCTGCTTTCACCAATATTGCATCCCAAATGGCAACGTTACGTAGAAAGGCCTATACGGAATTGCCAACGAAGTTATTGGCGTACATAATGAATCAAATGGGGGTTCTAGAATACTATAAATCCCATGGGGAAGCAGCGAAGGTAGAGCATATACGGGATCTATATCGCATTATGGAAAAACTTGATGCTGCCTATGAGGGGCCAGCTGGGTTAGCTCGATTAAATCAAATCTTGCAGATGGCGGCCCTTACTGCAGGTGAGCCAGCTCAACAGGTACGAAACGAAGATCGCATTCCTATCATTACCATCCATCAAGCAAAGGGGAGCGAGTTTGACCATGTATTCCTAGCAGGCCTTAACGAAGGTACCTTCCCAAGCCCGTTTGCCATTGCAGAAGGGCGTGAAGACGAAGAAAAGCGCTTGTTCTATGTGGCTATAACGCGCCCTAAGCAAGAGCTGACCATTACCTTTGAACAAACCAATATACGTGGCCGAGCGGTTCAACCAAGCTCGCTACTGAACTATATGCCACGAGACAATGAACTCGTAGAAAGGAGATACTAATGGCGAGAAAAACACATCGTCCCGACGATATTTTGTGGACCGTAACTGCCCCAGATATAGACGCTGCACGTAGTGAAAAACAGGATATTACATTAGGTGCAGTACTAGATACAAAGTATCCTCGTAAATCCTTAGTAAAGTTATTTGAGGAAAAACTAATCCACATCAACGGCCATAAAGCAACGCCAAAAGATGTTATCTCCGAAGGTGACAAGATTTGGATTGCCATGGCGAAGGAAAAAATAGATCATGAACCAATTGAAATGAATCTACATATCTTATATGAAGATGATGATCTCCTCATTGTGGATAAGCCGGCTGGTGTGACAGTAAACTCCAAAGACCAAGTATCCCTTGCCAATGGTGTGGCGTATTACTTTAAAGAACATGGTATTAAGCGGAAGGTACGTTTCTTGAATCGCTTAGATAGAGATACAACGGGCTGTATTGCGATTGCTAAAAGTGGATTAGCCCAAAGTCTTTATCAACAGCAAATGGATGATAATACCTTTGAAAAGTGGTATATGGCTACTGTGGAAGGCATCGTAGAAGCTGATGAAGATTCCTTGGTATTCCCTATGGAACGCAGTGCTGATGGAATTCATTACGAAGTAAATCCTAAGGGAAAAGAGACTCGTACAGATTATTCCGTCCTATGTAGACACTCTTCACAGCCTGTGGATAACTCTGTGAATAAGTCCAAAAATTTTGTGGATATAGCATCAAAAAATGTGGATATAGAACTATCAGATGTGGATAAAAGTGGTCAAAATGTGGACAAATCTGTGTATAACTCCCAAGAATGTGGATATACAGAGGTTTTAGTCCGTTTGTACACAGGAAAAACACATCAAATTCGTGTGGCTTTCAGCCATATAGGTCACCCTCTCGTAGGGGATACCTTATATGGCGCACAACCAACGGGGCAGCCGTTCCAATTGCGTGCCCAAAAGGTTGTATTTACACACATGCGCACAGGCGAGCGTATTACGGTTACCGCATAATTACCTCTAATTACTTTGATACTTATCACTAGATAAGTATCAATTAGTACATAATATGTATTATGTATTAATAATTAGATAGTAGTTTGTTAATAATAGATCTACACTATAGATTGTGAAGTCACAATACATCAAATGCTCTAATTGAGAAATGAGAATTATTGATAATTCAGTAAAATCAACGATTTTATAAAAATTTTTCAAAAAATATAATGACAAATGATAATTGATAAGCTATAATAGAAATGTAAATAAATCGATATGCTTCGATTTATAGCTTAGTGAATTGAATGTAAGAGGTGTAGTATAATATGATTTTGCAAGAAAATAGTGCAGCACGTAATCGGGGGATTACGCTTGCTAGTATAAAAGGTATTATAGGTAACGTCGTTCTCGTTATTTTTAAAATGATTGTAGGCCTTGCGTCTAACTCTATTGCCATCATCCTTGATGCGGTAAACAACTTAACAGACGTTTTGTCCTCTGTGTTAACTATTGTTGGTACAAAATTAGCAGCTAAAGGTGCCGATAAGGAGCATCCATTTGGTCATGGTCGTATCGAATATATGACTACTATGGCCATTGCTTTCATCATCCTAGGTGCAGGCATTGGATCCCTCAAGGAATCTATTGAAAAAATTCTTCACCCTGAGGTATCTACCTTTGATATTCCAAGCTTGATGATTATCGCCGTTGCTATTGTTGTGAAAGTAGTGATGGGCCGCTATATTAAGGCGCAAGGTGAAAAATATAAATCCGATGCTCTCGTAGCATCTGGTATAGATGCCCTCTTTGATGCGGTGATTACCTTTGCTACATTAGTATCTGCAGCGTTAGTATTCTTCTTTGACTTTGACATTCAAGGTTATGTAGGTGCGGTTATCTCTGTTTTAATTTTAAAAGCTGCTTATGACATTTTAAAAGAAATGTATAATCACTTACTTGGCGTTCGTGCAGATGATAACTTAGTTCGTGAAATTAAAGAAACTATCGCTCAACATCCAAATGTGGGCGGTGTATATGATTTAGTATTAAATAGCTACGGTCCTGGTGAGACAATTGGATCTGTTCATATTACAGTGCCAGATACGATGACTATGGCAGATATTCATCCACTAACAAAAAGTATCGCCGTTCATCTTTATAAAAAATTTGGTATTGCTATGACCGTTGGTGTATATGCTGAAAACCAACCAAGTTTAGAAGTGCTTGAAGTAAGACAAGCTCTCGATCAAGTTGTAAGTCTATATACACATGTAGTACAAGTACATGCGTTCTACGTACAAGAAGAAAAGAAAGTTATCTATTACGATATTATCTTTGACTTTGACGAAGAAGATCCACATGGCACATTAGAAAAAATTAAAGCAGAAATGCAAAAACGCTGCCCAGAATATACACAATTTGCTATTGTGGATACAGACTTTAGTAACTAATAGTATAAAATAAAGGCTTCAATCCATTATTGACAGAATACGTTTTGTCGAGCATTGATTGAAGCCTTTTCTTTTATTAGGTTAGAGATTTAGTTATACTATACATAAGCGAGGTGATTCTATGTTGCGATGGAATCAAATAATCAAGAGTACTAGTTTTGAAAAGAAGAATGACTTGATATAAAGTGATATAATACATATAATGTAATTTGTTGTATAAAATATAATTTGTTTTAGTGTAACCTGACTAAGGAGAGATAGTATGAAAAAAATTGCTCTTACAACGTTAGCTGTAATGGCAGCTGTTGGTGTATTGGCAGTTCAGCCTGCAGATGCAAAAAAGGTACAACAAGATTCAGTGGTATCACCTATCGAAATGCCTATGAATGATGAAATTCAACAGGTAAATGGTGTATCCAAAGCCACTAATAAAGAAACACAACGCTTGTCTAATAAATTAGCAGACGCTACTAAAGCTATGGTTAAAAAGAACTGGAAAGCTATTTATGTTAAAGCAGTGCCTACGGGAGATAAGGCAGCTGTACGTTTCTATTATGTAGATACTAGAGGCCAAGTACATAATGGTCAAGTGATTAGAAATACAGGTTTATCTAAAGGTAAATACATGACAGGTTCTTTGCGTCAAGCTGAAGCTTTACAAGAACTAATTAACCATTTAGAGCGTACTGGTCAAGAGGTACCATCCTCTATCGATATCATCATTACGCAAGGTGGATATCGCAGCAAAACGATCTTTAACTACGATGAAGATACAAGCAATCTTCCGGCGTATCAACAACAATATGAACAACAAAACTTCCCTACTATGAAGTAAAAGAAGAGCCCGTGCTATGCACGGGCTCTTTGTTAAGTCACGTAGACAACTTTTATTAACTTATGTAATCGCCTTTAATTAAATTACGTAGTCATCGGAGTCGTCTTTTTTAGTTTTTTTGTAAATTTCTTTTACGCCAGCCATCTCGATAAGTTCTTCTCCAAGAGCATCTTCATCGTCCGTGTTAAGCATGGAGTAGAAGGCCCAAAGGATAACGAACCAAATTGGTGTGAACAAGAGGGCGATTCGCGTGTCTTCGTTTAGCGCTAGAATAGCTAGAACGAAAACGAAGAAGCCGAGAATCACGTAATTCATTACTGGATATAGTGGCATTTTGAATTTAGATTGTGCCGCTAACTCAGGGTTTTTCTTGCGATATTTAAGGTGACAAATAACCATCATGGCCCAAATAAAGATGAAGCAGAAGGTAGAGATAGATGTAATCATAACGAATACTGCTTCAGGCATTACGTAGTTAAGTACAACTGTAATCAATAATACGGCTGCAGAGAAAATCGTTGCTTGGTACGGTACGCTGCTGTGCGTTAAGCGACGCATAGAGCTAGGTGCGTGACCGCGTTTAGCAAGGGCATAAATCATACGGCCTGTACTAAAGATACCAGAGTTTGTAGCAGACGCAGCAGAGGTGAGTACCACGAAGTTTACAATGCCTGCAGCGGCTGCGATACCAACAGCGGTAAATACGGCTACAAATGGGCTAGCAGATGGGTTAACGGCCGTCCAAGGGTAAATACTCATGATGATGGCCAAGGAGCCCACATAGAATAAAATAATACGCAATGGAATGTTGTTGATGGCCATAGGAATAACCTTTTCAGGATCTTCCGTTTCGCCTGCTGTCAGACCTACGAGTTCGATACCTGTAAAAGCAAATACAACCATTTGGAATGATAAGATAAAGCCCATCGTTCCGTTCGGGAACCATCCTCCATAGTTCCACATATTACTAAAGGCGGCGACACCCGCATCAGTAGTAAAGCCCGTGAAAATCATGATGATACCGATAATAATGAGGGAGATAATGGCAATTACCTTAATCAAGGCAAACCAAAACTCCATTTCGCCGAAATATTTTACAGCTGTTAAATTCATTAATAGTAAGGCGACAAGGACAATCAAGGCTGGTATCCACTGTGGCAGCCACGGTATCCAGTACTGCATATAGAGGCCTACGGCCGTCAAGTCTGCCATGGCTAGTGACAGCCAACAGAACCAGTATGTCCATCCTGTGATAAAGGCAGCTCGATCACCTAAATAATCTTCCACGAAGTCGATAAAGGAGTGGTGATTCAAATTGGATAATAACAATTCGCCTAATGCTCTCATGATGAAGAAGCAGATAATACCTGTAATAAGGTAGGCGAAAATAATGGATGGACCGGCCAAGTGAATGGCTCGACCGGAGCCTAAGAATAAGCCTGTACCAATGGCACCGCCAATGGCGAGCAACTGTACGTGCCGGTTCTTAAGACCCCGTTTTAACTGATGCGTATCAGACATAGTAAAGACCTCTTTTCTACAAACTATCTACAAATATAAAAAGCCATGGAATGCTACCATAGCCTCTATAATCTATAGAATCTATAAAACTATTTTCTTATAATACAGTATCTATTGTAAAAAGTCAAATGTATTTATACAGTGGACATATAGAAAAAATAGTATTATTAATATACGAATAAAAGAGAAATTATTCATTTTAAGAGAATACTTAGCCTTAAAAGGTTTATAAAATTTGCTATAATGATACATAGAGTATATTTTACGTAAAACGATGGAGGCTATTATGAGACGACAAGATCGCATGGTTACCAATATAGATGAAATTAAAGGTATTTTAAGTAGCACTCGTATCATTCATCTAGGTCTGATGGATGGTGATTACCCTTACGTGGTGCCCTTACATTTTGGATATGAATTTATAGATGAGGTACTTTATATCTATGTACATGGCCATTATGAGGGAAAGAAGTTTAGTTTGATTCAAGCGAATCCACATGTATTTATTGAAATTGATGGTAGCGATGAAGCACTCGTTTCAGGTGGAGATATACCATGTAAATATAGCTCGGTATACTCTAGTGTGATGGGTCGTGGCGAGGCTACCTATTTAGAGGCTATTGATGAAAAGTCTCATGGCTTACAAGTATTGATGAAACATCAGACAGGTCGTGAGTTTACTTTTACGGACGCCATGGTAAACTCTGTAGGCGTAGTTCGAATTAAAGTTGTTGACTATTCGGCTAAAAGACGAAGACAACTTGAACAAGATGCTATTATGCCGCCATTAACTAAATAATGATACAACAATCCTATTGAACTCTATTATGATATAGCGTTCAGTAGGATTTTTTTGCAAAAAATATAATATAGCTCTCTTATTAGGAGAACTTACTTGCAGGATAGATTGTATAAAGGTTTTATGAAGTAGCACGAGCAACAGAATAATAATGGGATTTCTGATATATATAAAGAAATATATCATTATATAAAGCGTATAATCGCTTAATGAGGAGAGAATATGAAAAAATTAATATGTAAATCCATTTTAGCTGCTATAGCTGTTGGTTTAGTATCTATAAGCTATGTATCCGCAGATACTGTTGATCAGTCTGTATCGATTAATCATTCTGAGGCCGCATCTAAGTCTAACAATGTTACGCCAAACATGAATAATGCTTCTCTAATTATACAAATACCAAGAATGCAATTAGTAGGCTGGCCTATAATGACTCAAGACAGTGCTCGTAACTTTAAGGGGATAGCAGAGGTTACTCAGAAATTACCGTATGAGGCTGAGGCACCTAGTTATATACCTTTTGGATATCAGCTTTATACAGCACGTCTTGATCGAAATGATGTGCTAGAGGTTGTATATTACAAAAGAAATGCACCTATCTATCAGGCTGGAGAAAAATTTATTACTAATGTTATGGCCTATCGAATGGGATACTCCTTGGATACCGTAAGAGACACAGCGTATATTCCTGCAGAGTATAAGGACTATGAATGGTCTGAGCAAGGTGAATCTGGCAAGGTGTATTATACAGGTAAGCCAGGAGTACAATTGATCCGTAGCATTACGTGGACGGAAGGTGGCATGGCGTACTCCTTATTCTTCTTAGAACCTGTGAAAGCAGTTGATGCTGAATTCTATAAGGAACATGTGGTACCTGTAAAAAATATAGATAGCTCACGTTATGAATTATTAGGAAACTATCCGGTTACGAAGATTTCAAACAAAACAATTGATGAATATAATAAAGAACGAATGATTCCTTAGCAGATAAACTGATGTTATACAAATTGTATCTAGAACAATATATTGTGTAATAGCGGTAGAATTTGTAATCGCTTATAAAGAGGAAAAAATATGAGAAAAATAATGTATAAGTCCCTTTTAGCTGTTATCGCTGTTGGGGTACTATCTGTAGGAATGGCAATAGCAGAAACTATAGATACTCCTGCTGATACAGATAATTCTGTATCTACAAAAACGCTTAAGCTAGGACATAACTTTAAAAATGTAGAGCCTAGAATTGATAGCTTACAGTGGCACTTTCATGATTGGCCTATAGAGAATACAAAAAAGGCTCATACTTTTAAGGGACAACTAAAAGAGGCAGTTCAGAAGCTTCCATATGAAGTTAAGGCACCTAGTTATATCCCTTATGGTTATGAAATCTATACAGTGCGGCAAGACAAAAATGATGTATTAGAGGTTGTATATTTTATAAAAAATTCCCAAACATATCGAGTTGGGAAGAGAAACTCTGGTAGTATTTTCGTTTATAGAATGGGCTATTCAGTGAAAGATGTAAAAGATGTACCGTATGTTCCTGCTGAGTATAAGGACTTTGAATGGTCTGAACAAGGTGAATCTGGCGAAGTCTTTTACACCGGGGATCCAGCAGCGCAACTAATTCGCAGCATTACGTGGACAAAAGACGGTATGGCATATTCCTTATTGTTCTTAGAATCTGTGAAATCAGTTGATGCTGAATTCTATAAGGAGCATGTGGAGCCTGTAAATTATACGGCTATATAAATATACGATATTGGAAAAGCGGAAACCTGTGTAACCGCTCGAAGAGGAGAGAATATGAAGAAACTAATAACATCTGCTGTTTTATGTGCCGCGATGGCTACTACAGTAAGCACGTTTGGCGTACAGCCAGTTAGTGCTACATACCCATTAATTGATAAAAATGGTAATACCGTTCCTGTTGAACGAGATGTAGATAATAAAGAGCTCATCGATGATAATAAAAGACTCGCTGATCGTTATCGTTGGTATGATCAAGTTGATGATTATGATTTAGTTAACACTAATATTGAGAGTACCGCGCAGGAATTTGGCTATCCTATACAAGTTCCGTCTTATATGCCTAAAGATTATGCAGTACGTGATGTAAAAGCCAAGGACCATGACGTATTAGAAATAGTTTATACAGAAACGGGCCGTGATGGAGAATTTGGTCCGAAGCTAACCTTCTCTAATACAGATATTGTATATCGTATGGGTTGGGCTATTGATACAGTGGTAACACCTATATTAGAAAAGACAAATTACAATGCTAAGGATGCAGTTAGCTTTACTACCCCTAATGGAATTTCTGTATATACGTTAGGTTCTAGAAAAGACGCTATTCAAATTGCTTACTGGGAAAAAGATAATAAAGTTTATATGCTCTACTTTGCTTCTTTAAGAAATCAAAACTTTGTAAGCAAAATTGTAGACTCTGTAGGTCCTGTGAGTAACGTAGCCGTTGATGATAATCGACTACGTGGTGACCGCAATGATGAGCAACATATTGAAGAACCTGTTAAACAAAAGGTTGAAATAGATTGGCCTCCTTATGAAACGATTGGGTTGCCATTGCGTACACATACGAATTCTGTGTGGCCTATACTTACTAGCAAAACCATCGGTTTACCTAGCGGTGTAATTAATGCATCTCATAAGATGTCCTATGACGTATCTGTACCAAGTTATTTACCGTTTGGCTATACATACTATGCTACACATTTTTATGACAATGATGTATTAGAAACTGTATATTGGAAGCAAGGTGAAGAGTATCAAGAGCGCAGCGGTCGTTGGGTAACTCATACTATGGTCTTCCGCATGAGCTACTCTATGGATACTGTATGGCCTGAAGAATATATCCCAATGGAGTACCATGACGTACAGTGGAGCGACTCCACTCCAATAGGGGAGGTTCAATATACAGGGGATGTAGATAAGGGCTTGGTACGTAGTGTTACGTGGTACAAGGATAATATGGCATATTTCTTGTTCTTCCAAGTGCCTGTGAAAGCATCTGAAGCAGACTTTTATAGAGAGCATGTAGTGCCATTAAAAGATATCGACCCAAGTCGTACAGATTTAATTGGTGTAAAAACGATTCGTTAATACTAAAGAGTAATAATACTAAACAGTAATAAGACTATATAGTACAATTTTTGCTATCGTAAAGCATTAACATTTACCAAAAACAGTGCATAATGAAAAGAACCTATCTCCTAGATATATTACTAATATCTTTGAAGATAGGTTCTCTTAGTATATGTAATTTACATATATTATGCTTTTGGCATTTTAAATATATTTTGTTCTTAGCGTATTAGTGATGATAACAACCGAATGTTAGCTTTCACAATAGCTTAATTATGAGCATACGTTAATTAGAAGAATACGTAACGGATGATAACGAGTACCGCCAATACGTACATAATCCAGTTAACCTCTTTGGCACGACCAGAAATGATCTTGAGTAGAGGGTATGCAACGAGACCTGCAGAGATACCGTTAGCGATGCTATATGTGAAAGGCATCAAAACGATAACAAGGTATGCGGGGAAGCCTTCTGTCCAATCATCGAAGTCGATATTTCTGATAGCACCTAACATGAGGGCACCAACGATGATAAGCACAGGTGATGTTGCTGCGTTTGGCACCAAGGATACGATAGGAGCCAAGAACAAGCAAATTAAGAATAATACGCCTGTTGTGACAGCCGTTAAGCCTGTACGGCCACCAGCACCTACACCTGCTGCACTTTCAACAAAGGCAGTAATCGTAGAAGTACCGAGCAACGCGCCAGCACTAACGCCGATAGCATCGACAGTCATCGCTTTACCAAGACCTGGGAATTTACCAGATTTAGGATCTGCAATTTTCGCCTCTGTAGCAGTACCAATCAAGGTACCCATGGAGTCGAACAATTCTACGAAGGTGAAGGAGAAGATAATCGTGATTAAGCCCATGTGGAGCGCACTAGGAATATCTAATTGAAGGAATGCTGCTTTAGAGAAATCAGGAACTGCTAATACAGTGAAGTTCTCAGTCATTGTGGAAAGGCCAGTAGCATAGGAAAGAATTGTTGTTACTGCCACACCAATCAAGAGAGAACCTTGAATTTTACGAGCCATCAATAGAGCTGTAAAGATGAGGCTGAATAGTGCTAACAATGTTTCGCCACTGTGCAAATTACCAAGCGTTAAGAGCGATTCGGACGCAGGGGGCACTAAATTACCGTGCGTTTGCACAACTTGACCTAAGGAGTTTGGAGACAAACTAATGGAGATAGCCATCAAGCCGGATAACTTTAAGCCGATGATAGCGATGAAGAGGCCGATACCAACGGTAATGGCAACCTTCATAGAGGCGGGGATGCCTTCAACAATCATTTGTCGTATCGATGTAAGTGTTAATACGAGGAATACGAGACCTGAAATGAATACCGCACCCAATGCCGTTTGCCAAGTTACGCCCATGCCGAGAACTACGGTAAAGGAATAAAAGGCTAAGAGACCAACCCCAGGAGCGAGAGCAATTGGATAGTTAACGAATAACCCCATGGAAATCGTTACGAGCCCAGCGCCTAAAGCTGTTGCGATGAGGACTGCATCTTTATCCATGCCTGCAAGACTAAGAATGTTTGGCGCCAAGAATAGGATGTACGCCATCGTGATAAACGTAGTAATACCAGCTAAAATTTCGGTTTTAACAGTTGTACCGCGTTCACTGAGTTGAAATAGTTTATCTAACATTAGATAACATCCTCCCATATGAAATTAAAAAAATACCCAAATAAAATATTTCGATATATGTATAGTGTATCATATTTCCCACCATTTTTTGTATGAATTTATGATATACTATAAATATATTATGAATGACTTAGAGGTTAACTTATGAAAATATCTACAAAAGGGCGTTATGCCTTACGGATATTGGCGGATATTGCAGAGCACGGGGTAGAAAAAAATGTACCAATTCGTGAGATTGCAGAACGCCAAGGATTTTCCGATAAATACTTAGAGGGGATTGTATCTCGCTTATCTTCCGCTGGCCTCGTTAAAAGTGGACGTGGTAAATACGGTGGATATCGCTTGGTGAAATTACCTGCTGAATACAATGTATATGAAATTTTATATGCTGCAGAGGACTCCATTGCTCTCGTATCTTGCTTAGAAGACGATGTAGAACCATGTCCTATGTTTAACGATTGCTTGACTGCTCCGTTGTGGCAGTATTTGCAAGATGAATTCCGTCATGTAATGGAACGCGTTTCCTTGCAAGACGTAATGGATCACAAATTCCCAACGTAATAAATGATAGTCTAATCTAGAGGTTTCAGTATAAGTGCTAGTATTATTAGTACTAATTACCACCTATTGATATGGCTATCTGTCAGGTAATGTATGGAAAGAGTCGCGTTTTGTATGCGGCTCTTCTTTATATCTGTATTAATTTTTGAGTAAATAAGCTCGGTTACTTGATTAGCTTGATACCTTTGATGAGCTAAACAAGCTATATAAGCTATACGATTATATGGGGAGGAGGTCAATATGAGTACAACCAAATATGATGCTCGAGGTGGCATGCGCAATGTATGGATTATTACGGCTAGTATGACTGTGCTTGCTATATGCTACACCATGATTATTCCTTTCTTGCCAATCTATCTATTGGAATTAGGTGTACCAAAGGATGATGTAGCCCTCTGGTCTGGCCTTGTCTTTGGTATTACCTTTCTTATCGCCGGCATTATGGCGCCCATATGGGGAAAAATTGCGGATAATAAGGGCAAGAAACGGATGGCCTTACGAGCTGGTTTTGCGATTGCCGTTTCCTATATTCTCATTGGTATGGTTAGTAATGAGTATGAACTATTGCTAGGCCGTGCCTTTGTGGGCTTTGCCAATGGATTTTATCCTGCAGCTATGACCATGGTGTCCCTCAGCGTCGATGAGAAACAGGTAGGCCGCGCTCTTGGTATTTTCCAAACGGGCTTAATTTTAGGCAATGTAGTTGGTCCATTTTTAGGTGGTGCCATTGAAAGTATCGTAGGCATGCGTCCTGTATTTTATGTGTCTGGTGCTGCTGTATTAATCGCTACCTTAGCGGTATTATTCTTTGTAAAAGAACCGAAATTACATGATGTAGGTGCTGATGGAAAAGAGCAAGCTGCTCACCCTACAAAATCTACATCCTTGCGTGAGGACTTTAAAGCAGTCCAACAACAGCCTGTATTAGTACGGCTATTGTGGATTTTCTTCTTTATGCAATGTGCCATTATGATGCTACAGCCTATTTTGGCTCTTTATGTAGGGGATATGCAAGGCACAATGGAGGGGGCTGCGATTATTTCTGGTACCATCCTCAGTATCGGTGGCTTAGCTGGTTCTTTAACGACCAATATTTGGGTACGTATTGGAGAACGAAGAGGTTACTTTAAAACGATTTCCTATTGTATGTTAGGCAGTGGTATTGTCCTTTTATTGCAAAGCTTACCTGTTGGTATTTGGTGGTTTGGCGTACTACAAGTACTCATTGGATCCTGTATTGTAGGTATTAATCCATCCTTGAGTGCTGCTGTCACACTGAATACAGATCCAAGCTTTAGAGGGCGCATGTTTGGTATGACAACGACGGCGCAACAATTTGGGTCTATGGTAGGCCCTGTATTTGCAAGTATAGTATCCACCTACGTTGGCATATCCTATGTATTTAGCATTACCGGCTTGCTATTAGTTTATATGGGCTTCCAAGCTCGAAAAATATCCGTACAACATGATTAACATTAAAAAGATACCTTACTTAACTATTACAGCAGTTGAGCAAGGTATCTTTTTTAGTATAACTAGTTTTGTAAGGTTCATATAATATAATCATATTTTATTAGTCCTAAAGTTTTGGGCATAACAAAAAGTGATGTTAATCGTTAATCTAAGAATACTGTTTTAGTGCATAATAACAGGCTTTCATACGTTTTTTGTGAATAGCAATCCAATATAGGCTGATTGATTGCTTTTACAAAAATATTGGTATATAGTTAAGTTTAAGGTAAGTCATTTGTCTCACCGTGTGGGACGGAAAGGAGTTATTATGGTCCGTATCGGTCATACTGTACTCGGTGATAAGGGTACAAAGATATGTGTTCCTATTGTGGGCATAACCATGAAAGAAATTTTAGATGCTACTGCGGTTGCATGTAATACGCCGTGTCACGTTGTGGAGCTGCGCATTGACTATTACGAGCGGGCCCACTCTATTGACTCTATTATTGAACTATTAATGCTCATTAAGCCTCAGTTGAAAGGCCGTGCCTTATTATTTACTTGGCGCACAAAAGGTGAGGGCGGAGAGAAGTCTATTTCTACCAAAGATTATTTCACAATGCTAGAGCGTCTTATTCCGACTGGATTAGTAGATGCTATCGATATTGAGTTATTCTTCGATCAAGATAGAATGCTTAAAACGATAGAGTTTGCCAAGGTGCATGGTGTAACGATAGTTATGAGTAATCATGATTTCCATGGTACACCAAGCCACGAGGTTATTGTAAATCGTCTCATTCAAATGAAAAAATTCTTGGCGGATGTACCAAAGATGGCTGTTATGCCTCATACAACAGGGGATGTATTAACCCTCCTTGAGGCAACGGCTGAAGTTAAAGCCTTGTATCCAGCTGACCCAATCATTACGATGGCCATGGGACCATTGGGGGTTGTTACACGTGCAGCAGGTGCATTATTTGGTAATGCTATGACCTTTGCCTCCGCTGGCAAAGCGTCGGCACCGGGTCAAATCGATGTGTATGAACTAAAGCGCATCCTCGATACCCTCGACGTAGATGGCGTCTTCGATGAACAACAACATAAACGCATAAAAGTGCATTAAAAAAGTCGGCGAAAGCCGACTTTTTTATATGTTCATACCTTGCGTTAGTACTTTTTTAATTATTACAGTTTTATTTTTTATAGAGTATAAGACAATATAATGTTTAGTGACCATTTTTCGAAAATAATATATTTCATTATTAGTCTTATATATAGGATATCGTTCACTTCTTTTTCAGCAAGCTTACTAAATAAAACTTTATAGCTCATAAAAGAAGACCTTCTCTCTTTAGTTGCTCAAAAAGTTCTTCAGCTGAAATTAAGTTACCTTGTTCCATATCTATATATGCCATTTCCAGTAGCTGGTCGATTTCTTCGTCAGTAAGAAAGTCTGCATTCATAGAGTCACAAGCGATAGGCTTGTTTACTGACTTAGGAATTGCTTTTGAAAATTGTATTTGTTTGGAGATTAGTGTAATCAATAATGATATAGTTAATCCCATTTCTTTTAGGATAGCTGTTGTTAGTGTTTTGACTTTAGGGTTTATACGGATATTGAGTATGCCTGTTTTATCAATTTTATCAAAGGATATTTCTATTTCGTTTGTTGTTGATGTTCCGTATGTATTTATAGTATCTGAGGCCTTTAATGTTGTTTGGGGTTGTTCGTAGGTACCGTTATTGTTGAGTGTACTTGGCGTTGGTGTTTTGTCTGTAGGTGTTGTTGGTAACGCAATAGCGAAAGGAATGCGACGTTCTTTTATAATTTGACGAAATAGTGCGTCTAGCATAGAGGTATAGGATAGTCCCTGTGCCTTTAATATGCTAGATACTTCTTGTTTTAGATCTTCATTGATGCGGACTTGTAGATTTACTGTTTTCATAGTATCTCTCCTGATATTCTTTTGGATTATGACTATAACGCTTTGGTCATGTTGTTGATTTTATATTAAAAGTATTCAAGTTACTTAATTCTATTATTTGTAATTACATTGTAATTGCAAATGTAGTTTTCTACAAATACCTATAATTAATAGTACATATAAAAAAGCAGTAGTTATCTTAGGAATAACTACTGCTTTTAGTACTATATCTATGAAGTTAAAATATGAGTTTTAGTTTTATCTAGAAACACAGATGTAAATGCATTTACTTATAAAGCTATTGAGGCTCTTACTAATTCAGATGTAGATGCTCTTAGCCATTTATCTGTAAAGGGTTTTACAAATGTGATATACAGGCTCTTATAATAAGTTTGCTTCGAAGTCTTCTAGGATAGCTGCTACTGTTTCTGGTGCATTGCGGTTATGTTCTATTATGCATTGAGCGAAGCTTTCATACATTGGTGTACGAATTTCTTCGAGCTCGCGTAAGCGCTCGATACCGCCACTAGAGAGTACGCGGCCGGTAGTAGATAGGTTTTCTATCGGTTGTGTTAATTGGTAAATGCGACCGTTTTGGCGTAAGTGTGCGAAGTTTTTAGGCACTGTTACACAGCCGCCGCCAGTGGAAATAATAAGACCTGTTTGGGTACCGAATTTTGCAATCATTTCCGCTTCTTTTTCACGGAATGCTGGTTCCCCTTGCTCTGTAATGTATGTGGAAATATCACCGATTTCTTTTTCTAGCTCATGATCCACATCGATGCAAGTACGGCTCATTTCTTCACCGAGCGCTTTGCCGACTGTAGTTTTTCCTACGCCAGGCATGCCGATGAGAATGATGTTTTCCTTTTCGCGGCGCATATCGCGCAAGATTTGCTCGATTTCCTTTGTGCCAAAGCTTTCACCTTGGAAATGGTTAGCAGCCTCAACGCCTTGAGCCACGAGGAATGGCAAGCCATCACAATGAGGGATTTCCATCATTTCTGCTTGTAACAACAAAATCGTGCGGCGTGGATTATAGATGAGATCTACAACGCCTTCCAATTTGGAGAATTGCGTAATATCGATAAGGTTAGCTGGATTATGAGGATACATACCAATCGGTGTGCAGTTAATAATAATCTGTGCTGTTTCGTAGTAATTAGGCGCATCACCATAGAATGGTGCGGTCTTACGAGAGAGGTGAACTATGTTCTTAGCTCCTAAGTCTTCAAGAGCTACGTGAACAGTAGCGGAGGAAGCGCCGTCGCCAAGGATAATACATTCCTTGCCAGCTACATCAATGCCAGCATGTTGCAGAGTAAACACGAAACCATCGTAATCTGTATTATAGCCGTGCCATTTACCATCCTTGCGAACCATCGTATTCACACAGCCGATGCGTTCAGCGCGAGGGTCTACTATATCACAAGCTTCAAGGGCATTTACCTTGTATGGGATAGTGATGTTGATACCCTGTAATTCTGGATCCGCGAAGAACTCTTGCAATTGGCTCGGTTCGCGTTCAAATAATTCATAATTTGTATTCCCTAGTGCACTGTGAATGCGAGGGGAGAAGCTATGGCCTAACGTACGGCCAAGTAAACCAAATTTCATAGGACCTCCTAGGTCAATATACATAGAATGGCTAATAGGCTGGTACCTATTAGCCATTGAAGTTTTATAACTATATTCATTGTACTATATATGCCCTTATAGGGACTAGTAGTGATGAATATATTAGTTTTCAGGATAATTACCGAGTAAGCGGAACTTATCTTGGGATGTATGAAGCTCTGCTAGTACAGATAATACCTTTGGATCTGCTAAGGATGCTTCTAAGTCGAGGTAAAACAAGAACTCAAAGTTATGGCCTACGATAGGGCGAGACTCGAGTTTTGTAAGGTTTACGCCGATGTTAGCAAACTTGGTAAGCAATGTACCAAGACCACCTGGAGCGTGGCTTGCTGTAGTTACCACAGAGATTTTATTAGCCCCTGGGTATACATGGAAGTCCTTGCTGATGCAGATAAAGCGGGTATAGTTGTTATCGCTGTTTTGGATGTTGCGCATCAACGGAGACAAGTTGTACAAGTCTGCACATTGAGGTGCGGCGATAGCGGCTACACCTGGATCATCACTAGCCGCTACAAGCTGTGCAGCACGAGCAGTGTTATCAAAGGAGCGCAATTCTACACCTTCTAATTTTTCTAGGAAGTGGCTGCATTGGCCCAACGCTTGAGGATGGGAGATGATAGTGTGAATATCTTCTAGTTTTGTGCCTTTTTTCACGAGTAAATCGTGAGAAATCCATAGGCGAGTACCGCGTACGATATAGCATTTACGATCTTCTAGAAGGTCATACACTTCTTTTACAGAACCATTGGAGCTGTTTTCGATAGGTAATACGCCGAATTGACATTCTCCAGACTCAACAGCGTCGAATACGGCACGGAAGCCTGTTACATAGTGAATTTGGCTGAGTGGTAATAATTTATCGCACGCCACTTGCGCATTGCTACCAAAGACGCCAGCACAAGCTACGCTGCCACGTTGTGGAGGTAATGTAGGGGACTGCTCAATGGCCTTTTTCATTTTAACAGTGAACACATTATCTTGGAATAATTGTTCAGACTGATACGTACGGCTCAAGCTGAATAATGCTTCAAAGAAACGGCGTGCGTATAGGTCGAGGTCTGGACCTGCATCTCGCGTTACTTTGTCGAGGATATCGCGTTCCCGTTTGGCATCGTAAATGGCCTTGTTCATTTCTTTTTTCGCTGCTGCTACATCTTTGGAGAGTTCCATGCGCTCTTTGAAGAGGGCGAGCATTTGGTCGTTTATATCGTTAATTTTAACGCGTACTTCATCTAAGTTCATGGTCAATATCTCCTAAGAAATCAAGAATAACAAGGGCCGTAACAGCTTCGATTACAGGTACTGCACGAAGCGCTACGCATGGGTCGTGACGACCTTGAATGGTGAGCAATGTGTCCTCTTTTCGGGAAAGTGATACAGAAGGTTGTTCTTTATAAATGGATGGTGTTGGCTTGATGCCTACTTGCATAACGAGAGGCAAACCATTGGTAATACCGCCTTGGATACCACCGCTATTATTGGTAGTTGTTGTAATCTTGTCACCATCCATGGTGAAAGCATCATTCACTTCGGAACCAAGTTGTGCACACATATCAAAGCCACCGCCAAAGGATATGCCTTTAATGGCTGGGACCCCAAAGATTGCTCGGGCTAAGCGGTTTTCGATACCGTCAAAGTTTGGGTTTCCAAGGCCAATTGGTAGTCCTGTAGCAACGACTTCAACGATACCACCTGTAGAGTCCCCATCTTTTTTGAGGTTCATTACAAGGTTTTCTACTTCGCTACGTTTTTCTGGATCAACCATAGCGATCGGCTCTGTAGCGATACTAGCTAATGCTTTCATATCTGGATGAACCATATCAATAGGTGCATCTTGGACGGTTCCCACTTGTTTTAAATGGCCGTGGATTTCAATGCCTTTTTCACGTAATAGTTGTAGAGCGATGCCACCAGCTACGCAAAGCGGAGCTGTAAGACGCGCTGAAAAATGGCCACCACCACGCATATCTACCTTATCACCGTAGCGCATACGAGCTGTAAAATCCGCATGAGATGGGCGAGGGATGTCGCGTAAGTTATTGTAATCGCTAGAGTGTTGGGATGTGTTGCGAATCATAAATGCCAATGGAGAACCACTGAGCATGCCGTCTACCATACCTGCTAAAAATTCAGGTATATCGGCTTCCTTACGTTGTGTTGTTAATTGATTTTGCCCTGGCGCACGGCGCTTTAAAAAGGCTTTTAACTCATCGATATCGATGGTATGTCCACAAGGTAGACCTTCTACAATACCGCCGATGGCGTACCCATGAGAGGCGCCAAAGGTAGATACCTGTATGGTTTTACCGAAATTAGATGCCATTATATTAACTCCTACTATATAGTACGTACTATTTCTATTATCTATTAGATTACACTAGATACGATTAGAAATCTAAACTGGTTGTGCATTACCACCCAGTAAGTTCCAGTCCTCAAAGAAGTCTGGATAGGATTTTGTGATAGCTTCGCTATCTTTTAGTGTAACAGGATTTTCACTGATGAGAGCCATCAATGTGCCGGCCATAACGAGGCGATGGTCATTTACGCAATCACCTTGGCCACCTTTAAGTATACCACTACCGATGATATATAGGTCATCGCCTTCTTCACGAACTGTACCGCCTAAGTCTCTTACGAGATTAGCAACAGCTACAAGACGATCCGATTCTTTTAAACGTAGACGAGCACCCTTAACAAAGGAACTTTCACCAGAAATAGAGCAAGCGAGAGCCGCCATAACAGGCAACATATCAGGCATTTGCTCGAGATCTGCATGAATCGGTTTAGAAGCGCGACCTGTGACCGTTACATTCATACCATCCCATACAACATCACAACCAGCATCAATCATAACTTGCATGATGCGGCGGTCCGCTTGTACAGAGTTTTTGTTCATGCCTGTAATCGTAATTGGTTTGCCAGTCATACCAGCCGCCACCATCCAGATTGCTGCATTAGACCAGTCGCCTTCGATTTGGTAACTATCGCGACCGATGAAAGATGCACCAAATGGGACTGTGAAAGCCTCATTAATATCGGTATCTGGTAAGGTGTGCTCTACTTCTACACCAAAATCGCGCATAGTTTCAGTTGTTAATGTTACATAATCACTAGACTGTAGTGGTGTAGTTGACGTGATGGTAGATAGGCCGATTTGAGGAGCAGCCAATAATAAACCAGAGAAGAATTGGCTACTTACGTCACCTACCATGGAGAAATTGCCCCCTTGAAGACGACCTGTCATAGTAAATGGTGGTTTATCTTGAGAGAATGTTACGCCGTGCGCTTTCATTTCACCTAGCATAGGTTCGAGTGGGCGATCTGGTAAACGACCTTTGGCATCTACATCTACATCATTACAGATGGATGCTGCTACAGGTAACAAAAGGCGTAATGTAGTTCCTGATTCGTGAGGTACTACATTGCCCTTTACAGGAGCGGGGCCAGGAGTAACGGTAACAATTTTATTTTCATATACTACGTGAGCCCCTAAGCCTCGTAAGGAGTCCATCGTTGCATCGATATCCTTAGAGGTACGACTCAATAATATAGTAGATGGAGAGGTAGCAAGAGCTGCACAAATCAATGCGCGGTGTGCATGGGCCTTTGCTGGAATGGACGCAATCGTTCCTGTAGGAATGGCGTTCGTTACGGAATGCATATAAATCTCCTTTAAGTATTAGGTAAACCTTATATTACAAATAACGATTATGCAGGTTGTAGGCGTTAGACAATTTAAATAACTTAATCGTAATAGATAAGTTATCTTAATCAAGATAGGTTGCTAACTCTTCGTGGGTAACAACCTTGAGCTCGCTATGACCATAACTAGTAGGTACAACGATTTTTATAGTAGCACCTTCGCTTTTTTTATCGTGCTTAGCAGCTGCTAGGATTTCTTCTTTTGTTATGGTCGTAGTGGTTGGCAAATCGTGTGCTTCTATGAGGGCCTTTAATTTGTCTAATGCCTCTTTATCTAACTCTCCATGTTTGACAGCACCTTGAGCCATGAGAATCATACCGATGGCTACAGCATAGCCATGGTGGACTTCAAAGTGACTGGCCTTTTCGATGCCATGACCAAAGGTATGACCTAGGTTTAAGAGGGCACGAACACCGGATTCGCGTTCATCTTGTTCCACGATATCAGCCTTTGCTTGAACGCAGCGAGCGATAACGGCACTCACGCTATCGCGATGTTTAATTAATGGTTTATGTTCGAGTTGGGTTAATAAACCTGGTACATCGAGGAAACCATATTTGATAATTTCCCCACAACCATTTTTCCATTCCATGTCTGGCAATGTGTTGAGGGTTGTAGGATCACAGAGGACGAGGATAGGTTGTTTGAAAGCACCCCAAAGGTTTTTACCCGCTTCGAGATTGACTGCTGTTTTACCGCCTACAGAGGAGTCTACGGCGGCTAATAGAGAGGTAGGAACCTGTACATAGTCGATACCACGTAAGTAGGTAGCTGCTGCAAAGCCTGCCATATCGCCTACAACACCACCGCCAAGGGCGATGAGAAGATCTTTACGGGTTAACGATTGGGCCGCCATGTATTCTACTAAATCGATGAGTTGGTGTGCATTTTTGGAGCTTTCACCAGCAGGGAATACATAATCACAAACAGTATAACCGGCATGTTCCATATTTGCTTTCACAGAGTCCAAATAGTGCGGTGCCACATTGCTATCGCTGACGATGATAACACGACAATTTGGTTTTAACGGTTTAATATAATCGGTGATGCGTTGTAAAGCGCCTTCCTCGATGACAACGTCATACGGTGTGGACGCGTTAATATGGATGCGAGTCATAACGGTTCCTTTCTTAAAAGAATAAGCTAGTATCTATTATAACGGATACTAGCTCATTTGTGTGGTATGTGAGATTATTTAGTGCATTCTACCAATGCTTGGCGCAATGCGATAACTTCTTTCATAAGGCTAGTGAATTGGTCTGGACGTAATGCTTGAGGGCCATCGCATAATGCTTTGGATGGATCGTTGTGAACTTCGATCATAAGGCCGTCTGCACCGCCGCCTACAGATGCAAGAGAAAGTGGACGAACCATGCGGCTCATGCCTGCTGCGTGGCTAGGGTCCATGATGATTGGCAAGTGAGATAATTCGTGCATCATAGGGATTGCTGTTACATCTAAGGTATTGCGAGTTTTAGTTTCGAATGTGCGGATACCGCGTTCGCATAATACAACTTGTTCATTGCCTTCGGACATGATGTATTCAGCAGCCATCAACCATTCTTCGTATGTAGATGACAAACCACGTTTTAAAAGAATTGGTTTGTTTAATTTACCTACTTCTTTTAAAAGTGTGAAGTTTTGCATGTTACGAGCACCGATTTGAAGCATATCTACGTTATCGAAGTATTGTAATTGGGAAATATCCATTACTTCAGAAACGATAGGAAGACCTGTTTCTTTTTTAGCAAGCTCTAACAATTCCAAACCTTCTGGACCCATGCCTTGGAAGGAGTATGGGGATGTACGAGGTTTGAAAGCACCGCCACGAAGGATTGTAGCGCCTGCTTCTTTACAAGCTTTTGCAGTTTCAATTACTTGTTCCGGTGTTTCTACGGAGCAAGGGCCAGCCATAACTGCGAAGTGACCACCACCGATAAGTGCACCACCTACGTTGATTACAGAATCATCTGGATGGAATTTACGGTTTGCTTTTTTGTATGGTTCTTGAATACGAGTTACTTTATCTACGAAATCTAGGGACTCGATTTGGCGCGCATCGAGGGATGCAGTGTCGCCGATAAGACCTAAAATATTGTAGCGCGTGCCTTCTACAGGATGAATAACGAACCCTTGAGCCTCTAATTCACTGCGTAAACGAGATACCTCTGTTTGTGCGGCGTTTTGTTTCAATGTAATAATCATGATAATTCCTCCTTGTAACTACAGTGAATAGCTGGGCTTACCATACGGGATAGCAAACAAAAAAGGGCCACCCGTAATCTAATACGGGTAGCCCTTTTACTATTCTAAGCAACTAATAATAACTAAGTCTTAATTAGCGCACCACAAATAGTTCCTTACCCGTATGTTGGATAAAGAACCAATAAAAGTATTGTTTTGTAGCGAGGCTAATTTGGTTAGTCATCTTTGGTTGCTCCTTTCTAAAATGTTGGGTATAGTATAAACCCAAATGATAAAATTATGCAATACTTAAAATTAAATTTCATAGAAGTTTTAAAAATAATGTGCTTAATAAATTATTTGGAATGTAGATATAATAAGGCTTTTTGTATAAAAATGATTTTTGCTATTCATGACTAAATTGTAGTATAATAAGTTTATAAAGAGAGCCAATCAACGTGTCGGTAGCGTTAGGCTCATCTAAAATTTGGGTAAAAATGATGCGCCTAACGTGTTAGAGGTCTAGCCACCTCATTACGTTAGGCGTTTTCATTACCTTACTTAACTAAGGCAATGATAGTAACTACGGATAACAAAATTATGATAACTACATATGTAATTTCATGTTTTGTCATAGTATCACCACCTTTCGGTGATGAACCTAACTCACGTCAATTGACTCTCTTAGGTACAGTATAACAAAAATAATTTTACGCAAATAGCGATATATGAGTAGCAGTGGAGGCGATATGGTTATTCAAATTTTAGATCATATTACTGATGAAATAAAACAAATACGTATTGACGTGTTTATGAAGGAACAAGGTTTTACTGAAGAATTCGATGAAATCGATGAGACTGCAAAATTTGTTCTCTTATCCATAGATGGTAAAGCGGCTGGCACTTGCCGATATTTTCCAAGTGACGTAGCTGGAGATGCCCATATTGGTCGCATGGCGGTACGCAAGCTATATCGTGGACAACATCTAGGTACTAAGATTATGATAGCCGCAGAAAACGGCATTCGCCGCGATGGATTTAAGACCTGCTCCTTATCAGCGCAAGTACAGGCAAAACCATTTTACGAGTCTCTTGGCTATAAAGCAGAAGGGGAAGAATACCTTGATGAAGGCTGTCCACATGTGATGATGCGGAAAGTATTATAAGAAACTAGATACTAAATATAATAGTATGTATTAGTTCAGTCAGTATATTAATATCCATATATTTCAAAATATGAGGTGAGAGTTTATGAAACTAGCAGAAGCATTACAAGAACGTGCTGATTTGAATTATAAAATTAGCGATTTAGAGCTTCGTTTGACTCAAAATAGTTTAGTGCAAGAAGGGGAAGCACCGAATGAGAACCCTGAAGAGCTTTTAAAAACATTAGATCAATGTGTAACTAGACTTCAAAAGTTAATTGCAGATATTAATTTAACAAATTGCAAAACTATTGTAGAAGGTCGCTCTATTACTGAAATTATTGCGGAAAAAGATAGTGCTGCATTGCGTCTAAGTGCTTATCGGACATTGGCGTCTAGCGCAGGTAGTATCAATTTTCGTGCGAGAGGGTCTGAAATCAAATTAATCCCAACCGTCAACGTCAAAGATATCCAAAAAGAAGCTGACAATATAGCAAAACAAGTTCGTTTATTAGACAATCTATTGCAGTCTGCTAACTGGACCACCGAATTGATTGAAAGCTAATATAGTTGGTAGTTTGATACAGGGTGGACACAAAACTTTTGCTTTTACCAAGCGTTTTATGAATACATTCATGGGGCGAATGAAAATCTACAGTGTAGGCCTATTTGCGCACAAATGTATTGATACAATTTACAATGTATTACCATGTGTCGACTGTAAAAACGAGGGTGGCGTTGGGGATTATTTCTAAATATAAACTATAAAAAGATACCAAATCCAAAAATCTGGATTGGGTATCTTTTTTCTTATTATTCTAATTTATCAAAATCAAATACCGTAACCTTTGATTATAGGTACGTTAGCAGCATGATATATTTAATTTTTTAATAAGCATATAAATTTTACTTTTACTTAGTGAATTATGTTATAATATAATTAAATAATAATCATTATTTAATTATATAGAATTTCTTAAGTAAGGAGATTTCATTATGACAGCAGAACAAAAAGCAGCTACGGCAGCAACAAGTTCTACCGCAGCTAAACCAACACCTGAACAAGGTACCGAATGGATAATTTGCCGTGTATGCGGATATATTGAGGAAGCTAAGTACAGGGATCAACCTTGTCCAACATGTGGTTTCCCTCCAACAGTTTGGATGGATTACAAGCCACGTCGCATTAATCCAACACGCGAAAAATTGCTAGATCTTCATTTACATCCAATTGCGGTACATTTCCCAATCGCAGCAACAGCAGCTTCTTTCTTAGTACCTGTTATTGCATTGTTGATTCCATCTATTGCAAATGTATTATTCTCTGCTATTACATTAGTAGCAATGATTTTACCACTTCTCGTTATCATTGGTGGTATTTCTGGTTATATTGGTAGTATATTACGTTACAAAACAGGAAAGTCTAAGATTCCAAAAGCAAAAATTTACTTAACAATTATTTACTTCATCTTGTCCTGTGTACAAGCCTATATTGCTATTGCTGATGGCGTAAATGCAGATAATGCATGGATTATGATTATTTTAGGCATTGTAGCTTCTATCTTTGCTGCTAAACTCGGCAAAATGGGTTCCTACCTATTTGCTGGTCGATTCAGCCCATATACAGCTGGCTAACAGTTATTAACCGAATAACCTTTATAATGAAAAAAGTGATTCTCCCACCGTGAGAATCACTTTTTCTTTTATCTATTTTGTTATTATTCTAAATCATCGAAATCAAATGCTGCTGCTTTTGTATAGTTTGTAACTTTTGCTTCGAAGAAGTCAGTTTTTGTGCTATTCAGGTTGGAGAAGCTTTCGATCCATTCCATTGGATTATCCTTGATTTCAGGATATAGATGAGGTAAGCCGATTGCTTCTAAGCGGATATTTGCAAGGTATTTGATATAGCGTTCGATAAGAACGTTGTTAAGACCGAGGATTTTATCATCAGTGATGTATTGACCCCAAGCGATTTCATTCTCTGTACCTTGGCGAATCATATCAGTGATTTTTTCTTCTAGTTCTGGTGTGAATAAATCAGGGCGTTCACGGCGTAACTCGCGGATGATGTTTTGGAACAATACAAGGTGAGTTACTTCGTCGCGGTTGATATATTTGAAAATAGTGGATGTAGCTGTCATTTTACCTTGGCGTGCCAAAGTGTAGAAGAAGCTAAAACCAGAGTAGAAGTAGATACCTTCTAAGATATAGTTAGCAATGATTGTATGAATAAGGTTTGCTTCGCTAGGATCGTCGCTGAAACGTTGGTATGCATCAGCGATGAAGCGGTTACGAGCAAGCAATGTTTTATCTGTACGCCATTCATCGTAGATTTTGTCACGTGTAATAGGGTTCGTTACAGTGTCCAAAATGTAGGAATAACTTTGAGCATGAATTTCCTCTTGGAATGTTTGGATATTCAATAAAGATGCCACTTCAGATGCTGTAATATAGCGGCTCAAGTTAGGCAAGTTTTCAGACTGAATAGAATCAAGGAAGTTCAAGAATGCAATGATTTTATCAAATGCACGACGTTCGTAGTCTGTTAAGTATGGGAATTGCTTAACGTCTTCGTTCAAGGAAATCTCTTCAGGAATCCAGAAGTTGTTGAGCATCGTACGGTACATTTGGTTCGCCCAATCGTACTTGATACGGTTCCATTCGCGAAGGTTTGTGGTATTACCACCAATCATAGATTGCGTGCCACGGTCACCATGTTCGTTGAAAATCAGTTTTTTATCCATAGTAGGACTCCTTTATACAACGATGCGACCTATACTGCTATAGGTCGTCATCAGATTTATATACACATCTCGTATTAGGATGAGCAGCTTGTGCATTCATCCATTTCAAGGGATTGGTTACGGATGTAGTAGATTGTTTTAACCCCTTGTTTGTAGGCCTCAACGTAAAGGTCTAAGATTTCTTTCGCTTTCATTTGAGGTGTGATGTACAAGTTGAAAGATTGCGCTTGGTCAATATGACGTTGACGTACGCCACAAGCTTTGATGGACCATTGTTGGTCGATTGTATGCGCCTCTTTGTAGAGCCAGAATGTTTTGTTGTTCAAATCTGGAGCTGTTTTTGGTGTGAAAGAACCTTTCTTTTCTTCGATGAAGAATTTTTTGAAGATCGGATCGATACCAGCTGTAGTATTTGCAATGTTGGAAGTAGAACCGGTAGGCGCTACAGCCATCAAGTAACCATTGCGGATACCGTATTTAGCAACGTCTGCAGCCAATTGTTTCCAACGATCAGATGTGTAGCCACGACGTGTGAAGTATGCACCAGTTTCCCATTCGGAACCTTTGAATGCAGGGTATGCACCTTTTTCTTTAGCCAATTCCATGGACGCTTTGATGGCATAGTACGCGATATTTTCGAACAATTTGTCCGCTACTTCGATGTGCTCATCAGATTCCCATTGGATATCGTGGTTTACGAGGTAGTGATGGTAACCAGAAGTACCAAGACCAATAGCGCGGTATTTATCAGACGTCATACGAGATTCTGGCACTGGCGCTTGATTAATAGAGATAACATTGTCTAACATACGAATTTGAAGGGCAATGTTTTCTTCTAATTCTTCGTCAGTAATACGGCCAAGGCTGATGGAATTCAAGTTACATGTAACCATGTCGCCTGTATTTGTTTTTGTAGTGATAGTGCCATCTTCGTTGATAATTTCTTCAGCAAGGTTTGTGAAGCCAACGTTTTGTGCGATTTCGTGGCACAAGTTGGATGCGTAAATCATACCTGCATGTTTGTTAGGGTTTGCAGCGTTTACAGTATCGCGGAAGAAGATGAATGGTGTACCAGTTTCAACAGCAGAGCGCATGATTTTTTTCATCATGTCTAGGGCAGGTACTTCGATACCATGTAAGTTAGGATCTTGTTCACATTCGATATAGCGTTTTGTAAACTCTTTTTCGTCTTCTGTATCGAAGTAGTCCTCTAAGGCATAGCCTTTTACAGCTAAGATTTCATGAGGGTCGAATAAAGTAAAGTTTTCACGAGCTAACATACGTTCCATAAAGATGTTTGGAACAGAGATAGCAGGGAAGATATCATGTGCTTTACGACGGTCGTCACCATTGTTAGTGCGAAGCTCTACGAACTCGTAGAAGTCTTTGTGCCAAATATCAAGTGTTACTGTGGCGCCGCCTTTACGTTTACCCAATTGGTCTACTGCAACAGCTGTATCGTTGTACAAACGAATCCAAGGAATAACGCCACCAGAGGAGTTTTTGAAACCGCGAATGTCGGAGTTCAATGCGCGAACTTTACCAAGGTAGATACCAAGAGCGCCACCGTGTTTAGATACGCGGGAGAATTTGCTGTTTACGTCGTAAATGGACCATAAGTTGTCATCTACGCCAGAGATGAAGCAAGAGGACAATTGATGAAATGGTGTACCAGCGTTTGCCAATGTAGGTGTAGCTGTTGTCATTTTTAATTGGCTCATCAAGTCGTAGAATTTTTTAGCGTATTCTACTTTGTTTTCGCCTTCTACTAATGCCAAGTGCATGGCGATGGCCATGAAACGTTCTTGTGGTAATTCGTAGATTTCTTTGTTGAAGCCTTTTACCAAGTAACGGTCAGCTAATAATTTAAGACCTTCATAGTTGAAGAGGTAGTCTCGTTTAGGTTTAATGTAATCGCCTAACTCTTGCAATTCATCAGCTGTATATTCTGTAACGAAGAAGTCAGCGTATTTTTTCTCTTCTACAAGCATGTGTACAAGATTTGGGAAGTTGCCATAGCCGAACGCTTTATAGCGGCGAGTGATAGCAGCTTCTTTATAGAGGTCGAACAAGAATAGACGAGCCGCTACGAATTGCCAATCTTGGTTCATTTTATTAACTTGGTTGCCGAAGCCATCGTCTTTTTTAGAGATAACCTTTTCGATAGCAGTTTGTACTAAAGTTTTTTGAATCTCTTTAGTAGTCATGCCATCAACGAATTGTAACTTCGCATCTAACTCCAATTCTAGTGGATCACAAGAATCTAACCCCAAACATGCGAAGGCAATCATACGTTTCGTTTTTTCAACGGATAAAGGCTCGAAATGGCCATCCCGTTTCTTGATCATAATCTCCATTACTGTTCCCCTTGAGTCTTAAAAGTAATAAAACTGTTAATCTAAGCATATATAAGATTAGACTGAAAAGTATAAAATATCTTTAAGTTAAGTCTAATCAGAAAAATAAGAAAACTACTATATGTTGTAGTTTTCCTATTGAGCTTATACATTATGTTACGATTATAGCTAAAAAATTCTATACATTCAATATTGACATTTAGAAATTTATAAATATAGTATGCTTAATTTTATCGATATAGTTATAAATGCTAGAAAGTACTATATGGGATGCATATATGATGATTTTGAATGATGTATCTCTTTTGTGAATAGTAAAATAGTACGCGGCAGTATATAAAATTCCGTTCTATATCGTTCTATATACTATTGTGATTTATTTTATTAAAAGCATGTCATACATGCCCTATAATAGATATATAGTAAATAGGAGGTAAGACATGAAGTCTATTGTTATATATTCTTCCCTTACGGGAAATACTAAACAAGTGGCAGAGGCTATTACTAGCGTATTGCCAGCAGGTACACCGTGTGTATCTATGAAAGAATTGCCGTCTGATTTATCATCTTACGATCTTGTATTTGCAGGATTTTGGGTGGATAAAGGGACAGCTAATAAAGAGGCTCGTGATGTGCTAGGCACATTACATAACTCTCACATTGCTCTGTTTGCAACAGCAGGCGTACCACCTCAAATGGCACATGCAAAGGAAAGTTTAATCAATGCAGCAAACTGTTTACCAGATGGCGTAGAGCCTGTAGGGACTTTCATCTGCCAAGGCAAGGTAGACCCTAAGGTCATCGAAATGATGTATAAGATGTTCCCCAAAGGGCATAGCCACGGTCAATCTGCTGATCGCGATGCACGTCACAAACAAGCTGTAGTACACCCAAATGAAGACGATTTTAAAGCGGCCCAAGACTTTGCCCAATATATTCTAGCCAAGTTAGATTGATGAATAAAAGCAGTACCCCTGTGGGGTACTGCTTTTGTCATATTATATATGATGTTGTAATTATTACTATATTGTATTATATGCTTAATTATAAAGTACATTAAATTTAAGTTTACGTGTATCGAATTGGTTTATGAAGTACGATGTAATCAATAGTTTGTATCCAGTGCCTTCTATAATGACAGGATCGATAGCTGTTTTATCGACTGTAAGGAACTTATCATAAATATGATGCACCTCTGTTACTCCATTTGGTAGAGATACCTCTAAATCAAGGCCTTTGTTGAGGAACTTGAATGAGATGGAGTCGAAGTTGGCAGATTCTACTTCGTATTCCTTAAGGTCTCTTTCGTAGACTATTAATTCGATGTTTTCAATGTATTTATCGTAGCCTGCAATAGAGATAACCTTTGGTGCAGACAAAGCATCAAAATTGATATACTCGACGCGTCTGCCGTTTGCTGGGTTGGTATCTGGCAGTTTTAAATCGTCCACAGGTACATATGGTGTGCCGTAGTCTGTGAAGTTAGGATCAAAGGTGGCTGCTATTGGTAGGCTTGCATGCCATTCGCCATCGACTTTAGTATAGGTCACAAATTCACGATACGTTGTATAGCCTATGAATGGTGTCAAGAGAACAGCACCTAAGGCTAGAGCCATAACTGTTGTGTGTACAGAAGGTTTTAAACCTTTCACAAGAGAATAAATATTGTGTACTAAGAAGATGAGATTGAATGCACTCACATAAATTGTATTGAGCCAGAGAATTGGTTCATTAATAACACGCTTACCGATTAGGGCTAAGCACAATGTAGTTAACGTAATGAACAAGAAGCACAAGATTTGCTGAGTTCTGCTACTTTCACTAGATCTAAAGCTAGCCAAGTAGAATAGGTAGAAAATGGCTACATACGGATAGTAGGTGTAGAAGAAACGCGTATCTTCTCGAAGCCCTAACAGGATTAAGACTAAATAGATGTTAGCTAGAATACCTGTAATAATGGACGCCTTGGGCAAGATAATGCCGAACACAACGGTAAAGAATTTACTTGGTTCTGCGGGGCCCTCTGGATCTTCTTTGTAAGAACATACCATAGATAGACAAATGAATATATTAATGGATGCGAGCACCTTAAAAATGGTTTCTTCAACGTCGAATGGCTGGTCAATGATGATGAAGAAGAACCATAAACTCATGATGATAACAATGTTATATAGCGTAGATGTAACAAGGGTGATGCCAATCCGTTTGATGCGGTTGATGATTTCACCGATGTAGTGTTCACCAGACGAGGTGAAATACAAGGCAATCATGGAGTATAGCCATAGGTACGATATATTTTCCGTAGCTAGCTCAATGCCCCGCACATACCCGTACGTTTCGTGAATCATATAAAGACCAACGCTGATTCCGATACTTACTAAGGTATATACTATGGAAAACTTTCGGGCTCTCGTTATATAGCTTTGTAATATAACGATAAAGAAATACAGTGAGTATAGCTTAATGTCGATTTCGGCAAACCAATCTTGTTCAATATACAACGGTGTACATGAAAATACGGCAATCAATGCCAGCAATATAGGTGACTGCGTTGCTAGGTCCCGCAGCGATGACCATAAATGTTTAATGGCAAATTTCATAGATGTCTCTCCCTCTATAAATATAAATATCCCCTCTTATTATTAGTATACCTGTTTTCTAGTGAAAGTCCTATGAGGTTTTACATGCCCTTAAATATACATTACAATAGCACTAAGAAGTAGTTTTCAGAGAAACGAGGTTGTCACATGGAATTCTCTTATTTTTTACCTGTAAACATCCAATTTGGTTGGAATAAAGTAGATAATATTGCTGATTTTGCTGCACCGTATGGTAAGAAAGCCCTCATCGTAACAGGTCGCACTAGTGCGAAGAAATCTGGTTTATATGACCGTGTAGTAGCAAAATTAGAGACTGCTCATATTGACCATGTGTTGTTTGATCAAGTTGATGCTAATCCATTAACGACGACTGCTTTAGAGGGCGCTGCTTTAGCTAAATCTGAAAGCTGTGATATGGTTATCGCTATCGGCGGCGGTTCTATCATGGACTGTGCAAAGGGCATTGCCTTTATGGCCGTAAACGAAGGGGATATTAACGATTATATCTTTAATCGTAAAACGAGCGATACCGCATTACCACTCATTGTCATTCCTACAACATGTGGTACCGGCTCTGAAGGTAATGGCTTTGGTGTGCTTACCAATCCTGAAACGGGGGATAAAAAATCTTTGCGTTGTAATGCAATCGTGCCGAAGGTATCTATTGTAGATCCTGCTGTGATGGGAACCATGCCACCTCATGTGTTGGCCTCTGTTGGCTTTGATGCACTATGCCATAATATCGAGGCTTACACCTCTAAAACGGCACAACCTTTTACCGATGCATTATCTTATTATGCAGTAACATTATTAGCACAGTATCTCGTACCTCTATATAAACATGTGAAAGCCGTTGTTAATGGTAAACCTGAAGTACTGAATGAAAAACAACTCACAAAAGCTTGGGAATCGGTAACCCTTGCTAGCACTATTGGTGGTATGGTAATCAATACGGCCGGTGTCACACTAGCCCATGGTATGGAACACCCTGCCAGTGGCCTTAAAGATATTACACACGGTGTGGGCCTTGCCGTTATTGAACCTGTGGTAGTGGAATACACTTGGAGTGCTAACCCAGATAAATTTGGTGCATTAGCTCGTATCTTTAACCACGGTGATGGCTCCGAACTAGGTGAAGCACTACGCTTTATCGTACATGACCTGGACCTTACTACAAACCTTACAGAACTAGGCTTTACGAAAAAAGACATCCCTTGGCTTGTAGATAACGTGTACGTTGTAGCTACAGGGAATATTGCTAATACAATGGCAGAAATAAGCCGTGAAGATATTGAGGTGTTGTATAAGAAAATGTTTTAAGTGTTGTCATTATAGGAGAGAGTTTTGTTCCAAGGATTTTATGGCCTATTAACGGTTATGCTATGCGTGTTGTTTGCAATTGTGGTAGTGCTATTTAATATAGCGCCTATTACATATATTGTTTTTAGTATAGCCATATTGTTGAGTGTATTTTTACAATATAGGCGCTTTAAGAAACAGTCTATATCTGAACGTACCCATAGTCGATTGGCTTGTGCGTTGTTTATTGCCATAACTTTTAGCATATCTTGGCTCGTAGCTGATTGGGTTACGTATGATATTAATACAAGCGTTGATCAGTTTGAGGATTTTGAGTACAGTACCACTGATTGGAAACGGGGATGGCCAAATAATAGCGAATTACCAGAAGGTCTTAAATCTCCTGGGCAGCTTTCGGAAGGTATCGATAAGGTATCTATGGTACGAACAGATGTTGCTTGGGCTACTGCGTATCCTTATCGTTATGTAGTTTTAGAGGGAAATCCTAAAGTAATTGCTCAATATGAGGCAATTGCAAAACAACATGCTGCCTATACAGCTCAAATTGATAAATATAATAGGTTACTAGATTTTGAAAGTGGCGAAGTAAAGCGTTTTATATCGCATCCTGATAGTTATTACATCATAGATAGCATTGAGGAGGAGCCTCTAAATTTACCAAAACGGAGTTTCATAGAGTGGTTACGGTTTGCACCTCGAAAAGAAACGAAAAGAGTGGTAAAGGACACATATAATTCTACTCGAAATCATAGATTATATGTGTTTGTAGATGATGGGAATACCAAAAGACCTCATTTTGTGGAACTTTTGGTCAGTAATGATGGGACACGAGCTGTGTTTTATCAATCTAAGTAATTTGAGTAGGTATTGTTGTGGAGAGCGTAAATGCAACAGTGTTTAATTTACTTGAAGAAAATTTTTTTTTCTGATCCTTATAGAAAGAGTATATGGTTCTTTATAACTCTTTGGATATTAACTTTTTTGTTCTCGGATGAGATATCATATTCTGGATTATACTATTTGATTTTGTTAGTAGCTACGATTGTACTGTTGTTTGAGAAATGTGAAATAATCGATAATGAGAACGCTATACGAAAAAGATTTTTAACATATTTTTATGTAATCTTTTTTCTATGTATGCTTCCTACATTAGCTGTTACCTTAGTGTTTTCTGCTGTAGGGATATCCCATTATGATACTCAACGGTGGCACTCTACATGGCCTTCATCTAAGGCTGGGTATATTCCGTCTCCATTACAAGCACCTAAGTTTTTACCAGAGAGCCTGAAAGTGATTTCTTCTGCTGAGGTAATTGGAATAGGAGGGAATCAACGCTATTTAGTATTAGATGGTGATAAAGCAACGATTTCACGGTATGAGGAAACTGTTAAATCTAATGCTTGGTATACGTTTATAAATGGCAGGGACAAGGATACTACAGTAGAAGTACTTAATTCGTTTACATATCCAAAAGATAAAACTGTATTGGTTAGTGATATAGACAATTATTATGAGATTATCACTATTCAACGACAAAACTGGAAATTATTTTCCTGGTTAATTGATGGCAGCCAGAGTGTCGGTGATGATCCTAATGAAGATTTTTATTATAGCACTCGAGTATCAGCTGAGAAATATGTAGTATATGTTGTTTACAATAACTTTGATCATGACCAGCCAAGAGTGATTTACTTTATGTTTAATCCGGAACGAACGCGAATGATTACAGTAGATATAGATATGTATCATTAGAGTTGTGCAGAGCTTGTATATAAAATTTGGAACAAAGGGGCTGTTTTGTTACAGCCCCTTTGATGACTCTACAAGTATTAAAAGGTACAATACTAGTAGAGATTGAAGTTTATTGTAGTGGTTGTTATAAAGCTAAGGAGTTGTATTGTGAAAAGAATATATTCATACCTTGCTGCACTGTTAATGCTAAGTCTTATGGCTTCACAAGTACATGCAAAAGAGCAGGTTACTCAAAGTGATATTTCTGGTAGTGCTAAAGAGAAGTGCGTTAGTAGTGAACAAACTAATAATAAGATTGAAGCTGATTTACAAAGACATTTAGAACGAATGAGGACCGAGGACATAGCTAAGGGGTATTTACGTGAAGAAGAAACGTATGCTCAAGAATTAAGTTTAATTCAGGGGAGATTGTATCATTCAACGGATAAGTTGATTCATAATGAGAAGAAGACTACTCTTTTATCGTATCCAGTAGGAAGCAAGGTTCCTTGTAAGAAGAATTTAAATGATATAGATTCATATACAGACATTATTACTCGTAAAGGCATGACATTCCGCATTCCTAAAGGTGCAGAGTTAAAGATGTTCTATATGTTAGATAACAATATTTTTATAGAGTATGAGATAGGAGATATTTGGTATTCTATTCAGATTATTCCTCTAGATGTAGATCATCCTGATAGTAAAGATATAGAAAATAAAGTGCTTGTAGATAAAGAGTATAATTTTTATCACACATTGCAAGTATATTGGCGTATGTGGGGAATTCTTGATGAGTCTCTAAATCCTACTTATTCAGCGGTATGGAATAATGGCTTGCCTGGAATATTAGTGGATTCATACAAGCCAGATACGAAATCTAAATTGCTATTTGCTGCATATGATGGACGGTATGCTGTATTTAATCAACTTGTATATAAACCAAGCACTAGTCCTTTTACTCATGAGCAGTTAAGAAATACGATTGAATATTTTGATTCTAATAATAATCCGGAGTTTAAGGCTAAAAAGCATAGATTATTCCCTGATGAGAGGATAATTCGTATATATGAGTACTAGTACAAACCTTATATTACTAAAACATATAATTTGTGTTATACTTTCATATAGAATAATATCGAATTAATAGAAGGCTAGTCGATGCATTAAGTACCGTCTAGATAATAGAATGAAAGATAAGCCAAGCACAGCCATAGAGCAACAACTGAATAAATTTCTCCAAGCTAAATGCTTAATTCCAGGAGGACTTGGCTTGTGGGAAATATATTTCCGTAAGATTTGTACAGCTTGGGGCGAGATTAGTGGTGAAATTCGACCTCAGCATATCATATTTTCCGCCGATAATGGTTGTACTATGGAAGGCTATGTAGGTTATAACTACGAGGTAACGCAAAAGCAGTCGCGTAATATGTTATTAGGTCGTTCGTCGGCCACACAATTTTGTGACTTTAACAACATTCCTTATGAAGTTGTGGATGTAGGAATTGCCTCAGATGATGGCATCGGAGTGGATCGCAAGGTCGCAAAGGGGACAAAGAATATTTTAAACCACCCTGCTATGACTGAGGATGAATTTAATCGTGCCTTTCAAGCTGGCTATGAACGAGTTAAGCATTATGTAAAGCAAGGGATAAATCTTTTTTCCTTTGGTGAAATGGGACTCGGTAATACGACGACTTCTGCCTGTGTGTTGTCTGCCTTAACTGGAGCGGATCCCACTGAAACGGTAGGTCCTGGTTCTTGGCCTAATAAACCAGATTTGATGAAGCGTAAAATTGATTTTGTGCGCGCTGTATTAGATAAGCATAAGGCTAGTATTGTTTCTGACAGTGAAGCTGAAAGAGTTCGTAAAATTGTAGCCCATGTAGGGGGCTTTGATATTGCAGCTATTCTTGGGGCTATGCTGGCTTGTGTTGAGTTTAAAAAGCCCTTTGTCATTGATGGCTTTATTACAGCTGTAGCAGCAGCTTGTGCGGTACATATGAACGAGCGCATTACAGACTATGCATTGCCGTCACATCATTCCCGCGAAAAAGGCACAGAGCTAGCTTTAGCAGAGGTAGATATTACACAAGACATGGTTCCTATTCAAGCCCACATGTCGATGGGGGAAGGGACAGGAGCTATCTTAATGGTTCAAATGTTGAAAACGACACAGCATATGTTTGTACATGTGGGCACCTTTGCGGATTTGATGAAATTATAAGGAGAAAGAATGGAAATAAATAAATACTTTGATATACATTTTGAGCGCGCCGATGATGCAACTATTGCTAAAAGATTGATAGGTGGGGCTAAGATTAAGGGACCTGCGTTGGTTACCCTGATTCTCTCCATATTTATCGCCTCTATTGGGTTGAATATGAATAGTACGGCAGTTGTTATTGGTGCTATGCTTATATCGCCGTTGATGGGACCTATTCTAGCAACTGGCTTTGGCTTCGCTACGCTTAATTTTACAGTTGCGAAGAGTGGTATTTTAAGATTGTCCTTACAGATGACGATTGCTGTTTTGGCATCTGCTTTATATTTTTATATTTCTCCCGTTCAGACGGCTACATCTGAACTATTAGCGCGTACAGAACCGAATATTTTTGATGTATTCATTGCTATATTTGGTGGGTTAGCTGGGATTATTGGGCAAACGCGTAAGAGCTTAGATAATGTTATACCAGGGGTGGCGATTGCGACTGCACTTATGCCACCACTGTGTACGGCAGGATATGGACTTGCTAATGGAAATTGGCAATATTTCTTTGGGGCTAGTTATTTATTCTTTATAAATGCATTCTTCATCTTCTTTGCAGCTTTTATTGTTTTAAAGGGCGTATATAGTTTGCCATTCCATGAACAAGCTGAAGAGCGTATTCGTCGTAATCAGCTAATATTTCTTGTGATTGGCCTTATTATGGCTATACCAAGTATTTATGCAGGCTATGATATGACCATCAAGTATTCTGAGTCAAATCATTTAGAGCAGTTTATTAAGAATGATATTAATCAAGATGGACGTCGACAAGTGATTGATTATTCATTGGATCGAACGAATAAGCTAGTAGACATAGTAGCTATAGGCGCTCCTGTGACTTCAGAGGAGCAAGCCCAGTTGGATGACAAGTTACAGAAGGATGATTACTTGCAGCCTTATACATTACGATTTGTTACTAGCGTAGATGAGAAAAAATCTACTACGGATAAGGTGAACTCGAATAAATCTTCAGAGAATCTTGAAACATATAAAAACTTGAGTAATCTGTACCAACCGACTTATGAATTAGTAAGTGAAACTATAAATACTATGAAAACGACAGATGCTGAAGCAAAGGTGTTATTCCCGTTTGTAAGCAAAGTGGAAGGTATGCCTTTAATAGATAATCTAGAACAGCCTAAAGCGAGTCGCTATATGGTGATCATCCATACCACATCCGCTGTATCTGATGCAGATTCAGGACGAATAAAAGCTTGGTTAGAGGCTAAATTATCAGCACCTGTAACTATTTCTGTGGAGCAAACAAAGTCAACTTTATAATTTGATTTTGATTAGGTTATTTATTATATAAAGCAATATTTATAACGGTACTAAGTTTGATTTTAGCTATTAGGTATATTATCTAGTAGTACGGGGAATCATCTTAGTACCGTTTTTATGTACTTGGCATAGCTAAATGTAATTACTCTTATCTTGCTATAGATTAAAGTTATATTATTATATATATAAAATCTATTATACGAGTAGGAATTAAATTGCTATACTTACTACATCGAAATTATTAAATAATTAAATGTAGATACAAGATAAGAAGAATAGATTTATTACAATGTCTACGAATGTTGTATACGTATGAGTCCTCGTCAGAGATGTAGGTTTTCATCGTAGATAGGAGGATTACATGAAAAAATGGTTAGCATTAGCAGCGACGGCCGTACTGGGTGCGTCCTTATTGATTAGTGGTTGTGGTTCTTCCACAAATAACGCAAGCTCCAGTGGTGCTAGCAATTCTAAAGCAGAGGTATTGAAAGTAGCAGCAAACCCTGTACCTCATGCGGAAATTTTGAATCAAATTAAGCCTTTATTGGCTAAAGAAGGTGTAGATCTTCAAGTCGTTGAGTTTACAGATTATATCCAACCAAACATGGCGTTGTCTAGTAAAGAAGTAGATGCAAACTTCTTCGCTAACGTGCCTTACCAAAATAACTTCAATAAAGATCATGGTACAAACTTCGTAAGCTTTGCACCAGTTCACATTGAACCATTGGCGATTTACTCTAAAAAAATTAAAGATTTGAAAGACTTGCCAAATGGCGCAAAAGTAGCAATTCCATCTGATCCAACAAACAGTGCTCGTGCACTTCTCTTGTTGCAAAGTGCGGGTCTTGTAACTTTGAAAGATCCAACTGGTTTGACAAACACACCATTTGATGTGACTAGCAACCCTAAAAACATCCAAATTACTGAGTTAGAAGCGGCTCAAATTCCTCGTTCCATCGAAGACTTAGACGCAGCTGTAATCAATGCCAACTATGCATTGCCAGCCGGCCTTAATCCTACAAAAGATGGCTTATTCGTAGAGAAAGCTGACTCTCCATATGCAAATCTTCTTTCCGTTAACCCTGGTGATGAAAACAAACCAGCTATCCAAAAACTAGCTAAAGCATTACAATCTCCAGAAGTTAAGAAATTCATTGAAGAACACTACAAAGGTGCAATTATTCCAGCGTTCTAATCAATTGAATAGTTAATAACATAAATTAAATCGTTAATAACATAGTATATTTCACAAAAGATCTCCTCAGATTAACTCTCTAATACAAAAAAGGCGTAACACCATTTGGTGTTACGTCTTTTTGTTCTTGTACGCCGAATAGGCATGACTAAACCCCCAGTTAAACTGGGGGTCGGTAAAAAATTCTTAGAGAAAAGGAAAGAACCTCCTAGTGATAGAATGAAGTTGGTCTGGCAACCACAACATTTCAACATAGGAGGTTCAATGTCAATGAATGACGTAAAAAGCTTATCACATAGTAAATGGAGATGTAAATATCATATTGTTTTTGCTCCAAAGTATAGAAGACAAATAATTTATGGTCGGATAAAAGCTGATGTAGGTAAAATCTTACGAGATTTATGTAAGAGGAAAAATGTAGAGATTATAGAAGCGGAATGCTGTCCGGATCATATTCATATGCTAGTAACGATACCACCACATTTAAGCGTATCGAGTTTTATGGGATATTTAAAAAGCAAAAGTAGCCTCATGATATTCGATAAACACGCAAATTTAAAATATAAGTATGGAAATAGACATTTCTGGTGTAGAGGATATTATGTGGATACGGTAGGACGATATGAAGGAGCGATAAAAGAGTATATTCGCAATCAACTACAAGAGGATATAGCGCAAGATACATTAAACTTTAAAGAATACACCGACCCGTTTACGGGTGAGCCAGTAAAATAGGCAAAATAAAAGCCCCCGAGTAGGGGGCAGCCAGTGGTAATAGAGTGGTTGTCAGATCATTCAATGCCCTCTTTAGAGGGCCACCACTAGAGAAAGACCCTTATAGGGTCAGAGCAAACCACCCGTTCTACGGGTGGTTATGATTTTCACTGTTGTGTAGAAATTGATTTATATATTGCTAAAGGGCTCTATTTTCAATATAGAGCCCTTTAGCTTTGCTAGTTATTGTTTGCTTTTTGACTATGCATCAATAGGTTTAGCATATTTTTTTCTGTACGAATGAGGTGTTTCCGTAGTGGCCATTTTAAAAATCTTGCAGAAGTAACTCGTTCTGTTATATCCCAAGGTTTTACTGATTTGATTGACTGTTAATTGGGAATAGACCAACAATTTTTTTGCTTCCTGTATACGGAGTAGTGTTATATATTGCACTACTGAAAGTCCCGTATCATCTTTAAAAATCTTGGAGAAATAAGACTCACTTAAATGAATATGTTCAGAAATCCGCCTGAGCGACACTCGTTTGCTTAGATTTTTTTCTATGTATAAGATAGCTTTTCTGATTTCTGGACGATTAATAGGTTGCTCAGACTCGACAAAGTCTGGTAATTGCTCATATGGTAGTTCTTCTGCTACTGAATCATTGAATGGGAAGAAATGCTCTACTAAGATCCGTAACACCTTTGTAGCACTATAAATTTGTTCAGCTGTTAAAACAGGCAAGGTCCGATATAAAGCACGGAGTTTAGTGTCATCATGCCAATCTGTCTGGGTAGGTAAAATCGGCTTGATTGTTGTATCTTCTGTTTTTGTTTGTCCTGCCATGATGAAGCCTAAGATGGCGCCATCTTTCATGATTGGCACGGAGAAATCTATAAGGCCCATGTGACAGCGATATGGGCAAGAAGATAGTTCTTTTGTCGCATCGAGTCCGCCATATAGATCACATTGATTACATCGCTTGGCATAAGCTGGATTACGCCTTACTACCTTACAGAAGGGGGAAAAGTTATATTCTTGAGATAACACTTTTCCACGATTATTGACAAAAATGGCAGCAATTTTTGTTATGTTTGTGAAATCTCGCATGATTTCGTTGATAAGTTTAGTATCTTCCCGAGTACAAATCATAGTGGAACCTCCAATCACAAATGTGCTGAGAGGTCTAGTAAGCTCACCGCTATAATCGCCTTAATTGCTCTCTATTTTGTGGGCTTGCTCATAAACCTAAGAAAAGAGAAAAGTGACATGCCACTTGAAATTCATATACTTATAACTCTACGTTATTACTAATACATATTCGGCTATATATGTATTAGTATAACAGGATTGTGGCATTTTTGTAATAGAAAAATCGCATTTTACGAATACACAAAAAAAAGTTGTATTACAGAATTTTTATAATAAAGGTAGAAAAACCCTTATATTACATATATTTAGAAAGGATTGAGCCCAATGGACAGTGACTGAATAGCAAGGCATGCTCTATAAAATTATATGGTGTACAGGGGATATCGTTGCATATATATGAAAAATAAATGAAACGATAAAAAGCGATATAAGGCGACTTAAAACAATATCAAGAGATATAGCATAACATATTGCAACATACATTCCTGTACAAAGATACTTTCATTACACGTATGGAGGGTATTATGGCGACAACATGTGGATTAACTGAATTTGTAGGGACTAGCAAAACTGGTGATACTATAGGTCTCGTAATTGCTAATGTAGATCAACAAGTATTAGATGCAATGCAATTGAAGAAAAAATATCGTTCTATCGGTATTTTAGGTGCACGTACTGGTGCAGGTCCTCATATTATGGCAGCTGACGAAGCAGTAAAAGCGACAAATACTGAAATCGTTAGCATTGAATTACCTCGTGATACTAAAGGTGGCGCAGGTCACGGTTCTCTTATCATCTTTGGTGGTGATGATGTATCCGATGTAAAACGCGCTATTGAAGTGGCATTGGCTGAAGTGGAACGTACCTTTGGCGATGTATACGCAAACGATGCTGGTCATCTTGAATTGCAATATACAGCACGCGCTAGTCATGCAGTAAATGCAGCATTTGGTGCTCCTGAAGGTAAAGCATTTGGCCTTATTGTAGGTGCTCCTGCAGCTATTGGCGTAGTGATGGCCGATGTAGCTGTTAAATCTGCTAACGTTGATGTAATTGGTTATGCATCTCCTTCTGCAGGTACAAGCAATTCTAACGAAGTTATTTTACAGATTTCTGGCGATTCTGGGGCTGTACGACAAGCGGTTATTTCTGCTCGTGAAGTAGGCAAAAAATTGCTAGCTACGATGGGTGACGAACCAGTGAACGGAGCCCCTTCCTATATCTAATCTGAAAGGATGGTATGCCCTATGAAATCAAAACGTTTCGAAGTCTTAAGCCAACGTCCTGTCAATCAGGATGGTTATGTAAAGGAATGGGTAGAGGAAGGTTTTATAGCTATGGAATCTCCTCAAGATCCAAAGCCTAGTCTCAAAATCGAAGGCGGCCGCATCGTTGAACTCGATGGTAAACGCCGTGAAGACTTTGATCTTATCGATACATTTATTGCAAATTACGGTATTGTTTTCGACGGTGCTCAACAAGCGATGGCAATGGATTCAAAAGACATTGCTAATATGATGCTTACACCTTCAGTACCTCGTGAAGAAATCGTTAAGATTTGTAAATCTATTACTCCCGCAAAAATGCTAGAAGTTGTTTCTTCTATGAACGTTGTTGAGATGATGCAATGTATGCAAAAAATGCGTGCTCGTCGCACAATGGCTAACCAAGCCCATGTAACAAATGTAAACGATAACCCAGTACAAATTGCAGCCGATGCTGCGGAAGGTGCACTTCGTGGGTTTGCGGAAGAAGAAACAACAGTAGCCGTTGCTCGTTATGCACCACTTAATGCGATTAGCTTACTCGTAGGCTCTCAATGTGGTCGACCAGGCGTATTGACTCAATGCTCCTTGGAAGAAGCAACAGAATTAGAACTTGGTATGCGCGGTTTCACAGCTTATGCAGAAACCATTTCCGTATATGGTACAGAAGATGTATTTACCGATGGTGATGACACACCTTGGTCTAAAGGCTTCTTAGCATCTGCTTATGCATCTCGTGGTCTTAAAATGCGCTTTACTTCTGGTACAGGCTCTGAAGTACAAATGGGCCAAGCAGAAGGTAAATCCATGTTGTACCTTGAAATCCGCTGCCTATACATTACAAAAGGCGCCGGCGTACAAGGTATTCAAAATGGTTCTGTAAGCTGTATCGGCATTCCAGCAGCCGTACCTTCTGGTATTCGCGCTGTATTGGCAGAAAACCTTGTAGCAGCTATGCTCGACCTAGAATGTGCATCTAGTAATGACCAAACATTCAGTCACTCTGACTTGCGTAGAACAGCACGTACATTGATGCAATTTGCACCTGGTACTGACTTCATCTGCTCTGGTTATAGTTCTACACCAAACTATGACAATATGTTCGCTGGTTCTAACTGGGATGCAGAGGACTATGATGACTGGACAGTTATCCAACGTGACCTCAAGGTAAATGGCGGTCTTATCCCTGCTCGTGAAGAAGAAGTAGTGGCGGTTCGTAATAAAGCAGCTCGTGCACTTCAAGCCTTGTTTAAAGCATTGGGCTTGCCTCCAATTACAGATCAAGAGGTAGAGGCTGCTACCTATGCAAATGGCTCTAAAGACATGCCTCCTCGCGATAAGGTCGCAGATATTAAAGCGGCTCAAGATTTGTTAAACCGTGGTGTTACAGGCGTCGACTTCGTAAAAGGCTTAGCTAAAGAAGGTCACCCTGATGTAGCACAAAGTGTTTTGAATTTATTGAAACAAAAAATCTCCGGTGATTACTTACAAACATCGGCCATCTTTGACCGTGATTTCAACGTTATCTCCGCGATTAACAATAGAAATGACTATCAAGGTGTTGGCACAGGGTATCGTGTGGAAGGTGAAGATTGGGAACGTATTAAAGATATTCCAAACGCCATTGATCCACGGGATATATAAGGAGGTGTCATGATGGCTGAAATTAACAGAGATGTATTACGCTCTATTATCCTAGACGTTTTACAAGAAATGGGCGGCGTTCATGAGGCGCCACAATTCAAGACTAATATTGGTGAAAGTACAGCACCAAGTGCAGCACCTAGACATGAAGACCCAACTGGCGATGATAGCTGGCTTCAAACAGGTGGTCCTGCACAACCTGGTACAAGCGCAGACGAAGTAGTCATTGCAGTAGGACCGGCTTTTGGTCGTAGTCAACGACAAACTATCGTTGGTGTACCGCATCAAGAAGTAATTCGCCAAGTAGTAGCAGGTATTGAAGAAGAAGGGCTTAAAGCTCGCGTAATTCGCGTATACCGTTCCTCTGATGTAGCGGCTGTAGCCGTTGAAGGTGATTCAATTTCTGGTTCCGGCGTATGTATCGGTATTCAATCTAAAGGTACAACCTTGATTCACCAACGGGATTTACAACCACTTTCAAACTTGGAATTATTCCCTCAAGCACCTCTATTAACAGCTGAAACATACCGTGCCATCGGTAAAAATGCTGCTAAATATGCTAAGGGCGAATCCCCAACACCAGTACCAACATTGAACGATCAAATGGCTCGTCCAAAATACCAAGCATTATCTGCATTGCTTCATATCAAGGAAACTAAGCATGTAGTAAAAGGTAAGCCAGCTGATGAAGTTCGTGTCACTGTATAAGGAGGTTTACTATGGCTAACGAATTAGAAGCCTTAATTCGGCAGATCGTATCTGAAATAGAAGGGGCAAAGGGAAATACCACACAATACTCTGCGCCTCATACATCATCTACACCTAATACAACAGTTGTAGATAGGGTGGTTACCATCAAGGATTATCCGATTGCTAAAAAACATCCAGAATGGATTGATCTTGGCCAAGGTCGAGACTTAAGCCATATTACGATGGATAACGTAATGGCCGGACATATTACAATGGACGATTTAAAAATTTCTCCATCTATTTTGAAAGCTCAAGGTCAAATTGCTAAGGCTGGGGGTCGCGATCAAATTGAACTCAACTTCTCTCGCGCTGCAGAAATGACGAAGGTAAGTGATAAACGTTTACTTGAAATGTACAATGCACTTCGTCCGTATCGTTCTTCGAAACAAGAACTATTAGATATTGCTAGCGAACTTGATGGCCTAGGTGCTCCTATTTGTGCAAACTTTGTACGTGAAGCCGCAGAAAACTATGAGCGTCGTAAAAAATTAAAAGGTGATAATTAACCTATAGGAGATGTCATTATGAAACGAATTGTTGGCATCGATATAGGAAACTCGACAACAGAAGCGGCCTTGGCCGAAGTGCATAGCAATGGTGAGGTAAAGTTCTTGTCTTCTGCTATCGCTAGTACTACAGGCATTAAAGGAACACGCGAAAATATCGTAGGTCTCATGGATGCCCTCAAGTCGCTAATCAGGTCTGCTAATCTTACACTACGAGATATTGACTTAGTTCGCATTAATGAGGCTACACCAGTTATCGGCGATGTGGCTATGGAAACGATTACAGAAACCATAATTACAGAATCGACCATGATAGGGCACAACCCTAAAACACCAGGTGGTTTAGGCCTTGGCGTAGGCTATACGGTTCCCATTGAGCAACTGATTGATAAGCCACAAGGTCAGCCATACATCGTGGTAGCTCCAAAGATTATCGATTTTGAATTGGTAGCACAGCTTATTAATGCGTACTGTAAGCGAGGTTATGATATTCGGGCTGCTATCCTTCAAGCCGATGACGGTGTACTCGTTAATAATCGATTAGATAACAAAATTCCTATCGTAGACGAGGTTGCGTATATCGACAAAATTCCAATGGGCATGCTCTCCGCAGTAGAGGTAGTAGAACCAGGACAAGTGGTATCACAATTATCTAATCCTTATGGGATTGCCACTGTATTTGAACTTTCACCAGAGGAAACAAAGAATATTGTGCCTATCGCTCGAGCCCTTATTGGTAACCGATCTGCAGTCGTTATTAAAACACCTGCAGGGGACGTTAAGGAGCGGGTAATACCGGCAGGATCCATCATTGTTATGGGGAATGATCGAACTGTATCCGTCGATGTATCTGCTGGGGCCGAGAGGATTATGGAAACCCTCGAATCTGTTCATCCTATCGATGATATCAGTGGTGAAGCAGGTACGAACGTAGGTGGCATGCTTGAAAAGGTTCGCCTTACAATGGCGCAATTGACAAATAAATCACCGCAAGATGTATTCATCCAAGACTTGCTAGCCGTAGATGTAGCTGTTCCTATCAATGTAAAGGGCGGTCTTGCCGGTGAGTTCTCTATGGAACAAGCCGTAGGCATTGCTTCCATGGTTAAGTCAGATCATCTACAAATGGAAATCATTGCAAAGCAGGTAGAAAAAGAGTTAGGCGTACCAGTTGAAATCGGTGGTGAAGAGGCTGAATCAGCTATCTTAGGTGCTTTGACTACACCGGGGACAGCAAAACCAATGGCCATACTCGATTTAGGGGCAGGTTCAACTGATGCATCCATCATCAACCAAGAAGGAAAAATTAAAGCCATTCATCTTGCTGGAGCGGGAAACATGGTAACGATGCTCATCAATTCTGAACTTGGTTTAGAGGATATGCATATTGCAGAAGCCATCAAACGAGATCCATTAGCTCAGGTACTTAGCGTATATCACATTCGTCATGAAGATGGAACGGTGCAGTTCTTTAATGAACCGCTGTCGGCTACATTGTTTGGCCGTGTTGTTATCGTCACTCCTGATGGACTTGTTCCTGTAGAGCGAGATATTCCGCTAGAAACGATTAAAAGAGTTCGTCAAACCGCAAAGAAACGGGTATTTGTCACAAATTCACTCCGCGCTTTGGCATCTGTTAGTCCTACTCATAATGTGCGAGATATACCATTCGTTGTTATTGTAGGTGGCTCTGCATTAGACTTTGAAATTCCTCAACTCGTAACCGATGCACTTTCACAATATGCATTAGTAGCGGGGCGAGGCAATATTCGAGGCATTGAAGGGGCACGAAATGCGGTAGCAACAGGATTAGTATTATCCTATGCACAGAAGGGAGGCTTATGATGGATCAAAGCATCATCAGTAAGCCAACCATCTTGCTCTATACTACACCGTATATCGGTGAGGATGTATTAAAGCCTGTTTTATATGGCATTGAGGAGGAAGGACTGCCCGTGGTAATCGAGGCCCATAGTGGTACTCACATGGATTTGGCTGATTTAGCATCTCGAAACTCAGCTTTGTCAGTAGGTATTGGTGTTGATGAGCAGGCTATTGTATTGACGTATAAAAATATACCAGCTCATCAATTTATCTATCGACTTACGGGCTATGCTCAATATCCAGATAGCTTGCGCACATTAGGTGTAAATGCAGCTCGCCTTGTAAAAGGTAATCCATTCGCTTCTGATGAACGATTGGAAGTGGCCTTTTAAACACAATGAAATTGAGAGGTGGTGCATATGGCTATTTATACGAAAACCGGTGATGCAGGTACAACGGCTCTCTTTGATGGCACTAGAGTACCTAAGAATTCACTTCGTGTGGACACATATGGAACCTTTGATGAATTAAATGCACAGGTTAGTGTTTGTGAGAAATTAGTTATTTCACAGGACAATAAACATGTGCTTCACACATTACAACATCAGCTATTCCGCTTATGTGCGGAGGTAGCAACACCTCATGTTGAACATCTTAGTGAAAGTAGTAATTTGATTTCACAACAAGATATAAGCGAATTGGAATACATGATCGATGACTATACGAAGCGTTTGCCACAGCAACACAGCTTTATATTAAGCGGTAATTATTTATCTGCCGCAGAGCTTCATGTGGCGCGCACTATATGTCGTCGAGGGGAACGATTACTCATTAGTTTAGGTGAGGTAGAACCAATTCGCGATGAGGTTCGAAAATTTATTAATCGATTATCTGATGCTCTTTATATCATGGCTCGCATGGAAGACTATGTGCAATTTGTAGAAACAATTGTAGAACGCGTAGCAGAACGTGTTAAGAACAATCATGCAGAAGTACTGGCAGAAACGAATCGGAGCCTATGGGATATGGAGCATACTACTGAAAATGGAGTTAGTTATATGGCAACTAGAACAAAGCTAGAACAAATTATGACGAAACTTTCACAAACCGCCTTGGACTATGCTCAGTCCATAGGCGTACCTATTGTTGTATCTATTGTGGATGCAAAAGGTGTATTAATGTATTTCCATCGTATGTCAGATGCATTGCTCATCAGTAACGATATCGCACAGGCAAAGGCGTACACAGCAGTGGCTCTCAAAGCGGCAACTCATGAAGTACATCAAAGTGCACAGCCTGATGGCGATCTATTCAACATTGAATCCATGGTAAATCGTAAAATCTGTACCTTTGGTGGAGGTTACCCAATCATCATCGATGGCGAAATTGTCGGTGGGTTTGGTATTAGCGGTGGTACCGTGGCAGAAGATATGGACATTGCATCTCATGCATTACAATCTTTGTTAACTCGATGAGGTGAAGACAATGGACGTAACGCAAATGTATATTAGTGAGTTTGTTGGTACTGCCGTTTTACTCGCATTTGGTAATAGTACAAATGCATCGATTTTGTTAAAGAAAACCATCGTTGGTATCTTTGGTACTAACTGGTTACACATTATTTTTGGATGGGCCTTTGCAGTAACCTTCGCTGTGTATATAGGAATTACACTAGGTGGACCTGGTCATTTGAACCCTGCCGTTACCTTTGCTCTTGCAGTAGCAGGTATCTTTCCATGGGAACAAGTAATTCCGATGTCTATCGCTCAAATTGCCGGCGCTTTTGTAGGTGCTACTATTGCAGCAGTATTCTATTATCCGCACTTCAAGGAAACAGGCCCTGATGAAGGTAACTGCGTAGGTATCTTCGCGACTGGTCCAGCTATTGACCATAAACCTTGCAATTTGATGTCTGAAATCATTGCTACCTTTATGCTCATTCTAGCAATCCTTTGCTTGGGCAAGATGGCAGATGGCTTAGCTCCAGTGGTTATCGGTATCCTCATTGCATCCATCGGTATGTCCTTTGGTGCAACTACAGGTTATGCGTTAAATCCAGCTCGTGACTTCGGTCCTCGCCTGGCATATACTATTTTGCCTATTCCTAATAAGGGAACGGCGAATTGGCAATATGCATGGGTTCCATTTATTGGTCCATTGATTGGGGCTGGTTTAGCAGTAGTATTTTTTAAATTAGTGGCACCTTAAGGGAAATCTATATTGAAAGACTCGTATGTATGGTCCGTGTCACTATATGAACTATACATTTTGTATTAGGAGGAGATTATATGGCCTTTCAAGAGGTAATTGATGCTAAACAACGCATCATCCAAGAATTTGTACCCGGAAAGCAGGTTACTATAGCGCATGTTATTGCTAATCCTAAGCCTGATTTGTTTAGAAAAATGGGGCTTGAAGAAAAAGGACGCAATGCCATTGGAATTCTTACAATCACACCTGGCGAAGGGACCATTATTGCAGCCGATATAGCAAGTAAGTCTGGTGATATTGAAATTGGTTTCATCGACAGATTTTCGGGAGCACTTCTCATAACGGGAGATGTATCTGCTGTTGAATCCGCATTGCAGAGCGTTATTGAAGGCTTGCAACGCATATTAGGATTCTTCCCAACGGATTTAACAAGATCCTAATGAAAGGGTAATTATGAGTACCGAAAAGAAAGAAAAACGCATCCTTCTCGTAGGGCGCAGCGGATGTGGTAAGACCACATTGGCAGATACGATTACTCATGGCTCTGCAACGTATCACAAAACACAAGCCATAACTCGAGTGGGTAATTTTATTGATACCCCTGGGGAATACATGGAAAATCCTAATTACTATCGAGGGATTATCTTGCATGCCTATGATGCGGATATAGTGATTTTTATGATTCCTGCAGGTGATGAAACAACAATTTTCCCACCTAGTTTTGGGAACTCTTTAAATCGAGAAGTTATCGGTGTTGTGTCAAAAGTTGATACGGGAAAAGATGTGGAGGCTCCTCGTCGCAATCTCAAGCTAGCGGGAGCTACTAAGATTTTTGAAATATCCGTTCACGATCAAGAATCGCTAGATCGTTTATGTGACTACATATACAGTTAGTTGAAAGAAGGTTTTTCCATGGACAGAGGTTTTGAAGAACAACTTAATCAATTTATTTTAAATAAGGCGATCATTCCAAAAAGCTTGGGTCTATGGGAACGATATTTCAAAAAGATGTGTCTTGCTTGGCAAGAAATTCGGCCTGAGATTCATGCACAACATATTATCTTTTCTGCAGATAACGGAATCTCCGTAGACGGACTGATCGGTTATAACTACGAAATTACTCGTAAACAATCTCAGAATATGATTGACGGTAAAAGCGCAGTTGCCAATTACTGTATCTTTAACCATATTCCTTATGAAGTAGTAGACGTTGGTATTGCGTGCCCTAAAGGTATCGGGATAGATCGAAAAGTTAGTCAAGGTACAAAAAATATTTTACATGGTGCCGCTATGAGCGGCGAAGAATTTGATTTAGCATACCAAGCTGGTTACAACCGCGTTATATACTATGCGGAATCGGGAATTAATCTATTTTCCTTTGGTGAAATGGGCGTTGGTAATACTACCACATCGGCAGCCGTGTTAAGCGGGCTTACAAAATTAGACCCACGGATAACTGTAGGACCTGGCTCTGGTCCCGATGACGAAGCGTATATGAATCAAAAACGTGAGTTTGTACGGACTGCCTTAGCGCATCATAAAGGGCATCTCAATACACCAAAGGATGTTATTAGTCGCGTTGGTGGTTTTGATATAGCCGCAATTACAGGTGCGATGGTAGCTTGTACAGATTTACATATCCCATTCGTTATCGATGGGTATATTACAGCGGTGGCAATGGCTTGTGCCACTCAAATGAATGGAGACGCTCCATTATATGGTATTCCATCTCATTATTCTCGCGAGGTAGGGATGGCCGCAGCATTGGCTTATGCAAATATTCGTCTTGATGAAGTTCCAATCCATGGACAAATGGCGTTAGGTGAAGGTACTGGTGCTGTACTCATGGTACAACTACTTAAAACAGCGCACTTTGCCTTTATGAATATAGGTACTATGGTGGAACTATTAGAAAAATAAATTTGTAATCTTTATTCTATGTTTTGTAAAAGGAGAGAAAACAGATGACACAAGAAGCATTAGGTATGGTGGAAACTAAGGGCTTAGTAGGCGCTATTGAAGCAGCTGATGCAATGCTTAAAGCAGCTAATGTGGAACTAGTGGGCAATGAAAAAATTGGCTCTGGTCTCGTTACTGTTATGGTTCGCGGTGATGTAGGTGCTGTAAAAGCTGCCGTAGATGCAGGTGCAGCTGCTGCGGAACGCGTAGGTGTTGTTATCTCTACTCATGTAATTCCAAGACCACATAAAGATGTAGAAGGTATTTTACCAACAAAGGGTGAATAATTATGGCCGATACTAAAAGTATGGTAGATGAGATTTTAAAGCGCGTATTGATGCGTATCGATAGTGCTGATTTAAGCAAAACTTCAGGCGCGACTAGTAATGCATCATGTGCTTCAGCACCTGTAAGTTCACCTGCTGTAAGTCAACTACAAACTTCTATGATTACTGAACACGTAGGTAGCACTACAACAGGCGATACAATTGGTCTAGTAATTGCCAATGTTGATAGTCAAGTATTGGAAGCTATGAAGCTCACTAAGTCATATCGATCTATCGGTATCTTAGGCTCACGTACTGGTGCAGGGCCGCAAATTATGGCCGCTGATGAAGCTGTAAAAGCAACAAATACAGAGATTGTAAGCATTGAACTTGCTAGAGACATGAAAGGTGGCGCTGGCTCTGGTTCCCTCATTATATTCGGAGGCGATGACGTATCCGATGTAAGACGTTCTGTAGAGGTAGCATTACGTGAATTAGAACGGACCTTTGGCGAAGTATATATGAATGAAGCAGGTCATGTGGAAATTCAATATACAGCTCGTGCAGGCGATGCCTTAGTAACGGCCTTTGGAACTCCAGAAGGTAAAGCTTTTGGCTTAATTGTCGGTGCACCAGCTGCTATCGGTGTAGTTATGGCCGATGCAGCTGTTAAATCAGCTAATGTAGATGTGGTAGGCTATCAATCACCATCGAGCTCAGCTATGTCTAACGAAGTAATTTTACAAATTTGTGGTGATTCAGGGGCTGTTAAACAAGCCGTTAAGGTAGCTAGAGAAGTAGGGATTACATTGCTTGGCACAATGGGTAGTGAGCCTAAAAATACAGGTGAGTCCTACATAATCTAATGTGTTGATTATGGGATTGTAAACTTTAAATAACTGTAATCGTTATGATGAAATAGATGATACTTTCACAATGTGAATAGGAGGATTCATAATGGCAGAACTAAATGAACAAATGTTACGGGCTATCATTATGGACATAATGGATGAAGTGGGGATGCTCAAAGAGGAACCTGTTCAGGTTCAACCTAAAGAAGAACTTAAAGCAGAGCATCAAGAGCCAGAGTTAAAAGATTTGATTCGTCAAATGTTAGTAGATATGCAACGTAACTAGCATTATAGGAATGCTTGAATCCAAAGAGCGAATCATCCAAGTATTAGACGGGAGGTGGCATGGTGAAAGAGTCACTAGGACTACTTGAGGTGGCTGGGTTATTGGGAGCTATTACCGCATCAGATGCAATGGTTAAAGCTGCCAATGTAAGGCTAGTAGGCATTGAAAAGGCTAAAGGATCTGGGTGGATGACTGTTAAAGTTGCCGGCGATGTAGCCGCTGTAGATGCAGCCGTTCAAACAGGCATTGCTATAACAAAGGGAATGAATCTATATGTAGCTCATAAGGTGATTCCTCGGCCAGCAGAAGGTCTTGTAGAAGCTTTCAATGAAGACTTTAAGGAACAGTCGGCTAAGGTATCTGTTGAAATAGAACCAGTAAAAGCAGTAGTTAAAGAAGAATCTACAAAAGTAGTTAAAGATGATGCTAAAGATGGTTCAAAAGAAAACAGTAAAGCTGAAGGTGCTGAAGAGAAGAAGTCTTCTCTAGATGAAAAAGCTGTAAAGGTGTTGAATGAAATCGTTTCCACCATTATTGATCCAAAGGATTCCAAGAAGGTAGTAACGAAAAAAGTACCACCAAAAAAAAGCGCTAAAAAGAAATAAGTTAAAAAAGTGTTTTAAAGTAAGAAGAAATAAAGGAGATTATCATGAATAACGCATTAGGCATGGTAGAAACAAAAGGTTTAGTAGGCGCAATTGAAGCGGCTGACGCAATGGTAAAAGCAGCTAACGTTACATTAGAAGGCACTGAAAAAATCGGTTCTGGTCTTGTAACTGTAATGGTTCGCGGTGATGTTGGCGCTGTAAAAGCAGCAGTTGATGCAGGTTGTGCAGCAGCTCAAAAAGTTGGTGAAGTAGTATCTACTCATGTAATTCCACGCCCTCATAGCGACGTAGAATTAATCCTACCTAAGAAAGGATAATAGCTTATGGATCGGGAACAGATTCGTGCTATCGTACGAGAAGTAATCGAAGCCATGTTTGAATCGTCCATTCCCGTAGGTGTTAGCAATAAACATGTCCATCTATGTCAGGAGGACTGGAATATATTATTCCCTAATCAGTCTATCACTAAGAAAAGTGACTTAAAGCAAACGGGAGAATTTGCTTCCGAACAAACTGTTACCTTAGTGGGACCGAAAGGGGCAATCCAAAATGTGCGCGTTTTGGGGCCTCTTAGAAAACAGTCACAAGTGGAGGTATCTTTGACTGATGCTCGTGCATTAGGTCTAAAACCTCCTATTGTGCTATCTGGTCATTTGGAATCGGCCGTAGATATTACTCTATGCACCGAAAATGGTGAAGTTTCTAAACCTATTTGCATTGTTGCGAAGCGCCATATTCATATGTCGCCTAAAGATGCAAAACGGCTTCATGTAAATGATGGCGATAGTGTAAGCGTAGAATTGCAAACACCTGAGCGCACTACTGTATTTAGTGATGTCATCGTTCGAGCTGTACCAGGGTTTGTTCTAGAACTTCATATTGATACAGATGAGGCTAATGCTGCCAATGTACAAGGTACAGTGATGGCGAGAATTGTACAGTAAAGTAGGTGATATGATGAAAGGTTTGAAAAAGGCAAATAATACCTTACAAGAGTTCTCCGATCTTGTAGAGTCTAAACAAGTGAGCTCTCATAATCGAAAGAATTTGCGCGTAGGTATTGACCTTGGTACATCATCTATTGTCCTATCCGTAGTAAACGACAAAGGCAAACCTATATATGGTGCCTTTGAATATAATGAATCCATTCGAGATGGACTAGTTGTTGACTATGTGGGTGCTGTTACAATAACGCGTGCTTTAAAAGCCAAGGCAGAAGCAGCTTTGGGCACAGAACTTGTATATGCCGCGGCAGCTGTACCACCTGGGACGATAGGCAAGAATAAAGATGTAGTCGGTCATGTACTAGAAAGTGCAGGTTTTGAAGTAACTTGTATCTTAGATGAACCTACAGCAGCTGCTAACGTGCTAGGAATCACTGATGGCGCTGTTATTGACGTCGGTGGTGGTACTACAGGCATAAGTATTTTAAAGGATGGCCGAGTTGTATATACCGTGGATGAGCCAACAGGCGGCACCCATATGAACCTCGTTATTAGCGGGGCCTATGGCATCTCTATTCCTGAAGCGGAAGCTTATAAACGGAATGAAGCGAATAAACGTGATGTATATGCAACAATACGGCCTGTAGTTGAAAAAATGGCAGCTATTTCTAAGCGTGCGTTACATGAGGGCGGCTATGAAAAAGGAACGCCTATAGTAGTTGTGGGCGGTGCCTCTAATTTTGAGGAGTTCACAAAGACTTTCAGTCAATATATAGGGCTACCTGTTCATAAGCCACTGTATCCTGAATTTGTAACGCCCTTAGGGATTGCCATGGGAAGTGAGCTTTAATATGGATGCATTAGTTAAACTGGTGCTAGAACGCCTAGAAAAGCGTATGACATCCACTGCAACCTTTATGGTCATGGAAAATACTAGCTTTGATGAGCATATATTGTTGCAGAACCAACTCATTTCTTTCGCTGGTATAGATTATGGTCATATACGAGAGTTAATGAGCGATACATTGGTGCCTTGGGTAGCCTGTTTGCACCGTGCATTGGCCTATGACTGCGAGGTGACAATACGCCTAGCAGTTCCTGTAACCTCGTTGATGAATCCATCAGTCATTCTTGACTGGCCCATCAAATTTCTAGATAAATTTGGACATCCTGTATATGCTTTTTCACAAGGCTGGATAACGGCGTCTTTTGTAAGATCTTGTGAAAGTCAGTCTGTTATCGTCATATATAGGGGACAACGGTTTACCATGGCTGCTCGTGAAGAGGTTGAACGCCTAGGTATCACAATAATTGAAGGGAACGAGAAATATGCAAGTCGGTAAAGTAGTGGGTAGTATCGTATCTACTCAAAAGCATGAATCTCTAAAGGGAATGAAGCTGATGATGGTGGATATTCTCGATGGAGAACAAGGGTTGACGGGGCGCATAGAAATCGCCGTCGATACAGTATGTGCCGGTGTTGGTGAATATGTGCTTTTAACTCGAGGCTCATCGGCACGGCATATTTTCGAAAATGATAAAGGCACCGCAGTAGATTGTGCTATTGTGGGAATTGTAGATAGTTTTGAAAAATAATTGTATAGGAATTAGCTGGTGCCAGAGTTAAACCTAGTTATTGTGTCACATCATGAATGTATCACTGATTGTGTACACCTTAAGTCGACATGGACATTGCATCAGCAATGCAACCTATATGGAGGTTCATGATGGAAAACAATACACAGTTGAAAGAAATGATCCGCTCCATGGTTATAGATGTATTACAGGGGCAAAAGCAAGAAACAGCCTCATCGCAATCGGTTAAACAAGTATCTCGCGGTCAAGAACCCGGTGTGTTTGATACGGTAGATGAGGCTATTCGAGCAGCAAAAGAAGCGCAATTGCGTTTTGAAGATTGCACCTTGGCAACTCGTGAGAAGGTAATCGCAGATATTCGTGCTGCTATGCGCCCACGAGTACAAGAGTTGGCTCAAAAAACTGTTGAAGAAACAGGAATGGGCCGCGTTGCGGATAAAGTACTAAAATTAAACCTTACACTAGATAAAACACCAGGTGTAGAAGACCTTGTTACAGAGTGTGAAACTGGTGATAATGGTATGACATTATATGAATTATCAGCCTATGGTGTCATCGGTGCTATAACGCCAAGTACGAATCCAGCAGAAACATTAATATGTAATTCCATCGGTATGCTGGCGGCCGGAAATGCTATATTCTTTAGCGTTCATCCAGGCGCCAAGAATTTGAGTCGGGAGCTTGTTAGTGAGCTCAATCAAGTTATTGCTAAATCGATTGGCATTGAAAACCTCATTGTTACACTTCGCGAGCCATCTATTGAGTCTGCCCAAGAGATGATGTTACATCCAGATGTAAGCTTATTAGTTGTTACTGGTGGCCCTGGGGTAGTAAAACAAGCACTTCAAAGTGGTAAAAAGGTTATCGGTGCTGGTGCGGGTAATCCGCCAGCTTTTGTAGATGAAACGGCCGATATTAAAAAGGCAGCCCAAGATATCGTTCTCGGTGCTAGCCTTGATAATAACATCCTTTGTATCGCTGAAAAGAGCGTTGTGGCCATGCGTCAAATTGAGCCACAACTCTTTCAAGAAATGGTGAAAGTAGGATGTGTCCTCGTTGATAATCAACAAGATATTCAACGGTTGGTGGACTTAACAGTCTTGCCAAATGGGACGCCAAACAAACAGTTTGTAGGTAAAAATGCCAGTGTTATCCTTGATGCGGCTCACATTCCGTATAACGGTGATCCACGATTGATTATCTTGCGAACTCCAAAAGACCATCCATTTGCAGTAATTGAAATGTTAATGCCTATTCTACCTGTTATAACAGTAGATAGCTTTGATGAAGGTCTAAATGTATGCTTGATGTTAGAAGCTGGTTTACATCATACGGCAACGATGCATTCCTTAAATATGGAACGCCTCAATCAGATGGCACGTAAAATGAAAACGTCTATTTTTGTTAAGAATGGTCCATCTTATGCTGGCCTTGGTTTTAGTGGAGAAGGAACAACGACCTTTACTATTGCTACACCAACAGGAGAATCTACTACATCTGCTCGATGCTTTGCTCGTCGCCGTAGATGTTGCTTAACAACGGGCTTTAATATTCGATAGGTGGTGAGCATATGAATCAATGGACATTCCCAACCAAAATTTATGCAGGGGAAGATTCATTACAACGTCTTACAGAATTTAATAACGAATCTATCCTCATCATATGCGATCCATTTTTGAAGGACTCACCAAACCTTACGTATGTGATGAGCCTAATGGACAGTAGAAATAAGGTAACTATCTATACAGACGTAGTACCTGATCCGCCCATAACTCACGTAGTAAAAGGCATTGAGTTTATGGAAGGTATTAAACCAACTGTTATTATCGCTATAGGTGGAGGGTCCTGTATCGATATGAGTAAAGGGATAGCCTATTTTGGTCGTAAGCTAAAGCATATGGATATCAAATCCTTCATCGCCGTTCCTACCACAAGTGGAACAGGCTCTGAAGTAACAGCCTTTGCTGTTCTTACAGATAGCGAAACACAGATTAAATATCCTCTTGTAGATGATGCGGTATTACCAGATGAAGCTTTATTAACGCCATTATTTGTAAAAACATCGCCTCCAAATGTTACTGCTTTTAGCGGGATGGATGTACTCGTTCATGCGCTTGAAGCTTATGTGGCAACGGCGTCAAATAACTTTACTGACGCATTGGCACAACAAGCGATTGAGCTTGTCTTTGAGTACCTACCAAAATGCCATAAGCCAACAGCGACAGAGCATGATCGCATGTCAATGCACGAAGCATCTTGCTTAGCAGGACTTTCCTTTAATAGGGCTGGTTTAGGTATCGTTCATGCTATGGCACATCAATTGGGAGGACAATTCCATGTGCCTCATGGTTTAGCTAATAGTATGCTCTTACCCTATGTAATCGGCTTTAACTGCTCCCACAATCCGGCGGTAGCTAAAAAGTATGCTCATTTATCTGCTAAATTAGGCTTTGCAGGTCATAATGCAACAGAGGCGGATAAATTAGCTGCTCTTATAGAGGCTATCGTTACATTGCAGCATACATTAAGTTGTCCAATGAACCTTACCGCCTTTGGTGTAGATAAAGCTACTTCAGAATCAAAGGTCGACCTTATGGCAGATAGAGCTCTAGAAGACATGTGCTATAGATTCAATCCATATCCTGCTAACCATGATGATCTAGTTAGCTTGTATAAAAAAGTGCTGTAAATCCATATAAGACCGATATTAATATAATGTTTTGAAAAGAGACTTCGATGATTTCATTGAAGTCTCTTTTCTGATTTTTATATGACTGTTATCAGTTTATTTAAGTACTGGTAGATACATCTTTTTTTATGTTAAAGTGTTATAATATTCTTTATATCCTATAGGAAATACGACGTTGCAATTCAAAATTAGTTATATTCTTTATAACTCTTTGGAATATAAGAAAACTTAGATTTTAGCTGCTTTTGTTGTATAATATAGGTAGGATATTTAAAAATTTAGATATTTTCGTGAAAGTATAATATCCTCATCTAATTTTTAGTTTTACAAGTTAGATGTTTAGTACATCGTATTTGGTATTTTATGATGTGCTACTTTCACAAAAACGAGTATGATCGCTTAGGCGGTCATACGGTTGTTAAAAAGAGAGGTATTTATGCAGCACATGCTACGCATGGGTATTGACGTGGGGTCTACAACGGTTAAAGTTGTACTATTGGACGAACACGATAATTATTTGTATAAGAAGTACGTACGCCATTATGCGAATATTTTGGACACAGTATATACCTTGCTTCAAGAGGCTCAAGTAGGCCATGAAGATGATCTAGTTCACGTATGTATTACTGGTTCTGGTGGTATGGCGATGGCCGAAAAGGTGCGCATTCCATTCGTACAAGAGGTTATTGCTGAAACGCGAGCTGTGAAAGCGCTCTATCCAGAAACAGATGTTATCATCGAACTTGGTGGTGAGGATGCGAAGGTTACTTACTTAGGTCAAACTGCAGAACACCGTATGAATGGTTCCTGTGCTGGTGGTACAGGTGCTTTCATAGACCAAATGGCGACCTTATTGCAAACTGATGCATCTGGTCTCAACCAATTGGCTATGAATTCTGATACAATTTACCCAATTGCGGCACGTTGTGGCGTGTTTGCAAAAACTGACGTTCAAGCCTTGTTAAATCAAGGGGCATCCCATGAAAACATTGCTAAATCTGTATTCCAAGCTATTGTAAACCAAACGATTGCAGGCCTCGCATGCGGCCATAAAATCGAAGGTAATGTGGCATTCCTTGGCGGTCCGTTGACATTCCTGTCCGAATTGCGCCAATGTTTCTGTGACACATTAGAGCTGGAAGAATCTCAACGCATCATCCCTGAGAATGGTGAATTGTTCATCGCTTTAGGGGCGGCATTGATGAAAGATGAATGCCGTGAGATTACGGTTGGTCAATTGACAAAGGAAATCGGTGCTCTTATCGGTATTCCTATGGAAGCTACAGACCGTGTAGATCCACTATTTAAAAATGAACAAGAATTAGAAGAATTCCGAGCTCGTCATGCTAAGGCGGTAACGCCAAAGGCGAATATTGAGGATGCTCAAGGTCCTTGTTACCTTGGTATCGATGCTGGTTCCACTACTTTAAAAGTAGTGCTCATCAACAGCAATAAGGAAATTATCTTCTCTCACTATGGTCCTAACCATGGTAAACCATTAGAAAAATCTCGTGAAATTATCGAGCAAATTTACACATTATTGCCTAAAGGTGCATATATTGCACACTCTGGTGTAACTGGCTACGGCGAAGCCTTTCTTAAACGCGCCCTTGGCATCGATATCGGTGAAGTAGAAACGATGGCTCACTATCGTGCGGCCCGCTTCTTCTGTCCTGATGTATCCTTTATCTTGGATATCGGTGGTCAAGATATGAAATGTTGTAAGGTTCGCGATGGCTACATCGAAGATATTGTATTGAACGAAGCTTGCTCCTCTGGTTGCGGTTCTTTCATCGATACCTTCGCATCTGGCTTGCGTATTCCTATCGACCAATTCGCGAAGGAAGGTTTGTTGGCAACCTTGCCAATCGACTTAGGCTCTCGTTGTACCGTATTCATGAACTCTAAGGTTAAGCAAGCCCAAAAAGAAGGTGCTACGGTACAAGATATTGCAGCAGGCCTTGCTTATTCTGTAATTAAAAATGCCCTTTACAAGGTTCTTAAGGTAAAAGATCCTAAAGAATTGGGTGATCATATCGTTGTACAAGGCGGTACATTCTACAATGAATCCGTTTTGCGCGCCTTCGAAAAATTGATGGGCGTAGAAGTAATTCGTCCTGACGTATCTGGCTTGATGGGCGCATACGGTATGGCTCTTCTTGCTGCTGAAACAGCTGAAGAGTTGCAAAAGGGTAATAGTACATTGTTAGATAGCGAAGGGCTTAATTCCTTACAAGTTGCTACGACAATGCGCAATTGCGGACTTTGCTCCAATAACTGTATGCTTACCATCAATGCTTTCTCTGATGGTCGTACTTACGTAACGGGCAATCGTTGTGACCGCGGTGCGGGCGGTATGATTCAAGAGGAACGCAAAGCAGTTCCTAACTTGGTAGATGTAAAATTGCGCCGTTACTTCGACTATTATTTGAAGAAAAATATTCCAGAGTTTGAAGGTAAAATGCGTGTTGGTATTCCGCGCGTCCTCAACATGTATGAGGATTTCCCATTCTGGTTTACATTCTTTAACACCTTGGGCTATGAAGTTATCCTTTCAGAATATACGACAAAGGATCAATACAATAAGGCTATTGATACGATTCCATCCGATACGGCTTGTTATCCTGCAAAGGCTGTGCATGGTCATATTCGGGATTTGGCGAATGCACAGGTAGACTTTATTTGGTACCCTTGTGTGCAACATGGTCCTAAGGAATTTAGCCGCGACAACAACTACCATTGTCCAATGGTTATTTCCTATCCAGAACTTATCAAAAACAACATGCAGGAGGTTCTGGGGGATACTCCATTCCACGCGCCATTCTTGCCGTTGGCTGATAAAAAATCTCTTGTTCCTGCCCTTGTGAAAGCATTGGACTTCTTGGATCTCAAGAAGAAAGATATTGCTAAGGCAGTAGACCTTGCTTGGGAAGAGCAAGAAAATTGTAAAGCCTCTTACCGTGAAACGACGAAGAAAACTGTTTCTCGCCTCGTAGCAGAACAAATTCCAACCATCGTTTTAGCTGGTCGTCCATATCATTTAGACTCCGGTATTAATCACGGTATTCCTGAGCTCATTACATCTCTAGGGATGGCTGTTCTTACTGAAGATGGTGTAGCACCTCTCGGTAATGATATCAAGCATTTGCGCGTTGTAGACCAATGGTCCTACCATAGTCGTTTATACCGTGCTGCTGAATTCGTAAGCAGAACAGAAGGCTTCCAAATTGTAGAGCTTAATTCCTTTGGTTGCGGTCTCGATTCTATCGTAGCGGATCAAGTAAAAGATATACTTTCAGCAAACCATAAGATCCATACCTTACTCAAAATTGACGAAGGTACAAACCTTGGGGCTGTAACGATTCGTCTGCGTTCCTTGCAATCTGTAATGGAACGTAGCTTGCGTCGTCATAATAACCCAGAGGCACCAGAAGAAGTGGTGGTAGAAGAATTACCAACTTACGATTACAATCGTGTGGTGTTCACTGAGGAAATGCGTAAGACCTATAAAATCTTGGTGCCACAAATGTCACCATTACATTTTAGCCTCTTAGAGCCAGTCCTCAAAAACGAAGGTTATGACTTTGAAATGTTGCCAGCGCCTACGCGCGATGATATTGAAGTGGGCCTAAAATACATCAATAATGATGCATGTTATCCAGCAATCATCGTTGTAGGTCAGCTCATGTCGGCCTTACTGTCTGGTAAATATGACGTAGAAAAAACAGCAGTTATCATCTCTCAAACGGGTGGTGGCTGTCGTGCGACGAACTATATCGGTTACTTGCGTAAAGCATTGATTGATGCAGGTATGAAACAAGTGCCAATCCTATCCCTCAATGCGAGTGATATGGAACGTCAACCAGGCTTTAAGTTGACTAAAGGCTTCTTACATCGCATGATCCAAGCCGTGGTATATGGTGATGCTATTATGCAATGCGTATTGGCTACACGCCCATACGAAAAGAACCCTGGCTCTACCGATGCATTATGTGATTACTGGCTTAAAAAGCTGCGTGAAAACATTACATCTGCCAGCCTTCGTCAGTACAATAAGTACATCAAAGAGATTATCCATGACTTTGATAACTTGCCAGTTAACAAAGACGTACAAAAACCTCGCGTTGGCGTCGTAGGGGAAATTTACGTTAAATTCCACCCAAGTGCTAACAACCATATCAATGAACTCATTGAAAAAGAAGGGGGCGAAGTCGTTACATCTGGCTTATTAGACTTCTTCTTGTACTGTGCAATGGACAGCACATACCGTGCAAAACACCTTGATGGGACATGGTTATCTGGTTTCTTCGGTACACTAGCACGTGAAGCCCTTGAACTCTACCGCTTGCCATATGCTAAAGCCGTAGCGGCGTCTAAAAACTTTGATCCTCTACAACGTATGACAGAAGTAGCAAAAGAAGCAGCTCAATTTATCGGCCTTGGTAACCAATGTGGTGAAGGCTGGTTCCTCACAGGCGATATGATCGACCTTATTGAAAAAGGAGCCAAACAAATCGTATGCTTGCAACCATTCGGCTGCTTGCCAAACCACGTAACGGGTAAAGGCATGGTGAAAACACTATCTGCAGCCTATCCAGAAGTGCGCATCGCAGCAATCGACTACGATCCTGGCTCCAGTGCAGTAAACCAAGCGAATCGGTTGAAACTACTACTATCGACAATGTTTGAGTAAGTAGTTAGTGTATTGCGAATTTTCCCTAAACTAATAGTTGTGTAACTCGATGGAGCTACTGTAAATAAGTGATAAGGTCCCTTACATTTTATAATGGGGCCCGAATACAACTGCATATTACTAGTATAGAAAAAATACAGCCCTCTCTTGGCTCAGTACGTCACTACGTTCCGTAAAATCGCTGCAGAGAGGGCTGTATTCTTTTCTATGTACGCTCATTATGAAGACGTCCCATTATAAAATGTAAATAATCCAACCTATTATATACCTAATAGCTCCATCGAGTTATTTATCTCATTATTTACAAAAAATTAGCAATACATCTAACGGAAAAAGAGGAGAGAGGGCTGTGTTCTTTTCTATATACATCCGTTTTGAAGACGTCCCATTGAAAATATAACTAGTGCAGATGTGGGTAGAAGTAAGGAGATGTGGCTATGCCACATCTCTTTTCCATACAATCAGTTGAGCTGGCGCTTTTCATTATTGTGCTTATGTATATTGGTGTGGATATAAAAGAATAGTGCTAAGTTGATATTAGAATGTAGAATACATATGATTAAACATTTTGTTGATGCTGTTATGTCGTAATGGGACACCTTTATAAAAAATGTTAATAAAAATAGCACCACTTTTTTCGAAGCGATTTTACGGAACGTAGTGACGTACTGAGCAAGAAGAAGGTGGTGCTGTTTTTAAACTAAAATTATTCTGTTGTAACGGGGCCCCATTGTGGGGCTCAAGTACATGTATTAAATAAATTATTCTTTTTCTACCAAACCATACAAGCACAATAAAGAAAGCGCTGCACATACTAGCATTGTAATCCCCATAGGTATGCCCGTGTGTTCTCCACCAATACCAACGAGTGGAGATACGATGCCTGCCGCAAACATGCTTGCAAAGCCTAGTATGGCAGAGGCGCTGCCTGCCATTTTACCGTATTTAGTCATAGCCATTGAGAAGGAGGCGGAACCGAATAGGGATACTGTACATGCAGTAAAGAATAAAATTGTTGTTACAGGAATGAGAGACCATTCGAAAATCATGGCTACTAAGAATAGTAAAGAGCCGATAGTAAGTTGCCATAGACTGAATGTAAGGATTTGGCGAGATGTTACGACATTACTTACTCGTCCGCTAATGGCACTGGCCAAGATAATGCCGCAGCTATTGATACCAAAGAGGTAACTAAATTCCTGAGCTGAAAGTTGGAAAATATTTTGGTATACAAAGGATGAACCTGAGATATAGGCAAAGAAAGCGCCGAAAGCAAAGAATTGAATTAAAGATTGTCCTAGGAAACGTTTATCTTTAATCAGTGTAAAGTAGTTCTTTGTAGCCGTAGCAAGGCCGCCAGCAACGCGTTTTTCCTTTGGTAAGCTTTCACGGAAAAGAAGAGAGCCTACCAATAAAATAGCAGAGAATACTGCTAAGATAACAAAGATTACACGCCATGTAGCAAATAAGAGCAGTTGACCGCCTACTAAAGGTGCAATTACAGGTGCGAGGCCATTGACCATCATGAGCAAAGCAAATAGTTTAGTCAGTTCTTGACCAGATGCAAAGTCTCGAGCGATAGCTTTAGATATAACTACGCCTACAGATCCGGTTAAGCCTTGTAGAAATCGACCTAGTAATAGTATTTCGATGCTAGGTGCATAGGCGCAAATAATGCTAGAAATAACGCATAGTAAGTTACCTACAACAAGTGGCATTTTACGGCCCATTGTGTCACTTATAGGGCCACCAAATAATTGACCTAAGGCAACGCCAAATGTCATAACACCAATGGTCATTTGAATGTTAGATGCTGTTGTGTTGAGTTCACCAGGCATAATCGGTAATGCTGGCAAATAAAGGTCTGTTGCGAGCGGTGTGATTGCCGTTAATAGACCGAGAAAAACTACCATGATAAAGGAAACCTTGGTAGAACTTTCTTGTGTCATAGAAACCTCCTGTACTTAAAATAGAGAATAAAAAAGTCTGCGAATCGCACTTCGCAGACTGCATTTAATTTTTTCTATTTAACAAGAAGTATTGTAACACGATTGATATATAAATTCTATAGATTTTTTTGTAAAAGTTTTTTCTAATAATTAGAGTATAAACTAATAAAGTGATTTACAAGAATTATAAAATTATATATTAAACTTTTTTGTGTATGAAAACGTAGTTGCATAGAATCAGGCAAATCTCTATAGAATGTGATATCAAAACTTTGAGTTTGATACATCTGATTTTATAGATTAAAATAAAGTCATAGATTAAATCTAAAAATATCAATATAGTTTATCGTATATAGGAGTTTAGTATGACCAAATTTGTAAAAACTTTAGTATTGGCGGTAGTAGCTGTTGTTGGTACTGCAACATTCACATCTGTAGAGGCTATTAGCTCTGACGAGGCTGTGCAAAGCGCATTGGCTCGTGTTCCAGGTGCAACTATTGCAAATGTAACTGAGTTTAATCGTGACTATGATCATGGTCGTTTAGAGTATGAAGGCGAAATTCATTACAATGGTTATGAATATGACTTTGAAATCGATGCAGATACTGGTACTTTCACTAAATGGGAAGTAGAACGTAAACATTACTAAGATTTTAAAAGTAAATCATAAAAAAGAACAGCTCATTTCTGAGCTGTTCTTTTTGTTTACCTTATTAGCAATATCTTAGAAGAAGATAGCATGGATTTGGTGGATGAAATGTTGACCGAAGAAGGAGATGCAACCATGCATTACGATGAATACGATGAAGTATTTGAATGCAGTGTTCATAATAACGCTTGCTTCGATTTCATGCTCTAATTTATGAGCTTCATCAGCACTAACTTCTTTGTGGTTTTCGAGGTATGCTTTCAAAGCAGGACCTACGGCACCAATAGAAATCGCGATGGATTGTGGAGACAACATTTTACCGATACCAGCTGCACCAGAGTTAACAGCTGCTAACCAGAAGCCAAGGTCTTCCCAGTTTGTAGGATCTAAGCCTTGAGCTGCTGCGATTTGAAGTGGACCAAACAATACGTTGGAGTTTGTACCGGAACCAGTTAAGAAGGCACCCAACGCACCTACGATAGGAGCGAATAGTGGGTACAAGGAACCTGTACCAGCAACCATTGCTTTCGCAATGTCTGCAGTCATGCCAGAGTATGTCATCAATTTAGCTGTCATAACAACTGTGATGATTGTAAGGTATGTGAACTTCAAGTTTTTAACTGTGTTGCCTAATGTACCGAAGATTTCACCAGCTTTTGCTTTTTGGATGAAACCACCAACAATACCAGCGATGAAAATCATGATACCAGGAGTTGCAATCCATACGAATGTGTAAGGTTTTGCACCAGGACCTTGGTAAATAGGTACAGATGTTTTAATGGACGCAAGTGGACCATTAATTGCAGGGAACAATTTAGAAGTTAATAACAATAATACGAAGATCAAGATGAATGGCATAGCCGCTACAAGACCTTCACCACCGGAAACTTTTGGAGCTTCACCAGTTTGTTTAACTGCGTATTCAGGATCATTAGGAGGCATGATTTTTGCACAACCAATGATAACTGCCATGATTACGATGGATGCAGAAATTACGGATAATTCAGGACCCATTACAGCATTGATTATGATTTCAGGAACAGCTAATGCTAAACCAGAAAGTAATGTAACAAGGAATACACCTTTTAACGCTTTAATACCGCCACCGATGATCATAACAACGAAGAATGGAGCGATAAGGTTAAGCAAGAATAATTGTACGGAAATGAATGTACCCAAGTGGCTTGGATCAAGGCTTGTCAAGGATGCCAATGTAGTAGTTGGGATACCGATAGAGCCGAATGTAGTTGGTACGGAGTTTGCAACGAGACATGCAATGATAGATTTAAGTGGGTCGAAACCTACGGCAACCATCATAGCTGCAGGAATTGCAACGGCAGTACCAAAGCCAGCCATACCTTCCATGAAGGCACCAAAGCCCCATGCAAGTAACAATGCAAGTACGCGAGTATCAGATGTTACAGAAGAAAGCATTGTTTTAATAGTTTCCATTGCTTTCGTGTATACTACCAAGTTATAAACAAAGATAGCAGCTGTAATAACTAATAGGATTGGCCAGATTGCCAAAGCGGCACCTTCAAGGGCACCAGTGACCATAATAAATGGGTCAGATTGGAATGCTGTAATAGCGATGATGAAAGAACCGATTGCAGCAACACTTGTTGCTTGCCATGCTGGTAATTTCAAGATGGATAACGCTACGATCAACCAAATGATTGGAGATAGCGCTAATAGAACGGTGATAGCACTCATTTCTAAGATCATCCTTTCAAGAAAAACAAAAATATATGCTCAACAGGACGATGTAGTTTAATCAAATAAATTGATGAGTAAATCGCTATTATATTAAGTTGTAAAAGTTCAGTTAAAATGTAAAGTTACAATAAAACAACAGATATACTTATCGCAAAAATTGATATAGTACTTAAAAATTTTTAACCTCATAAGTTATGAGGTTAGAAATATAAGAGAGGGGACATAAACAGTGTTTATGTCCCCTTCTGTACTAACTACAAGTCCTTGTTAGGGCCATTACTAAGTTCAGGTATTAGTAGTTACCTTTGAACATTGTAGCAGGAGCTTCTGGTACATAATCGCCGAAGTAGGATTTGAAGTCAAGGCCTAATTCGTTGCAAAGATCTTGAACTTCAAGCATTGTACCGTTAAGTACAGGGATGCCTTCAGCTTTAACTTTTTCAACGGATTCATGTTCTTTTTCACCATGAGTGTAGATGCGGTCTTGACCAGCAGCTTTAGGAGCTTCACGTAATTCTTGTAAGAATTGGGAGAAGTGTTTTTTGATTTCAGCTGGGTCGCCGAAGAATTCAGGGTTGATAGCCATGAAGCCGTGGCAGATGTTGGATTTACCACCAACCATACATTTGTTGGAAGTACCGCCTTGAGACAAGATGGAGGAGAATAATTCAGCAATCATGCCGTTACCATAACCTTTGTGGCCGCCAAGAACTTCTGTAGCACCACCTAAAGGAAGGATACCGCCGCCTTCATGACGGGAGATGTTGCCCAATACTTCAGCTGCATCAGTGGAAGGAACGCCGTCTTTATTAACAGCCCAGCCATCTGGAGTAGCTTTGCCCATTTTGTTGTACATTTCAAGTTTACCACGAGTTACTACTGTAGTGGAGCAATCGAAGAAGAAGTCAACAGGATCTGCTGGTACAGTCCAAGCGATAGGGTTGGAACCAAGCATAGCTTGACGAGCGTATGTAGGAACCATGATTGCTTCGGAGTTTGTACAAGAGAAACCGATTAAGCCTTGGTCGGATGCCATTTTAGCATAGTAACCAGCGATACCATAGTGGTTGGAGTTACGTACGGATACGATACCAACACCGGATTTTTTAGCTTTTTCGATAGCCATTTCCATAGCCATGTGGCCCAAGATTTGGCCCATGCCATCATGACCGTCGATAACTGCGGAGATTGGAGTTTCTTTTACGATTTCAGGTTTTGCGTCGATTTTGATCAAGCCATTAGTGATACCTTTGTGGTAACGAACCATACGTTGCATACCATGGCTTTGAATACCGAACAAGTCGGAAGTCAAAAGTACGTCTTGGATGATGTCAGCTTCTTTTTCGGAGAAACCGAATTTTTGGAAAGCGTCCATGCTCAATTTTTTTAGTGTTTCATAAGGGAATAACACAGTGTTTTTTGCGTCTGCCATCGTTAAAACCTCTTTTCAGAAAATATGTACCTGATATAGCAACTACATTCTAAAAGAATCATGAAATTAATATGACTCTAAGGGTAGTTCTATATCCTCTCAAATGACACTGTCAGTATAGCACAGAAGTTAGTGAGATTGAATAGTTTTGCACTCTGAATGACATTACTAAATACGCATACGTACGGGTGATTTTAATCACATATTCTATAGTGTATAAGTGAAAAAGCCGATTATACCTTAAACTACATGGTTATGACTTTTAGTCATTGTTGCATGATTTTTTTATAGATTAATAGTATTTTTATAGGCCTTATTAGTATAACTGTTCAGCTTTCTAGAAAGAATGATAATGGATAGATATCGATAAAACTTGAAATGTTAAGGTCTATATATCAAAATAATTGATGAGGTCATAAATTGAATGTGATAACTGAATGTATTGATATACAGAAAATCCTTCGCTTTCATCTTTTTTTTTAAAATTAAAAGGTGTGCAAAAGGTTACACATATACAAGTCATACTGTAATATAATATAAATATACATCCTATAGTTTATCCTATAGTTTATATGATTTATAAGCGAGGTGCTTATCTTGAAAGAATATAAGTCTGTTTGTCCCTATGATTGCCCAGACGCATGTGGGCTAATTGTAAGTGTTGAAAATAATAAGGTAGTGTCTGTGCGCGGTAATAAGGATCATGCTTTTACCCGTGGCACATTATGTCCTAAAATGGTGCACTACGAAAAGGTTATCCATTCCCCATTGCGTTTAGAATACCCTATGAAGCGCATTGGTAAAAAAGGTGTTGGTGAAGACCAATATGTACGTATTAGCTGGGATGAGGCGCTAGATACAATAGTAAATAATTTCAAGCACACTATAGATACTTATGGTAGTGAAAGTATTTTACGTTATTCCTACGCCGGAACAATGGGGGTTATTCAAAGCCCCGCAGCAGATTATTTCTTTCGTCGTATAGGTGCTACCGATCAAGATAGAGGCATTTGCTCGCCTGCGAAACAAGCGGGTTTTCGCTCTGTTTATGGTGATACGTTGGCTGTTAAACCGCAAGAGGCACAGCATAGTGATTTAATTGTGTTATGGGGCATAAATGCAACAGCTACAGACGTTCATATCTTACATGATGTAAATATTGCTAAAAAGAATGGGGCTCAAGTTTGGATTATTGATACCCATAAAACATATACCTTTAGTCAGGCTCATGAACAGCTTATTGTGAAACCTGGTAGTGATGGAGCACTAGCATTAGGTATGCTTCATATCATTCATCGTGATGGCTTAGCAGATTTAGAATTTATTAATCAACATGTACAAGGGTATGATCAGCTGGTAGAACAAACGTTAATTGACTTCACCCCAGAGAAAGCGTCTGAAATATGTGGTGTTTCTGTAAAGCGCATGACTGAGTTTGCTCATGCTTATGCTAAAGCTAAGGCTCCATTTATTCGTCTTGGTAGCGGGTTGTCTCGCTACGGCAATGGCGCTATGACTTGTCGTACTATTAATGCTTTGCCGGCTGTTGTGGGAGCGTGGCAGCACCTTGGTGGCGGTCTCTTATCAAGTGCTAGTGGTAGTAAATTCGTCGGTAAAGATGTGATGCAACAGGCTCATGTCCATGCGCCAGCTACACGATTGATGCCCATGATTAAACTTGGTGAAATGCTTACAAATCCTGAAGGAACTAAAGTTCATAGTTTATATATCTTCTCTTCAAATCCTGCTATCACAGCGCCTGACCAGAATGTTGTCCGTAGAGGCTTAATGCGAGATGACTTATTCACTGTGGTACATGAGCGTTTCTTTACGGATACTTGTAAGTATGCTGATATTATTTTGCCTGCCACAACATCTGTAGAGCATGATGATATTTACAATTCTTATGGTCACTATACGATTGGCACGGGCTATAAATTGATTGATCCCATCGGTGAATCTCGCTCCAATTGGCAAGTCATTGCAGAATTAGCGAAGCGAATGGGATTGGTAGATGAGTTCTTTAATCTTAGCGAACGAGAACTGATAGACCAAATTGTGCGCACCTCTAATCGTATATCTAAAGAAGACCAAGATACGATTCTTAGTGGTGAACCTGTAGAGATGGTTGTGCCTGAAAATTATAAGATGGACTTTAAAACACCATCTGGCAAAATTGAGCTTTATAATCCTCACGATGTAGAGCCCCTCATTCGATATATGTTGCCATATGGTGATAATGCGCCGTTCTGGCTTATCAATGGTAACGATATTCGCATTTTGGATTCAAGCTTTTGCGAGTTAGACTTTGATGACCCAGAATTGATGAAGCTTCGTATCCATCCTGAAGATGCAAAATTATATGACATTGCTAATGGTGATGAAGTAGAAATTTATAATAACCGTGGCAGCGTAAAAATAAAAGCGTATTATGATGATGAGGTGCAACAGGGCACATTAGTCACTCTTGGTGTATGGTGGCAATCACAATCTAGTGACACTGAAGTCGCTATCAATGCACTTATGGCAGATCGCCCTACAGATCAAGGTTGGGGCAGTACTTTTTATGATGTACAAGTTGATATAAGAAAACTTTCCTAGTTAAGTCTCTTTACTTATGGGAATGACACTATACCGATATAGAATAGTAAGAATATTTTTCTTGCATACCTAAACCCCTTTGGATTATAATAGTAATATTATTTTTATATAACCTAAAGGGGGTTACATTTATGAATGGTAACGACAATTTGTCGACCCGTGCCTATTTGGCCATAGGCATGATGTTATTCGCCCTATTCTTTGGGGCAGGGAATTTGATCTTCCCAGCGGCCTTAGGTCAACAAGCTGGTAGTAATGTAGGTTGGGCTTTGCTCGGCTTCGTATTAACAGGTGTAGGCCTTCCACTTTTAGGTGTTGCAGCGATGGGTTATTCCTCCTGTAAAGACGTTGAAGAACTTGCAAGCCGTGTTCATCCGATTTATGGCTTGTTGTACACAATTTCTCTTTACTTGAGTATTGGTCCAATGTTTGCGACGCCACGTACTGGTACTGTAGCATATGAAATTGCAATTAAACCTTTCACAGAAGGTTTAAGCATGAATATGGAACCAATTTTCTTGGCATTATTCTTTGGTGTTTCTTTGTGGTTATCCATTAGCCCACAAAAGCTTGTTAATCGTATCGGTAATATTTTGACACCAGCATTACTACTTGTAATTCTGTTGTTAATTATCAAATCCTTTATAACTCCGCTAGGCGGCTATGCAGTGCCACAACCTACTTATGGTGATGCACCTACAGCTGTGTTGCAAGGTTTCTTGGACGGTTATAATACGATGGATGCGTTGGCTTCCGTAGTATTTGCTATTCTTGTAATTGACTTTGTTCGTCTTAGCGGTGCTACATCTCGTGCGGTTATTACAAAAACCGTAATGGAAGTAGGCGCTATTGCAGTAGCTCTTCTTGGTATTGTTTATGTATTTATCGCTAACATTGGTGCTACTAGTGTTGAACGCTTTGGTTTGTTTGATACAGGTGCTCCTGTGTTGTCCGTAAGTGCTAACTACTTGTTCGGTGATTTCGGTCAAATCATCTTGGCTATCATCGTTCTTCTAGCTTGCTTGTCTACGAGTATCGGTCTTATCACTTCTTGCGGTACGTACTTCCACAAGTTGACACCGAAGATTAGCTATAAATTATATGTAGTAATCTTCTCCGTAGCAGCATTTGGTCTTAGCATGTTCGGTTTGAAAACAATCATCAGTGCAGCGATTCCAGTGTTGATGCTCTTGTATCCGTTAACGATTGTAATCATCTTGTTGGCACTTTTTCACAATGTGTTCGGTGGTCGTCGTTGCGTATACGCATGGACAATGGCTTTCACAATGATTTCTGCTCTTATGACTGGTCTTGAAACGGCAGGTATTGCACCTGCTACATTGGAACAGCTCTTTACTCAATACATTCCATTCCAGGCTGCTGGCATGGGCTGGGTGAGCTTTGCGGTATTAGGCTTCGTTGTAGGTCTTATCCATAAAGGTCTTGTGTCCGAAAATAAATAATAACATTAAAGGTTCTATGCTTTCATCTTTTTTGAAAGTATAGAACCTTTTTTGCGGCATAAAAGTTGTCATATGAAATTGCTTTTATAGGTAGGAGTTTCTATAATACATATATAGTATATAAAGGAGATTTTTATGCGTAACACTCATTGTTTACCAAGTTATAGTTTTGGCGGTCACGATGTATTTGACGCCATTCCACAATTTACAAAATTATACGGCCATACAGTAGCCATCATAGGTGGTGAGACAGCACTATCTAAGGCTATGCCTCATATTCAGCCTGTACTAGATAAGGCGGGGATTAACGTATTAGATGTTATTCCATTTGGTGGTGAATGTACCTTCGCGCGAGGCAAGGAAATTGCTGCTATGGATTCTGTGAAAGATGCAGACTTTCTCTTTGCTGTCGGTGGTGGTAAGGCTATCGATACGGTGAAAGTAGTAGCTGTAGAGCTAGACGATAAACCATTCTTTACCATTCCTACCATTGCATCTACTTGTGCGGCTACATCTGAAGCAGCCGCCGTATATACGGCAGATCATAATTTTGATGGCATTGCCTTTGTAAATCATCCGCCCGTACATTGCTTTATTGATGCAGATATTTTAGTAGAGGCACCGAGCCGTTACTTATGGGCTGGCATGGGGGACACTATCGCCAAGCATTATGAAACATTGATGTCTGCACGTAATCGTGAGCAAGTGTACAATACACAATTAGGTCTTGTTTTATCCTCCATGTGTAGTGAACCGATTTTGGAACATGGTTTACAGGCCTATAAGGATAATGAGCACAAACATCGTAGCGAAGCCTTTGATTTGATGGTTATGACCGTAATCTTTACGACGGGTATCGTGTCTGGCTGTATGCCTGGCGATTATAACAGTATCATTGCACATGCTATTTGCTATGGCTGTGCTACGAATGAAGAAACAGAAAAGCATCATTTACACGGTGAAATGGTGGCTTATGGTTTGTTAATTCTCTTTATTGTAGATAAACAATTAGACGAGTTAAACCGCTGGTTGCCTATATATCGTGAAATCGGTTGGCCTACGAAGCTTTCACAAATGGGACTCGATGAATCCTATATACCACAAATCGTGGAGAAAGCCGTATCTGTTCGCGATGTAGTGGTATCGCCGTACGAGATTACTACTGACATGTTGGCAGAGGCCATTCGTTATATGGAAACTATAGAATGTTAATTGCTAGATTATCGTGAATTTACCCTTTAATAGTTATATAATAATAGTAAGAGTATTTTACGTTTTTAATATCCCTTTAAGTTTGTAACTCATTGTTTTATGATTAATTTGGGGATATATTTTATCCATATTGTTAGGTAATGATGTGTTGATAATGGATATATAGATACATTAAGTCTAGTAAAATTAACTACTATTTTAGATTGATATAAAGAGGTTGTTCATGAGTGATATTGTAAAAGGTGGTTTGTATCGCCATTTTAAGGGTATGTATTATTACGTATTAGACGTAGCAACTCATTCGGAAACGGGTGAGAAATTTGTAGTATATCAAAAGCTCTATGATGATCGCGATATGTACATACGTCCATTAGAGATGTTTATTAGCGATGTGGATCGGGAAAAATATCCTGACGTAGAGCAAAAAGAGCGATTTAAGTTGACGAGTGGACGTGACTAGGAGGGCCTGTGGAGCAGAAGTTTTTCTTTTTCGATATTGATAACACCCTAGCTGTATGGCCTGAAGGTAAAATTCCTGACAGTGCTCAATACTGCTTGGATGAATTAAAGCGACGTGGTCATCGCGTAGCCTTAGCGACGGGACGTATCCAAGTAGATGCTAAACGCTTTGCGGAACAAGCAGGACTTACCGATTTTGTAGCGGATGGTGGTCATAGTATTACCGTCAATAATGAATTAGTGTCCATGATTGGTATGGATCGCGATGCATGTATTAAATATTTAGAGTACTTAGAGTCTCATAATATTCCTTGGGCTGTTACGGACCGCAATAAATTAGGCCGCATTACACCGTACAAGGAAATCTTGGAGTGGAATCCAAATTGGGATGTATTTAAAACCAACGTAGATCCTGATTTTGACTTTCATAGTGTTGAGGAGTTTTATAAGATTTATGTATTCTTTAAAGAAGGGGAAGAAGAGGAGAAAGATATTGAACATATGACACACAAGCTGATTCGCTATGGCGACGGCTGTGTTTTGTATGAACCAATGGAAAAGGCCTTAGGTATTCGCAATATGCTTGAGCACTTTGGGATGAAACCAAATCAAGCTGTTGTATTTGGCGATGGTTATAATGATTTATCCATGTTTAGACCTGAATGGCTGAATATTGCCATGGGGAATGCGCGCCCTGAATTAAAAGCAAAAGCGGACTATATTACTACAGACTGTGATAAGGACGGCATTTATAATGCGTGTAAACATTTTAAGTGGATTGACTGATGTATAGTTAATTCCCTTAATTAAAGTGAGATTTACATAAATGTTTAATTAAAGTAGCTGTAGCTACGAAATTAGTGTAGCATAATTAGTATAATGCATTTAGTTCTATACTCGTGTGTAAATAGGAGAGAGAAGTCATGAACAACAAACGTAGATTATTTTCCACTGTACTTTGTGTAGCCGCTTTGACTGCAGGCTTATTTGTATCTGGTTGCGGTAGCGATAAAGCGGGCGGCATTGGTTCTGTAGTATCCTCCGTAGTTGATGGTGGCGATGAAAAAGCTGCTGCAAAGCTTAATACACTTATCGATGCAACTAACCGCTTCAACAGTGACAATGTTTCATTTGCTCAATTCCAAGCAGAAGGTTTGGCTAAATTAAAAGGTGGCTTCGCAGAAGGTGCTATTACTAACCAACCTCACTTTGACAGACTACAAGCAGATTTAGAAAAAGCTAAAAAAGAAGGTTCTACATTTAAAGAAGTTGATGCAGAGCGCGACAATGTATTGAACATTCTTAATGAATTAGTGCCGGTATATAAAGATTTGACTGCTTATGATGACTCTAAAGCTTACATGAACGATGGGGGCGCTAAAGGTAAAGAACTTGCTGCTAAATACGTAGCAGCAGTAGAAAAATTCGATGCTGCTTATGCGAAGTTCAACGAAACTCTAAATAAAGTTAATGCGGAACAAAGCAAAAAACAAATCGAAAAATTGAAAAAAGACGGTAAAAAAGGTTATGCAGCAGCAATGGAATCTACGCTTCGCTTAACTGAGCTTGTGGATAAATTGGAAAAAGCTCCTCAAAATGCTGATAAAGCAGCTGTTGAAAAAGAGCTTTCCGAAATCGAAGCATTGCTTAAGAGCATAAACAACGACCGTGGTCAAGTGCTTGCTGATCGTTATAACTCCGTTGTTGGTGAAGTACGTCAAGTGCTAGCTGATCCAAGCGACAACAACCTTAACAACATGATTGAAGGTTTCAATGGTTATATTGATACATATAACAGCACAACTCCAGACCAATTCGACGCTAAATAATCAAATAGCTAACGAGTGCGTAAGGGTAAAAAAACAGAGTTCCTTTGGGAGCTCTGTTTTTTTGTTAATTCTATTTTAAATCGCTTACATCGTAACCGCGTTGGATCATGTTTTGGCGAACTTCTTCCATCATAGGCGTACGGAATTTCAACCAGTACATAATAGCGCCAGGAATGCCACTAAAGAGTAGGAAAATAACAAAATACATTGTTTTTACTGCATTAAATGTATTACGTAGTACCTTTTCTGTAGTTTGTTCACGACGTAGAGAACGACGCATAATGGCACGAACCATTAAGATTAAGAAGAACGTAAAAATACAACTAAAAATGGTGTAGAAGAAAATAAAGGTCAAGAGTGATAAAATATCGTCCATAGTTTCTCTCCTTTAACAATAACTATAGCAGCATAATGATTATCAGTAATAAAGTATTCTCTCTCATATATGGCCGCATAAAAATAAGTACATAACGAATTATATACATTGTTTTGAGAGTTGCAGTCAAGTATATTGGCTATAATTTGCAAAATTGGAATATTATCATATTAAAAATATGTTTATTTGCATTTTTTGCATGGAGGCATAATGAAATTCACCCTTAATTCATGGGAAATCGTTTTATAAGTTGGTATAATAAAAGATAATTATACTGTTATGTTTGTATAGGAGAATGATTATGAGCTCTAAACGTAAGTTAATTTCCACCTTATTGTGTGTAGGTGCTTTAACAGCAGGTTTATTCGTTTCTGGTTGCGGTAGTGAAAAGGCAGCTGACACTGTATCTTCTGCAGTATCTTCTGCTACAGATACTAAGTCTGATGAAAAAGTATCTAAAGCTTTTAATGAAATTATTGATGCTACAAATAAGTTTAACGGTAACAACACAACTTGGGGCCAACAACATGCTGAAAATCTTGCTAAATTGAAAGCTGGTTTCGATGAGCATGCTATTAACACACAACCTAAATATGATAGCCTACAAAATGGTTTGAAGAAAAGTAAAGAAATAGGCAATACATACAAAGAAGTTGATACCGAGCGCGATAATGTATTAGCTGCATTAGATGAATTAGTGCCAATTTCTAAAGAACTTGCGTCTTATAGTGACTCCAAGGCATATTTAAACGATGGCAAGGCTAAGGGTAATGAGCTAGCAGCTAAATACGTAGCAGCTGTAGAAAAATTTAATGCTGCTTATGGTAAATTAGGCGATGCAGTAAAAGCAGCAAATAAAGAGCAAACTAAAAAGAATCTTGAAAAAATGAAAAAAGATGGCTACAAAAACTATGCTGCAGCAATGGAAGCGACTCTTCGTTTAACAGATTTAGTTGATAAAGTAGAAGCGACACAAAGCAATCCTGATAAAGCTGGTGTAGAAAAAGAAATTGGCGAAATTCAAGCGTTGCTTAATGGTATAGACACAAAAGACTCCTATAAAGAATCTTTAGTTCGTAACTTCAATGATACTGTTGGTGCTATTCGTCAAGTTATGGCTGATCCTAACGATAAATATCAAGATCGCAATCTAAATCGTATGGTTCAAAGCTTTAACCACTACATTGATGTGTACAACCGCATTAAACCAGATTCCTTCGACGAAAAGAAAAAATAATATCGCTTTTATAAGAGAGCCTCTCGTTTTACGAGAGACTCTCTTTATAGTATGAAGTATACGGCTTAATGGCAGTACATACTTCTCCATAATTATGATTTGTAAAGTAAAAACTAATTTGTATATGAGGAGAGCCAATGAAACGGTTCGTGAAATTGTTTGGCATTTTTACGTTATTAATGTCTTTGTTGCTTATTACCGGTTGCGGTAGATATCAAGCTTTTAAATCCGTGTTAGATGAAATTATTTATAAAGGCACTACCTATGTAGATAATCCTACCGATGCTAGTGTTACTTTCACATTGGATGGCACAAGTTATACTGTGGATGCCCATAGTGTGAAGGAAATCGACTTGAAAGAGGGCTCTCATACATTGGTTACACCGAAAGGTGAAACAAAAACCTTTACGGTTTCTCAATATGATATGAAGTCCATTTTGAATCCCACGGAAACGACATATGCTATTTGGTATGTTCAATATGGGGAAGGCAAGGTTGGTAATGTTCAACATGGTGAAGTAACCACATCTATTGGGAATGATGTATATGTAGGTCCTATGACGACGCGTTCTGATATCTATATCGCTCGTCGAGGGAAATATCCATTCCGTTATGGTCTTGATGAGCCTTTTGAAGAAGTAGTTTATGTCAATGAACGAGATCCTAACGAGAAGGGGAATCCCGATGCATTGGTATTCGGAAAAATTTATCGACCAAAGGAATTTAAGGAAGCGTATCCTAAGTTATATAAAGAGTATTTAGGGGAATAAACTGTTTAAATAAGTAGTTTATTTATTATCTATTTATATGTTATGAGTACAATCTTTTTGTGTGTTAAGGAGATAATTATGAATAAGAAATTGTGGGCTCGTTGCTTGATGGCCGGTGTATTATCAATGAGTTTATTCGTTGTAGCTGGCTGTGGTGAGTCTAAAGAGGATAAACAAGCTAGATTTGAAAAGGCGCAGCAAGAGGCGTTGGCACAGGATCGTTCCAATAATGTAGCTCTTACAGATAAAATATCTAAAGCAGATACTTGGAAAACTGCAATTAATAAGTTGAAAGAACGAGGCGAATTAAAAACTGCCCCAATTCAAGTCTCTGGGGACATGACTTTTGATCAAAAGACCTTTAAGATTGACGTAGTAAAACCAGGGACCACTGAGTTGTTACGTTACCAATATGATTTTGAAAAGCAAACTTGGTCTGATGGCGCGCCTGTTGACGTAGTTGGTCCCGGCAAGAACGATATTGCGCAAACATTCTACTCCATCGACAATCTAAATCCAGATATGATGGCAACTGTTATTGAAAGCTTCAAAAAAGAAGGTCAATCCAATCCTGAGTTGAAAGATACTTATACAGGTTTCATTACAAAAGCCGGTATGGGTTGGGGGCCGAAAAGTCAAAAATTCCTCTACTTTGTAAATCAAATTGACTCTGAGGGCGGCGGCTTGGAAAGCGACAAAATCATTGAAGCTACTTATGATGAAACTGGCAAGGCTATCAAGTTAAAGGTAAAACCTAAAGGTAGTAAAGACCGCAAAAATCTTATTAAATAAATATTGAATGTATGTTGCTTCGCTATGTATTGAAATGCCCTATTAACTAAGTTTGTTATTAATCTATATGGTAGAGATATTGTATAGGTCAAAATATTCTAGTAAAATTTAATGATTTTTTAGAATATTTTGGCTTTCAATACGAGTGTAATATGATATACTAAAAAAGAGCCGCTCACGGGTTGAGCGGCTTTTCTATGTGAATTTTACATACATGTTAGTATAGATGATATATCTTTTGGGGGAACTATGAACTGGAAACGCTTGGCTTTATGCGCACTGTTAGGGATTACAATGCTTGGTACAGCGGCATGTGGTACAAAAAGTGGGGAACAACCACAAGGGAATACTGTGAAAGCAGAAACGGTAGCTATGCCTAACTTCTCTAACGCGCCAATTGCTGATGAATACGCTATTTTTGATACAAATTATGGTCAATTCAAAGTTCGTTTATTAGGTTCTAAAGCACCGATTACGGTTAAGAATTTTGATTATCTAGTAAAAAAAGGCTTCTATAACGGTGTTACATTCCACCGCGTTATCGAAGGATTTATGATTCAAGGCGGGGATCCAGATGGCACAGGTGCTGGCGGTCCAGGCTATACAATTCCTGATGAATTCTCTAATGACTTGCATTTCAACAAAATGGGCGTTCTTGCCATGGCTAACCGTGGTCCGAACACTGGTGGTTCCCAATTCTTCATTACCTTAGGTCCTACAGATTGGCTAGATAATAAACACACTATCTTTGGCACTGTAGTACAAGGTATGGATGTAGTTGAAAAAATCGGCAAAGTAAAAACTGGCCGCAACGATAAGCCTGTAGAACCAGTAATCATTAATACCATTACATTGGAACCAATTACTGATGATGCGAAAAATGGCAAATAAGGAGGATAAGTCTGAAGAACGACACTATGTGTATTTAGTGCGTTGTTCTGATGATTCCTTGTACTGTGGATGGACTACAGATCTTGAGCGCCGTATAGAGGCTCATAATGGGCTTATTCCAGGCGGTGCTAAGTATACGAGAGGGCGACGTCCTGTGACCTTGGTGTATGCTGAAAGCTTTCACCATAAACATGAGGCTCAACGTAGGGAATATGCCATTAAACAGATGACAAAGACTAAGAAGTTGAGGCTCATTAAGGGTGCAAAATAGTCCTTAATTATGGTATAATATGATGATTGATTACTACCATGGAGGTTGAAAATGAAGCGGGTTCTAGTGTCCGTAAAGAGTGTACAACGAGATATGGACGGCAAGGATACCGTAGTGGAATTGATTTCCCCAGGTACATCACATGAAAAGGGCAATGCCCAGTATGTGCGTTACGAAGAATCCAGTGTGACTGGTTTAGATGGGGTAAAGACGACCATTAAAATCCATGATGACTCAATTGTATTGCTCCGAACAGGGGCTGTGAATATGCGTCATCAATACGTCCGTGGTGAAGAGCGCGAATCCGTGTATGAAACACCGTATGGTGATTTACACATGGCCGTGAACACTCATGAATTAACAGTAGACTTTCACGAAGGCGTAGGTCATGTTCATTTAGGATATGACATTTCCGTCGAAGGTGAATGGCAATTTTATAATCAGTTAGATATAGACGTGCGGGAGGATATAGAGCATGGAAATGAAGGAAATCCTGAAATCGGGGATTGAACAGGCATTACAAGATACGATTAACAGCGGTGGTTTACCAGCTGGGGAATATCCAGAAATCGTTCTCGAAGTGCCACCTCAAAAAGAATTCGGTGATTTTTCTACAAATATCGCTATGCAATCCGCTCGTGTAGCCCGTCAAAACCCTCGTGCTATTGCAGAGGCTTTGATTAGCCATATGAATTTTGATTGGCTCGAACGTGCTGAGGTTGCTGGTGCAGGTTTCATCAACTTTTTCTTGAAATCTGATATGGTGTACGATACGTTGAAAGCCATTTTACATGCTGGCGATCAGTATGGTGTTCAACCATTGCGTGCACGTGATACGATTCAAGTAGAGTACGTAAGTGCGAACCCAACAGGCCCGTTGCATGTAGGTCATGGTCGTGGTGCTGCGTATGGTAGTGCACTTGTAAACTTGTTGCGTGCAGCAGGTTACAATGTACAGTCTGAGTACTATATCAATGATGCGGGTAACCAAATCGATAATATGGCTATCTCCATTGAGTACCGTTTCCAAGAGTTGCAAGGTGCGACATTAGTGTTCCCACCTAAGCGCAACGAAGATGGTTCCATGCCGGAATTCGATATTCCAGAAGGGGCTCTTGTGTTCCCTGAAAATGGTTACCGTGGTCCTGATATTATCGAGACTGCAAAAGCTATTGCTGAACGCGAAGGCTTTGATAAATTGAATGCTATGAACGAAGCAGATCGTATTGCCTTGTTTAAAGAGGAAGGTCTTAAAGAAAAACTAGCTTGCCTAGAGGAGACATTGAGAAACTTCCGCGTTACTTTTGATAATTGGTTCTCTGAGCGTACTGTTCACGAAACTGAGGAAATTCATCACTCTATAGAGGCGTTGAAGGTTCTTGGCAAAGTATACGAAAAAAACGGCGCTTTGTGGTTGAAATCCACTGATTATGGTGACGATAAAGACCGCGTTGTTATTCGTGATAATGGCGTTCCTACATACTTGGCGGCAGATATTGCATATCACCGCAGCAAATATGATCGTGGATTCAAAGAAATGATTGATATTTGGGGCGCTGACCATCATGGTTATGTATGCCGTGTAAAAGCTGCTATGGCCGCTTTTGGTTATGATCCAGACCAATTAACTATATTGTTATTACAAATGGTAGCATTGTTCCGTGATGGAGAACTCGTTAAATTATCTAAACGTAGTGGCGATAGCGTTACATTGGATGAGTTGATTGATGAAGTAGGCGTAGATGCATCTCGTTATTTCTTCTTGATGCGTTCCTTAGATAGCCAACTTGATTTCGATATTAACTTGGCGAAATCTCGTAGCAATGATAATCCAGTGTATTATATCCAATATGCTCATGCTCGTATTCACAGCATTTACAACCAAGTGCGTGAAGCTGGCATCGCATTTGGCGATTATAGTGAAACTGATTTCACAACGCTTACAAGCGAAATGGAATTAGAATTAATTAAGAAATTAGCTGAATATCCAGAAGAGGTAGTTCAATCTGCTGAACATCGTGCACCACATCGTATTGCTCGTTACTTATACGATTTGGCAAGCATGTTCCACTCCTTCTATCGTCAAGGTCGTATCATTGGCGTAGATCCAGCGTTGCAACAAGCTCGTCTAGGATTAATCACAGCGATTGCCCTCGTACTTCGTCAAGGCTTGGGTATTTTAGGTATTTCCGCTCCGGAAAAAATGTAATAGGTGGGAGGCATCATGGCAACTAAGTATATTTTCGTAACTGGCGGCGTTGTTTCTTCTCTTGGTAAAGGGATTACAGCAGCATCCTTGGGTCGCTTGCTTAAAAACCGCGGTTTCAATGTAACGATTCAAAAATTTGACCCATACATTAATATTGACCCTGGTACGATGAGCCCTTACCAACATGGTGAAGTATTCGTAACAGATGACGGAGCTGAAACTGACCTTGATTTAGGCCATTATGAACGCTTCATCGATATTAACCTTAGTAAACGTTCCAACATTACAGCTGGTAAAGTGTACTGGTCTGTAATTAATAAAGAACGTAAAGGTGACTACTTGGGCAGCACTGTACAAGTAATTCCACATATTACAAATGAAATTAAACAAAATGTATACCGCGTAGGTAAAGAGGATAACGCTGATGTAGTTATCACTGAAATCGGCGGTACAGTAGGCGATATTGAAAGCTTGCCGTTCATGGAAGCTATCCGCCAAGTGAAAAAAGAAGTAGGTCGTAACGACGTACTGTACATTCACGTTACATTGGTACCATACATCAATGCAGCAGGCGAGTTGAAAACAAAACCTACACAACATAGCGTAAAAGAATTGCGCAGTATCGGTATTCAACCAGATATCTTGGTATGCCGTAGTGAAAAACACATTTCTGATGAAATGAAAGAAAAACTTGCTTTGTTCTGCGACGTAGAACCAGAAGCAGTTATTGAAAACAAAACTTGCAGCTCCATCTATGAAGTACCATTGATGATGCAAGACCAAGGTCTTGATGACATCGTTATCAAAAAATTAGGTCTTGAAGAACGCCCTTGCGATATGACTGCATGGAAAGAAATGGTTCACAAAATCTTGAATCCAAGCAAAGATATTACAGTGGCTATCGTTGGTAAATATGTAGCATTACATGATGCGTATTTATCCGTAGTTGAAGCTCTAGATCATGCTGGTATTGCTACGGGTACTAAAGTGAATATTCGTTGGATTGACTCCGAAGAACTTGATGATACATCTATAGATCCTAAAGAGGTATTTGATGGTGTTGAAGGTATCATCGTACCTGGTGGATTTGGCTCTCGTGGTGTAGAAGGTAAAATCCGCACAATCCAATACGCTCGTGAAAACAATATTCCATATCTTGGTTTATGCCTTGGCATGCAAACTGCAGTAATGGAATTTGCTCGTAACGTATGCGGTATGGAAGGTGCCACTTCTAGCGAATTCGATGAAAATGCTAAATATAAAGTGATCGACTTGATGAGTGACCAAGTTGACGTAGATAAAAAAGGCGGCACAATGCGCCTTGGTATTTACCCATGTAAAGTAGAAGCGGGTACAAAAACTCGTGAAGTATATGGGGAAGACCTTATCTATGAACGTCATCGTCACCGTTATGAGTTCAACAATGAATACCGTCAACAATTGACTGATGCTGGTCTTGTTATCTCTGGTACATCTCCAGATGGTCGACTTGTGGAAAGTGTAGAAGTGAAAAATCATCCATTCTTCATCGGTACACAAGCGCATCCAGAACTTAAATCCCGTCCAAATAATGCACATCCATTATTCCGCGGTTTAGTAGATGCGATCTTAGAACTAAAAAAATAGAGTAGAGCCATGGGATCTCTTTTATCTATTATAGATATATTTATATTAGCTGCACTCAAACTAGAGCAGTTTGTATATGGTAAATCGGGAAAAGAACAATCTACAACTGGTCACATAGCACGGAGAGGGCTTGCTAATATAGCGGGTTTAATCGCTTTTGATCATTCTACTATAAGTAGTAAATCTATTGTAGTACGTAAAAAGAAGAAAGATGCTCAGAAATGAGCATCTTTCTTCTTTTTTTATTTACATCGAAAAATATTGAAAAAATATATCGATAAATTTAAAAATAACACTTGCAATATTGAATGATATTTGTTATTATATAGACAAAGATAGATATACCGATGGTGTTAAGTGCACCAATACAAATATAATCATTACAATTTGATACTCACACAAGGAGGACATAACATGTCTATTATTGGTAAACAACTTCCTGAATTTACACTTGATGCTTTCAAAAAACCTGAATTGGTAAAAGTAAGCACTGCAGACGTGTTGGGTAAATGGTCTGTATTCGTATTCTATCCAGCAGATTTCACATTTGTGTGTCCTACTGAATTGGAAGACGTACAAAATTCCTATGCTGAGTTGAAAGAATTGGGTTGCGAAGTTTACTCTGTATCTTGTGACTCCGAATTCGTTCACAAAGCATGGTCCGATGCTTCTCCAACTATCAATAAAATCGAGTACTACATGTTAGCTGACAAAAAACATGAATTAGCTGATTTCTTCGATGTATTCCAAGAAGAATCTGCTATGGCTTACCGTGGTACTTTCGTAGTAGACCCAGAAGGCTTCGTACGTACAGCTGAAATCCATGATATGGGTATCGGTCGTTCCGCTGAAGAATTGGTTCGTAAAGTACAAGCTGCTCAATTCGTAGCTAAACATGGCGACCAAGTGTGCCCTGCACGTTGGAAACCAGGTAAAGACACTTTAAAACCAGGTCTTGATCTTGTAGGTAAAATCTAATTTAGAAACCTATACTTAAGTGCTAGAGTAATCTAGACAACTCCTCAAATGACAAGAACACGGGCGCGCATCGTTTTCCTAACGATACGGTAAGTCCCAATACCAGATGAACCCTCTCCAATTCATCATGGTAAACCTCATATAACAAACTACAAACTATACGCAAAAGGACTGGCCTTCGGGCTGGTCCTTTTGTGTTGTTTATATCCCTTTGCAAAAGTAGGAAATAAGTTCTTGCTTTTTTGTTATGAGTGGTCTATAATGAAATTAATTCCTAGTGATATACAAGGTTTTATAAAAATAATATAACAAGTGCTTTATAACATGGGGTGTGTTAGCGCACTAACTTTTACAAAGAGAGGCAACATATATGAGGATTTCCACAAAGGGTCGTTATGCATTGATGGTTCTCATTGATTTAGCAGAGCAAGGTCAAGATAAACCAGTATCTTTGCGATCTGTGGCAGAACGACAAGGCATTTCTGAAAAATACCTAGAAGGTATCGTAGCTCGTTTGGGTGCTGCAAACCTAGTGGATAGCATTCGTGGTAAATACGGCGGCTATCGATTGTCTAAAAGCCCTAAAGAGTACACAATTATTGAAATTTTGCTTGCCACAGAAGAATCTATGGCTATCATTTCCACCCTTGATGAAGGGGTGAGTACTGATACGGTAATCAACGAACGCACTGTTGGTTTCTGGGCAGGATTACAAAACTATATTCATGATTATTTAGAAAACGTAACTCTTCAAGATGTAATTGATGGAACTTACGCTAAACTTGATACAAAATATGATAATTGGGATGGTTCGATTTAATAAGGAGTGACCACTATGTCTAAAATTGCAAAATCTTTTGTTGAATTAATTGGTAAAACACCGCTATTGGCGGCTACTCGTTTTGGTGCTAAATTTGGTGCAGATGCTAATATCTTCGCTAAATTAGAATACTTCAATCCAGGTGGCTCTGTTAAAGACCGTATCGCAGCAGCGATCATTCAAGCAGCTGTTGAGTCTGGTGAATTACAACCAGGTGGTACAATCGTAGAAGCTACATCTGGTAACACAGGTATTGGCTTATCTGCTGTTGGTGCAGCACTTGGCTATAAAGTAGTTATTGTAATGCCTGAAACAATGTCCGTTGAACGCCGTAAATTGATGCTTGGCTATGGTGCTCAACTTGTATTGACTGATGGCTCTCTTGGTATGAAAGGTGCTATTGCAAAGGCTAAAGAAATCGTAACAGCTACTGCTGGTGCCATCGAAGCCGGTCAATTCGTAAACCAAGCTAACCCTACAATTCACTACAGAACTACAGGTCCTGAAATCTGGCAAGATACAGATGGTGCAGTAGATATCTATGTAGCAGGTGTTGGTACAGGTGGTACTTTAACAGGTGCAGGTCGTTATTTAAAAGAACAAAACCCAGATGTTAAAATTGTGGCTGTGGAACCAACTGATTCCCCAGTATTGTCTAACGGCAAATCAGGCCCTCATAAAATCCAAGGCTTAGGCGCTGGCTTCATTCCTGATACTTTGGATACTAACATTTATGATGAAGTAATCCAAGTAACTAACGAAGATGCATTCGCTACATCTCAAGCATTTGGTCATACAGAAGGCGTATTGGTAGGTATTTCCTCTGGTGCAGCTCTTTGGGCTGCTCAAGAGTTGGCAAAACGCCCTGAAAATAAAGGTAAAAACATCGTAGTAATTCTTCCTGATACAGGTGAACGCTACTTGTCTACAGCTTTATTCCCTGAAGTGTAATAGAATATGATTGGTGAAAGTATTGAATATGCTTTCCTAATATAGCAAAGCCCCTCGTTTTGAGGGGCTTTTTCGTGCTTAACATAGTGGAAGTTTATGTTAGGGATATTTAATTTAACATAAAGAAAAAGGAGCTATTAGGTAGCTCCTTTTATGTTATGGTATGTATTTAATTGTAATTATCTACCGTTCTTAACGATATTGTCTATCCAGTTGAATAATTCATCTAGATCGTAGTCACCAGAATGGTTTACATCAAATGGTGTAGCCATATCTACTTTATACCCAAGGTTTTGAGCGCGGGTACCAACGATCAATGGAATTGCTACAGATGTATTGCTATCAGCTGTACCGTAGCGGATGCGATAGAATTGAGCATTTGTCGCTGCTGGAGAGCCGAGATAGTTCATTGGGTTCATCATAGTAACGACTTTAGCATTTTGTACATATGCCTCTGGATTAGAGGTTGTATCGTGTAAAGCTGCAGTAATTGTAAAGTGATTATTATCTGTTGTACTTGTACCGAATAAGTTGTTCTCGCCAGAGTCATTAGATCGGGAATCGAATGCACCTGGTGCTTTAGAGCGACTTACAAATTGGTTATAAGCTTCCCAGTTAATATCTTTGATAGTACCGGTTTTATTATCACGTACAAGATATGTATGTTTAGATAAATCAGTACCTTTAGCTTGTGCCTTATTAGCGGCTGCAACGATAAATTCTTTCACATAGTTTTTGAAAGTACCATTACCATTCTTATCTAATTTCAACACACGACCTACAGAGTCATGTAATTGTAAGTTATTTACGTATTCAGGGAAGTGTTCCTTAAGCAAATTGGAGTAAGCCATATCATCATGACTCATGGATACTTTGTTGGAGGAGGTAACACCATTATAGCTCCATTCATAAGCCATATCTGCCGCATCAAGGTTAGTGATAGGGGCGTACGCAGAAACTGCATATACATTCGTTGCCGCTGTAGCCGCACCTAATGCTTGTAAATATGGTTGGAAGTCGGAGCTGTTGCCTGCAGCGCCTTGTAACAAGGATACCGCACCGCCAGCACTTGTACCATTGGTGATAATGCGATTTGCATTACCTGGCATAGTGGAATCGTTTGCATGCAAGTATGCCGTAGCTGCTTGTAAGTCAACGATTACTGCTGGTGCTTTGCCGATGAAGTTGCCGTCGGAGGCTTTGTTTGTACGGCCACGTGTAGCTGGGGAGGCTACTACGTAACCACGTGCTAATGCATATACAACACTGTTAGGTTTGCCATTTTCTACTTTTGGAGTCATAGCTTGGCTTGGCATGTAACCACCTACCGTATTTGGCATGAAGATAGGGGCTGTTTGTGTATTGTAACCATTTACAGTACCGTTGTTGAAGTATTCTTCTGGTACATAAATGTTCATGTACTGTTGATCGATATCGATAGGATTAGCCACGTAAGGGATATATTCGAAGGCGCGATATTTGATTTCCTTATTATCTACTGTTGTAGACATAGATTCGTAATTTTTCACGTCGAAGGCAAGGCTAATCTTTGAAGATGCATCGGCTTGCAATGGTGGCTCCATTGGTTGGGAAAGAATATCTTTCTCTTCTACTACAGCAGATCCTTTAGTGGATGCCTCATTACGAGCATCTACATAGGATTGAGGCAATTTGCTTTCTTGAACATTAGCTTCGACTTTAGCTTTTTCTTCAGCCTCAGCTTGAGCTTTAGCAGCGGCTTCAGCCTCAGCTTGTGCTTTAGCCTTAGCTTCAGCCTCGGCTTTAGCTTTTGCTTCAGCTTCAGCTTGAGCCTTAGCAGCAGCTTCCGCTTCTTCTTTTGCTAATTGCTCAGCAGCTAAACGTTCTTGTTCTTCTTTGATCGCAGCTTGTCTTGCAATTTCTGCTTGTTGGGCTGCGATACGTTCTTGTTCTGCTTTGATAGCAGCTTCACGTTCAGCTTTAGCTTGCTCAGCCGCGATACGCTCTTGTTCTGCTTTTAGGGCTGCTTGGCGTTGAGCTTCAGCTTGCTCAGCTGCGATACGTTGTTGTTCAGCCTGTTGAGCAGCGATACGCTCTTGTTCTGCTTTTAGGGCCGCTTGGCGTTCTGCCTCAGCTTTAGCGGCAGCTTCTGCACGTTGACGCGCAGCTTCTTCAGCAGCTAAACGTTCCTCCTCAGCTTGTTGAGCAAGGATACGTTCACGTTCCGCTTTTAAAGCCGCTTGGCGTTGTGCCTCAGCTTGCTCAGCCGCAATACGTTGTTGTTCTGCTTGTTGAGCTGCAATACGTTCTTGTTCTGCTTTTAGAGCTGCTTGGCGTTGAGCTTCGGCTTGCTCAGCTGCGATACGCTCTTGTTCTGCTTTTAGGGCCGCTTGGCGTTGCGCTTCAGCTTGCTCAGCCGCGATTCGTTCTTGTTCTACTTTTAGAGCTGCTTGGCGCTGCGCTTCAGCTTGTTCAGCAGCAATACGTTGTTGTTCTGCTTGTTGAGCTGCAATACGTTCTTGCTCCGCTCTTAATACCGCTTGGCGTTGCGCTTCAGCTTGCTCAGCGGCAAGACGTTGTTGCTCTGCTTGTTGAGCTGCAATACGCTCTTGCTCCGCTCTTAGAGCCGCCTGGCGTTGAGCCTCAGCTTGCTCGGCAGCGATACGTTGTTGCTCAGCTTGCAACGCCATTTGACGTTGTTGTTCACCGAGAATTGCTGCTTGACGTTGAGCCTCGGCTTGCTTTTGAGCAACCATTTGTTGATCAACTTGCACTACGCCACTTTGTTTAGCTGCTTCTTCTGCTTCTAATTGAGCGATTCTTTCACGTTCAGCACGTTGAATATCGCGGATAGTCAATTTTTGTTTAGCTACCACGGGTTTAGTAGTTGTTGTATTAGCAACTGTTAAGGGCATAGTAGATTGTTCTTGCACAACTACAGGCGTACGTTGTACTTGTGTAGTTTGAATTTGTTGTTTGCCATCTACTTGTTTTTGTACAGTTACAGGTTCTGTTTTCCGTTGTACATTCATCAAGCTATGCATAGCCAATGTTGGCTCCATAACAGTGTTAGTTTGTTTATTAACAACGTATTGTGGTTGAGAAACCGTCATATGCTGCTGAGACAAAGCTTTTGCAGTATCTGTTACTGGTACTGGACGTACACGAGGAATCAAAGGTGTTACCATTGGAGGCGCTTGCGTTGTTACAGTTTGTTGTACCTGTGCAGGTCTTATGGGTGCTTGTTGTTGAGTGACAACAGTTGTTTGTGTAATTGGTTGGGTAGGTTGGGTTACTACAGGTCGTACGACTGGGGTCCCTACATTTGTAGTGGCTTGAGTCGTTGATTCAGTGGTAGTGTTCGAACCTACTAAATCATTCATGTTGAGGGTAGGGGCTGCGTGGGCAACACCACCCAACGCTGCTGCTGCAAAAAATGCGGCAGTGACCTTACATTTCCTAGATGATTTCATGAATTACTCTCCGAACTAGAATTGAAAAAAATAATTTATAATTTTAAAATTTATTTATATTTATATAGTTTAACATAAATCGATATATTTGTACAATTTGTGAAAATATAGATGAATAATAGATGGATGTAAAGAAGGTGAAATTAGAAAAGTATAATTAATTTTAAAGTACATGGAATATTAAACTTTGTCTTTAATAATTAGAAGAGGCGTTTTCTTCTGTATACATCTTTCCATAAAATATGATATGCTTTTGGTAATTTAGCTGAGTTTTGTTGATAAAGGAGAGAATATGTTTAGAAAATTCTTATTAGCCTGTATGGTGCTAAGTGCTTTCACCGTACAGACACAGGCTATATCGATTAATGAATTAAATGGATCACCACAGTTTAAAAATGTATATCAAAAAACCGATTCCTATCAAGGTACTTATCCAAAGGATAGGCTAATAAACTATTTAAACACTTACTCTGTAGAAGCACTAGAATACGCAGCGCCACATTATAAATTAAAAGGTACTTTTTACACTGTTTATACATATACTCGTGGTACGTTTATTACTGAATATGAAGTAACGGCCACATATAATACTAATTATTCACTAGGTTCTTTAATTCACGCTAGTCAAATAGCACAGCCATCCCCATCTATGTATGCGGTTATAAAGGCAGCACAAGATGATTCTGGTATACAAATTGACTTACGAGAGGTGAAGCGATTTAATGGGGATGGTACTGAGGTTAGTAGTACAGTTCCTTTAGTGCACCAATTACGACCTTTAGATCGTAGTCGTTCCGATCAAGATCTCTTTGCTATAGCAGATGCCATGTTTGTCGTTGCATATCAGCAGCATTTTGATGATATTGTGGTGAAATGAGGTGCCTTATGAAACGTTTTTTATTTTTTATGGCACTACTATGTGTTTTGTGTATTTCTTTTAATTCTGTAAAAGCTATTTCTAATGCTGAACTACAAGATACCAGTCGTTTTGAACATATCATTTCTAAAGGTGACACAGGTGGTGGAGATGGTAAATATATTGAGTTGAGCACACTTCGAGATATATCTACCGATGCACGTACAAAAAGTATAGAGACTAAAATATACGTTGTATTACCGTCTTCTGATTTGATTCGGGAATACACAATTCGGTATGACTATAATCTAACGTATTCCTTTGCTAATTTAGTAGCAAGAATGCCGGAGTTTACACAACGATTTCCTGATTTTAGCTTAAATGATATATGGAATCTTAAAATGGATGAATCTGGTATTGTAGGGACTGTTAAGGCGCAACAGGATTATACTCTTAATGGGGAAAGTAAACCTACACAACCAGGTTATAAAGGATATGAGCATGTTACATTTTTAACACCTACAGACTTTGATTTTGAAAGCTATCACGTTGCAAACCGAGTTTTTAAGAAAGTATTTGGCATATTTTATGATGATGTAAGTCGATAGTTTATATAAGAAAAGGACTAGAACGTTAGTGTTCTAGTCCTTTTGCTATATGTACTTATTTAGCATATGTATGTTTTTGTCGTATGTACTAGTATTATACTAGCTTTCACAATTATTTTTTCAAGCTTGGTTTTACAAGTGCCAAGATGAAGCAAGCCACAACGGAACCGATTGCGATGGATGCAAGGTATAGGAGTGGGTTACCGATTGTTGGTACTACGAAGATACCGCCGTGAGGAGCGCGTAGTGTACATTCGAAGAACATGGACAACGCACCAGCTGTACCAGCACCGATGATGCAAGCTGGCAATACGCGAACTGGATCAGCCGCTGCAAATGGGATAGCACCTTCTGTGATGAAGGAAAGACCCATAATATAGTTTGTGATACCAGATTTGCGTTCTGCTTCTGTGAAGCGGCTAGGGAAGAATGTAGTACAAAGAGCGATAGCCAACGGAGGAACCATACCGCCTGCCATTACAGCGGCCATGATACCATATTCACCAGTAGCTAGGGCGCCAGTGCCGATAACGTAAGCGGCTTTGTTTACAGGACCACCCATATCAACGGACATCATAGCACCAAAGATGAGACCTAACAATACGCGGCTAGTAGTACCCATAGATTGCAAGGAGTCCATTAACCAGTGGTTAAGTGCAGATACAGGAGGGTTGATTACGAAGGTAATGGCAAGACCTATGAACAATACACCAAGTACAGGATAGAAGAGAACTGGTTTTGTACCTTCTAACGCTTGAGGTAAACCAGATACTAATTTTTTAACTAATAATACTAAATAACCTGCTGCAAAGCCGGCGATTAATGCGCCAAGGAAACCAGAGCCACCTTGGTTAGCCAATAAGCCACCAACGAAACCAGCTACAAGACCTGGGCGGTCAGCAATACTCATAGCAATGTAACCAGCTAATACTGGCAACATGAAGCCAAAGGATGCACCACCGATTTGCATTAAGAACGCAGATAAAGGTGTACCAGAACCGAAGTTTTTAGGATTCGCAGGATCGAATATATCGAATAGGAATGCAAGGGCAATCAAGATACCGCCACCAATAACGAATGGCAACATGTGAGATACACCATTCATCAAGTGTTTGTAGATTTGACGACCTACGCTGTCAGATGCGCTAGCAGCGATTTCAGCAGCTTCACGGTCTGCTGCAGATGCTTGGTATACAGCTGCTGTGCCAGCCATGGCTTCTGTTAAAAGCTCTTCTGCTTTATTGATACCGTTCGCAACCTTCGTTTGAATCATAGGTTTGCCGTTAAAGCGCGCCATTTCTACTTGACGGTCAGAAGCGACGATGATGCATTTAGCATGAGCGATTTCTTCTGCTGTAAGAGCATCTTTAACACCAGAAGCACCATTTTTCTCAACCTTTAAGGAAATGCCCATTTCTTTCGCTTTTCGTTCTAAAGATTCAGCAGCCATGTAGGTATGAGCAATACCAGTAGGGCAACCAGTTACAGCCAATACATCGTAGTGCGGGTTATCTACAGAAATCTTAGGGGCCACTTTTTCGATAGCTTCCGTAGCTTTAGCTTCGATAGCATCGGTAACACTTGGAGTCTCTTGAGATTCTGGCTGTTTGATATATCCTTCAACGGATGGGTCAAAGTTACCTTGCTCTTTAGCTGTTATGAGTTCCAAGAAACGTTCTACAGTAGGAGCAGCGATGAGGGCTTCTTTGAAATCAGGGTCGATAACCATCATAGCTAATTGACTCAATACCTCTACATGAGTGTCAGCTGCGCCTTCTGGAGCTGCGATCATGAAGAATAAACGAGATGGTTGACCGTCGAGTGCTTCGAAGTCTACGCCGTGAGGCACAACCATAGCTGCTAGGCCTGCTTCTTTTACGCCTGCGGATTTGGCATGTGGTGTAGCGATGCCGTCACCAAGGCCGGTAGAACCAGATTCTTCGCGAGCAAAAACGGCTGCTAAGTACTCACCTTTGTCGATGAGGTTGCCACCTTTTTCCATTAACTCCCCTAAGGTATAAATAGCGTCAGCCTTTGTAACAGGGTCCGCATTTAGCAGGACGGATTGAGGTTTTAATAAATCAGTGATTTGCATATGTGTACTCCTTGATGCAAATAAAATGTAAAACTAGTTAACTTGTACTTGTGAAAGTAATGCTTCTACTTCTGTCAGTGTAGCGAGATTTTCAGAGTAAGCGGAGGCAGAGCCACTGGAGATACCCCAGTATAGAGCCTCTTGTAGATCCCCTGTCTTTTCAAAGCCTGTAATAAAGCCTGCTACCATGGAATCGCCAGCGCCTACAGAATTTACGAGCGTCCCCTTAGGGGCAGGGCTCGTATATACAGTGCCATCAGCTGCGACCAAGATAGCTCCATCACCAGCCATAGAGATAAGCACATGCTGTGCGCCTTTCTCTTGCAATGCTTTGGCAGCTTCTACGAGGTCCTCCTTTGTAGAAAGGGGGCGACCAAAGATTTCGCTAAGCTCATGATTGTTAGGTTTAATCAAGAACGGTTTATATGGCAATACTCGTGTAAGTAAATCCTTTGTAGCATCTACGACGATGCGAATATTTTTATGTTGCAAGCGCTCCATAATGAGCTCGTACATATCGCTAGGTAAGCTAGAAGGAATACTGCCTGCAAGGATTAGTGTATCCTTATCTGTCAATGCATCGAGCTGTTTGTAGAGGGCTTTTAATTCGTCGTCCGAGATAATTGGACCACGGCCGTTGATCTCTGTTTCCTCATCAGAGGCTTTCACCTTAACATTGATGCGGGTTAATCCTTCGCGGAGTCGAATGAAATCTTCTTTTACGCCGAAGCTATTGAGCTGTGTTACGATTTCTTCACCTGTAAAGCCGGCGATGAAACCGAGTGCCGTTGTATCCATGCCCAAGTTGTTAAGCACGATAGATACGTTGATACCCTTGCCACCACCAAGAACGTATTCTTGAGTTGTACGATTAATGGTGCCCGTCTTGAGGTGATCTAGGCGCACGATATAATCGAGGGCTGGGTTAAAGGTAATGGTGTAAATCATACAAATTCCCCTTTTAAGATTAATTAGCCTATGATTTGTTGATTTTGTAATTAGTGTATGATTGATTTTGTAATTAGCGTATGATTGGTTGATCTTGCTTCCGTAGTCGTAACCAGTAAAGGAGCGGTACGAGATATAGGAAGAAGGCGAATGGTACATAGCCGGCTGTGCTAGTACCCATCATAACTACAGGTACGTAAGCGGCGATGTTCCATGGTAGTAAGGCGGAAATGACGATGCCGCTGTTTTCAAAGTCGAGCATCACATCTTCATCTTGAATACCCCGTTGAGCGTAGGTAATGCGCATAATAGAATGTGTCATCACAACCGCTATAGCTTGGCTACAACCTACAGCGCCAGTTAAGAGTGCGAGACCTACATTGGCAGCAAATACATCGCTCCGTGTTTTAGCTCGCTCTAATAGTTGTCTAACATCATTCCAGAAGCCAACCCCTTCGAGCATGCCAGAAATGGCAGTAGCCATAAAGATGGATAATGTAGGGATGAACATCGTTTGCAATCCACCGCCGTGAATGATATCTGCTAGCGGATTATAATGTGGTAGTTCAAAGCCTGTTAAGGTATACCATCCCAATTCGGAAAGGGTAGCCCCTTGATTAGTATAAGCAAGAATGGCTGCGGCTAATGCGCTGAGGCCGATAGGCCATCGAATCGATACTTTCAAAGGCAATAGACCGATGACGATAATCACTGGAATCCATAAGATCCAATCGATGTTGAATACAAAGTGGATTGTATCGGGCAGCAAGCTATTAGTATAGTTGAGTGGGAACCACTGAGATAGTAATAGATAAAGCACTGTGGAAATCACAAGTGCTAGCAGACCATCCTTAAACATAATAGGGATATTGGTTGGTACCTTTGTATGTGTTAAAGCCGCTACGAGAGAGGCGCTAGATGATAAAGGACCATTGCGATTGCCAAAGTACGCACCTGCTATAATGGCGCCTGCTACGATATCCTCTGGAATATTACCAGCCCTTGCCATCGTGATGAGCACGATACCCATGGTGCCTACAGTACCGAAAGCTGTACCTAATACCATGCTAACAATCGCTGTTAATAAGAAGGCACAAGCAATAAAGAGGGACGGATTAATCAAGTCGATGCCGGTGGCGATAATCATTGGGATGATGCCTGCTGCTTGCCACATAGCGATGAGCCAACCGATAAGCAAGAATATTTGCATTACCACAATCGAGGTTTTAGCACCTGTCCATGATAGGTTTAGCAGTTCTTTTGGTTGGTATCCTTTGCGATAGAATACATAGGCCATGATGCACCATACCACTATCAAGGCGTAACCAATAGCAATACCGTTAGCTACGGCGATGATAATGACGAGGATAGATATGAGTAAACCTATGAGCGACTCCGTATTTTTCGGCATTAGAGAACGGCCTTGTTGATACTTTAGAAACGCATTTAATATGAGTTGTAACCACTTCATCTTATTCGATAGGAAGTTCTGTTTCGAAGACTTCCTCAGCAGGGCCAGTCATGAGCACCGTGCCATCCTCCAAGTATGAAATATGTAATGTTCCTAAATAGAGCTCTACATCTACTTCGCGGCCTGTTAAGCCTTTTTCGAAGGACATAACGGCAGAGGCGCAAGAGCCTGTACCACATGCTAATGTAGCACCTGCGCCACGTTCCCAAGTGCGCACCTTGATATGCTTGTCGTTTATTACTTCGATGTAGTTAACATTTGTATTGGATGGGAACGCATCGTGTTTTTCAAGGATAGGCCCTTGTGTTGTTACAGGTGCTTTTGTAATATCGTCGATGAACACCTCTGTGTGCGGCACACCGAGCAATACGGAGCTGACCGTTATGGTTTCGCCGTTTACGTCGAGGTCTACGTCGATAACCTTATCCATATCTACATTCATAGGAATGTCTTGAGATTTAAAGAATGGTTTGCCCATGTCTACTGTAACTTGTGTTACGATGCCATTTTCGATGGTCAAGGTAGGTTTCATTACACCTGCTAATGTTTCAATGGTGAAAGTCTCTTTCGTAATTTCACCGTGTTCGTAAGCGTATTTGGCAAAGCAACGAATGGCGTTGCCGCACATTTCTGCTTCACTACCATCGGAGTTGATGATGCGCATGCGTACATCGCATGTTTCAGAAGGAACTAGAATGGCAAGACCGTCGGCGCCAATACCTGTGCGGCGATCGCAAAGGCGAATAGCGAGGTCTGTGTAATCTTTCTCAGTTCCTTTTGGGTCAGCAAAGAGGATAAAATCATTGCCGAGACCATGCATTTTAGTTAATTTCATAAAGTCTCCTATCAATAAGTAAGACTTTCACCATGAAGCCCGTGAAAGTCCCAGATGTATATGTTTATATATTCTATATTATATCATAAATGATACTTGATTATGAGAAGAAATCTTATAAAATTATGGCGAAATAGACGAAAAATTAACCTTCTTTTAGTGTCGAGCTAAATTGATTGATACGTCAAAAACAACCCATGTGGGATGCCCTTTAAGGCTGATAGATGTTGTCTAATTACTTTATTGTTTAACGGAGAAATGATAAAATAAAGAGTAATGTAGTTTATCGTAATAGAAAGAGGAACACATATGCGAATTCAAGGGATTTCTGGATCTCGTGGCGTTGCAGTAGGCAATGTATATAGATATATTCAAGAGGAAATTGTCATTCCTGATTACACCGTGGCTGACGACAAGGTAGAAGAGGAGATTGGCAAGTTTGCAGCTGCTATGGCGGCTACTCTAAAACAATTAGATACGATTCGTCAAAAAGCGTTAGACGAAATGGGCCCAGAAGAGGCAGCCATTTTTGAGGCGCATATGCAAATCGCACAAGACCCATCCTTGTCTGATGGTATTAAATCCCTCGTTGAGTCTAGCCATACTAATGTCGTAGCGGCTACAGCTCAAACTATTGAAACCTTTGCGAATATCTTCCTCGGTATGGAAGATGCATATATGCGAGAACGCGGTGCGGATATTAAAGACATCGGTGATCGTTTGATGCGCAACATGTTAGGTATGAATCCTCGTGGTTTATCTCACATTTCTGGCGAAGTTATTTTGGTGGCTCAAGATTTGGCACCATCCGATACGGCTTCCCTCGATAAAAATGTTGTAAAAGGCATTGTAACAGCGGCCGGTGGTCCTACTTCTCATGCGGCTATCATGGCTCGCACCTTGGAAATCCCTGCTGTTATGGGCGTTGGTGACATTGAAAGCTTCGTAGATGGCGATAAAGCAGTGGTTCTTGGCACAGATGGTATCGTAGAAATGAATCCATCTGATGCGGATTGGGATGAATATACAAACCAAGCTGCGGCGTTCCAAGAGGAATTAAAACGCTTGCGCGAGTCTGCGAACTTAGAAGCTACAACGACTGATGGCCATCATGTAGAATTATTCGGCAATATTGGTAAAGCAAAAGATGCTAAAAATGCTCTTACTATGGGCGCTCAAGGTATCGGCTTGTACCGGACAGAGTTCCTTTATATGGAAAACGACGAATTGCCAGCAGAAGATGTACAATTTGAAGAATATAAAAAGGTTGCCCAAGATATGAAGGGCAAACCTGTTATCATCCGTACTATGGATATCGGTGGCGACAAGGAATTAAAATGCCTTGATTTGCCTAGCGAATTGAATCCATTCCTCGGCTATCGTGCTATCCGTATTTCCTTAAATCGTCCAGATATCTTCAAAGTGCAATTGCGTGCCTTGTTGCGCGCTAGTGCCTTTGGTGATATTCACATCATGTATCCTATGATTGCTTCTGTAGAAGAAGTAAAACAAGCGAATGTTATGCTTGATGAATGTAAGGCAGAACTTACAGCAGAAGGCAAAGAGTTCAATAAGGATATTAAGGTTGGTATCATGATCGAAGTACCAGCGGCGGCTGTTATTTCTCCAATCTTAGCAAAATATGTGGACTTCTTCAGTATCGGTACAAACGATTTATGCCAATATACTTTGGCTGTAGACCGTATGAATGAAGCTATCGGTAGTCTCTATCAACCATTGCATCCAGGCGTGTTACGTCTTATCAAACATGTTATCGATGCTAGCCATGAACAAGGCAAATTCACAGGCATGTGTGGTGAGCTTGCTAGTGATCCTGTGGCTACAATGATTCTCTTAGGTCTAGGCCTAGACGAGTTCTCCATGACAGCATCTTCTATTCCACTCATTAAAAATATCTTGCGTTCTGTTTCTAAAGCAGAATGTGAAGAGGTGGCCAATAAAGCGCTTACTATGGACACGGCTGAAGAAATTACAGGGTATGCTAAATCCGTATTAATAGAAAAAGGCTTACTATAATTGGTAAAGCTTCATCATAATCATATGTAATATACTTGAATTGATGCGCTTATAATTGATACAATATATCTATTAGAACGTAAGGGATAGGCTCTGCCTATCGAGATAGAAAGAGGTTACCATGAAAGAATTAACAGTAGAAATTACAAACGAATCTGGTTTACACGCTCGTCCTGCTACAGCTTTCACACAATTGGCGGCTAAATACGCTTCCAAAGTGACAATCGCTGCTAACGGCAAAACAGCTGATGCTAAATCCATCTTAACTGTATTGACTTTGGGCGCTACAAAAGGTACATCCGTTACTTTAACAGCTGACGGTGCTGACGAAGATGACGCACTCGCTGCATTGAGCGAATTCTTAACAACTAATCACGACTAATTTGTGAGGGAAATAAAAATGACTCTACTACGGTAGAGTCTTTTTTATGCAAAAAAAAGAAGAGGCGGTTTAGCCTCTTCTCTATTTTCCCATATTAGCAAAACGTTCTACAGCTTTTGTAAAGTCGCTAATAGTTTTGTCTACGTCGCCATGCTCGATACCATCACGTACGCAGTGGTTGATGTGACCTTCAAGAACTACTTGTCCTACCTTGTGTAGTGCAGACTTAGCTGCATTAATTTGGCTCAACACATCTTCGCAAGGAATGTCTTCTTCAATCATTCGATCAATAGCTTGCACTTGACCTAAGATTTTACGCAATCGGCGATGCAGATTTTCTGAATCCATACACTGTTTCATATTACTCCTCCAATGGGCATGTTTTTTATCATCTCATTAATTATACTCTATCTAAAGACTGTAATACAACTTAATAAGTATACCTAATATGCATTAAATCTACATATATAGATTAACGATTGGATTGAACGTTTTTTTGTAGGCCTTTAAATACAGCATCTAAATTATAAAATATATTTCGCACGATGGGCATCCATTAAAACCTAGTATGATTCATATCTTCTTCTTGATTGATGTGATACAATACTTTTAATACACATTGTGTTTGTATATGTATTAGGCGCTGTAGATCTATTGTTGCATTATTATCTCTATATTATATGTGTTTAGCTACAGGCCTTTATGAAATAGGTGAAAGCAATGAAAGTGTTTCATTACCTTCGAAACTTATTGGTGTTTGTGGTAGTCATTATATTGGCTATGTTTATATACGACGGATACCATAGTTATCAAGGTTCAGATCGTGAAAGTAACGCTCATACAACTGTTGAAAAACGAATAGAGGAAAGTGAAGATACTCTCAGTCGTACGGACCGGATTATCCGCCTATTTACCTTTAAGGAAAAGGTAGAAATAGCACTGAATCAACGTATTAAAAAAGATCACTGGGTTAAGGGTGACGTGATTCCTGAGTATACTAAAAATGCCCTTATTGCCATTGAGGACAAGCGATATTATAACCATGGCGCCATTGATGTGCTCGGCATTATACGTGCATTTTATACGAATGCTATCGCTGGTGAAACCGTCGAAGGTGGCAGTACCATTACACAACAACTCGTGAAAAATCTCTTCCTTTCATCCAAACGAATTATGAGTCGTAAAGTGGAAGAGGCCATTCTCGCTAGTGAAATGGAACATTATTACTCAAAAGAAGAAATCCTAACGATGTATTTGAATACTGTATATTATGGTCATAGCTACTACGGGATCTATGAGGCATCCCATGGCTATTTTGGAACGAGCCCGAGTCGATTGACCTTGGCCCAAAGTGCACTCCTCGCAGCATTACCTAATGCACCATCCTATTTGGATCCGTATACGAACTATAAAGGGGCAAAGGCAAGACAAAAACTCGTCTTAGAACAAATGGTAGACCAAGGCATGATTACACAAGCCGAAGCTGATTATGCATATAAACAAGACTTAAATCTTATGGAGGAAGAGTAGCTATTTAATTATTTAAGAAAAATTAGAAGTCAGATTAGAATACAGTTATCTTCTATAAATTGAATAAATGGCTTTATGAATATCTCTTAGTTGATTACAAAATTAACTGAGAGATATTTTTATTACTTGAATTGCAATAAGCAATGCAACAAAATTAAATTAATTGTTTTATCTTATATTTTAACATGTCAAAAGGTGTTTTAAATCAAAGGCGCTTTCCGGATCGTTTATTAATCAACATTAGTGCTTATGTTAGTTTATCTAGAGTTAATTTAGCTAAATTGGTTTTTCTAGGGAAAAACTCTCGAAGTAAACCATTACTATTTTCATTAATACCTCGTTGCCATGCTATATAGGCTTCGGCAAAATACATTGGTATTTCGAACTCATCTTTAACCTGTTCATAGCGTGCAAATTCTTTACTATAGCCCACTGTAAAGGTTTTAAGTAGTTTGTTTGTTAATGTATTGTATAGCGAACTAATAGCTAAAAACATAGAATCCTTAGTTCCGTCCTCGGTTTTTACTGCTATATAGAATTGAGTTTTGCGTTCAATAAATGTAGCTAAACAGCCTTTGCTTTGTCCTCTTGAAGAAAAAACATTTTATCTAGTTCCCAATGACCCAAAAACTTAGAATTTTCAAATTCTCGAGGTTTTTCTTTAATGGTTCTTTTGACAAAGAATCGGTCACGCTTTTCTTGTGTCCCAGGCTTTATCCCTTTCCGGCGAAGTACTGTTTCCGTTACAGTAAGAAAACCACAATGGATCCAAGACTATATTATCTTAAAGCTTAGAATTTCAACTAATTCAGCACCAACCAGTTCTTCTGGAGGCCAAGTTTGGTGTAATATGGATTCAATTAAATCAACTAATTAGGGTGTTAACTTTATTGGGCTTCCTTTGTTATCAGACTTACTATTTGCTACCTGATGGGCTTTAATCGAAGAATATTTGTTTTCAACACGATTTAATTCTCTTGCTACGGTAGAATGGTGGACACCGATTAAACTAGCGATTTTACGAACAGAGTACCTTTCTTTTCGTAAAACTTTTATTTGACTTCGTTTTTCTATGGTAAGATGTATTTAGCTCATATTTGAGACCTCCGTGTTATGTATTTGTGGTTATTTACATTTTACACGAGATCTCCAATATGAGTCTTTTTATTTGTCGCAATATATTTTACAATTCATCATTAATAAATAAAAAAGTATTGAAAAAAATATTAAACATAGGTTAAAATTTATTAAGAGTTTATTGAAAGGAGAGGAATTAATGAGAGTTGTATGTATTGCAGCAGGTTGTGTTGGCTTGCTAACCACATTCGGTATGATGCCTAGTTTTGCGGCAGAAGTATCAAACCCATTTATACAACAAGAAGCGGCCCGAGCCGATGCTTCATTACGCCAACGTGTAGAAGCACCAATGACTGGGGCCGCTTTGTCGCGTTCAGAATCTGCCTATATAGGTTTAGATAAAGCACCAATGAAGTCATTACCTAAGGAGAGTACATCATTTGCAATAGAGCATATTGTAGTAACCTCCTCAGAACCAGTGCTTCAAAAATACAAAAATCGATTACAGGTATATAATCATAATCGCATTGGAACAGAGGGTATTCAGTTTTTACAAAAGGAATTACAAGAGCAACTGTTATCTGATGGGTACATTACGAGTCAAGTGGTTGTGCCAAATCAAGATTTACAGTCTGGTACACTCACTTTTGAGATTATGCCTGGCTATGTAGAGGATATTGTTCTTACAAATCCTAAAACACGTACCAATTGGCGAAGTGCTTTTCCTGTGAGACCTGGTTACGTATTACGACGTCAAGCACTAGAGCAAGGGATTGATCAAATGCGTAATGTACCTGGTCAAGATATTAAAATGACCATAGAGCCTGGTACGAAACCGTTACATTCTATTGTTAAGCTTACAGTTGAGCAAAAAGGATTTGTACATGGATCTTTGATGCTAGATAATTCTGGAAATAAATCAACAGGAACATATCAAGGGACCGTATATCTATCTTTCAGTCAATTGGCAGGATTAAATGATGTACTAACCACTAGCTTTACACAAGATATCAGTCATCATGATGATGGTCATGGATCAAAACAATATTCGGTTAGCTATTCCGTTCCTGATGGGAACCGTACATATCGTCTTTCGACATATAAGTATAGCTATAATCAATTAGTATTCATGCCAAATGCGTTTCGCTCTTCTGGTACTACGCAAGGTACAGAATTTGCAGTAGAGCAAGTATTAAATAGAACAAGTCGCTCTAAGACTTCGGCTGTGGCTAAAGTTATTCATAAAGAACGCCATAATTATTTAGATGATGTAGAGCTTGGTGTACAAGAGCAACATACGACAGCTGTTGAAGTTGGTTTATCTCATCGTCAATATAGTGGCAATACTGTATCTGATGTATATCTATTTTATCGACAAGGTATTAATGGATTGGGTGCTCAAGTACGGAGTTGGGAAGGCTTGTCAGATAATCCTACTACACTATATAAAATGGCAGGCGTAGAAGGTCAAATTCAAACTGGCGTTCGTATGGGCCATAAGCAAGGTACGTATACGATGCGTTTTAGAAGTCAGTTCACAGATCAACGTCTATTCGGTACCGATCAATTTAGTATTGGTGGTCGCTATTCTGTACGAGGCTTTAGTGGAGAAGAAACCTTAAGAGGTGATTCTGGCTATTATGTACAAAACGAGTGGGCCTTACCATTTAGAAAACAACAAATTACTCCATATGTAGGGATAGATATTGGACATGTATGGGGGCCATCTACAGAAACTCAATTAGGAAATACCATAGTTGGAGGTGTAGTTGGTGTACGTGGTATGGTTGGTGACGATGTAAACTATGATGTATCATTAGGAACACCAATTAAGAAACCAGAAGGTTTTGATACAGATACGCGTGTGTGGGCCTTTAGAGGCAGCTATCAGTTTTAAGTGTTGTAATCTAGTGCAGCTATACACTTAAATGGTGAATGGTATGTACTAGAAAAGGAGAGTAATATGAATATAAGAAAGCAGACGGCAATGGCTATCTTTGCTGCGTTGTTAGTGACTAACTCTGCACCATGGATTCCTATGGCCCTTGCTAATCCTGTTGTACCAGATCAAGGTAAATTAGGACCCAAAATAGAAGAAGCTCGTAATGGCATGACTGTCGTTAATATTAATACGCCTAATGATAAAGGGTTATCACATAACCAATATAATGCTTTTAATGTAGACGAAAAGGGGCTTATTTTAAATAATGCGAATCGACCTGTAAATACAGAGCTCGCAGGCTATATTATGGGGAACCCTAATTTAGTAGGTCCTACAGCTAATACGATTTTAAATGAAGTAACGGGTACAAGCTCTACATCTATGAATGGTGCTCTTGAGGTAGCAGGAGATAAGGCACATGTTATCATTGCAAACCCAAATGGTATTTCAGTTAATAATGGCACATTTATTAATGCAAGTAGCGCTACACTTACAACGGGTAATCCAATTATTAATAACGGTAGTGTTACAGGCTATAATGTTCAGCAAGGCGTTATTGCCGTAGGTGAAAAGGGACTTAATGCTTCTAAAACGGCACGTACAGACATGCTAGCTGAGGCTGTAAAGCTTAATGGTAAAGTTTGGGCACAAGATACTCAAGTTGTAACGGGTAAGAATGCTATTGCTGTTGACTCTACAGGTAAAGTTACGAATACAAGTAAAACTGGAGAGTCTAGTCAAGTTGGCCTTGATGTGGCGGCTATTGGTGGCATGTATGCAAATAGTATGTATTTAGTTGGTACCAATGACGGATTTGGTGTTAATAACCAAGGCGTATTATCTGCACAAAATAAATTGACCATAGATAGTACTGGTAAATTACAAAATACAGGCACCATTGCTGCTACAGAGGCGAATGTTAGCACCAAAAGTCTGGAGCAAATGAATAAAGGTAAGTTCTATGTGGATGCGGCTAAGATTACTACTGATTCTGTAATACAAACTGGTAATGCTACGACTAAAGACGCACCTGTTATGATTGCTCAAAAAGATTTGTCTATAGCAACAAAATCTATCGTTAATACAGATGGTAGTGTCATCAAAGCAGAAGGTAAATTACAGCTTGGTAAAACGATGGATCAGAATGGTACAGTATCCGGTAAAATGGATAGTGTAGTGAATACTGCATCTACCATTGAGTTTGGTCAAGGTGGCGCTTTGCTTGCGAAATCTGTAGACAATAAGAATGGCGGTATTACTCTTAAGCGTGTAGCTGTAGAGGGTAAAGAGCATGTTAAAAACGAAGTGGCTCCATCTGGTAGCATTAAGCGTTATCAATTATCTGAGGAACGAATTTACGGACATGATGATGAAATTCCAAAAGATAAAGTCGTAGTACACTCATCTGAAAACCTTCAACTTTCCATAAATGGTACACACCATGATAGCTGGACTAAATATGAATATGATCGTACTCGTGAAGTAGATACAGTAGATACATCTAACCCTGGCCGAATCATTTCTGGTGGTAATTTGCATGTGGATGTAGATCATATGGTGAATGAGGCCAGCCAAATTAGTGCTGCTGGAGATATTACGGGTACCGTAGGTCATTATGAACAAAGTAACCCGAAAGGTAATGAATATATTACTGAAGAGGGCACTGCCACAAGTTATAGTCGTCATCATAAAAAAGGGTGGGATACTACCAATATTCGTGAAGCGAAGTATAAGAATACTAAGGTGAACCCTAAAGATGTACCTGTTGCCGTATATGGCGGTCATGTAGAAAATAGTAAAAGTGATGCTACAGTAGATGTATCTCTGTTAAATAGTATGAGTCAGTTATCGACGAATCCTAATACTTCCTATGTAATTGAAACGGATCCAAATTTTACAAATCGTCGCAACTTCTTATCTTCTGATTACGTATTATCTCGCCTTAAATTAGACCCTATGAATATACAAAAACGATTGGGTGATGGGTATTATGAGCAACAGCTCGTTATGCAAGAGATTATGCGTCAAACCGGTAAAAGTAGACTGCAATCTGGTCTTTCCGCAGAAGAACAATATCGCCAATTGATGGATGCAGGGATTAGTGTCACAAAATCTCAATCTATTGTATTAGGTCGAGGATTAACAGAGTCTGAACAAAAGAATCTTAAAGAGGATGTAGTACTCTTAGTTAGTAAATCTGTTGTATTACCAAATGGTAAAACTGAGACTGTACTAGTACCAACTTTGTATTTAGCACCAGGTACAAAACGAGTAGAGGGTGGCGCTAATTTACAAGCTCAATCAATTAACCTTGCTGTTGATACGATGCATAATAGTGGTAGTATTGTAGCGGATAAGAATGTGACTGTTACTGGTAATTCCATTCACAATGATAATGGTCTTATCAAAGGTAACACGGCTACTATTACAGCAAATGACGAAGTTCGTAATACACAAGGCACTATTATGGGCACCGATACAGTCTCTGTATATGCTAAGAAAGACGTTGTTAATGTAGGTGGCACTATCACACAAACTAATGCAACTGGTTCCACAAAGGTTATTGCAGGGCGTGATGTAATCAATAAAGGCGTGCAGTATGAGGCCGGTAATAGCAAGGTTGAGTGGAATAGTAGCAACAACCGCCGTGAAACGATTACGGGTGTAGATCAAGGCCGTATTGGTGGTGCTGGTCAAACAACAGTAGTAGCAGGACGAGATGTATCTATGGAGGCAGGTATTATCTCCTCGGATGTGAATACAAAGGTGACGGCAGGTCGCAATGTAACAATGAAGGCAATGAATGCTACCCACGAGCTTGAAGAACATCGTTTTGATAAAGGTAAATCTGGTGGTGGACATTCTAAAACGACTGAGTCTCATGATCTTGTTAAAGCACAATCATCTGTTGGTAGTAGCATTGAAGGCAAGAACGTTTCCGTTGTAGCCTCTGATGCCGTACAACTGGAAGGCAGTCAAGTATTAGCGGCAGACAAAGTACACGTATCTGGTAATACGGTTGCACTAAATACAGCGAAGGCTAATAGTACAGTTAATCATGTATACTTAGATAAAAAGAAAAGCTTAGTCAAACGTGAACGTACAAATGCTGTTGATGACGTAACAAGTACATCTGTCACAGGTTCTACATTAAGTGGTAAATCTGTAATGATTACTAGTGCTCAAGATGTAACAGGTCAATCTGCTCAAATTATGGGCGAGAATGCCGTATCTGTTACCGCTGGTGGTAAAGTAGAATTGGGAGCAGATAAAGCTATTACTGATGGCTCTAGTGCTTACCGGCATAAAAAATCTGGCTTACTAGGTGGTGCAGGTATAGGCTTCACTATTGGTAAAGAAAAACACAATATTGATGAAGCAAACCATGAAGAATCTACAGTAAGAAATACAATTGCTAGTACGAAAGGGACTGTAAATATTAAGGCTAATGATACAGTACACATTACAAGCGCAGATATTGTTGCTAAAGAAGGTGCTGTGTTAGATGGCTCTGCTGTTACATTAGATGGTAACGTGGATCATAACCACATGACATATGATGAACGCTACAAAAAAACTGGTCTCACCGTATCTTTAGGTGGTGCAATAGCAAATACACTTACAAATACTACGCGTACTATAAAAGAAGCTGGTGGCCGTGATGACAAGCGGTTAGCTGCACTTGAACTCAATGAAGCGCGTAAACAATTGCAAGATGGATATGAAGCAGTAGATGCAGCTTTACATGGAGAAAAAATACGCGATGCCGTAACAGGTAAAGTTGATAAAGTAGACGGCAAAGCTAAACGAGGCGCTAAAAATATTGATGATGCTATTAACTTATCTGTAAGTATCGGTAGCACTTCTAGAAAACAAGGGCAAGTAGTAGATACCAACACATATCAAGGCGGGACTCTTGTTAGCGATAGTGAAGTACAAATCAAAGCTCGAGATGCTCAGAAAACTGGTATTAGTTTAACTGGTGAAACAGTAGAGGCTAAAAAATTAGTATTAGATAGCGCTAGTGATATTAATCTTGAGGCCGGTAAGAATACTGTAGATGTTAACAATACTTATAAAAGCTCTGGGTGGAGTGTTGGAGCAGGTATTAGCTTAACTGGTGGTGGGCTCCTCGACATTAATGCGAGTGGTCATATGGCTCGTCAAAATGGAGATACCCATCAAGAAAGTTATGTACCTACTAAGATTAAAGCAGCTGAATTAGTACAACTTAAAGCAAAACGAGATACAAATATTATTGGTTCCACTGTATCTGGTAAAAAGGTAGAAGTAGATACAGGTCGTGATTTACATATTCAAAGCTTACAAGATGTAGATAACTTTAAAGAACATAGTAAGTCTGCGGGATTCTCTGTGTCCTCTAAACCTAACTTTAAAAATCCAACTGGTAGCATAAATGCTAGTATAGGACGAATAGATAGCAAATGGAAAAGCGTAACAGAACAAGCAGGTATTTATGCTGGAGAAGAAGGCTACAATATTAATGTAGGTAATAAAACTACATTAGAGGGGGCTGTAATTAAAAGTGATGCTCCGAAAGCTAAGAATAAATTGACTACAAAATCTCTAGAGATGAAGGACATCAAAAACGAAGCTGAGTATACATATAGCAACAATGGTATCGGCTATAACTACTATGGTAGTAAAAAGAAACTCGAAGAGATGAAGGCCAATGATAAAAAAGGCTATGATAAGATCTATAATAATATTGGTCTAGTTCCAAATTTAGGCGTAGGATCTAAAGGTAAGGCAAGTTCAACTACTCAATCTGCTATCTCTGATGGTATACTAACTGTAGATGGTAAAGAAATTGATACTAAAACCATTAATACAAATACCGAAAATACATTACATCAATTAGATAAAATTTTTGATAAAAAGAAAATTGAAGAACGACAAGAATTAGCACGTCTATTCTCTAAAAATGCATTTGAACAACTACATAACTGGCAACCAACATCTAAGGATGGCAAAGCCGCTAAATCTATTGCACATGGAATCATAGGCGAATTAGCTGCACGTATAGCTGGTAATACACCAGGTAGCGGTTTTAAAGCCACTATGACTAATGAAATGTTAATTGATGAAATAAGAAAGTTAGCTAAAGATAATTCTGATTTAGCACAGTGGTTAAGTGCTGGATTGGGTGCTTTAGTAAACTTCTCTACAGATTCTGACCCTAATTTAGGTGCAGCTGTAGCGAGTTATGGAACAAAATGGAATGAAGTATCTGTTAGTCATGTTGAGCGTTCTAATGAGACGTTTTTATATGAAAAAGATGCTGAAGCCAGTGCTTACAGGGTAAATTCTGATGTGAGTTATGAAGAAGTTTCTGATAGTTTGAATTTGGTAAAAGAATTAGGTCCAGTAGGAGTTGGGGTTGATTTTCGTGATGTATCACCGGAGTTTTTTAGGTCGTTGGCAGAGGCGGCGAATAAGACTAATCCTTTTAAAGAAAATGGTGCCTTTTTAATGATGAATTTAAATTCAGATTATACTAATCAATTAAACTATAAAGATAAGGGATTTAAGTTATTATCTCCTCGTAAATATGAATTTGTTGCGAACTCTCAACTAGGTAGTGTAATAATGCAGGGGATTGAAATGCAGAAAGCTATCAAAGATACAATTGAATTTGCAGTTAATAATGGTACGGCTGGTAAAACTATCAACATAAAAACTAATATTTCATATAGTAGAAGTTCCACTGGTGAGAAATTATTAGATTTGTTCCCGTTTGTAAGTGCAGGACGGCATGAGTTTAATTCAGAGGCTGAAATAGATTCAAGAAAGAAGATTTACACAAATTCATTATTAGTTGACAATTCAAATTATGAGTATCATAAAGGTACAGCACCTTCAGATATATTAAATAATATAGGGGCTCGGGGAATGGAACTAGGACATTTGAAACCTTATGAATGGTTGATTAAATTTAAGCTAGAGGCTGTACCGGTTGAAATGCTTAGGTTAGAAGAAATGGAGAAAAGAGATGAAATACGAATTATTGGAGATCGTATAATTAGAAAGGCTCCTAGTATTGCTCTTATTAAGAGCGCAGTAGAGAAAAATGGTTCTGAGATTCCAAGTAAGAATAGTTTGGTTGATATAATTAACGAGCAATTAAACTCAGGAGGTAGACTAATAACTATATATGATGCTAAAAAAGAAAAAAATGTAAATTATATTGTATGGGTAAAAAATGGATAATGAAATACATAAAAATATTATTTGTCATAAGTAGTCTTTGTTTAGTATTTTTTATTTTGATAGTTAACTATCTTTTTTCAGATAACCGGTTTAATACTCCAGAGATTTATTATGATATTGAAGAAAACGTGTTAAATAGCTCTAAATCAAAGGGTGTTATAGCCAGAGATGTATATGGGATATATGAAATTGCAAATAAAATTTTTTATATCACCTCTTATGGTTATGGTATTTATAATGAACAAACATATGAAAATAATATTGTTAGATATACTAATGAAAATACGATACCAACTGATGTAAAGTTAACTTTAAATCGGGTGTATTCATCAATTGAACAGCTTGATAGTAGTGAACAGGATATATGGTCTAAAATTTTGAATAATGAAATTAAATCGCAAGATAAATTTCCAGATTGTTATGTTGTTAAGTATCCATTTTATCTTTCCGCGTTACAACATAAAATTCTTAAGTTAGATAATGGTGCGTTAATAGGTCATTATAGAGAGTTTAGTATTCAAAACAAAGCACTATATTTTGTTGATTTTGGAACTATTGGAAAAATTGATTTAGAAACTAATCAAGTATATAAATTGTATACCTCTAAGCTATTAATATCTAACTTTTCTAAAGTGCCTAAAAGTGATGGATTTGATAATTATTTATTAGATGTATTAGAAAAAGAAAGAGTAAAAGATAAAGATTTGTTAGATAATCATACTGTCAACATTCTGTTTTTGAATAATTTTTCTGATTTCAACCGTATGGATCAAGAAATATTTAGTTTATTGATAGATAAAATGATTCGAACTCGTAAAGCTCTTGATATAGAAAAATTAAATAATATACCTATTGTTGAGTATTTAAACGAATGACATAATACCTTGAAAAGATAGTTACGTTCCGAAGTATATTATTATATTGAATAAAAATAATACTTGCATTTATAATTATACAGGTGTATACTATTTTTTGTCAGAAGGAGAAGGTGACCGTTGGTAGCAGATACAACCACGGTGCTTTCACAATGATCTGATATAATATTGATTATATGAGTATAAATAGATAGTAGTTTATGAGGTGTTATCATGGGTAAAGCAAATAAAGTAGTACTCGCATATTCTGGCGGTTTGGACACATCCGTTATCATTCCTTGGTTAAAAGAAAATTATGGTTCTGAAGTTATCGCCGTATGCGTAGACTTGGGCCAACCTGAGGATTATGATGCAGTTGAGAAAAAAGCGATCAAATCTGGTGCGTCTAAAGCGTACATCGTGGATGCTAAAGAAGAGTTCGTAAAAGACTATGTGTGGCCTACAGTAAAAGCGGGTGCCGTTTACGAAGGTAAATATTTATTAGGTACATCCTTCGCTAGACCTTTGATTGGTAAAATCCTCGTAGATATTGCCGAAAAAGAAGGTGCTGATGCTATTGCTCACGGTGCGACAGGTAAAGGTAATGACCAAGTTCGTTTTGAACTCGCCATCAAAGCATTGGCTCCTAATATGAAAATTATCGCTCCTTGGAGAGAGTGGGATTTGAAATCTAGAACTGACTGCATGGAGTATGCTGCTAAGCACGACATTCCAGTAGTAGCTACTAAAAAACATCCGTACTCCATGGATCAAAACGTATGGCATTTGTCCCATGAAGGCGGCGATCTTGAAAACCCAGCAAATGCTCCTAAAGATGATGTGTACTTGGTAACACATACTCCTGAGCAAGCTCCAGATGAAGCTGGTTATGTAACTGTATCCTTCAAAGATGGCGTACCTGTAGCGGTAGATGGCCAAGAAGGTACTCCCTTACAATTGTTAGAAAAACTCAACGAAATCGGTGCACACCATGGCGTAGGCGTTGTAGATATCGTTGAAAATAGATTAGTAGGCATGAAATCCCGTGGCGTTTATGAAAACCCAGGTGGATCCATCATCATGTATGCTCACAGAGAACTTGAATACCTTTGCCTCGACAGAGCTACATACCACTACAAAGAACTTATTGCTAACAAATATGCTGAACTCGTATACGATGGCATGTGGTTTGCACCATTGATGTATGCTTTGCAAGCGTTCGTTGATGAAACTCAAAAAACTGTAACTGGCGATGTAAAACTTAAATTGTACAAAGGCAACATCATTTCTGCTGGTGCTACATCTCCATACTCCTTGTACAGCGAAGATTTCGTAACATTCGAAGAAGATGATGTATACAACCAAGCTGATGCGGCTGGTTTCATCAACTTGTTCGGTTTACCTCTCAAAATTAATGCATTGATGAAAGAAAAGGCAGGTAAATAATGGCTAAATTGTGGGGCGGGCGTTTCACAAAAGGCACTGATAAAGCGGTAGAGGATTTTACATCCTCTATCGCTTTTGATGCGCGGATGTACGCCGAAGATATTGCAGGTAGTAAAGCACATGCAACAATGCTGGCAAAACAAAATATTATCTCCGACGCAGATCGGGACGCTATTGTTGAGGGCTTAACAAAGATTAAAGACCAAATCGATAAAGGTGAGTTCCCATTCTCCGTGGCTCTTGAAGATATTCATATGAATATTGAAAAGCGCTTAACCGATGATATTGGCGAAGCAGGTGGCCGATTACATACAGGTCGTAGCCGTAATGACCAATGTGCAGTAGATTTACATATGTACGTGCGTAAAGCCGTTGTAGAAATGGGCGAGCTCATCGTAGATATGCAAAAAGCCCTCATTGAAACTGCTGAAAAATACAGCGATGTTATCATGCCCGGCTATACGCATTTACAACGGGCACAACCTGTATTGTTTGGTCATCATATGATGGCATACTTCTCTATGTTGGAACGCGACTTTGATCGTTTGTTGATGGTATTTAAGCATGCAGATATTATGCCACTTGGTGCAGGTGCATTAGCTGGTTCTACGTACGGTATTGATCAAACCTATACACAAAAGCTACTCGGCTTCTCTCGTATTTACGAAAATAGTATGGATGCTGTATCCGATCGTGACTACGTGGTTGAGTTCTTATCCTTTGCATCTCTTGTGATGATGCATTTGAGCCGTCTTAGTGAAGAGTTGATTTTGTGGTCTACCAATGAGTTTAATTTTATTGAACTTGATGATGCTCATTGCACAGGCTCTAGCATTATGCCACAAAAGAAAAATCCTGACGTATGTGAACTCGTTCGTGGTAAAACTGGTCGCACCTATGGTCACTTACTGGGTCTTTTAACTACCTTAAAAGGCTTGCCACTTACCTACAATAAAGATATGCAAGAGGATAAAGAGGGTATTTTTGATGCTATCGATACAGTACACTTTGCCTTGTCCATCAATGCGGCAATGATTCGCGGTATGAAGGTCAATGGGGCGCATATGAAAGCTGTCCTCGATGATGACTTCTCTAATGCTACGGACATGGCAGATTACCTTGCGAAAAAAGGCGTTCCATTCCGTGAAGCTCACGAAATCGTAGGTAATGCTGTACATCATTGTATTGAAAAAGGTTGCGTATTGCTTGATTTATCCGTTGAGGATTTCAAAGCTATCTCACATCATTTTGATGCAGATATCCTTGATGCTATCTCCATCGAAGCTTGCGTAGCAGGTCGTAACAACTACTCTGGTACCGCTCCAGAATGTGTTGAAAGACAACGTAACAATGGTAAAGCCCTTATCTCCGAAGAAGAAAAACAAATTGCAGAATGGAAAGCAATTGTTGAATCTGCACAAGAATAAGTGTTTTACATTTTAACTTTCTATTGAAAACTTAAGATCGATATACATATAAGTCTGTTTTAGAAGCTCTATATAGAGCTCAAAGCTCATGTGTATATCGATTTTTTTCGTTTAAAAGCCAGGTAATACCTATAAAAAGGCTTTTCTAATTGATAATGTACTATTAAAAAAATATAAATTTGCGTACGTATACAGTGGACTGTGAGAAAATAATAGTCTTGTACTAGGACACTATAACCGTGATAGATAGGAAAAATTACATATATACACAGAATAAAATAGGGTAAAAACATACCTTGTCATTGTTAAAATGAGTTCTGTTCGTTTTAGATGATAAATTAACTATAATTTATTCAATTCGTGTAATATGGCTTGTCCGCCAATAAAGTACTTTCATTTTGGTTTCATAGGTGTTATTATGTAATTCGTAATAAGAATAACAACGGTAAATCCACATTCAAGCCCATCACAGCACGAACTGGATTTACTTAGCGGTATATTATATTTAAGTGAATTATGGACGAGAAAAAATTCACCTTATGAAAGGGGATTGATACATGAAAACGACCGCTAAAAAAATGTCTGTATTCCAGCTAACCACAATGGTAGCAGCCAATATGCTAGGAGCTGGGATCATTATGTTACCAACTAATTTGGCTCAAGTTGGTACTATTTCAGTTTTATCTTGGCTCGTGACAGCTGTGGGTGCGCTTTTACTAGCGTATATTTTTGCTCAAGCGGGTATGTTCTCCCAAAATAAAGGGGGCATGGGCGGTTATGCAGAACACCGCTTCGGTAAAACTGGACATTTTATGGCGAGCTATGCTTACAGCATATCTCTCATCATTGCTAATATCGCCATCGCGGTTTCTGCCGTAGGTTATGGCGCAGCTTTCTTTGGTGTTGACCTTAATGCTACACAAACAAGCCAAGTAACAATTGTGCTCTTGTGGTTTGCAGCGATTTTGAACTTCCGAGGCAATCGCTTCACAGGTCGACTCAGCAACATGACTATTTGGGGCTCTATCGTTCCGGTTCTTTTAATCGGTACAATCGGCTGGTATTGGTTTGATCCGTCTATCTATTGGGCGGCATGGAACCCAAATGATCTTCCGCTTTACGATGCGGTAAAACAATCTATTTCCCTAACATTATGGGGCTTCCTAGGGTTTGAATCCGCAGCGGCTAATGCTGATGCTGTTGAGAATCCAAAGAGAAACGTACCTATTGCAACTGTAGCAGGTACATTAGCAGTGGCGGTGGTTTACATCTTGTCCACAAACGTTATGGCCGGTATCGTTCCTAACGTTGACTTATTAAATTCTAACGCACCATTCGGTTTGACATTCGTATACATGTTCAATGATACAATTGCAAACATCGTTATGGCTGCTATGGTTATTTCTTGCTTTGGCGCTTTACTTTGCTGGCAATTCACATTGTCTCGCGTATTCAAAAGCGCAGCGGAACACGGTTACTTCCCTAAAGTATTCGCTCGTGTAAATAGCAAAGACGCTCCTGTTCGTGGCGTATTCATTTTACTCGCTGTTGAAACATTACTTACTTTGTTCACTGCAAGCGACTCCTTGCGTGAGCAATTTGAAATCTTAGTAAACTTAGCTGTTGTAACTAACGTAGTACCGTATGTATTGTGCATCTTGGCAGTACCTACAATGATGCGTATGGCTGGTGTAGCTGAAAGCCGCATTAAACGTTCCAACTACGTATTCGGCGCAGGTGTTATCTACTGTTTATATGCAATCTACGCATGTGGCTTTGATGCTATGGTAGGTAGTGCAGTAGCGGTAAGCATCGGTTTCGTGATCTATGTTTTGCGTAAAGCGTGGGATACACGCAGAGCGCACCGCTTACAACAAAGTATCGATTAACTGAATATCTCTCGTCTTATAAGAGGCTGTTACTTAGTAACAGCCTCTTTTTGGTATATTAATCAAACTTATTAATTATGGTTTTATTAATTATAAATAATTGATAGTTGCTAAAGTGATTAAAAGTTTTTTCGGTATGTATAAAAAAAATTCATGAGAAAATTACCATTATAATAATAATTAATATATATACAGTTGCATACAGTTAATACGGTAAAAAGTCACATATATAAAGTGATTTGTATAGGTTTATACATAAATAGAGACTTAATCAGTAATCGATAATTTTTATTAGTATAAAAATTATATTGAAAATCTACGATGTACATATACCCATAAGGGGTATGCGTATTGTAAATAGGATATTAATATAGTATATTTATAATCGATAAAAATGAATGAACTAATGAGTGTCGGTATTCACCGAGCGTAAAAGAGGAAAATGGGTGTAAATCTCATACTATGCAAATAGCTGTAATGAGGAGCAAGGTTTCATTATAGGGTCACTGGGAAACTGGGAAGGCCGAAATGTTGCGATGAATCTGAGTCAGAAAGCCTGCTCTAAATGCATGGTAGCATATACTGTGCTTAATTTAGGTTAGTCAGGCGACTAACCTTTTTGAGTTTCTCAGGTGACTTATTTTCCTTTGTTTTGGCGTATTACTGCTGCGTTAAGCAGAGGGTAACATTAGTTGTTCGTTTGATTTGTTGTTAGTGTTTAGAGAGTTTAGGAGGCGCCTATGGGCAAACGCTTTGTCAAACAGTTGGGGCAATTTATTGTAACCTTGTTTGGCATCACATTTTTAACATTTTGTCTCACCTATTTAGCACCAGGCGATCCAGTAACGATGCTACTAGAAACGGCAGACACTATCGTGTCTCAGGAGCTCATCGATGAGACTCGGGCTCAGCTTGGGTTAGATAAACCGTTTATAGTGCAATATGCAAACTGGGTTGTGAATGCTGCACAAGGTGATTTAGGGATGAGTTACTCTGCTAAAAAGCCAGTAGTAGATCGTATGTTGGAGGCTTTACCAGGGACAGTAATGTTAGCAGGTACTGCTTTAGTATTTACTCTGCTTTATGCATTGCCAGCAGGGATTATAAGCGCCTTAAATCGTAATAAATGGGTAGACTATGTGTTGAGATCTTTATCCTTTGTAGGCGTATCTATGCCATCATTTTGGTTAGGTCTTGTACTTATTTATATCTTCGGTCTTAAACTAGGTCTTGTACCAATTGCTACATCTCGTATAACGCCAATAGGTGTAATTTTGCCAGCTGCTACATTAGCTGTCGTAATTGGTTCTAAGTATATGCGCCAAGTTCGTCTTGTTATCCTTGAAGAAATGGAAAAGGATTACGTTATCGGTGCTCGTGCTCGTGGTGTCAGTGAGATGAAGATTTTATTTGGTCATATTTTGCCAAATGCCGTCTTGCCGCTCATCACTATTCTTGGTGTTGTCATGGGCTGGCTATTAGGTGGTGTAGCAGTTGTAGAAATGGTATTCTCTTGGCCTGGCCTAGGGAACATGGCAGTTTACGCTATTACCATGCGCGACTATCCATTGATTGAAGGCTTTGTATTGTGGGTTGCCTTAGCCTATATGTGTATCAATGCATTAATTGATGCGTCATATGTACTATTAGACCCTAGATTGAAACGGGAGAGAGCATAATGGCAGAATTCATTCAAAAACATAAATTGTTCTCTTTCTATAGCACCTTAATGCTTCTTGTGGTACTCATTGCTATCTTTGCGCCTTGGCTTGCACCTGGCGATGCTTTTTCCTCAAATCTGAGTCAAGCATTACAAGCGCCAAGTAGTCAACATTGGTTTGGTACAGATAAACTAGGCCGTGATGTATTGTCTCGCATCATTTATGGTACACAATTATCCTTGTTCATGGGTGTTACCATTGTTGTCATTATGGTTAGCGTAGGCACTATCATTGGTGCAGCAGCAGGCTATTTTGGCGGTAAAGTTGAAATGGTACTCATGCGTATCACTGACATTATGCTATCCTTCCCTGGTATCGTATTGGCAATTGCCATAGCGGGTATTTTGGGTGGTAGTATCGTGAATACGATTTTAGCCTTATCTGTTGTTGGTTGGGCAAAATATGCTCGTATTGTACGTTCTATGACACTTAAGGTGCGTGGTGAGGAGTATGTAACGGCAGCTGTCATGATGGGTGCTAATACATCTACAATTCTTAGACGTCATATTATTCCTAATATCATGCCTCTCGTTATTACCACAGGGGCTTTAGATATTGGGGCCATCATGATTGAAGTAGCAGGTCTATCCTTCCTAGGTTTTGGTGCTCAGCCGCCAACACCAGAATGGGGCCTTATGCTCAATGAAGGTCGTCAGTACTTGCAGACGAGTCCTTGGCTCATGGCATTCCCTGGTATATCTATCCTTATCGTAGTAGCAATCTTTAACCTTTGGTCTGACTCTTTACGTGACGTAGTGGATCCGAAGAACCAAGGGTAATCTATGAGATGTATTCATTTTCTAGAACTGTCTTTTATGAAAGTGTCTAGGTGGATAGATTATAATGTATGTTTTTTCCATCACTGATTATGTAGGATTGTCATAGTCATGATGTTAAATGTTTTTATGTTTTGTATGTAGTGGTACAAGGAGATTTTACATGAAAAAATCTTGGAAAAAAGCCCTCTTAGCAGGTCTTAGCATTGTAATGATGGGTTCCTTCATCGCAGGTTGTGGCTCCGATAACAACGGCTCTGCAAATAAAGACGTATTGAAAGTAGGCGTAACTAACTTCGCTTCTACTTTAGAACCTACGGAAAACTTCTTCGCTTGGGTTGTAATGCGCTATGGTGTAGGCGAAACATTGGCTAAATTCGACGAGCAAATGAAACCGCAACCTTGGATCGCATCCAAATGGGAAGTATCCCCAGACCATAAAACGTGGACTTTCACAATTAACGATAAAGTAACATTCTCTAATGGTAAAAAAGTTGATGCAGCTGCTGTAAAAGCATCTATTGAACGTGCATTTGAAAAGTCTAACCGTGCGAAAACATTCTTCGAATATGACTCCATTGAAGCTAATGGTCAACAATTAGTTATTCATACAACAAAAGAATATCCTAATATGCCAGGTCTTTTGGCGGATCCACTGTTCCTCATCGTTGACGTACAATCTGAAAAAGATGGTCGTAACTTCGCTAAAGAAGGCCCTATCGGTACAGGCCCATATGTAGTTAAATCCTTCACTAAAGAACGTGCTGAAATGGCAGCGAACGAAAAATACTGGGATGGTGCAGTACCATTCAAAACTGTTGAGATTCCTTCCATCGATGATCCTAATACGCGTGCATTGAGCTTGCAATCTGGCGACGTAGATATGGCCGTTAACATCGGTCCTGGTGAAATTGGTTTATTCCAAGGCAACAATAAATTTAAAGTAGATGAAATTGCATCTCTTCGTGTAGTGTTGGCTCGTATTAACCAAAAAGGTATTCTTGGTGACGACAAGGTTCGCGCTGCTGTTATTTCTGCAGCAGACCGTAAGAGCTATGCCGATGTATTGTTAAAAGGTACATTTATTCCTGGTTCTGCTCCAATTCCGCCATCCATGGACTACGGTTTCAAGGACTTGAAAGATCCTAATGCGTATAATCCTGAACGCTCTAAACAATTGTTAGCTGAAGATGGTTGGAAAGATACTGATGGTGACGGCATCCTAGATAAAGATGGTAAACCATTAACATTTGACTTCGTAGTATATAACTCTCGTGCAGAATTGCCACTTTATGCAGAAGCAGTACAAGCTGACCTCAAAAAAGTGGGCATCGACATGAAAATCAAAACAGTTGACTATAACTTGATTGATAAAATGGGTCAAGATGGCGACTATGATATGCTTATCTCCAACATCGTAACTGCTAATACAGGCGATCCAATCTGGTTCTTAGCTAACTACTGGCATACTAATGTGGATGGTTCCAACCCTCAAAACGGTTCTGGTTACTCCAATCCACAAGTTGACCAATTATTAGATGCTGCTGAAACTGAATTCGATCCTGCAAAACGTCGTGACTATGCAATTCAAATTCAACAAATATTGATGAATGATGGTGCTGCATTGTTCTTAGGTTACCCTAAAACTAATATCGTTACTGGTTCTTACTTGAAAGGTGCTGTAATGTACCCAAGTGACTACTACTGGATTACTAACAAAATTACAAAATAGTAAGGAGCTATAATGGCAGAAAACATACTAACTGTAGAAAACCTTAACATCGCGTACCAAGGTGTGCCTGCTGTTATGGATGTGAATTTTACCTTGGAACGCGGCAAGGTGTTAACCATCGTAGGAGAGTCTGGATCCGGTAAAACTACCGTGATTCGGGCCCTCATGGGTTTACTACCTGTAGGTGGTGAAGTTACAGAGGGTTCCATGATTTTTAATGGTCATGACCTTCGCAACTTGTCTAAATCTGAATGGAGATCTTTGCGCGGCAAAGATATGGCCATGATTTTCCAAGATAGTGGTAGTGCATTAGATCCAATCGTACGTATCGGTAAGCAGTTCAGAGAATTATTTAAGTCTCATATTGAAATCGATAATGACGAATGTGATCGCCGTGCTATTGCCTTACTAGAAGCTGTATCCTTGCCTAATGGTGCTGATATATTGCGCCGTTATCCTCATGAGCTATCCGGTGGTCAGCGACAACGTGTGGGCATTGCTATGGCACTAGCCTTAGACCCAGCGTTGCTCATCGGTGATGAACCGACATCGGCACTAGATGTAACGACACAGTCTCAAGTGGTTATGCAAATGCTAGAACTTGCTAAAGAGCATAATTCTGCTATCGTAATGGTTACGCACAATCTTGGTGTAGCGGCCTATATGTCCGACTATATCATTGTTATGAAAAAGGGCCGTGTTGTTGATGCTGGCACAACGCAAGATATTTTAGAAAATCCATCTAATGAATATACGAAGCAATTAAAAGATGCGGTACCAACATTGGGAGGAGGTCGTTACATTGACTAACTACGCTGTAGAATTAAAAAATGTATGTAAACGATTCCCACTTCCTACTGGTGGTGAGCTCGAAGCGTGTAAAACTATCAATATTACCTTAGAAAAAGGCCAGTCCCTTGGGATTGTAGGAGAATCTGGCTCTGGTAAAACGACTTTGGTTCGTATGATCATGAAGATGCTGCCTATTACGGAAGGTGAGATTTACGTAGATGGCGTAGAGATTCAGCATATGAACTCTGAGCAAACAAAAGAATACCGTAAGAAAATTCAAATGGTATTCCAAGACCCATCTGCGGCGTTTAATCCGCGTATGAAGGTAAAGGATATTATTCTTGAGCCACTATACAACTTTGGTCTTCTTGAAAAGGGAACAGAGGAACAAATTGCTGGTGATTATCTTGAAATGGTAGATTTACCTCGCGAGTTTATGCATCGTTATCCTCATGAAATGTCTGGTGGTCAACGTCAACGTGTGGCCATTGCGCGTGCTATCGTGTTAGAGCCTGAAATTCTTGTATTAGACGAGGCTACTAGTGCTCTAGACGTATCTGTACAAGACTCCATTGCCTATTTATTGGCGCGTTTACAAAAAAAGAAAAACTTAACATACCTATTTATCGCTCATGATATTGCGTTTATTCGTACCATGTGCCACAAGGTGGTCGTAATGTACAAAGGTGCTATCGTTGAAGAGCTAGATGCACTCCACTTAGCTGATGCGAAGCATCCTTATACAAAGGTTCTATTGAGCTCCATCTTTGAAATTGGCCAAGACCATAAGCCACTTACACTGGAAGAGGCTGCATTAGAAGCATAGTATAAGAAATACATTTAAGCATATATATTTTTTTTAAATCTTATAGGTACATTACAATAGCAGTTAGCTTGTAAGCTAACTGCTATTTTTTATATGAAATATAGATATGGTCGTTCTAAAATAGATATATCGAAATCTTTCGTAAATATTTATTGTGTTAGCATCGAATATATAGTATAGTTGACTGTGTGAAATATACCCCTATGGGTATAATAAAATATGCTCATATGAAGTGATGTACATAGATTCCTGATGGATGTAAAGTAAGCAGGAATTATGCTAACTATATAATATTTAAACAGTTTATAGGAGTCTGAGCGAGAATAATGTTAATGTGTGTAGAAAGGTTAGGTGTGTAAATGAAAGGTTTACGCAAGGCTTTATTAATTGGTATGACCTTAGGTATGACTGTGCTAGGCACTGTTGGTTGTATGAATCAAAACGCTGCTCCGTCTAATGATGTGTTAAAGGTAGGGGCCATTAGCTTTGCTGGTACATTAGAACCAACAGAAAACTATTTCAGCTGGGCGGTTGTACGCTTTGGCGTAGGTGAAACGCTTATCAAGTTTGACGATCAAATGAAAGCGACACCATGGCTTGCTACTTCTTGGAAACAAGGAGATGACAAGCTGACTTGGACTTTCACCATCAACGATAAAGTAAAATTCTCAAATGGTAAAAGTTTGACAGCAGAGGCTGTAAAAGCATCTCTCGAAAGAACCTTTGCGAAGAGTAAACGAGCAAAAACGTTCTTTAACTATACAGAAATCTCGGCTAAGGGGCAAGAGCTTACAATTAAGACTGACAAGGAATACTATAACTTGCCAAGCTTACTTGGGGATCCATTGTTCCTAATTATGGATGTTACAGCAGAGGCTGATGGTCGTGATATTGCTAAGGAAGGTCCTATCGGTACGGGTCCATATGTAGTATCCTCTTTCACAAAAGAGCGTGCAGAACTCAAACGTAACGATAATTACTGGGATGGCAAGGTAGGCTTTGCTAAGGTTGAAATTCCATCTATTAACGATGCCAACACACGTGCCATGGCATTACAAGCGGGTGATGTAGATATGGCTGTTAGCATTGGCCCTGGCGAATACGGTATATTCCAAAATGATAAGAACTTTACTGTCTATGAAGTAGCTTCCTTGCGTGACGTATTTGTTCGTATGGGGCAAAAAGGTAAGCTTCAAAATCCTGATTTGCGTGCAGCACTCATTGCCGCTGCAGACCGTGAGTCTTATGCAAAGAATCTCATGAAGGATACATTTGTAGCAGGTAAGGCTCCATTGCCACCATCCATTGATTATGGCTTTGACCAATTGCGCGATCCTAATAAATACAATGTAGAACGTGCTAAAGAATTACTTAAACGTGCAGGCTATCAAGATACGAATGGCGACGGCATTGTAGATAAAGATGGTGAAAACCTAGTACTTGATTTCTATGCTTATACATCTCGTCCTGAATTGCCATTATATGCAGAAGCATTACAAGCAGACTACAAAAAAATCGGCGTAGATTTACAAATTAAAATCGTAGACTATGCTGTGATTGACACATTATCTCAATCTGGCGATTATGACATGATTATCTCTAGTGTAGTAACTGCTAATACAGGTGAACCAGTATGGTTCTTGAAACAATATTGGGGTACCGGTGTTGAAACTAATGGCTCAGGCTTCTCCGATCCACGTTTTGATGAATTGTTAGTCCTTGGTGAAAGCGCTAACGATCCTGTGGCACGCCGTAATGCTGTTATCAACGCACAACAACTCATGCTAGATAACGCTGTAGCATTATTCTTAGGCTATCCTAAAGTCAATATCGTAGGTAATAAGAAGATTGATGGTATTAAGATGACACCGTCTGAATACTATATTATTACAAAAGATCTTAAACTTAAATAGACAAAAAAGAAGAGGACCATTTGGTCCTCTTTTTGTATATCTTTATTTTTTATTTTTCTCTGTTACATCTAAGTCTGCCATATTTACAGAATTAGCTTTATTAATCATCTTATTATACTTAATAAATAATTGCGTATAGGCTTCGCCATAAGATGAGTTAATAATAATATAGTTGCGGGCTTCTGCAACAAACTCTTTTACAGCATCTTGATACTCTCGTACAGCATTTTGTGTTTCTGGAGTCGTACCAGGTTGTAATTTGTTAATACGTTGTGAAATTTGCTGTAAGTTAGCTTCAACCTTTTGCGTATCCGTATTTCCATCTGGATCAATAAGGTCGATAGTTTGTGCTGTCATGAGGTTTAATTCAATAAAATTAACCGCATTATCGCGTTTTTCGCCTTGATACTCGTTCATGCGCTCAGTGTAGAGTTCGTTGTTACGATTATCTAAAGCTAAATCTAATGCATTATACGTAGCATAGAATTGTTCAGCTAATGGTACATATTGTGCAGCTAGTTCATCGCTGCCTTTAAAATTATCTTTTTCAAATCGACGTTCTACATAGTAAGCTTGCAACTGATCTGCAATCGGAATAATTTGATCAAGTACGGCGAGTACGTCATTTGTTGCTTGGTTTACGTCTTCATATGGAGTAGAACTATCTTGTTTTGCTGCTTCTAAAGCGGTTTTGAGATCCTTATATTTAGGCAAGGTAATCGTCGTGTTATGGGAACTATTACGCAACTCTTCAAGAGTTGGTTGTAATTGGTTAGCATAAGCTACGCTGTACGAGTTATATGTGTCTAATGCAACAATATAAGGACGAATTGCGTTGATCTTATCGTCAACTGTTGATCGATATAAAATTGTCGTTGTATTGGATGACAGAAGTGTATACACTCCATAAATCCCACCACCGATAATAGCCGCACCGAGTACAATGGCCGCTATTAACTTGATGTACCCCTTTTTCAACTGCGTACGCTCCTTGCAAACACACTAACTCTTTTGGATCCATTTGGGCACACTACGCCCCTAAGAGTAATTAGTTACATTATATCACAACTCTAAGCGACAAAAAAGACGTATGCCAGTAATAATCATAAGGGATTGATGAAATTATTCGATGTGAACATATATTAATATTTATACATTACGATTTACAGATGAAATAGAGTGCATATCAAATGAATATATAAGGTTTTGGGTATAAAAATATATATACTCTAGACGCTGTTGCTGCGGCTGGTATAATAGCAAGTATAGTATTAATTATATGGGGAGTTCGTTATGTCAGAATCGAATCGTTTAATTAATTTTGCTACATCTTCAGAACTTATTGCTAATGGGGAAGGTCGTAATGTTTTATCAGCTATTGAAGATGGCTTACGAAGTTGTGATGAGTTTTTAATATCTGTAGCATTTATAACACCAGAAGGTTTACTAACATTAAAGCCAATTCTTAAGGAATTAGAAGAGCGTGGTGTTCGAGGTCGTATATTAACGACAGACTATCTTGGCTTTAATAGTCCAGAAGTTTTAGAAGACTTAGGAAATTTAAAGAATATTGATTTAAAAGTCTATTGCACTACAAATGGTAGTGGTCATGGCTTTCATACAAAAGGGTATATCTTTAGAAAAGATGAATCTTATCAAATTATTGTCGGCAGCTCTAACTTAACTATTAATGCATTAAAGAAAAATCGTGAATGGAATACTCGGTCTGAAGCGCATTGTAGTGATACGTATGCCCGGGAAATTACAGAAGAGTTTGACCTATATTGGAATTCCGAGTTTGCCATTCCTTATGAAGCGTTTATTCCTTGGTATAAACCTAGATGGGTACGGCCTGAGCGAGCCTCTCAAAAAACTGTAGCAGAACAATTTAGAGCTATAGATTTGGTTCAGTTAGAACCAAATAGCATGCAACAACAGTTTATTGCTAACTTCAATGAGCTAAGAGCTAATAATGCAAGAAGAGGCCTTTTGATATCTGCTACGGGTACTGGTAAAACTTATGCAGCCGCTTTTGCTATGCGAGAGATGAAGCCTAAAAGAATTTTATTCTTAGTCCATCGTGAACAAATTGCAAAGCAAGCGATTGCAAGCTTTGAACGAATTTATAACGACAGTTCAATTCAGTTTGGACTCGTATCAGGAAATGCGAAACACTATAATGCAACACATGTATTTTCGACCATGCAAATGATGGGTCGAGATGATGTAATGAAACAGTATGATCCGAAGGAATTTGATTGTATTATTATTGACGAAGTACATCGTGCAGGTTCAGATGGTTATCAACGCATAATTGAATACTTTGAACCACAGTTTTTATTGGGGATGACTGCAAGTCCAGAACGAACTGATGGTTATGATCTGTATGAATTATTTGACCACAATATTATTTACGAAATTCGTTTACAACAGGCTTTAGAAGAGGATTTACTCTGCCCATTCCACTACTTTGGGATTAGTGATTTATGGGTGGATACTCAAGAAGATATATCCGATATGGACGTATCTTTCTCGAATTTATCTACAAAGGAGAGAGTAGATAAAATTATAGAAAAGATTCGCTACTTCGGACATAGTGGTAGTCGTGTAAAAGGACTTGTTTTTTGTGCTAATAGAATTGAAGCCAAAGAGTTATCTGATGCATTTAACGAACGTGGTGCTTATCGTACGATTTGTTTAACTGGTGAAGATAGCCAAGAAATTAGGGAGAAAGCAATTGCTCGTTTAACTGGTACAGGAGAATACCAAGGTCGTATAGATGAGCAGCTTGACTATATCTTTACGGTGGATATATTTAATGAAGGTGTTGATATCCCTGAGATTAATCAAGTTATTATGCTACGTCAAACTGAAAGTCCAATCATTTTTATTCAGCAACTCGGACGTGGTTTGCGTAAATTTGAAGACAAGGAATATGTTGTTATTTTAGATTTCATCGGTAACTATACCAATAATTTTATGATTCCTTTAGCATTATCTGGTGATAGGAGCTATAACAAAGACACTTTGCGTCGTTATGTACAGGCTGGCAATCGTATTATTCCAGGTACCTCGACGGTGCATTTTGATAAAATAGCTAAACAGCGTATTTATGAGTCTATTGATACTGCTCGATTTTCAGATATGAAATTAATAAAGGAAGCGTATTTTAATTTACGTTTTAAATTGGGGCGTATTCCTAAAATTGCTGATTTTGCTGATCATGGCTCCATTGATGTAAGTAGAATTTTTAGTAAATTTAAGTCCTATCATCATTTCTTGATAAAGATTAAGGATAAGGACTATGATATATCCTTTACGCCTGTTCAGGAGCGAATGCTGCATTTTATATCTCAAAAATTAACGATAGGGATGCGTGCCAGAGATCTTATAGTTTTACAGGCATTATTAGATGGTCGTGACGATATCATTAACTATGTATCTGAAGTGCTTTATAATAATTACAATGTAGATTTATCTGAATATGGACGAATTAATCTTATCAATATAATGACAAATCGATTTGGCGTTCAAGTAGCACAAAAGACTTTTGAAGATAGTGAGTTTATTGAGTTCTCTAATGGTAAGTATGGTATATCCCAAATTTTTAAACAGGCTTTAGAAGATAATAATTTTAAAGAACAAGTTCAAGAACTTGTTACATATGGTTTCAAGCAGTTTAATGAAAGGTATAAAGATAATATTTATGGTAATACGCCATTTGCTTTATATGAAAAATATACATATGAACAAGTTTGCCTATTATTAGAGTGGCCTCAAAATGAAGTACCTCTCAATATTGGAGGATATAAATTTCATAAGGAAACAAAAACATACCCTGTGTTTATCAACTACCATAAAGCTGATGATATTCAAGATACTATTAAGTATGAGGATAGATTTGAAAATCCAGGATTACTAAAAGCTATATCTAAGAATAAACGAACCTTTACCTCTGATGATGTACAAACTGCATTTAATGCTGATGCATTAGGTGTTGCAATGCATTTGTTTGTGAGGAAGAACAAAGATGATGAGGAGTCTAAAGAGTTTTATTATTTAGGACCCATTCATTCTACCGGTCAGGAGAATGCTAAAGAAATTTCAATGGCCAACGGTACTGCGGCAGTAGAATTAGAATATGTGCTTGAAGTACCTGTACGGGATGATATTTATGATTATATTGTAAATGGATAAGGATATATATGAGTGAACAACGAAAACATATTGAAGTTGTAGCTGCTATTATAAGAAAGGACAATACCATATTAGCAACGCAACGTGGTTATGGTGATCTAAAGGATGGATGGGAGTTTCCAGGTGGTAAAATTGAACCAGGTGAAGCTCATGATGTAGCCCTTATTAGAGAAATCAAAGAAGAGCTAGAAGCTGATATTAATGTTCAAGAGCATATTATTACCATTGAATATACTGGCTATGAAAAGTTTGATTTAACAATGCATTGCTATTTATGTTCCTTAGTAAATGACTCTAATATTACGTTAGTAGAGCATGAAGCAGCTAAATGGTTATCAAAAGATACTTTATATTCTGTGGATTGGCTTCCTGCTGATATTGATGCGGTAGATGCCATACATAAATGTCTATAAGCCTAATATTGAATTATGCTTAGGCCTCTATCTTAGATAGGGGCTTTTCGTATTTGCTTTACATCTTAAGATATTAAATAACTTTCACTATACCAAAATAAATTGTATATCCTCTTGTACTCGTATATAATAATATTATCAGATTTGTATTTTTCGATATAATTATATGAAAGGAGTACCTATGTCAAATTTTATCACTCCTAATGAATTGTTAGCTTGTCTCGATGAGGTCATTATTTTAGATGCTCGAGGCTATCAAGATTATAAAAAAGGCCATATTAAAGGTTCTTACGCGGTGGATTTAAACAAGGATTTAACAGGTCCTTTGGGCGAGCATGGTGGTCGTCATCCATTGCCAGATATGGAGCGTTTGGCTCATACATTTGAGTCTTACGGGATCACTCGTGATTCCAAGGTTGTTGTGTATGACTCTTGGCTCTTCTTGGCGGGACGCCTTTGGTGGATGTTGCGTTACATGGGCTTAACTGATGTGCGCGTATTGTCCGGTGGTGTTGAACGTTGGGTTAAGGAAGGTCATAGTCTAACTAAAGAACCAACTCCGTTACCTGCAGAACCGTCTGTTTTTAACTATGAATTGCAAACGCATATGGTGATGAGTCGTGATGAGGTACTCAAGGCTAGTGAAAGTGGTGACCATGTTATCATTGATGCTCGTGCGCCTTTCCGTTACGATGGATCTCAAGTAGATACGATGGATGGCATGACAGGACATATTCCTGGTGCTGTTAATCATTTCTATGAAAGTGGCTATACAGTCGATGGTCCGAAGCCTGTGAAAGACTTAGAGGCTGAGTATTATAATGAAATTTATCAAAATCGACCTGTTGTAACCTATTGCGGTTCTGGTGTTACAGCTTGTAATGCATTGTTAACTATGAGCGAAGTTGGCTTGGAATCTGCATTATATGTTGGCAGCTCTAGTGATTGGGTAACTTATGATGGGTTCCCACTTAATACAGGTGTAGAAACATTAAACTAACACAGGAGGTCAAATGAATCTTTTAAAGCAATTGTTAACGGTTGTTGCCTTTGCCTATATGTGTTATCACATTTATAATTTTGGCCCAGGTATGTTTAATGTTACTGTGTTAGTAGTTCTTATTTTGTCTACAGTGGCTAATTATTTCCGTGAGAAACGTGAAAGCGACCTTAAGGCCAACGAAAATGCACGCAAGGCTCGCGCTGAAGCTAGACATGCAAAAAAACATAAAAAGCAGTAATATAGTCATAATATAACCCTTAGATTAGCTTATATTTAGCATAGATTAAGTGCAAATCAAGTAAAACCTTATTTTTTGTAAACGAGACTTTCACCAAGTTGAATAAGGTGAAACGTATTAGATTGATGCGAAGTATCGGAAAGGAGTAAGCATTGAAATTAATTTCTTGGAATGTAAACGGCCTTCGTGCGGCTGTAACAAAAGGATTTATGGAATCCTTTAACGAACTGGATGCAGATATTTTCTGTTTACAAGAAACAAAATTGCAACCTGATCAAATTTCTTTAGAATTGCCAGGTTATGAGCAATATTGGAATAGCGCTGTAAAAAAAGGCTATAGTGGTACGGCTGTATTCACGCGTATTAAACCGTTGTCCGTAACTAACGGTATTGGCATTGAAGAACATGATCAAGAGGGCCGTGTTATTACTGCTGAATATGACAATTTCTATTTAGTATGTTGCTATACGCCAAATAGCCAACGTGAATTGGCTCGTCTTGAGTACCGCATGACTTGGGAAGATGCATTCCGCAACTATTTGCTTGAATTAGATAAGAAAAAACCAGTCATTCTCTGTGGTGACCTCAATGTAGCACATCAAGAAATCGACCTTAAAAATCCTAAGACAAACCGTAAAAATGCAGGCTTCTCCGACGAAGAGCGTGCAAAAATGACCGAACTGTTAGGTGCTGGTTTTACAGATACATTCCGTCACCTGTATCCAGATGCTATTGAGGAATATAGTTGGTGGTCCTACATGGGTAAAGCTCGTGAACGAAATACGGGATGGAGAATTGACTATTTCATCACCTCTAAACGTCTTGACGACAAAATTCAAGAAGCTAAAATTCACCAACAAATCTTTGGCTCTGATCACTGCCCAGTAGAATTAGATATCGATTTATAATATATTGAAAGTATAATCTACAGCCTCATCTTAGGATGGGGCTGTTGTAATAGGTGAAAGGAGACCTTATGGCTCAAAAACAAAAGGCTGTTGTCTTATTCAGTGGTGGGGTAGATAGTACTACATGTTTAGCGTTAGCTATTGAAAGATTTGGCAAAGATAATGTAGTGCCGTTATCCATTCAATATGGTCAAAAACATAGTAAAGAATTAGAGGCTGCTACATCTATTCTCGCTTATTATGGAATTGAAGGTAAAACGATGAATGTCACTAAATTGTTTGCCTTCAGCAATTGCTCTTTATTGACCCAATCCACAGAGGAAATACCTCAAGGTTCATACAAGGAACAACAAGAAACAGAAGGAGAAGGCACCGTTAGCACCTATGTGCCATTTAGAAATGGCCTATTCCTATCTGCGGCGGCTTCCTTAGCCTTATCTCTAGACTGCGGCTATATCTACTATGGTGCCCATAGCGATGATGCGGCTGGTAACGCATACCCAGACTGTACAGAACACTTCTATAAATCCATGGGCGATGCTATCTTTGAAGGATCCGGTAAAGAATGCTCTCTAGAAGCACCATTTATCAACTCCAATAAAGCGGATATTGTAAAAGAAGGCCTACGACTCGGCGTACCATACCACCTAACCTGGTCCTGCTACGAAGGCGGCGACAAACCATGCGGACACTGCGGTACCTGCATCGACAGACAAGCCGCCTTTGAGGCCAACGGCGTCGAAGACCCAGCACAATAATAGAACTTCTCTAAATCCACTAAAACTGGATTATATTAGTAGTCGCCGTTTAGGCGGCTACTTTGCATATAAACTAATAGATAAGATAATATATTGAGGATTAGGTGGACTTATATGTCACTAGCTCGCCTCAACTGGCTTAGACTAGTTGAGGCGCTTTGATGAGTAATATACTTCATATTATTTATCATTTGGAGGATGCTGAGTTAAAGCGGCCTTTAGAATTACTAATATCCGTAACATTGATTTGCTAAATTCGCAGTGGTGGTAGATACCTTTTCAAAGAGCGACTTTGGCAGGTCGAGGCCCTAGGCCGATGACCGTATAGCCAGTGGAGCGATGCGGAAAGGTATCTGCCACCGCCCCGTCTATGCCTACATTAGACCGATATCAGGAGTTAGTAAAGGCCGCTTTAGTACTCTATATCTCCTCATGACTTGTAAACATCGAAAATATATGATATTATAAGTGCACAACTAAATAAGACAGTTTGAAACCATCCTGTCTCTAAACAAAACTACGGAAATTCATAAGCATTTATAGCATGGTAGTTTTGCCATGCTTTTTTTATTTGAGGAGGTGAGTGTTATGATTACTACACGTAAATTGACTATTTCTGCCATGGTTGTGGCATTGTACATCGTTGTACTATATTTAACGCAAAGCGTTTCTTTTGGAGCGTATCAAATTCGTATAGCAACATCATTATATGCACTTGCTTATGCCTTTCCGTTTTTGGTAATTCCCATGGGGATTGGCAACCTCATTTCTAACTTCCTGTTCGGGGGTCTTGGTATCCTCGATATGGTAGGCGGCTTTGGCGTTGGTATTTTAACAACAGGTATTATCGTAGGTATGCGTAAGCTTGGTCTCAGCGCTTGGTGGGCGATGCTTCCTATTATCTTTGTACCTGCATTATGCGTACCGTTATGGCTCAGCCCGTTGCTTGGCCTTCCATACTGGCCATTAGTATTGAACCTTATCGTAGGTCAAACAATCCCAGCCGTTCTTGGCTCTATTTTAGTGAAAGCATTAATCAGCCGTCCTAGTGTGGCAGCTTTGGTAGGCGCTTTCAAGTAAAATAGATAAATAAAAAGATTTATAGGCAAACAAAAAGGCGTAAGCTCAAATGAGCTTACGCCTTTTTTATGGCTAAATGTTATGGAGGTAGAATGGATTAGCAGTTATAACCGCGCCATCTAGTTTCAACTACGAGACGTTCAAGAGCAACCATGTACGCTGCTTGACGAGGTGGTACATTGTATTTATGTTGCATTTCCCAAACAGCTTCGAAGCTATTTTGCATGTTTTTAGTTAATCTTTCGTTAACTTCTTCTTCAGTCCAGTAGAAGCTTGCTTTGTTTTGTACCCATTCATAGTAGGATACAACTACGCCGCCGCCGTTAGCAAGAACGTCAGGGATGATGTCGATACCTTTTTCATAGAAGTATTTATCTGCATCATTAGTAGTAGGGCCATTAGCACCTTCCAAGATGATTTTAGCTTGGATGTTTTCCATGTTGTCTTTGTTCAATTGGTTTTCAAGAGCTGCCATGTACAATACATCAACTGGTTGAGCCAATAATTCTTGAGCGCCAATTGTAGTCATACCTGGTTCGCTGTAACCTTCAAGAGAACGACCATGGGAGTTAGCATATTCGTATGCTTTTTCCACATCAATACCGTTAGGGTTGTAGATGTTAACGCTTACGTCGCCGATAGCCACAACTTTAGCGCCTGCTTGAGCGATAAGACGAGCACCTACGGAACCTACGTTACCGAAGCCTTGAACTGCTACAGTAAGGTTTTTGATGTCTAAGTTTTTCTTAGCTAAGTAACTTTGTAATGCGATGAGACAGCCGCGACCAGTCGCTTCATTACGACCTAAGGAACCGCCTACTTCGATAGGTTTACCAGTAACGATACCAGGGCTCCATTCGCCTTTTAATGTGCTGTATTCGTCAGCGATCCAGCTCATGATTTGAGAGTTTGTATTTACGTCTGGAGCTGGAACGTCAGTATTAACACCAATGATTGGCGCAATACGACGTACGAAGTTACGAGTTAAGCGTTCTAATTCGCGAGGGTTTAAAGTTTTAGGATCAACTTTGATACCGCCTTTACCGCCGCCATAAGGAATGTTAGCGATGGCGTTTTTAATAGTCATCCAAGCTGCCAATGCACGAACTTCGTTTTCATCGGAATCTGGATGGAAGCGAAGACCACCTTTAGCGCTGCCGCGTAATGTGGAGTGTTGGCAACGATAGCCTTCGTATACGCGAACATCACCATTGTCTAGTTGAAGAGGTACTGCTACCTTTAATTCGCGTTCTGGATGACGTAATACTTCGTAATCGCTACGAGAGTAGCCGAGTTTCTCAGCTGCTACGTCTAAAGTGTTTAGCATGTTTTCATATGGGTTGTAACCGCTCATAATTGCCTCCTGAATATCAGAGTAAATTTATTAATTGTGCTAAATTTTCACATACTTATGTATTCGACGTTGTATACATAATACCCTTTTCGTTTTTATAAATATATTCTATAGTTTTAAATCGTTGAAAGTAAGTAAAAATATAGATAAATACTGTGATTTTACTCACTGCTATTAAAGGAGAAAAAATTGCTTTAGCCTTCCACGGCTAGTGTATAAAATTGCTCAGTTATTTCGATTTAATGTATAAATTTGCTTTAGTAGTTTTGGCGTAGTGTATAAATTTCTTTTAGTTGACCGAGATTAGTATGTAAATTAAAAGCTTTCACAAAAAAATAAGAGCCCTTATTCGGAGGAATAAGGACCCTTATGTGTGTAATGATTTAATTAATCGATTGATTAATGTTTTTCAGCAGCAGAGCTGTCTGTAGTTTGGCCATCGCCCCACCATACTAAACCTTCTTGAGTAGGTAGTACTTTTTTGTTGAATACAGGGACTTTGATGCCACGGCGTTTTTGATCTACGTAGTCAGCAAGTGCAGCAACTGCTTGTTTGTTAAGAAGCACGATAGCTGTTACGTTTGTAAGAACTAGAAGTGCCATGAATAAATCGGCAGCATTCCATACAAGTTCAAGGGATGCAACGGAACCAATGTAAGACATTGCTACTACACCAAGACGGAAGAGATTTAGGTAAATCTTTTTATCTGTAAGGTGAGTGATGTTGATTTCGCCATAGTAGTAGTTACCAACTAGGGAACTGAAGGAGAACATAACGATGAACAATGCCATTGCGTATGGAGCCCATGGACCAAGTTCTTGTGCTAAGTTATGTTGTACCAATGCAACGCCTGTAAGACCTGTAGTCGTGTAATCGCCAATGATAAGAACGATGAACGCAGATGCTGTACAGATGATGAATGTTGTTAAGTATACGCCGAACGCTTGGATTAAACCTTGTTCAACTGGGTGATTTGCAGTAGCTGTAGCCGCTGCGTTAGGAACGGAACCTTGACCAGCTTCGTTTGAGAATAGACCACGTTTGATACCAGTCATCATAACGGCACCGAAGAGACCGCCACCAGCTGCATCAAGTGTGAATGCATGAGAGAAGATGGAGTAGAATACATGCGGCAATTGTGTAATGTTAGTAATCATAACGTATAATGCTGTGCCGATGTAAGCAAATGCCATTACTGGAACTAGGATTTCTGCAACTTTTGCAACTGCACTTAAGCCACCGAATACGATGAATAAAATTAAGACAGCTACGATACCGCCAGTAATATGAGCAGGAACATCGAGAGTTACCAAGGATGCTGCTAATGTATTAGCTTGTACGGAGTTGTAAATCCAACCGAATGTGATCGTAATAAGTACTGCGAATAAAACGGAGAAGCCAGGGCTATTTAAACCTTGACGGATGTAGTAAGCTGGACCGCCATAGAAACCACCATTAGCTAGAGGTTTTTTGTAGATTTGGGCCAATGTACATTCTACGAATCCTGTGGAGGCACCAAGAAGTGCGATAACCCACATCCAGAAGATAGCACCAGGACCACCGATTACTACGGCAATCGCGATACCTGCGATGTTACCAACACCTACACGAGATGCTGTGGTTACGCAGAACGCTTGGAATGAAGAAATGTGATTCTTTTCAGTTTTCTCACCAGCACTACTTGCAATGAGTCGAATCATTTCACCTAAGTATCGAATTTGTACGAATTTAGTTGTAAATGTGAAATAAAGACCTGCACCGATGAGGATGAAGATAATAAGATAATCCCACAAATATCCATTGATCAAAGATATTGTAGCGTTTAACTGGGCTTGCATTGAGTATCAGTCCTTTCTCTAAATAAAGCCATATAAATCGCACGCCTTTAGAATAAATTATACAACGAATGTATGTAAAAAAGACATAGTATCATGACTAAAAGCTATGCTAATTCAGTACTAGGTTTAGTAAAAAAAATTATAACTTAGGCAGGAAAACTTTAAAAGTTCAATTAATATGGGAGTTAGAGGTATATGAGAGAAATGCATAATACTGGATACAAAATACAAAATCACAGCTCAAAGAGCTGTGATTTTATGTTTTTTCATATGTAGTTGTGTATTACTTCTGAGAATGACCGAATTCTTGGGACTCTTCCATACCTTGTAATAAGGTTTGTTCTGAATGCTCCATGTGTAGTCTAGCTAACTTGCGAGCTTGAGTAGCATTATGAGAAGCGATAGCCTCTACGAGTTGCCGATGTTCTTCCCAAGTTTTTCTAAGTCGACCAGGTTGGTTCATAGAGAAACTACGGAAGCGGTAGGTTTGTTCACGCAAGTTATGAACAATATCTGCTAGTCGTTCATTTCGAGATGCGCGGTACAGCACTTCGTGGAACTCTACATCCGCAGCTACGACAGAATCCATGTCTTTATTTTCCATGTGGTCGCCGATTTCCACGAGCATTCTTTCCAAGGTTTCAATTTCTTCTTCGGTGATGCGTTCTGCTGCAAGACCTGCGGCTAATTCTTCGAGGGCCGATCGAATTTCAAATACTTGGGTAATATCTTTTAAAGAAATATTGGCAACGTAAGTACCACGACGAGGAATCATAACGACAAAGCCTTCTAGTTCTAATTTACGAATGGCTTCGCGAATCGGTGTGCGGCTCACGCCCAACTCTTCAGCGAGAGGGATTTCCATGAGACGTTCACCAGGCTTTAACACACCATCTTGGATGGCTTGACGCAATGTTTCACTTACAACTTCTCTCAGTGGTTTATACGCATCGAGTCGTATAGGTTGTAACCGTTTTGTCATGGTAAGTCCTCCTGTGTACATGTTTTACTAATGAGGGAAAGCCAATCGTGGCCAGCTGCTTTAATTTCCTCTTGGAGCTGTAATGCCTCCATTGGTTTATTAAGTAATACTACCATCGTTGGACCGCTGCCAGTCATGATGGTTGGGTATCCACGGCTTGTAAAGAACTCTTTACAGATTACAAGTTCTTCGTGATCTGGGAATAATAGTTCTTCAAAGGTATTGGCGCTACTAGTGAAAGCAGATGTCAAGTCGTTGTTTTCAACGTGGCTTAATACGGTATCAATTGTTTTCTTAGTAGCTTCTGATTTACCGTTAAAGCGACCATAAGCAGCTGCTGTAGAAACAGATACCTTTGGTTTAACGAGTAATAACCAGTGCGGTTCTGGCGATTGTTTATAGGTTAGTATTTCGCCGCGACCTGTGCCGCGTGCTGTACCACCTTGCAATAGAAATGGTACGTCAGAGCCGAGGGTGGCACCGATTTTTAACAGCTCCTCTTGCGTGAGGCGTAAGTCCCAGAAGCGATTGAGGCCTAATAGCATGGCTGCTGCATCTGCACTGCCACCGCCGAGACCTGCTTGAATAGGAATGCGTTTTAATAAATGAATAGCAGCACCTGCCTTACAACCTGTATAGGCTTGTACTGCGCGTAACGCTTTGAGCGCTAAATTGTCTTCGTCGTAGGTTACCAGTTTTTGCATATAGTCTGGCAACTCTGGAGCACCTCCAGAAAACACTACGGAATGGTGTTTAGCAAAATAAATAGAGTCGCTAAGACGAATGGATTGGAAAATGGAATCGATATCGTGGTAGCCGTCATCACGCTTACCCGTAATAGCCAGACCGATGTTGATTTTACTGCAACCGAGTTGCTCAAAACTTTTACTCATAATAGCCTCGTTCATAATGTACATAATATATGCAGTTTATATGTTTATTTTATACTGTTATAAAGTGATTGAAAATAACCATTAAGTGGTTTATGATGATTTTGTATACACATGTTGTTCGATTCTTAACAGTATTGTAAATAGCGTATAGTTTAGTTAGTTCATTATAGAATATTTATAGTGAAATAGCAATTTGGAGGGAGCTATGTTCGCCAAGTATAAAGATGTTGTGTATCAATGCCTTATGGTCGCCGTTGGATGTGCCATATTTGGTGCCGGTATTGATGCTTTTGTATTGCCCCATAAACTAGTTAGTACTGGTATTAGTGGGGTCGGTTTGATTTTATATTATGTAACGGGCTTATCCGTTGGTTCTTGGAATGTGATTTTAAATATTCCAATATTCTGGGCTGCTTGGAAATGGCTTGGTACGCGTGTCGTAGTAAAGACGCTATACGGCACACTCATGTTATCTTGGATGATTGATTTCTTTAATTTCCTGCAGTATGACATGATTATTAAGGATCCGTTGTTGAGTTCTATGATGGCCGGTATTACGACTGGTGTAGGCCTTGGTATTGTCTACCGTGTAGGTGGCAATACAGGTGGTCTTGATCCAATTGCTCTTATCGTTCGAAAATATTATGGCCTTCAAATGGGTTCCATTAATAGTGCCATCAACTGTGCCGTTCTATTAGCTGCTGTAAGCGTTGTCGGTCTTGAAGCAGTAGCGGTAACACTTATTAGTGTGTATGTATATACTATTATTACCAATAAGGTTGTCATTGGTTTCAACCAACGAAAGGTTGCTTTCATCATCACCTATCGTACCGATGAGATTTGCGAATGTATCATCAACAAGGTAGGACGTGGAGCGACGATCATCGAAGGTGTTGGGGCCTATACTCGAACGCCAAAAAATATTGTTATGGTCGCAGTTAACCTATTACAAGTCAATAAATTGAAAGAAGTTATTGAAGCAGCAGATCCCAATGTATTTATCTTGATTACCGATGCTCAAGAGGTTATTGGTCAAGGTTTTACTCGGCCTATTTTGCCAACTGAGGTAACCAATCAGTTGAAAGCACAAGGCACAATAGCTCAAGATGCTACTGCTGTTGCGACTGATAACAAATAAAAACAACCTATAAGAAGTAAAAATGACAAATATAAATAACATTTTTTATTGAAATTGTTGTTCGTTGTCATCTTATATTAATTATGTGTAAATATAATGTTTTATGAATGTTATATACATTTTGTAAATTACTCGTATCTGATTGTAAACATATAAAATTAATAATTCCAGAGAGAGTCTCTCATGATGAGGTTAGGAGGTTCCTATGGCTCACAAATTAGCAGGTACGCCTGTACAAGAACAAGATATTATTGATGTGCAAACCCTTGTGGATGCTTATTTTGATAATGCACCGGATATTACAGATCCGACACAACTCGTATCTTTTGGCACATCTGGTCATCGTGGTACATCTTTAAATGGGACTTTCACCGATTTACATGTGGCGGCTATTACGCAGGCTATTTGTGATGGGCGTGGGCAATTTGGCGCTACTGGTCCGCTCTTTGTTGGGCAAGATACACATGCATTGTCACAGCCAGCTCTTGTGACTGTGCTAGAGGTGCTCGCTGGTAATGGCGTGACGGCTATGGTTGATGCGGATATGGATTTCGTACCGACTCCATCTGTATCTCGCGCGATTATTCGTTATAATGAAAGCCACGATCATAAGGCGGATGGTATTGTTATCACACCATCCCATAATCCTCCAGATAATGGTGGTATCAAGTATAACGCGACGAATGGTGGTCCAGCAGACACGCTCATTACAAAATGGATTGAAACTCGTGCTAATGAATATGTGCGTGCCTACTGCGAATTAGAAGGTTTCAAACGGATTAGCATTGATAATATTGAACCAGACCAACAAATTCCATATGATTATAAAGGTTTATACGTAGAAGAATTATCTTCTATTATTAACATGGAAGCCATTCAAAGTGCTAAACCGAAAGTTCTTGTTAATGCCTTAGGTGGTAGTGGCCTCGGTTACTGGCGTGCTATTAAAGAGCGCTATAATCTCAATATGGATATTATCAACGATGAGTACGATCCAACGTTCAGCTTTATGACGTATGACCATGATGGCAAGGTTCGCATGGATTGCTCCTCTGAATATGCCATGGCCGATGTTATTAAACAAATCGGTAACTATGATCTTGCCGTAGGTAATGATCCTGATTATGACCGCTATGGTATCGTTAGTGCGTATGGCCTTACCTCTCCAAATGCATTCCTTGTAACTGCGGCAGATTATCTGTTTACAACCCGTGGTTGGACAGATAAAGGGGTTGGTAAAACCGTTGTTTGTACCACCATGATTGACAAATGGGCAGCCATCAAAGACGTTCCTGTTTATGAAGTGCCTGTAGGTTTTAAATATTTCAGCTCTCTATTATTTGACGGTGAGATTGGTATAGGCGGTGAAGAATCCGCAGGTGCATCGTTCCTTAAAAAAGACGGTACCGTATGGACTACCGATAAAGATGGTATGGTAATGGCTCTATTGGCCATGGAAATGTACGCTGTAATGGGCGCTACTGTAGATAGACTATATAACAACATTGTTGAAGGTTGTGGAGACCCTCGTTTTGGTCGTATTGATGCGGCTTGTACGAAGGCAGCCAAGGCTAAGTTGAAACAGTTAAATGCAAGTTCTATTACGGCTACAGAGGTCGATGGAGATACTATTACGAATGTACGCACTACGTCCTTGTACAATGATATGCCTATCGATGGCGTTCGTGTAGAAACGGAAACAGGTTGGTTTGTGGCTCGTCCTTCTGGCACTGAAGACTTGTATAAAATTTATGGTGAAAGCTATAAAGGGGATAAAGGTCTTATTGCACTTTTAACGGCGGGTGAAGAAATTGTTACAGCCGCATTGTCTGACGAAGTGTAATCTCATAAAGATTTCACCGTCTAAAAGTAATAAATGTGATATAATATATTAATATAGTTTATTGAATGCCCTATATTGGCTATATAGTTTGTAGTGCTTAGAAAAGGTGATGTTATGAAGTTAGTTGTTACCGTTGTCGGCGTTGACCGCGTTGGTATCATAGCTGGGGTTAGTACAGTACTTGCTGACCACGGTGTAAACATTATGTCTATTAATCAAACCATTCTTGATGGCGTTTTCAATATGATTATGATGTGTGAAACAAAGTCTGAGGATATGAAAAACCTTACATCTTTTTAGAAACGAATCAGATGATTCACGATAACAAGCTTGACGTTCGTACGATTACGATGGGGATTAGCTTGTTAGAATGCGCGTCTAGCTCTGGTAAAGAGCTATGTGATCGCATTTATGATCGCATTACAAAAGAGGCAGAACATCTTGTATCTACAGGTGAAGATATTGAGCGCGAGTTCGGTATTCCTATCATCAACAAGCGTATTTCTGTAACGCCAATTTCTTTAGTGGCTGGTGGTAGTGATCTAACATCTTATGTTCCTGTAGCGGAAGCTATGGATTGCGCCGCGAAGGCCGTAGGGGTTAACTTTATCGGCGGTTTCTCTGCCCTTGTAACAAAGGGAGCTACACGAGCTGACCGCATTTTGATTGACTCTATTCCTGAAGCATTAGCAACGACGGATATCGTATGTAGCTCCGTTGCAGTAGGTTCTACTAAAACTGGTATCAACATGGATGCAGTACGTGACATGGGTATCATCGTTAAAAAAACTGCTGAGCTCACAAAGGATAATGATGCTCTTGGTTGTGCTAAGCTAGTTATTTTCTGTAATCCTGTTGAAGATAATCCGTTTATGGCGGGTGCCTTCTTCGGTGTTACAGAAGGGGATAGCGCTATTTCTGTAGGCGTATCTGGCCCAGGTGTTGTTAAACATGCTCTTGAATCTGTTCGTGGACAATCCTTTGATGTTGTAGCAGAAACCATTAAACGTACTGCTTTCAAAATTACTCGTGTAGGCCAATTGGTAGCACAAGAGGCATCTCGTCGTCTTGGTAAACCATTTGGTATTATCGACTTGTCCTTGGCGCCAACACCTGCTGTAGGTGACTCTGTAGCTCACGTTCTTGAAGAAATGGGCTTGTCCTCTTGTGGATGTCACGGCACTACGGCAGCCCTTGCATTATTGAATGATGCAGTGAAAAAAGGCGGCCTTATGGCGTCCTCTCACGTTGGTGGTCTCAGTGGTGCATTTATCCCAGTATCTGAAGATGCGGGCATGATTGATGCTGTATCTTGTGGCAGTTTGACACTTGATAAATTAGAGGCTATGACATGTGTATGCTCCGTAGGTCTCGATATGATCGCTATTCCTGGTGATACAACGGCTGATACAATTTCTGCTATTATTGCCGATGAATCAGCTATTGGTATGATTAATAATAAGACAACTGCGGTTCGTGTAATTCCTGTACCTGGAAAAACAGTAGGTGAGGTTGTTGAATTTGGTGGCCTTTTAGGTTACGCTCCAATTATTGAAGTGAGTCCATATAGTGCTGCTGAGTTCATCGCCCGTGGTGGTCGTATTCCTGCACCTATTCGTAGCTTAACGAACTAATCCCGTTTTTCAACCTAGTTGTTGGAGGTGTCTTATGAGTGATTATGTGCTCGATTATGTATGGGCCTTTGCTCTAGCGCTCATCATAACCTTTGCACTAACCCCTTTGGTGAAACGCTTTGCCGTTGCCGTCGGGGCAATAGATAAACCAGATGCCCGTAAGGTGCATCATGGCGCGATTCCACGACTTGGTGGATTAGCAATCTTTCTCGGTTATGTCGGGTCGGTCCTCTTTAATGGATCTATCCCGCATGATCATAAATTATTTGGCTTTGTACTTGGTACTGTTATTCTTGTGCTTGTTGGCATTTGGGATGATATTAAACAGATTGAGCCAAAAACTAAGTTAATGGGCCAAATCATAGCAGCCGCTATTTTGGTGGCTTATGATATTCGTGTAGATTTCATCAACCTTCCTTGGGGTGGGGTAGTATACCTTAAATATTGGGCAGCTCCATTGACGATCTTCTGGATTGTAGGCTTTACGAATATTGTAAACCTCATCGATGGCCTTGATGGGTTGGCAGCAGGTATTTCCTTCATTGCTTGTATTGCTGTATGTGCGATGACATTACAACTTGGTCAAACTGACTTAGCATGTATATCTCTTGCACTTGCAGGTGCAACAGTAGGGTTCTTGCGGTATAACTTTAACCCAGCGAAAATTTTCATGGGTGATACGGGTTCTATGCTCCTCGGTTATACTTTAGCAGCTATTTCTGTAATGGGTGCTGTTAAAACAGCAGCTACTATTGCATTAGTAGTTCCTGCAATCGTACTTGGCTTACCAATTCTAGATACATTATTTGCTATCGTACGCCGTAAAATTAGCGGTCGTCCAATTTTTAAGCCTGATAAAGGCCATGTGCATCATCGTTTGTTAGCTCAAGGTTTATCTCAAAAACAAGCGGTGCTAATGATGTATGCCGTAACAGCTCTGTTTGGTGGCGTGTCCGTCATCGTAGCAGAGGTCAATGCTTGGATTGGTATTGCATTGGTACTCGTTATCTTCTTAGGCAGTATTTTTGTGGCTCGTCGCCTTGGGGTTATTACCCATAGTGATGCGGCTGGACATCCATTACCACGTCCTACAATTGAACGCAGCGATTCAGATGAAACTATTTCCTTTGATCGTGAAGAATTGGCAAAAGCTTTAGAGGAATCAGAGGGTTCCCATAAGGAATAACCATATGTGGGGCGCTTGGCGCCCCATTTTTTCTATCCTACTATGTTGGAGGCAACTATGTTAAAAGTTATGACAATCTTTGGTACAAGACCTGAGGCTATCAAGATGGCTCCTCTTGTGAAAGCATTAGAAGCAGCACCAGATATGGAACCGATTGTAACCGTTACAGCGCAACATCGTGATATGCTCGACCAAGTACTAAACTTGTTTAATATTACCCCGGATTACGACTTAAATATTATGAGCCAAGGCCAAACCTTGTACGATGTGACAAATCGTGCCTTGTTAGGTCTTAAGGATGTACTAGAAGAAGCAAAACCTGATGTAGTACTCGTTCATGGTGATACTACAACTACCTTTGCAGGTGCTTTGGCATCTTTCTATCAAGAGATTCCTGTAGGCCATGTAGAAGCGGGCCTTCGTACTGGTGATATTTACTCTCCGTTCCCAGAAGAAATGAACCGTAAATTGACGGGTTCTATTGCGACCTATCACTTTGCACCGACTTCTAGCTCTGAAAGCAATCTTAAGAAAGAAAATATCAATACAGATCATCTATATGTAACAGGTAATACAGTTATCGATGCCCTTGATACAACCGTACAAGATAATTATGTATTCGACGATGCGGCTATTAATGGTCTAGATCCTGAAAAACGCACAGTTCTTGTTACTACACATCGCCGTGAAAACTTGGGTGAGCCTATGCGCCACGTATATCAAGCTATTCGCGATTTAATTAATGAATTTGAAGATATTCAAGTTGTGTTCCCTGTACATAAGAATCCTAAGGTTCGCCAAGTGGTGCAAGAGGAACTTGGTTCTGTAGAACGTGTTACCTTAATCGATCCACTTGATTATGAACCCTTTGCGAACTTAATGGCTAAATCTTATTTGATTCTTACTGATTCTGGTGGGATTCAAGAGGAAGCGCCAGCCCTTGGTAAACCGGTTCTCGTATTGCGCGATACAACAGAACGCCCTGAAGCTGTTGAAGCTGGTACAGTTCGCCTAGTAGGTACTGATAAAGATGCAGTACATGCAGCGGCTCATGAATTGTTGAGCAATACAGCAGCTTATAAATTGATGTCTAACTCCGTTAACCCTTACGGTGACGGCAAAGCATCTGAACGCATCATCCAAGCGTTGCGCCATGAGTTCTTAGGCGATCCTAATCGTCCTGAACGATTTGGTAAATAATATGGATAAGGATCTTGTGAAAGCCCTCGCTATGGCAACATCAGCGGGGCTCACACTCGTTTTCTGTATAGGTGGTTTCATTTGGATTGGATATACACTGGATAGTTGGTTTAGAACTGAACCGTTATGTATGATTGTATTTGGTCTTATTGGAGCTATAACAGGTTTTTATATGTTATACAAACAAGTTAAGTAGTGAGGTATATATGAATCAATATGTAAAATTCATAGTGCGTGTGCTGCTGACTTGTTTTTTTATTGCCTTTTTAGGCGGTATAATACAAGTTTTATGTGGCCTAGAACAGTATCTATGGGGATGGTTTTGGGGGATTTTTATAATGGTACTCTACTTGCTAAGTTTAGCTTTGCATGGTCAATCCATTGTATCCGGGGATCCTTACAAAGCCGTTCGTAAAGCTCGTAGACAGATGATATGGCGTCTTATGTTAGTAGGTTCATTAGTAGTCTTAGGATTAAAGATTCCCGGTATAGAGGCTATTAGCATGTTTGTTGGTGTGGCACTTATTCAGCCCGCATTATATGTTGTTTACTGGTGGCTTAGTCGACATTTTTAATCTAATGATGTGTTAAATTATAGATATATTCCAATAATGCATTATACACAATACATTTATGAGTAATTAGAATTGTTTACCTTTCAAGTGTTGATTATATATCTATAACGATGTATGATGATACATATATATTATATTTATATTTATTGTAAATATATTAGTTCTTTATTATGTCTATGGAAGGGGTTGAGAACGTGGAATTACATGCGGGACACCATGAAGTCGTGCAGTGGTTAGGGTTGACATTTAATTTGGATACTTTAATTGCTACATGGGTTACTATGGCTATTGTAATACTGATAACAGTACTAGCCACCCGGGGACGAAAATTGGTGCCTGTAGGCTTGCAAAATATAGTTGAATCTATATTGGAAGGCTTAGAGGGGCAATTAGCTCCGAACTTAGGTCGTCATTGGCCGATGGTGAGTTCCTTGTTATTTACGTTTTTCTTATTTATTTTTGTAGGAAACGAACTGGGCTTAATGCCAACGTTTAAGGCTTTAACATCACCAACATCCGATATTAATACTACAATTGCATTAGCTCTATGTAGCACATTAGTGGTATGGGTTATGGGGATTAAAGTTAAAGGCTTATCCTATTTCAATCATTTTGTTCAACCATATAAGGCTTTGTTAATCCTTAATATCTTTGAAGAAATTGCAAAACCAGTTACACTTGCTTTCCGTCTATTCGGCAATATCGTAGCTGGTGAAATTCTCTTAGAAGTATTGTACAATTTGCCTTGGTTTGTGCCGGTACCATGGGTATGGATTGCTTTTAGTTTGTTTATCGGCATTATTCAAGCCTTTATTTTTACCGTTCTTACTGCCTCCTACTTGGGGATGGCTCTTAGTGAGGAACATTAATTTTTTACGGAGGGTATATTATGGAAGCTCAAGGTTTATTCGCATTAGCAGCAGCAATCGCAGTAGGTTGTGGTGCCATTGGTGCAGGTATCGGTGACGGTCTTGTATCTAGCAAAGTAATTGAAGGTATTACGCGTCAACCTGAATTGCGTGGTCAATTGATGTCTACTATGTTCGTAGCGATTGGTTTGATTGAAGCGATGCCTATCATCGGTGTAGTAGTAGCATTTATTTTGTTATTCAGATAATAACGAGGAGGAATAACCTTGGTTGACTTAAGCCTTGGAACGATTCTTGCTCAAATGTTGAACTTTTTTATATTAGTTTGGCTATTAGCTCGTTTTGCATATAAACCATTATTGGCTATGATGACAGAACGTAAAGAACGAATTGCTAAAGACTTAGAAGCTGCAGAAAAAGCTCGTGTAGAGGCAGAGGGCTTTAAAGCTGATTATGCCGCTCAAATTGCTAAAGCACGTCAAGAAGCACAACAAATTGTTGAAAAAGCAGTTCAAGAAGCAGAACATACAACACGCGAACAATTAGCGACAGCACGTGAACAAATTGAACAAGAAAAAAATCGTGCTCGTCAAGATATCGCTATTGAACGCGATCGCGCTATGAACAGCTTGCGCAATGAAGTTGTTTCCTTATCTGTAGCTATGGCTGGTAAAGTTGTTGCTAAAGATATGAACAGCGAAACTAATACAAAATTGATCGAAGACGCTATTCGTCAACTTGATAGTAAAACGATAGGGTTGTGATACGATGAGCATAGAAATTGTAGCAGATAAATATGGTTCGGCTATGTTTGAATTAGCTCAAGAACAAAATAATTTGGAACTCATGGAGGAGCAATTAGGCTATGTAGCTTCCGTTATGGCAGAACAGCCTGAACTTCGTTCATTCCTTGAAAATCCAATCGTTACTGAAGATGCGAAGATTAAACTTGTTGGTAGAATCTTTGAATCTAGTATCGACAAAGTGGCTCTACACTTTATCTATGTGATGATTAAACGTGGACGTCATCGTTATATAGCGGAAGCTATTGCAGCGTTTATTCAAAAATCACGTGAAGCTCGTGGTATTTTGGAAGCTACTGTAACTGTGGCAGAACCAATCACAGCTGATGTAGAATCATCTGTACAAGCTAAACTAAGAGAGGTTACAGGAAAAGATGTCATCTTATCCGTGCGCCAAGATCCATCCATTATGGGGGGGATCATTATCCAAGTAGGGGATAAACGCATCGATGGCTCTGTAGCTCGCCGTTTAGAAGAATTAGAAAAATCTTTATTAAGAACGAACTCTATTAGATAGGGGTGAATGGGTATATATGAAAATGAAGCCTGAAGAAATCACTGCTATAATCAAACAGCAGATTCAGGACTATGATGTTGACCTCAATGTCGATGACGTGGGTACTGTTCTCGACGTAGGGGATGGCATCGCCCATATTTATGGTCTTGAAAGAGCCATGGCAGGTGAGTTGTTAGAATTGCCTCACGGCGTATATGGCTTGGTTTTGAACTTAGAATTAGATAATGTTGGTGCCGTACTATTAGGTGATGACTTCTTGATTAAAGAAGGCGACCAAGTACGCCGTACTGGCAAAATTATGGACGTTCCTGCAGGGGATGCCTTGATTGGCCGCGTAGTAAACCCTCTTGGGCAACCTCTTGATGGTAAGGGTGCTATCCAAGCTACTGAACGCCGTCCTGTGGAACATCCAGCACCTGGTATTGCGGATCGTCAATCTGTAAACGAACCTTTACAAACAGGTCTTAAAGCAATTGATGCGATGGTACCAATCGGCCGTGGTCAACGTGAACTTATCATTGGTGACCGTGGTACTGGTAAAACTGCGATTGCATTAGATACTATTTTGAACCAAAAAGGCAAAGATGTTATTTGTATTTATGTAGCCATTGGTCAAAAAGAATCTACTGTTGCTCGTGTAGTACAAAAGCTTGAAGAAGCAGGCGCTATGGAGTATACAATCGTAGTATCTGCTAGTGCATCTACTGGTGCACCTCTTCAATATATCGCTCCGTACGCTGGTGTTGCCATGGGTGAATACTTCATGTACCAAGGCAAACACGTATTATGCGTATATGATGACTTAACAAAACAAGCGGCTGCATACCGTGCTATGTCCCTATTGTTACGCCGTCCACCAGGGCGTGAAGCGTATCCAGGCGACGTATTCTACTTACACAGCCGTCTATTAGAGCGCGCTGCGAAACTTTCACCTGAACTTGGTGGCGGTTCCATTACAGCGTTGCCTATTATCGAAACACAAGCGGGTGACGTATCTGCATACATCCCAACAAACGTAATCTCCATCACGGATGGTCAAATTTTCTTGGGTACAGATATGTTCTACTCTGGTATTCGTCCAGCTGTTGACGTAGGCTTGTCCGTATCCCGTGTAGGTGGTAGTGCGCAAACGAAAGCGATGAAACAAGTAGCGGGCCAATTGCGTTTGGACCTTGCTCAATATCGTGAGTTGGCTGCCTTTGCTCAGTTCGGTTCCGACCTTGATGCGGCTACACGTGCTCAACTTGATCGTGGTCAACGTTTAACTGAAATGTTGAAACAAGGCCAATATGAGCCAATGAGCGTAGCTGAAATGGTTATTAACCTCTATGCTGGTACAAAAGGCTATTTAGCAGACATTCAAGTTGAGGATGTATTGGCATTCGAAGTGGAATTGTTGCGTTATGTGAAAGCTAACTATCCTGAAATTATCACAAATATTGAAACGTCCAAGAAAATCGAGGACGAAACTGAAAATCTATTGAAACAAGCAATCCCAGAATGTGTAGAAGCATTTGGTTCTACTCATACATTAGTGTCTCGTAAGGAGGCGTAATGTATGGCTAGTGCACAAGATTTGCGAAAACGCATAAAAAGTGTTACCAATACGCAACAAATTACTAAAGCGATGAAGATGGTAGCCTCTGCTCGTCTTCGTAGGGCACAAACAAAAGCGGAAGCTACGCGTCCTTACGCAGAAAAGATTGGGCAAATCTTGCGTCATATGTCTAATAGTGATTTAGAAGGCTTTGAAAGTCCTCTTTTAGATGTTCGACCTGTTGAACGTACTTGCTATATTGTAGTTGGTGCGGATAAAGGTCTTGCTGGGGCATTCTCGTCTAATGTACTTAAGTTTGCTATGGAAGAATTAAAGGGCAAAGATCCTAGTACATACCGTGTAATTACGGCGGGTAGAAAACCTAGAGACAGTATGAAATCCAGAGGTATTCATATCGATAAGTCTTATGCGGGCTTCTCCGATAAACCTTCCTATGAACATGCTCGTGCCATCATGCATGAAGCACTTTCATTATATGAACGTCATGAAGTTGACGAAGTCATCATGATCTATACACGTTTTGTAAATTCTATGACGCAAATTGCACAGGCTGAGCGCTTGTTGCCGATAGAGCAACCACAAGATGAGGTAAAGGGCGAAGAGTATGATTTCATGCCATCTGCTGTATCTGTCTTGGAGGCGTTGCTACCAAAATATTTAGAAATTACTGTTTATAATGGATTGTTGCAATCTGCAGCTAGTGAATTAGGTGCTCGTATGACTGCCATGACATCTGCTACAGATAATGCAGGGGAACTCATTGAGTCCTTAGGCCTTGAATATAACAAGTTGCGTCAATCTAGTATTACAAACGAAATTTCTGAAATCGTTGGTGGCGCTAATGCCTTGCAATAAATAAGGAGACATCTGTCGATGAGTAATAATATTGGTAAAGTTGTGCAGGTCATCGGCCCAGTTGTAGACGTGCGCTTCGATGCTGGTCATTTACCAGCCATCTACAACGCCATCCACATCTACCATGACCATAAAGCACACGATAGACAAAAAATCGTAGTAGAGGTTATGCAACATTTAGGTGACGACACAGTTCGTTGCGTTGCGATGAGCTCTACTGACGGTATGACACGTAATATGGAAGCGGAAGATACTGGCAATCCTATTTCCGTCCCTGTAGGGGAAGGCGTATTGGGCCGTATCTTTAACGTACTTGGTGAAACTGTAGACCATGATCCAGCTCCAGTTGCAGCTGATGAAAAATGGCCGATTCACCGTCCAGCACCTAAATTTGATGACCTTTCTCCAGATACACAAATCTTGGAAACAGGTATTAAGGTCGTTGACCTTATTGCTCCATACGTAAAAGGTGGTAAAATCGGTCTTTTCGGTGGTGCCGGTGTAGGTAAAACCGTATTGATCATGGAATTGATTCACAATGTTGCCACAGAGCACGGTGGTTACTCCGTATTCTCCGGCGTAGGCGAACGGACTCGTGAAGGTAACGACTTGTGGAACGAAATGAAAGAGTCTGGCGTTATCAACAAAACAGCCCTCGTATATGGCCAAATGAATGAGCCACCAGGGGCTCGTATGCGCGTAGGTCTTACAGGCCTTACAATGGCTGAATACTTCCGTGATGTGAAGAAACAAGACGTGCTCTTGTTCATCGATAACATTTTCCGCTTTATCCAAGCGGGCTCTGAAGTATCTGCCCTCTTAGGTCGTATGCCATCCGCCGTAGGTTACCAACCTACATTGGCTAATGACGTAGGGGCATTACAAGAACGTATTACATCTACAAAAGAAGGTTCTATTACTTCTGTACAAGCTGTATACGTACCTGCCGATGACTTAACTGACCCTGCTCCAGCGGCGACATTCGCTCACTTGGATGCGACAACAGTATTGTCTCGTTCCATTGCGGAACTTGGTATCTATCCAGCGGTGGATCCGTTAGATTCTACAAGCCGTATTTTGGACCCACATGTACTTGGTGAAGAACACTACGCTGTAGCGCGTGGCGTGCAAGAAGTATTGCAAAAATATAAAGATCTTCAAGATATTATCGCAATCCTTGGTATGGAAGAATTGTCTGACGAAGATAAATTGACTGTATCTCGTGCGCGTAAGATTCAACGTTTCTTGAGTCAACCGTTCTTCGTAGCTGAAGTATTTACTGGTTCTCCTGGTAAATACGTACCATTGTCCGAAACATTGAGAGGCTTTAGAGAAATCCTTGATGGTAAACATGACGATTTGCCTGAAGGTGCATTCTACATGGTTGGTACCATCGATGAAGCCGTTCAAAAAGCAAAGGAAATGCAAGAGAAGGGGGAATAATCCATGGCGGAACCTATGTCCCTACAGATCATCACACCTGATGCAGTCGTATTCGAAGGTCAGTCTACTTTTTTTGTAGGTAAGGCTATCGATGGTCAATTTGGTATCTTGCCAAATCATGCACCTATGATTATTGCATTAGACTTAGCGCCTTTACGCATTGATCAACCTGATGGAACATCTCGTGAACTTGCTGTATTTGGTGGCTTCTGTGAAATCGAACATAATAAGGTGAGTATTGTAACACCAGATTGCCAAGATCCAGAATCTATTGATGTGGAACGTGCTCAGCGTGCCAAAGAGCGTGCTGAAGGCCGTTTGGCTAATCCTACACCTGATATTGATGTAGAGCGAGCAGAAGCGGCATTGCAACGTGCCTTGTTGCGCTTGCATGTAACTAAACAACTATAAGATAAAAGGCTAGCCGAGGGTGATATGTACCCCCTTTACTGGACAACCAGTAAAGGGGGTATTTTCATGAGATATAGTTATGAATTTAAAAAAAAAGCAATTGAATTATTTAATCAAGGTGAATGGCCAGAGACGCCAACTGGAGTATTGACTCATACTTTTCACGAACAAATAATAAAATGGGCTAAACAGGAAGAGTTTAATGGCCCAGAAATCAATAAGCATAATCCAGATAAGCGATGTTGGTCTCCAGAGAAGAAATATGAGTTAGTATGCCAAGTATTATTTGGAGAATCTATCCGCTCTGTATCTATTAGGGCTGGAATTAATACTGGCCAACTGTATCAATGGGTTCATAAATACAAAACTTTGGGATACAATGGTCTTATTAATAAACCTAAAGGACGATCACCAAAGGATTGCAAAATGAAAGTACCTAAGACTATCTCACCTCGAGAGCTCAAAGAGAGTGAATATGAGGAACTCATTCGCTTACGAGCTGAAATTGCTTATATTAAAGCTGAAAATGAAGTCATAAAAAAAGAGATTGCCTTGAGAGAAGAAAAAGAGGCTGCGCGACTCAAGGCGAAAAAGCAGCGATTATCAAAACGCTCCGCCAACAAGGCTATCAACTAAAACATCTTTTGAAAGCTATGCCAATGTCCAAATCTACCTATTATTTTGAACTTACTAAAGTAGATCTTGTAGATAAAAGAAATACAGAGCTAAAAGATGAAATTCAAAAGATTTTTACAGAACATAAAGGCCGGTATGGTGTACGCCGTGTATATCAAGAGCTTCTTAATCGAGGCTTTGTAGTCAATCATAAACGAGTGCAAAGACTTATGCATATTATGGGGCTCGCAGGAAAGCGACCGAAAGAAAAGTACCACTCTTACAAAGGGAAAGTCGGTAAGGTAGCAGAAAATATCGTCAATAGAGATTTTAGTACAACTGCACCATTACAAAAATGGACTACTGATGTGTCTCAATTTAATTTCTCATGGGGAAAATGCTATTTGTCGCCTATTTTAGATATGAATACGAATGAGATTGTTGCTTATGACTTAGCATTAAGTCCTAACTTAGAACAAATTTCTCGTATGTTAGAGAAGGCATTCAAGAAGTTTACTAATCTTTCAGGATTAATCCTCCATTCTGATCAAGGATGGCAATACCAACATAAGTACTTTAGGAGAACACTCAAAGAGCATGGTATTATTCAATCTATGTCTCGAAAAGGAAATTGTTATGATAACTCTGTGATGGAAACCTTTTTTGGTAGATTGAAAACGGAAATATATTATGGTTTTGAGAGAGAATATTCATCTTTTAATGCTTTTGCAGCAGCGATAGAAGAATACATTAACTATTACAATAACAAAAGGATTCAAGCAAAAACAAAATGGATGCCCCCTGTGAAATACAGAGAAGCATCCATGTGTTTAGGCTAGTAAATAATATGTGTCCAGGAAAATGGGTACATATCAGGGGCTAGCCTTTTCTTGTGTATATTTGTTTATTATAATACGCTAACGCCTTTTAAGGAGTACGCTGTATTTCTAGGTTGTTCTACTTGGAAATCAAGTACAACTGGTGTTTCAGAGTTAATACCAGGTGCTTGGTAGCGGTCACGGTCTGTCGGAATGCGTTTGTATGGCAATTTATCAAGTAATACGGTCATAACTTTGTTCCAAACAGCCTTATGCGTTGGCATAGTCAAAGAATCATCAGTTTGATTGAAGCCTGTACGAACAGTGTGAACAACTTTGTCGTTTACATCGTAGTAGTACAATAATGCATTCACTTTTGCAGTAATGTAGATTTCACGATCTTCATCGTTATATGCATATGGACTATTAATACCATTAACTTGTACATAGATATCTTGTAATGGTACTGGCATAATAACAATTTCAGAATTTTGGGCCGCTGCAATTTGAGCAAGATCAACAGCTCTGATTTGTGCAGTTGGTGTATTAGTACTTACAATAGCAGTATCATAATACGGATATTTAAGCGTATTAGACAAGCGATCTGTCATATAATGACCAAATTGTGCTGTATTTTCATTGCGTAATTTAGCCGGTACAACAATCGTTACTTTACGGCTCGGGAAGTTCTCTAAATGGCCATCATAATTAGCGTTAGATGGATTAATAGTCGCCTTTTCTGGAGTGACAGAAATTGGTGTAGATACAGGTGTATTTGCCACCTTTGTAGTAGGCTGTGTATTGGTTTCGATATTTACGATAGGTGCAGCACTATTTTGGTTGGCTGTCGTAGAACTAATTACGACAGGTTTAGCTCCATTAGAAGTCAATTGACTCATATCAATTGTAGCAGCATTAGCTGTTGCTAATGTAGATGCAAGTAGTACACCTAGTACTGAAAGTAGGGGACGTTTACAGAGTCCGAAGTTACGAAACATAATTCCTCCTCTTAATAAAACTCTTTTAAAATCACAATTTAAAATTACAAACAAAACAACTGGTACTATTATATGGGTTATAGGACAAAACGTGTTGGTACTTTAATCCCAATCATTGAAAGATAATTTGTCATAGTTATGCAAATCACCCCAAGAAATGGCATCCCCCCAAGTTGGAATTATGCCTTGAAGTTGGGCTCTTTCATTCATAGAACTATATATTTTAGAAATACTTGCATCAGTTGGCATTACCTTAAGTATTTCTTTTGCAGAAAGCGGTCTTGGTGAGTGTAAATAACACCACCAAAAGACCGCTTTTATGCGTTTTTCTACAGACATCCCTCGATGGTAACGCAATAAACGTCTGAGTTGTGCGTTTACTCCGCCTTCAATAGGGTTATTAGTCCTCGGACATTCTTTATCCAACACCAATGTTTCATCTAAATATCGAAACATTGTCTCTGTATTAATTAATACCACTAGAGAGTTATAGGCTTTTAATAATCGTTCATGCGTAGCTCTTAAATTATCATTACTATCACGTGTCATTTCACTTAGAAACTCTTTAAAAGTCACCCTCCAATTAAATAATCGTTGAATCCATATTTTTGCATCTTCCTGTGTTTTTACGTTATATAAATCGCTTGCTAAATCTTTTAACATAATGCCTGCTAATGTCTTAGGCCGCCTAGTAGTGTAACGATGTACTTGCCATACGGCATGAACAATACAACGTTGAAGCTTGGCGGTACGCCAAACTTTTTTTAATGCTTTTCTAAGACCAGGTCCACCATCAGAAACGACCACAATGGGTGTCGCTATTCGCTGCATAAGAGCTTGCCATGAGCGAGACTGTTCTGACCTACATAAATACCACCCTAATACATATTCACCATCATAACAGATCAAAATACAAGCTTTTTTAGCTAAGTAAATACCATCAACGAATACCACATCTCTCGAGGTTTCAATTTTGGGCGGCATAGGCCATATTTGCCAGAAATCAGCTATCTGTCTACGAAATGTACGGCCCTGCCCAGGCATGTCCTGTTGTGTTTCTTTACTAAATAACCAATTTAGAAATCGATGAAAACATTTAGTAGTATTATCAATAGTTTGTGTAAAGGTGATGTTACACTGCTTACAATGCCATCGTTGTGATCCAGCTTTAGTTTTCCCATATTTTTGACAAGAAAATCCACAATTTATACATCTTACCAGCATGATTATTCCCTCCACTTAGAACACGATTTTCTAAGAAGATATAACCTTATTGAAGCCAGTAAAATCAAGGGGTTTGGGACTTTTTACCAACACATTTTGTCCACCCTCTAAGTTTATCAAAAGAACTTAAAATGGCGATGGAAGCAGTAATTTACTGGCCCCATCGCCTATAAAACCAACACGTTTTGTCCTATAACCCTATTATATCACATATACAAAAAAAAGAAGCAAGCAGTATGCTTGCTCCTTTGGTCTGGTGGACGATGACAGGATCGAACTGCCGACATCCTGCTTGTAAGGCAGGCGCTCTCCCAGCTGAGCTAATCGTCCATGTGGTGACCCGTCCGGGAATCGAACCCGGGATACCGCCGTGAAAGGGCGGTGTCTTAACCGCTTGACCAACGGGCCAGAATGGCTCCTCGAGTAGGACTCGAACCTACGACCGATCGGTTAACAGCCGATTGCTCTACCGACTGAGCTATCGAGGAATGGTACGATTGTTATTATATGTTAGATTAATTATAAAAGCAAGCCTTTTTTTTAAAATTACTATAAAATAGACCTCGTTAAGTATGACTAAAACACATAACTTTATACGTAAAATTAGTTATTAAAAATATTGATAAGAAAGTCACTAAAATTAATAAAGTCTATAGAGTTTGAAAAATACAGTTAGTTACTGTGTTTATAAGGGTTTAAATGACGATATATTAATGAGAGTTAGCAATATAAGTATATTGAAGATAATCGGTATACATATGCATTGTAGAAAAGTTTAAAAGGTTTATTTGAAAAGAAATATCAGTTAATAAAAAAGTGTATTTATCTTATTAGATATAGTCTGGGTTTGTGGTTAATTATAAACTAAATCTATATATTAGAAAGCCTCTATAGAAAAGGGGTGTGAAAATAGGATTAATGTATGATAAACTATGACTTTTGTCACATTATGAAAGAGTTTTCATCATTATAAAACATGGTATATATAGTCTATTGAAATACCGAAATATATACAAAAATATTCATGAAAACTATTCTCAGAAAGCTAAAAAGCATTGAGAAAACTGTATAGTTGAGGCGTTGAAAGGCTGTATATTGTGTGTTACGATTGATGCATAGAGTAAATCTCAATGTGTATGAGTTTTACATATCTTATACGCTTGAGAATTAAAAGTTATCTCACGGTATTAGAATTAATATTCAATTTTTCCTGAGGAGGGATTATCTTGCGCGAGATCCAAGTATCTGAAATTACAAAAACTATCCGTCAATTATGTATGGATGCAGCTTACCACTTGCCAAAAGACATCTATGAAGGCTTGAAAAAAGGTCGTGAAACAGAAGAGTCTCCAGTAGGTCGTATCGTTCTTGATCAACTCATCGAAAACGCTGAAATCGCTGATGCTGAAGATCGTCCATACTGCCAAGATACTGGTATGACAATGGTATTCTTAAAAGTAGGTCAAGACGTTCATTTCGTTGGTGGCGATCTTACTGAAGCTATCAATGAAGGCGTTGCAGCTGGTTACATCGAAGGTTACCTTCGTAAATCCGTTGTAGGTGAGCCATTGTTCAACCGTAAGAACACTCAAAACAACACTCCAGCTATTATCTACACTGATATCGTTCCTGGCGATAAAGTAGATATCCAAGTAGAGCTTAAAGGTTTCGGTTCCGAAAATAAATCTGGCGTAGCTATGCTTGTTCCTGCTGACGGCGTTGAAGGCGTTAAAAATGCAGTTCTTGAAATCGTTAAAAAAGCTGGCCCTAACCCATGCCCTCCAATCGTACTTGGCGTAGGTATCGGTGGCACTATGGACCAAGCAGCAGTTATGTCCAAAAAAGCTTTGCTTCGCGATATTAGCACACCTCATAAAGATGCTGACTATGCAAAATTAGAAGAAGAAATCATGGAAATGGTTAACAAAACTGGTATCGGTCCACAATTGGGCGGCACTACAACTTGTCTTGGTGTAAACATCGAGTGGGGTGCAACTCATATCGCTGGTCTTCCTGTTGCAGTTACTATCATGTGCCATGCAGCTCGTCATGCTCACGCAGAACTTTAATCGATAGGAGGTAACATTACAATGGCTGAAACAATTCGCATTAACACTGAAGAATATAATGAAGAGTTTTCCCGTAAATTAAAAGTTGGTGATAGCGTTCTTATCACTGGCAAAATTTACTCCGCTCGTGACGCTGCTCATAAAGTTATGACTGAAGCTTTAGCACGTGGCGAAAAATTACCAATCGATTGGACTAACAAATTCGTTTACTACCTTGGTCCAACACCTGCAAAACCTGGTGATCCAATTGGTTCCGCTGGTCCTACAACTTCTGGTCGTATGGATGCTTACACACCAACAATGCTTGATCAAGGTATCAAAGGCATGATTGGTAAAGGTTCCCGTAAACCAGCAGTAGTTGAATCCATGAAGAAAAATGGTTGCACATACTTCGCAGCAGTTGGTGGCGCTGCAGCATTGATTGCAAAATCCATCAAAAAATACGAAGTACTTGCTTATGGTGAGCTTGGTCCAGAAGCTTTGGCTGAATTGACAGTTGAAGACTTCCCTTGCATCGTAGTTGGCGATACTGAAGGTAACAACTTCTACGAAGAAGGCCAAAAACCTTACAGAAAAATCTAATATCACCGTTGAGTGATTAAAAGAGGCTTGCATTTGCAAGCCTCTTTTTGTTGTCTTCATTCTTTAATAGTATGATAATAATATAAGGATATACTTTTACAGTTTATAAGTTAATATCAGGAGATGTTCACTACCTATATGTAGAGTAAAGTCTACCGATTTTGTCTATTTTATGATAATATACATATAGATTTTATACATTCAAAGTGAGTGAGGCGATAACATGACTTCTGTAGAAACTATTCGTCAGTCAGTTCGCACAGCGATGGCTGAATTACTTGATTTGGCAAGGGTTCGAGAAGGTCAACTATTCGTTGTGGGCTGCTCCACTAGCGAAATTATAGGTAAAAAAATCGGCACTGATTCCCATCTAGATGTGGCGCAGGTCGTATTTGATGAAATATATACAGCTGTTAAAGCGAGAGGTCTTAATTTGGCCGTTCAATGCTGTGAACATATTAATCGTGCTCTTGTTATGGAGCGTAGTGCAATGACTTGGGAGGAAGAGGTAAATGTAGTACCTCAACGTCATGCAGGTGGCGCTATGGCAGTAACTGCGTATGAACGTTTTGATGATCCTGTAATGGTTGAGTTTATTCAAGCTGATGCAGGAATCGATATTGGGGATACTTTCATAGGCATGCACATGAAACATGTTACAGTACCAGTACGGCTTAGTTTAAAGGAAATTGGGGAAGCCCATGTAACTGCTTGTCGTGTTCGTCCAAAGAGCATCGGCGGCGAACGTGCTGCATATAATGAAGCGTTGATGTAGGGGGATAGTATGTCAAACGTAATACCATATTTTGTATTAGCCGTCGTAGCATTAGGCTTCTTTGCTATTTGCTACGCCGTTTTTAGTCGAGGTGATGGTGAAAGTCAATCAAAGCCTAAGACGCATAGAAATTCACATGTAGACAATAATATTGAAGCGAAGAATGATAGTCCAACTGCAACGGAATCTAAGCGTGGTGATGTAACGATAACGCATGCAGGTGGTACTAATGTATATACTGCATCGATTGTTGATTCTACTGAAGGTCAATCTGGCGAAGTTTTACAGAATAAATCTACAGAGGTTTTAGATGATGAATCTGGAGAGGTTTTAGTTGATTCTACAGATACATCTTTCAATCGAAGAGATGGTAAGAATACACATGTAGAAAATACATCTACCGGTTACGCCTTAGCCTTAGGTAATCACAATGATGCTGTGACTAGTGCTGAGTCTAATACAGGTGAAAACAGTAAATCTCAAGCTACAAGGACTGAGCCTGCAGCTGATGATACAAAAGGTGAAGTTTTACATGATGAACCTACTGTCGTTGAAAATGAGAAAGTGGTAACTCCTTCTGTTTCAGATGAAACTATTGTGATGACTGCTGTTTCCGATATCAAGCATTCTAATGGCAATCAAGGTACTCCATTAATGGATAAAACTATTGTCTTAGATAAGGTAACTGATGAGCTTCGTAATCGACCGATTTCTGTAGAGGATACCATTGCTATGGGCGAATCTGTAGAGGTCTTAGCTGCTGATGAAGTTGAAAATATGGAAGTCACTCAAATGATTGGCGGCGCTGATGAGGTACAAACTGCGGAAGGTCCATCTGTATTAGATGAAACTCGCCTATTTGATGCATCTGAAATTGAGGCACAGTTAGCTGCAGCAAGTTTAGTTGATGAAGAGGTTCCTACTGGTCAATGGGCTAAAGCTGCACATGAAGATAGATGCATTGAACTAGCTATTGCTCCATTTGTACATGCTTTTGGTGTACTACATGGGGATACACAATATTATGTAGAAGATATTACAAGAGATGCTTTAGCAGCACTTAACATTACAAAGCTAGCTGAAGTAAATGCGTTGTTAGATAATATTGTTATTCAAGAAGCTTTGATGAGTATGCAAAAGGCGTATGCTGCAACAAATACGGAGTGGATGAAGTCCGCTGCGTTAGGGGCTTTCCTCGATGTTGTGCAATCTCCTAAATCTAGTACGCCGTATCTAGTAGCCTTTGATGCATTGCGCATATTACCACATTTAACACTAGGCCACTTCCAAGTTATGGCGTTAACTTTATTATTGCAATATTCTAGAAATTCCAATAACTATGGATTGATTCATTTCCAACATTACGTAGAAAAATATATTGAGCCATTTATTTCTGATTTGCCTCAAAATCATTCCTTCTATCGTCAGCTTGATTACTTGCGCTGTACTCAAGAGGAACGTGAGCCAATTACATTGGCACAAGTATTATCTAATTCTTATCCGCTTGTATTTAACTACCGTGGCTTCTCTAAGGAAGAACTATTCCGTGCTACCGATGGTCGCGGTGTAGATCCACGCTATGTGGTGCGTAGCTTAAACTCCAATTTATATAAATTGGCTTTAGTTGATGAATCCTTGGCACCACGCTTCTTTAGACAAACTCGTATTTCTGACTCCATGGTTCAACGAGATCTATTGGCACTCATGAAGAGCAAACCAACTGCTTTTAGAGGGCAAGAGGCGCGTGATATTATGGATGATATTTCTCCAGTTCTTTTGGACTTGGCAGATGTGTTTGATAAAACGCCGATGTCTAAAATTAGCTTGACCTTGCTAGGTCTTTACTTAGGCCGAGCTCATGTGAAAGCAACGATTGGTGAAGAGTTTGATTTATCTCATTGGTTCTAAGCGACATAGCTTTACAATAGGTAATATGTAATAAAAAGGTCTCCCTAAGATTTAGGGAGACCTTTTGTGTTTTGTAGAACTGATTAGATGGTACTAAAAGCTATTAAAACCAAATTCTTCAATTTCTTCAATATTTAGTAGTTTTACGGTACGACCTGTAATGTCGATAATGCCTTCATCACGTAAACGGCCTAGTTCACGGCTAAGCGCTGTGCGAGATACGTTGAGCACCTCGGCCATTTGCTCACGGTTGTGCGGCAATTGGATTGTTTTAGAGTGTTGGCGTTTATAAATATCTGTTAAGTATGCAAAGATCTTCTCACGCATCCCTTTTAATGTAAGATAATGTACTTTTCTCGTTAAGAGAATTGCTTTTTCCGATAAGTCTTCTAATAGATTAGATAAGATTGTCGTTTGACATTGATGGCATTCTGGCAATGTTTCGATAAATGTTTCAAGTGGTATGAACATAATTTTTGTAGCCTTTGTTGCTTTAATCGTAGCAGGCCATAAAGGTTGCTTACTGAATAGTAATGCTTCGCCGAATATATCGGATTGCTCTAGATTGGCCATGATAACACGTTGGCCCATTATATTTTCTCGAGTTAAAAGAGCACTGCCTTCTAAAATAACGCCGATGCCATCCATTGGATCACCCGAGAGGGCGATGAAGTCATTTTTCTTGTAGCTATGAACAATTACTTTAGCATTGTGTAAATAGCCACGCAATTCATTTTCTCCAAGTTTATTGAATAGCGGGCAATTTACGAGGGTAGGCATATATTGATTGATAATATCTTCAGAAAGTATTTGCTTCATAAGCACCTCCGATGTGACAAAGTCTATAGCAATTAAAAATGATTATTGTATAATAGAAGTATAGGACCAAATGGTCTACCTGTTCCACAAGGGGAGCCAGGAAAAATTTTTGAAAAAGTTTTTATTTGTTGCTCAAGCTACAGAAATTGTATCACCTTTACGTTATACTTTCAAATGTAATCGAACAGAGAACTGATAAAACATCAGTGTAATGTATAGGTTTTATATTATCTAGCTTGAATGCGAGGAAGTCTCGCAAAGGAGGATTTTAAATGAGCATGTTCTGTTATCAATGCGAACAATCTGCAGCACCAGCTGGTTGTACAGTACAAGGTGTATGTGGTAAAACTGCACCAGTTGCAAACTTACAAGACGAATTAACTGCTGCTTTGGTTGGCTTGGCTCGCGCTTTAGACGTAAAAGGCCACACTAAAGAAGGTATCGATTATTTAATGCGTGGTTTATTCATGTGTGTAACAAACGTTAACTTCTCTGAAGACCGCGTTCAAGCGTTCATCGACGAAGTAAACGCTTACCATGCACAAGTGGACAGCACTCAACAAAACTTTGATTGGGAACAATTGTGGAAAGGTGAAGAAGATATCGTATCCCTTCGTTCCACATTATTGTTAGGTATGCGTGGTATGGCTGCATACGCATGGCATGCTGCTCGCCTTGGTTTCCACGATGCTGACGTTGACGCTTGGTTCGTTAAAGGTCTAGTAGAAATGGCGAAAGATCACAGCGCTGAAGAATGGCTTGGTCTTTTGATGGAATTCGGCGAAGTTAACTTGAAATGTATGGCTGTTCTTGATAAAGCTAATACAGAATCTTACGGTACACCAGTACCAACTACAGTACCTTTGACTGTAGAACCAGGTCCTTTCATCGTTGTAACTGGTCATGACCTTCACGACTTGAAACAATTGTTGATCCAAACTGATGGTAAAGGTGTAAATATCTATACTCATGGTGAAATGTTGCCTTGCCACTCTTACCCTGAATTGAAAAAACATCCTCAATTAAAAGGTAACTTCGGTACTGCATGGCAAAACCAACAAAAAGAATTCGTTGACGTTCCTGGCGCATTCTTGTTCACTACAAACTGCATTATGCCACCAAAAGAAAACTACAGAGAAAATATCTTCACTACAGATATGGTAGGTTTCGACGGTTGTGCACACATCGAAGAAAATGCAGATGGTACAAAAGACTTCTCCGCAGTTATCAACCGTGCTATCGAATTGGGCGGCTACAAAGAAGCTCAAGAATTCACTGGTATTAACGGTGGTCATGAAGTAACTACTGGTTTCGGTCATGGCACAGTATTGGGCATTGCTGATACAGTAATCGACGCTGTAAAAGCTGGCGCAATCAAACACTTCTTCTTAGTAGGTGGTTGTGACGGTGCTAAAGTAGGCCGTAACTACTACACAGACTTCGTAAAACAAACTCCAGAAGATACAGTAGTATTGACATTGGCTTGTGGTAAATTCCGTTTCAACGACCTTAACATCGGTGAAATCGGTGGTATCCCTCGTATCCTTGATATGGGTCAATGTAACGATGCTTACTCCGCTATTCAAGTAGCAGTAGCTTTGGCTGGTGCCTTTGAATGTGACGTAAACGACTTGCCATTAACATTGGTATTGTCCTGGTACGAACAAAAAGCGGTATGTATCTTGTTAACATTGTTGGCATTGGGTATCCGCAACATCTACATCGGCCCATCCTTGCCTAAATTCTTCTCCAATAATGTATTGAACATTTTGGTAGAGAAATTCCAATTGCATCCAATTACAACTCCAGAAGCTGACTTGAAAGCTATCTTGGGCTAATCGGATCATTAATCTGTTAACCACAGTCCTACTTCCCCTCTCTTTTATGATTTAGGACTGTTGTTATAAATAACGCACCTAGGGTTATCCTTAGGTGCGTTTTTTACTATTTTGTAAAAGCTATCTGTTAGTGGCTGTATATTGATGGGGCCCAGTTTCGTATCTACAACCTAGTTAAAAAGGAAGGACTATACTTCTTTGCTCCTCGTGACCTGATGTCGCTGCATAAGTATAGTCCTTCCTTTTTATAACTGTAGATATGGAGGTGTCCCATCAATATACTACTTCTCTGATAGATTTTCCCAAAATAGTATGTGCTGGGAGATAGACGCGTTTCGGCCCTCAATAGGTGGTGCCCATTAGTAAAACGTTTGCGGAACATAAGTCCCATCAATATACTATTCCCTACGATAGCTTTTATAAAACTAGTGTGTTGAGGGGAGATCGCTGCATAAGTATAGTCTTTCCTTTTTATAACTGTAGATAAGAAGGCGTCCCATCAATATACTACTCTTTTGATAGTTTTCATATAAATAGTGCTAGGGGAGGAGGTGTGTTAGTCCTCTGTATGCGCACAAATATATCACTAATGTGCATATAGACATTGGTCAATATTGATTGTTATACTATAGGTAAAGTAAGAATTTTCTCACATTATTTATGTGTATATAGAGGCGTGTATGAATAGTATTTTTGATATTATAGGGCCTGTTATGATTGGTCCGTCTAGTTCGCATACAGCGGGTGCTGCGCGGCTAGGTAAGATGGCGCGGTGTATTTTCCGATCCACTCCTAAAAAGGTAGATTTAACTTTATATGGTTCTTTTGCGAAGACCTATAAAGGTCATGGTACAGATCGTGCTTTGGTAGGCGGTTTGTTAGGTTATAAAGAGGATGATACGAATATTCGCATCGCTCATGATTTAGCAAAAAAAGAGGGGATGGAGTATACTTTTATCGAGTCTCCTTTAGATGTTGGTCATCCTAATGTGGTTCGTTTTGATATGTATGATGACCATAATCGTCATATGACTGTTATCGGTAGATCTCTCGGTGGTGGTCAAATAATGATTACCGAAGTGGATGGTAATGATATGTCTATTACCGGTGATGAGTTCACGCTCGTCGTATTCCACGAGGATCGTCCTGGTGCGATTTCTCTTATCAGCCAAGCCTTGAGTGAGTCTGATATTAATATTGCAACGATGCGTGTATTCCGTAAGGGTAAGCACAAGGATGCAGTCATGGTCATTACTACCGACACGGTGGTAAATCCCATTACAGTTCAGTTTATGCGCGAGTGTCCAGGCATTCAAGATGTCATGACCTTTGAAGCGTTATAGGAGGGTGAATGATGAGCTATGCATATGATACAATTGCAGATATTATTCGCCTAGCTGAGGAAAACAACATTTCCTTCGGTGATGTAGTGCTGCGTTATGAATTAGAAAATTATGACCGCAATGAAGAGGCGGTTATTCGGGAAATTGAGCATCGCTTAGATATTTTTGAAATGTCTATCCAAGATGGTATTGCATATACTGATAAAACGGCGTCTGGTATGTCCGGTGGTCAGGCGGCACAGCTTGACGGTCAATCTCCACGTTTTATGAGCGAAATTGCGTATAAGGCGATGACTTATGCTATTGCTGTAAACGAGGCAAATGCAAAAATGTTCCGCATCGTTGCCTGTCCAACAGCGGGGTCTTGTGGTGTTATGCCTGGTGCTGTGAAAGCCGTGGCTGATCACTATCAACTAGATAAATCTACTGTAGTGAAAGGTTTCTTAGCTGCTTCCGGCATTGGTAATGTAGTGGCTAATCGCGCTTGCGTTGCTGGTGCAGTAGGTGGTTGCCAAGCTGAAATTGGTACAGCTGCATGTATGGCTGCAGGGGCTATCGTAGAAATGATGGGTGGTACGCCACGTCAGGTAGGCCATGCCATTGCATTGTGTATGAAAAATTTATTAGGTCTTGCTTGTGATCCTGTGGCGGGTCTCGTAGAGGTGCCTTGCGTTAAGCGTAATGGTTTCTATGCAGTCCACGCTATTACTGCATCTGAGATGGCTTTGATGAATATTGAAAGCCAAATTCCACCAGATGAGGTTATTGAAGCAATGAATAATATTGGTCGCGCTATGCCTGCTGCATTGCGTGAAACAAGTGATGGAGGTCTTGCGGTAACACCGACAGGTACAGCTATTGCTGAAAGAGTGCAATCCTTATAAGGATTGCACTTTTTTCATGCTTTCATTTGTAGTAAAATAAAAGTTAGACTAGTTCAGAAAGGAGTGTGCATGATGGAACAAGCAAATCGAATATTGACTGTATTAGAAGAAGCAGGCTATGAAGCTTATATCATTGGTGGAGCAGTGCGCGATATTTTGATGCATCAAAAGCCTCATGACTTTGATATTGTGACGTCTGCACGTCCTGATACGGTCATTGAAGTCCTACGCGGTCAAGGTATTCAAACGACAGACTTAGTAGGAAAATCCTTTGGTGTAGTAGTAGCTACATTAGAAGGTAAGCAATATGAAATTGCAACGTATCGAACTGAACGATATGGAGCGGATAGTCATCGACCAGAAGAAATCACCTATGCCGATACATTAGAAGAAGATGTATTGCGTCGTGACTTTACTGTAAATGGCATGGCTATGAATCGCTTTGGTGAGGTCATTGACCTTGTAGGTGGACGCCGTGATATCAAGCATAAGACCTTGCGTACCATTGGCGATGCGCAGAAACGTTTTGAAGAAGATGCATTGCGTCTATTTAGAGCGTGTCGTTTTGTGGCGAAGTTAGACTTCTTGCCTAGCAAAGATTTATTAGAAGCTATGCCTAAGGCTTTTCATCGCGTCTCTGGATTATCCTTAGAGCGCGTTCGGGATGAAATAAATCGTCTCATGCTTGAGCCAGCGGTGGCTAAAGGATTAGATGTATTGGTGCAATCACGCTTGGCAGAATGTTCATGTCGAGTAGTTGAAAACGGCGTGGCTCGAGAGGTTCCTATTCTGCCTGAGCTATATCACCTTGTGAATTTACCGCAAGAAAAAGACTTTCACCAGTTCGATGGTTGGTACCATACATTAGCCGTTGTATCTAATACAGAGCCTGATTTGACCTTGCGATGGGGTGCATTACTACACGATGTAGCGAAGGGGATGCCTACGGTGCGTGCTGTGGTGAATGGTCGCCTCACAGATCGTGGTCATGATACCTTAGGGGCTGAAATGACAGAAACCTTGCTTACTCGTTTAGGTTACCCTAAAGCTTTTGTACAGCGAGTAGCGTGGATTGTAAAAAATCATATGCGTTTCCATTATTTTGTACAAAATGGCGATGCGAATGAGAAAAAATGGCTTCGTAAAGAGGCTCGTAGTGGTGAATTCCGTGATAGCCAAATCATGCGAACTGCATGGGAGCAATTAGCCAAGGTTTGTGCTGCCGATGTGTTAGGCTGTGGGAAGCCTTATGCATCGACTGATGGAACCTTAGCCTTTGGTGAATGTATGGCAGATCTGAGCCTAGAGATGCCTATCCATACAAAGGATTTAAATTATGATGAACGTGTTATTAAGCTTGCAGGGAATAAAGTGGGGGAAGGATTGCAGTATTTATTAGGTCAGGTACAAAATGGAGTGATTACCAATGAACCAGATGCGCTATATGATGCATTAGACCATAAGTTACGCCGTCCAGTGGAGAAATGATGAAGTTATTAAATAAAGCGTTATTACGCATGAGTGATTGGAGTCGCACTACATGGTGCCTTGCCATACTCATGACCGTTGCTTTCGTCCTTATCGGTCGTTTAGCACAGTTACAGGTCTTTGATACCTTTGACCTAGAGAAGAAAAACTTATTACAAGTTCAAGTAGATAGAAAATTACAATCGCCGCGGGGTACAATCTATGACCGTAATGGCAAGCCATTGGCGATGAGTGTAGTTACAAAATCTTTATATGCGGATCCGAAGATGATTAAACAGTCTCCTCAAGAGATTGCGGAGCTCATCTCACCGTATGTAACGATGTCAAAAGAGAATATTGTAAAAGCTTTGCAAGAGGATACCGCCTTTGTCTGGTTGAATCGTATGATGGATGCAGACAAATCAAAAGCGGTACAACAAGTTATTAAGGATAATAATATTGCAGGCCTTAATTTCGTTGAAGAATCTAAGCGCTATTATCCAAATGGTGTCTTAGCGGCACAAGTATTAGGCTTTGTCGGCACTGATGATAAAGGGCTTGATGGTCTAGAAATGGTTCTCGATGACGAATTAAAGGGGGGCGTACAACAAGAAATTGTAGCTACTGATAATAAAGGGAATGCCATCTTTGGTTCCGTACTATCTAAATTTTTACCAGATAAGGGTAAAAGCGTAACCTTAACCATCGATGCAACAATTCAATTTATTGCAGAACGCGCTCTTGATAAGGCGATGGTTGATACAGGAGCTAAGCATGCCAGCGTTATCGTTATGGATCCAAAGACCGGTGAAATATTAGCGATGGCCAATCGTCCAAGTTATGATCCTAATAACTACAACCAAAGTGGTGAAGAGGCTTTCAAAAATATTGCGGTTACCAATTTATATGAACCAGGTTCTACATTCAAACCTATCATTGCATCTGCAGCTCTTGCAGCAGGCAAATGGAAGTTAGACACTGTGTATAACGATAAAGGGGCCTTCGCTGCCAATGGACATATCATTAGAAACTGGAATGGTGAGGGATATGGTCCTGTTCGTTTGCTAGATATTTTGAAGTACTCTATTAATACTGGTATGGCTGAAATTGGTACATTAACAGGGGCAGATATTCTCTCGAAATATGTACGTGATTATGGCTTTGGTTCTGAAACAGGTATTGAATTGCCTGGTGAAGGAGCAGGTATTTTGTATAATCCAGAGGATATGAGTAAGCTAGACGTGGCAACCATGTCTATCGGTCAAGGTATTGCGGTTACACCATTACAAATGGTTCGCGCCTTTGGTGCACTTTCTAATGGTGGGGCTATGATGAAACCACATATCATCAAGTCTTATAGTAACTCTCAAGGCGATGTAACAAGTACGACTGAAACATCTGTTGTGGGACAACCAGTTCCGGAGGAAACAGCTAAAACCATTGTAGATATTCTAGAAAAAGAAGTATCTGAAGGTGGCGGTACAAAAGCGATGGTAGAAGGTTATCACTTCGGCGGTAAAACTGGTACGGCGCAAAAACTAGATACTAAACATGGCGGTTATCTCGACGGACAATATATTGCGTCCTTTATTGGTTTTGGCCCTGTAGAGGATCCAAAATTTGTAGTTCTTGTCGTTATTGATGACCCACAAAAGGGTTCTTATTATGGTAGTCAAATTGTAGCCCCTGTATTTAAGGACATCGTATCTCAGCTTGTACGGTATTACCAAATGAGTCCGTATGTTAAAGAAAGTACACCAGTAGCTGTTAAAGCTGCTAATACACTACCTGAACCAAAACCGGGAAGTGATGGTTCTGTTACATTGCCTAACTTTACTGGTTTTACCTATGGTGAAGTGCGTGATTGGTTACATAAGGCGGGACTTGCCTTTAAACCGGATGGAACTGGTACGGCTACATCTCAAGATGAAAGTAGCGGTACAACTGTTCAGGCTGGTACAGCAATTACTGTTCATTTCCGTAGATAAAACGAATTCGGTCATAATTAGAAATTATAGACAGTTCGTTATATAATAGAATAAGAGACTTAGGTGCCTCTCCGGAGGCACCTTATTTTATAGATAGTTTGAATGAATGGAGATACACATGATCGAATTACGCGGTAAAGCAGTAGCAGATGCTCACAAGGCGATTTTACAAGAAAAAGTTGCAGCAGTAGGCGACTCTGTAATTACTATGGCAGTATTACTCGTTGGTGAAGACCATGGGGCTCATATGTATGCTACATTTATGGAAAAGACAGCTAAGAACTTTGGCTATGGCTTTGTATTAAAGGAATTACCTGAAACGGCTACACAGGATGAAGTAGTTACAGCATTGCAAGAATTAAATAATGATGCGGCTGTTCATGGAATTTTACCGTTAATGCCGATGCCTAAACACATTGATACAGAGGCTCTTATTGATATGCTAGATCCTAAAAAAGATATCGATGGTTTAACTACGTATAATATTGGCCTTGTAACTGCAGGTAAAGGTGGTTTTGCCCCTTGTACAGCTAAGGCGTGCATGGCAATTTTGAATCACTACGATATTCCTGTAGAGGGGAAACATGTGGTAGTAATCGGTCGTAGCCAAGTTATTGGCAAACCAGTAGCTCTTATGACCCTTGGTGCACATGGTACTGTTACAATGTGCCATTCTAGAACTCCTGATTTGGCAGAGCAAGTAAAACGAGGCGATATCGTTATTGCTGCAGCGGGTCGTGCTCATATGATTACAGCAGATATGATTAAGCCAGGTGCTGTTGTTATCGATGTAGGCATTAATGAACTAGAAGGTAAGACGGTAGGCGATGTTGATTATGAAGCGGTAAAAGATATTGCGTCTGCAATTACTCCAGTACCTGGTGGTGTAGGCTCTGTAACGACTACTATGATGCTTGAAGCTGTATATGAGGCATACCATGCATGAGATGTCTATAGCAGAAGGCATACTTGATGTAGCCCTCGATACGTTACGCCAACACGATGCATCTGTGATTCATTCCGTTCAACTCGATTTGGGCCTTATGAGTGGGGTAGAGCCAGATTCGTTGCTTTTTTGTTGGGAAGCCGTTACTAAAGGAACTCCTGCTGAAGGGTCACGCATTGAAATCAACACAATTCCCATAGAAGGAAAGTGCTTAGATTGTGATAAGACATTTCCTGTAGAAAACTATAAGTTTATCTGTCCTCATTGTGACAGTCATTTCGTACAAACCATCGGGGGCCGCGAATTACAAGTGACCTCCATGGATATCGATTGATAGAAAGGTTTGGACATGCAAGTTCAAGTTAAAACCAATGTACTGGCAAAAAATGATGCCATTGCAACGTCCTTGCAACAGTTGTTTAAGGAAAAAAATATATTTGTATTTAACTTGTTAGGTTCTCCAGGGGCTGGCAAGACATCTCTTTTAGAGGCTACCTTACAAGATTTAAAAAAGGATTATCGTCTAGCTGTTATTGAAGGTGATTTGTTTACCGCTAAGGATGCAGAACGAATTCATGCCTTAGGCGTGCCTGTTATCCAAATTAATACAGTTGGTGGTTGTCATCTCGATGCACAGATGATTCAAGATGCCTTAGGTGATTTAAATCTTGATGATCTTGATATGATCATTATCGAAAATGTAGGCAATTTAGTATGTCCTGCAGAATTTGAGATTGGTGAAAGTATGAAAGTAACAGTTTTATCTGTTACTGAAGGGGAAGATAAACCACTTAAATATCCATTAATCTTTAAAGAGTCTAAGGCCATCCTCATTAATAAGATTGATTTGTTGCCGTATGTGCCTTTCAAAAAGGAACAGGCCATACAAGATATTCGTAATTTAAATCCTAATGGAGAGATATTTGAAGTAAGTTGCACGGCCCATAATGGTCTTGAACCTTGGCTGACATGGTTGCGTGCACAATTGGAGACTAATCGATGAACTATTCTATGAAGAGTCGTATTGTAGCGGCCCTCCTTGTAGGTTTATCTGCTACTACTATCGGATATGCAGAGGAGCCTGCAATTTCTACAGTTAATCCTTTTGCAATAGAAACTACTGATGAAACGAACGAGGCGGCCCAAGATGCTACAATTGGTCAAGGCGGCGGAGAGGCATCTGGCGAAGCTGATAGCTTAGCCTATCTTGATAATGCGCCCATAAAAGTCGTTAAACCTGAAGCAACGACTAAAAATGAGCGCACTAAAACAGGGTGGTTGGCGGAACAAATGGCAGTTACTGAATTTGGTGACTCTATACAGTTCTGGCAAGCGGCTAGCGAAAATGAAGGGCCGTTGCCGAGCATTACTCAAAATAATTTAGCAGATATTGGTAAGTCCTATACCGCTAATGATTTGCCATCCTTAGGTTCTGAAGATGATTATGCTATTGCTACCTACCGCTTGGGAGACAAATTTGTCGTGCCTAAAGATGTAGACAAGACAGAAGTGCGAGATAACTTTACTACCTATCATATGAAAGATCTTGCCGTAACTGTATATACAGGTCCTTCTGTAGAGCGCTTGGTAAATGATCCATTGCGTGGTCAAGGGGCGACGTATTTCTTTGAACCAAATACTATTACCAATATTCATAGTACGAAAAAAGGCGTCAATACTGTACGTGATATTGGCCCTGGTAGCACGCGTATGGAATTGGTATTTGCTTATGGCAGTCCTAATGCGATGTGGCGTGATCAAAAAAATGAGACATATATTTTCCTTTATGAAGGTCATTCTGAAAATTCATGGCCACAAAAAAAGGATTTTAAGAGTCCTGTAGAGAATACAAATAGTAATAGTCAACAACAATCTATGCTTGGTCAACAGAAGGAATATATTGCTTTTACTATTAAACAAAGCAATATAGAGGCTGTTGATATGATTAGTGGTCAAGTATGGCCTAGATTTGGTTTACCAAAAGCACCGGTATATGATTTCGAAGCGGGCAAATTGACTGCTGATGACTTCGTGTTGCGTGGCTTACAGCTAAATGATCACTTTATCAACGATTCTAATAATGACTGGAAACATCAGGGCATGCTCTTCGGCTCTGCGTTCATTGGCTATAATGAATACGGCGTAAGTGTAGATAAAAAGAATCTCATCAATCGTGTACTATTAAATATTTACACGCCAACACGTCGCGGTATTGCGATGGGCGATACTAAGTATTTATTGCTCTTTGTGTACGGTATGCCAACTCGTATCGTTGAATCTACAACGAATTCGGGCACGTCTACTGTATATGAATATAAAAATCCAGCGGCAAGCAATTCTTATTTACAGTTTGCCCTAGATGAAAAAAACCAATATATCAAATCCGTTATGTTATCTGACCGTCCGGTTAAGTAGGATAGGTCACAGCGAGGAGGCAAAGGATATGGTTACTGTACAAGATGTAAAAGAACGTTGGGAAAAAATTCAAAACGATGATGAACGTATATTGTTTATCGTTGGTGGTCCAGGTTCTGGTAAAAGTTTGCTAATTCGTGAATTGTCCGAGCAAAAGGGTTGGAAATACTTGGAAGCTAAACAGCTTATCGAAGAAGAATTCCTACTTGTGCCTCGTGATGAACGTCCTCAATTAGCAGAAGAAGTTATTTGTCGTGCTCTTAGCCGTAGTGATACTGAAGTAGTATTGCTCGATGGCATTAATGTATTCTTTGCGCCAATCTTAAATTTAGAACCATTTGAATTACTAAAAACTATTAGTAAGAAGTATCCTATTGTCGTTGGCTGGCGTGGTCACCTTGAAGGGAATCAGTTGTACTTAGAACATAACAATGATCCAAAACATGCTGTAGTTACTATTGCACATCCAGATCATGTTGTTGTAATCGACTAACTACAAAATTGAACATATTGGTAAAATATAGGGAAAACTATAAATGTATCAAAAGGAGATAGATTACTATCTCCTTTTTTGGTTGCTTTTTTAATAACTACTCCATAAAAACTTGAAATTACTGTATTTTATGTGGGTTTAATGAAATGTAAATTTTTTTTGACAAAATACTTGCATAGGGTATCGTTTCATGTTATTATGATTAAGCACTAAGGGATACCGCAGTGAACGATGAAAAGCTTCAAAAAAGTTTTTAAAAAGTTCTTGACACTTAGTGTGGCAGATGATACAATTCATCTTGTCGTAATGATGCTGGCGTAGCTCAATAGGTAGAGCAGCTGACTTGTAATCAGCAGGTTGTGGGTTCAATTCCTATCGCCAGCTCCATTTTATTTATGGAGGGATTCCCGAGCGGCCAAAGGGAGCAGACTGTAAATCTGCCGTCTTCGACTTCGAAGGTTCGAATCCTTCTCCCTCCACCATCTATAGCGGGGTGGAGCAGTTGGTAGCTCGTCGGGCTCATAACCCGAAGGTCGCAGGTTCAAGTCCTGTCCCCGCAACCACAAATATTCACAGTGAAATGATCGTTCATTGTGCTGGTGTAGCTCAGTCGGCAGAGCGTATCCTTGGTAAGGATAAGGTCACCGGTTCAATCCCGGTCACTAGCTCCATACATGGCGGCATAGCTCAGTTGGCTAGAGCAATCGGTTCATACCCGGTGTGTCCGCGGTTCAAGTCCGTGTGCCGCCACCATTAAACCTCACGTTGGTGAGGATTTTTTTATTTCTACCCATAAACCATAATAGCAACACTATAATATTTAATCTTTAATACTAAGAAAGATTAAGATTATAAAGTAAGAGATGTGACGTTATAAAATAAAGTCGATAGATAGGAGTGATTCGTATCGGTCGACTTTTTTGTGCATTTGTATATATGGTATAATAATTTGTAGGAGAATGTTATATTCCATTGATAAATTAGGGTTAATATATTATATTAATACTAGAATGTAATTTGTTTTTGTGAAGGAGGATACAATCCTAATGGCAAAAGAAAAATTTGAACGTACGAAACCGCATGTTAACATCGGTACAATCGGTCACGTTGACCATGGTAAAACTACTTTGACTGCTGCAATCACTAAAGTATTGGCTGAAAAAGGCCAAGCTGATTTCCAAGATTACAGCATGATCGATAAAGCTCCAGAAGAACGTGAACGCGGTATCACAATCAACACTGCACACGTTGAGTATGAAACTGCTAACCGTCACTATGCACACGTTGACTGCCCAGGCCATGCTGACTATGTTAAAAACATGATCACTGGTGCGGCTCAAATGGACGGCGCTATCTTAGTATGTTCCGCAGCTGACGGCCCTATGCCACAAACTCGCGAACACATCTTGTTGGCTCGCCAAGTTGGTGTTCCTGCAATCGTAGTATTCTTGAACAAAGCTGACATGGTTGACGACGAAGAATTGATTGAATTAGTAGAAATGGAAGTTCGTGAACTTCTTTCCTCCTACGAATTCCCTGGCGACGAAGTACCTATCGTTGTAGGTTCCGCTTTGAAAGCTTTGGAAGGCGACGCTCAATATGTAGCTAAAATCGACGACTTGATGGACGCTGTAGACTCCTACATCCCAACACCAGTTCGTGATACTGACAAACCTTTCTTGATGCCTGTAGAGGACGTTTTCACAATCACTGGTCGTGGTACAGTAGCAACTGGCCGTGTTGAACGTGGTCAAGTAAACGTTGGCGATACTATCGAAGTAGTAGGCTTGAAAGAAAAAGCTGAACAATACGTAGTAACTGGTCTTGAAATGTTCCGTAAAGTGTTGGATTCTGCAGTAGCAGGTGACAACGTAGGTGCATTGCTTCGTGGTGTTGACCGTAAAGACATCGAACGTGGTCAAGTATTGGCTAAACCAGGTTCCATCAAACCACACACAAAATTCAAAGCAGAAGTTTACGTATTGACTAAAGAAGAAGGTGGCCGTCATACTCCATTCTTCTCCAACTACCGTCCACAATTCTACTTCCGTACAACAGACGTAACAGGTGTTGTAAACCTTCCTGAAGGTGTAGAAATGTGTATGCCTGGCGATAACGTAACAATGAACATCGAATTGATTACACCAATCGCTATTGAAGAAGGTCTTCGTTTCGCGATTCGCGAAGGTGGCCA